>NZ_CAKQFJ010000007.1 GCF_934230905.1 uncultured Veillonella sp. | reverse complement strand
TATCACCAATTGTTAAGGAACCGGATGGAGTTAAGTTTACAGTATTGTTAAGATCGTATTTAACTACGCCATCAGCATCTACAGAAGCGGTTGTGTTGGAACCATTTGTGAAGTTCAAACCTTTATTCAAGTTAACTGTTTGAGCATTTTGATTATTCGCTTTGTAAGTAATTGTATTACCACCTGTAGGCAAGTTGCTTAAATCAATCTTAGCTGTTTTATCGATTTTCTTATCGTTGCCGTCAACATATTCCAATGTAACTGTTTTATCAGGATCTACAGTGTATGTTTTATCTTTAATGTGAATATCGTTAGCTTTGGAAATGTTTTTAACGTCGCCAATGTTAGCAGCATTTGTATTATCTGTATCATTGTTGTTAATAACGCCAGATTTAAGGTTAGTGATGTTGTTACCACCAAGACTTACATTACCGCCATTGAATGCGAAGTTGTCGCCACCAATTGTGAAAGTAGCATTGCCACCATTCTTAATTGTATTGATGTTGTTCAAATCTTTAGCCAAACCGATGTTGATTTCGCTGTTACCATCAGCACCTTGCGTAATGCTAGTTTTGATGTTAGAGGAATCATATTCGGAATCAGCTTTAGCGCCAGTACCTTTTACAGTGACTTTGGAACCAAGTTTATTTTTCTTTTCTCCACCGGAGTTAGCATCGAAACGTAAACCATCATCCAATGTAGCCACTTCGTGTTTATTGTTGTTGTTATCGTTGTAAACAATACGAGTGATACCATCAGCACCTTTTTCGCCTTTCATAGTAAGACCATCTTTACCGTCTTTACCATTAAGGCCAATGGAGCCGTCTTTACCGTTGATTACAACGGAAGAACCATCTTTACCATTTACGCCGATTGTACCATCAATGCCATCTTTACCGTCTTTGCCATCATTACCAATCTTGATATTGTTAGCCAAGTCGAATTCAACTTTAGCACCGTCATTGTTGCTAGTTTGTTTAACAGTCAAGTTTTTACCGGCTGCCATTTCAACTGTTTTACCATCAGAGATAGTTTTTGCAGTTGTTTCAGAGTCAGCAGTTGTATTACCTGTAGATTTCACATTCCATACGGATTGTGCAGCACCAGGAGCTACATGCAAGTCATAAGTAACTTGATTACCATTTTCTGTTTTATTAATTTTTACAGAATTATCGTTAGAAGTTACTACTGTGCGAGCATCTTTCAATTGTTTTACGTTAACTGCATCAGTATCGTTTACGCCAGCTTTTACATTAATAATGTTTGTATTATTAGCGTTGATACCAGTTTTAGTAATAGATGGACCACCTGTAATTGTTAAGCCACCATTGTTGAGAATCGTGTCACCAATTTTCAAGGAACCATTTGGTGTTAAATCAACATCATTGGACAATGCATATGTGTAAGTATGTTCACCAGTTGCATTATCAATATTTTGAGCAACAGTTAAGTTTTTACCTGCTGCATAAGAAACAGTTTTACCGTTTGCTACAGGTGTAACAGCATGGTTACCAACTACATTACCTTTAGCATCAGTAGAGAAAGAGTAACCGTCTTTGATTTGATCAGCCAAACCGGACAAGTCGATTTTTGCTACTGTACCAGATTGAGTGGCACCATTACCATCGTTATATTTCAATGTAACAGATTTACTTACTGCATCGTAAGCGTAAGATGTAGTTGTTTCACCTTGACGATTAGATGTTGTAGGTGCAATGTGTAAATCGTTTTCTTTAGAAATACGTTTTACGTCGCCGATGTTAGCTGCGTTATTGATAACATCACCACCAGATTTAAGGTTAGTAATGTTTTGGTCACCCATGTTGATAGGACCATTTGTGATGTTAATGGAGTTAGGACCGAATTCCATTTTTGGACCATTTGTAGTATTGGAAATGGAATTGATGTTTACTAAATCTTTATTAACATCGTATTTAACAACGCCTTCAGCATCAACGGAAGCAGTTGTATTTCTGCCATTTGTAAAGTTCAAACCTTTATCCAATGTAACTGTTTGAGCATTCTGGCCATTCGCTTTGTATGTTAAAGGAATTTGAGTAGCTGCTTTGTTACCATCGAATGTCACTGTGTATGTAGTATTATGATTTGGATCATTTTGTACAGGAGTTACAGTGATAGGGTTGTTAGTGGTATTAGTAGTATTGACAGTGATTGCTTCACGAGCTGCGTCTTTTACGTCGTTACGGGATACGTTTACTTCGTAAGTTGCGCCAGCATCGCCGTATTGGTCACCTGCTTGAGGTGTAACCTTAGCAATGTTTGTATCTGTAGAACTACTAGAATTAGCTTTCGCTTTTACCTTTTCAGTAGAAGCAGCTGTAGGTGTTACATTATCAACGTCTACTGTGTAGATTGTTTTAACGCCACCATCATTTGTATTTTCTGTTACAGACGTAACCTTCGCAGCATTTTTACCACGAACCTCTACAGTATTGTTCAATTTAGCTTTTGCTGCATCGGACAAATCAACTGCTACATTTTTACCAGCTGCTGTTGTTTTGATGTATTGGCCATTATTAGCACCAACTACGCCAAAGCTTAAGCCACCAGCTTGATTCAATTTTTGAAGATCAGTAGCACCGGTGTTACCAGTCAAACCAACTGTATTATTGAAACCGTTATTTACGATTTTCAATTGTTCTTCAGTAGCAGCACGACCTTTAGTTGCAAAGTCAGGTGCATTCAAAGTTACATTTGTTAAACCAGTGATGTCACCAACATTAGCATTCAAATTAATGTTGTGATCACCTGCTACGTTAACAGTTTGGTTGCCACCGAATACAACTTTGCCATCGCCAGCTTTATTCGTAATGGATGTAATATCTTGTAAATCACCTTCAACATCTACTTTGAAAGTTTTAACGCCATTTACATCGCGGTGAGAAGCAGTTGTGTTCTTACCGTTTTCCATATCAATGGATTCTTTAGCAAGATTTTTAATAACAGTCTTACCACCATTGTTGATATTGGAAAGATCTTGTTTAGCAATACCTGTGATAACAGCTGTTTCGTTAGGAACGTCTTTGTTATTACCATCAAGGTATGTCATTGTTACTTTGCCGTTGGCATCAACAGCATATTCACCAGGTTTGATGTGACGTTCGTCAGCACGAACTTGTTTCAATTGGCTAACATTAACTGCATCATTGTCGTTTACGCCAGCTTTCACATTAGTAATGTTCAAATCGCCAGCATTGATGCCAGTTTTAGTAATGGAAGGACCACCATTAATAGTCACCCCATTGTCAGTGATGTTAGTATCACCAATTTTAATAGAACCATCTGGAGTGAGGTCCACATTTTTATTCAAGGAGAATTCAACAGCCGCATTACCATTGTTATTAGTTTGTTTAATGGTCATGTTTTTGCCGGCTTGCATTTCTACAGTTTTGCCGTCACGGATTTCTTGAACACCAGCAGAACCTTGTGCCACTTTACCTTCTGTAGCCGTAGATTTTACGTTGAAGGAGCTCATATCGCCAGTTTTCAAACCGCTCAAGTCGATAACAGCTTTAGGACCAGTTACATTTGTACCATTACCATCTTGATATGTTAATGTTACTTTTTTGTTAGCATCT
This sequence comes from uncultured Veillonella sp., assembly GCF_934230905.1. Classification (GTDB taxonomy): domain Bacteria; phylum Bacillota; class Negativicutes; order Veillonellales; family Veillonellaceae; genus Veillonella. The sequence goes on along the minus strand of NZ_CAKQFJ010000007.1, from coordinate 85,088 downwards.
ACAGTATATTCAGCTACATTATTGTTAGTACCGGCTGTAGGTGCTACATGCAAATCATTACCCTTGGAAATACGAATAACATCGCCAATGTTAGCAGCGTTGTTGATTGTATCGCCACCAGATTTTAAGTTAGTAATGTTATTGTCACCAAGGTCTAAGTTACCACCAGTAACACTAATGTTATGATCACCAAAGTTTAAAGTAGGGCCACCGGTCTTGTTAGTAATGGATGTAATACCACCAAGATCGCTATTTAAGGAATATGTATATGTTTGTTCACCAAGAGATTGGTCAATATCTTGTTTAACCGTTAAGTTCTTGCCAGCTGCATAGTTAACAGTTTGACCGCTTTGAACCTTTGTAGGTGTTGCAGAGCCATCTAATTTACCACCGTTAGCTTTTGCATTTGTTAAGAAATCGTATTTATCAGCAGCGTCTGCAGCGTTGATTGTGTAAGTAGTACGACCATTTACAGTTTTCTCATCAACAGTAACGTTTTTACCGGCTTTCACCATGCCAGTGTCATCGAATTTCAAAGTTAATTTGGAATCCTTAGCACCATCATCAGCAACAGCTGCGGATACACGACCTTCACCACGAACGTTTAATTTACCGCCATCAGTCAAGAAATCGCTGGAACCAGTATTACCAGTCAATGCAACGCCAACATTTTTCAATTGAGCTACGTTAACAGCATCAGTGTCAGCAGTACCAGCAGCAAGACCAGTCAATTGACGAGTCAATGTTTCGCCATTACCGATGGATACGGCAGCAGTTGTTGCGGTTTGTACATTACCTTGTAAATTTGTATATTTACGAGTATGTAAATCAGAAGGGTTATATCCTAGAACACCCTTATCTGTTGTTGCAACAGAAGAAGAACCAAGAGCTACACTATTAGCAATATTAGCTTGCGCTGCATTACCCAAAGCAGTAGCAGCCTCTGCATTTGCTTCAGTTGTACGACCTAATGCAACACCATATTTACCGCCTGCACGAGATCCAGGACCTTCAGCGATAGCAGATTCACCAGATGCTTGGGATTGCATGCCAATAGCAATAGCATTTACACCAGATGCAATTACTTTAGGGGATCCCTCGCCACTTTGACCAATAGCAATAGCATTATTGCCGGAAGCTTCAGCACGAGCACCGATTACAGTAGCACCAGAGCCAGATGCAGTTGTTTCACGACCAATAGCAATCGTATCTAATTCTGTTGCTTGGTTGTCACGACCGATGGCAATTTGGGAATTCTCTCTATTTCTACGTGCATCACCACGATTACCAGCTGCAGAGTCAGTCAAGTTGTTTTTACCAATGGAGATACCACCCATTGTTTTAGCATTATTTTGTTGACCTAATGTAATAGTATCTGCTACATGGGATGTATTTTCAGAACCAATGGCAACAGAGTTTTGCCCCAATGCATTGTCGCTATAACCAGCAGCAACGGAACCAGGACCAGCAGCATTTGTATATACACCCATTGCAGAAGCACTAGTACCAGTAGCACTGGAGTAGTTACCAATTACTGTAGAGTACTCACCAGCTTGTTTAGGTGTTGTTTGCCAAGTGCCTTGTGTGTAATTAACATTGTTATAGGAACCAACAGCAACAGCACTTCTTGCATTTGCATTACTTACATTACCTACAGCCAAAGAAGCATCGCCAGAAGCATTATTACCAGCACCAACAGCTGTAGCAGCACCACCTGTAGCCGTATTTCTATTACCTACTGCAGTAGTTGCGTTATTTGTTGATGTATTTTTAGCACCAATCGCTACTTTACCATCATTACCAGCTACATTGTCAGTTGTATTTTGGTAACCTACAACAATAGAGTTTTGACCTACATTATAATTACGACCATTAAATCCTGGTTGGGTATCTGCCCAAACATTTACATGGCTATTACCAGTGTCCATACCAGCCATTGCTTGTTGAGGCGCAATGCCGCCCATAGCACCAGCGACAGCTAAACCAGCCAATACGCTAGCTAGGACTTTCTTTTTGCCGCTATTATTTTTCGCAATTTCAGGTACTACAACGTAGCACTCTTTAGATTTGCTCCAAACGACTTTAAAGACCTTATTCATAAAACCTTTGAACCCCTTTCTCATAAGTACATAGAAAATGTAACTTTTACACTTAGTTCACTTCATGAAGAGTGTTTTTTCTCTCATTCACACACACTTCATATAGGATATTTAAATAATATCAATTTATTAATTAATTGTAAATACTTTTTCACCTATTTTTTTAATGAAATTTTATATTTTAGGTGAAAATAAACGAAAATTTATAGGTATGTGTAAAAATATTCTCACACGTATAAAATCAAGCTATTACTATGTTTATATCATAATTTATGCCATTTTCTTCATACAATTTTCATATACTCAACAGTTCTTTTTAGTTTATATTTATGTTAAATAATGTAAAATAGAGCAAAATCACAGCTATTATCCAACACCTTTTATATATAAATTTCATAAACTTGTATTTACAGATAATACAGTAAATATAAGGATTTATAGACATTTTATCAATTCATTAAATTAAACAAGTTATTCATGTATTTTATTATTTATTAATATATATCTATTAATATATGTCTTTATTACAGTACACATACTAACATCGATCTAGAATCAATTCGTATTCTATGCACAAAAAAACGCCCACACATAAGGAGCAGTACTTTCAAAATTGCATGCAATTCTGAAATCTGTTCACCTAGTGTGAGCGTCTTTATTATGGCCCCTATAGATAGAAAGGGGTCGGGATTAGAGAGTCTCTATAAGAGCCATCTGAATGTATCATTCATTATCAGCCAGATTATTTGCCAATAGCATCGCGTAAATTAACTTTACGGGATTGAGGTTGATCTACAGGCACTTTCGCCATAGCTGCACGAAGATCTACTTCATGATCATCATTAGCAGTAGGTTCTTCACTTGCTTTGTTTTTCACCGTTTGTTTTGCGGCGTACCAAATTGTTTCATTCATGTAATGACGAAGTTCATCATTATTTACATGTTCTTGATCATGAGCCATGATATCCAAAATAGAATCTTCCAAAGCTTGTGCTTCTTCGTCAGTCATAGGACCGCCGATTTTCTTTTGCTGTTGGATAACCACATTAATTTGATCTACCATGTCACGAAGTACATTGTAGCCATAGCTATTAGTAAAGCCATCTTGTTCGTTATATTTTGGCATATCAAAATATTCGTATTCATTTTTGTTGCGGTTTTCACCGTTCCAATTCATGAACACTTCTTGACCATGTACACGACCGATAGAATGTGTGCGGAAATAGTCAGCATAATTATGTTTATCATAAGAATGCAACCAAATCTTTTCAGACTTCGTCAATTGTTTATGATCATCGTATTTCACCTTAGCTTTTGCAATATTGATTTCCGCATTTTGCCAAGCTTTCACATAATCATGAACAGCTGCCACAGTTTGTGGGCTCGCTACTGGAACGAGTACAACAGAACCAAGTTGTGGCGTCATTACAGGGTTTTTAACAATTAATACATCATCATATGTAGGTGTGCTAGCTGCGTGACCAGTAAGGGATGCAGCGCTCATTAATACTGCTGCTGTGAAAGCAAGCATTGTAGATTTTTTCATATCTATTCCTCTTTTCTTAGTCGAATCAAAAGGGACGAGAGGGTTCTCGGAACCGAGTTCCCTCTTCCCACTATCTGTGAAAGTATTAGCTATCAAATTATAAACCTAATTTTGCCATCATCGCAGCAATTTGAGCTTTCATTTGTTCATTTTCTGCTTTCAAGTCAGATACTTCGCCTTTTAATCCGGCATTTTGAGCTTTCATAGCTGCCATTTCTTGTTGCATTGCATACGCGGAACTGATAGGGCCTTTGCGGTAACGATCTGCTACAGCAGCTTCGCTATCACGGTTACCAACTTTCCAAGTTACACCAGCATTCGCCATCATGTGGCTAGAACCACCAGCCCAGGAGATGCCACCATGAATCAATGTAGATTCATTTTTGTAGTGTGCAACGCCCATAGCGATTGCAGAAGTACCACGGTAGTTACCATAACCAGCCATGATTTGAGTTGGTTCCAATGGATCGTATTGGATAGGTTTCAAAGCGGAGAGAGCTGCGCCTTGAGCACCTACACGGCCGATTTCTTCGCCAAGCATATCTACACGAGGGTCAGCTGCAGGAGCACCTGGAGTACCTGATACTGCCAAATCGTAAACTGGAGCACCATCAGCATCTGTATATACAGGTTTAATGCTTATACTCCGATTACTAGATATAACCTTAGTCAATTGACCTACATTAGCAGCATCAGTTGGAGCAGTACCTTTTTTAACATTTGTAATTTTGTTACCACCCATATCAAGGTTACCACCTGTTACATTAATGGAGCTACCACCAAATGTCATTTTAGGACCACCAGCAGCATTAGAGATGGATGTAATACCTGTTAGATCACCCATTACATCAAATGTAACTTTACCATCAGCAGCTGTACGAGCTTTTGTATTTGTTCCGTCAATGAAGTTCAAGCCATCAGATAATTTAACTGTACGAGCACTACCACCGTTTTGTTTGTATGTTAAAGGAATTTGAGTTGCAGCTTGATTACCATCGAAACCAACTTTATAAGTTGTTTCATGAGCTACAGATGTATCTGGAGTTACTGTAATAGCAGGGCTCACGGATGTTACTTTAACAGCTTCTTTAGCGGCATCTTTAACAGCATTTTTAGATACGGACACTTCATATGTTGCACCTGCTGCGCCGAATGTATCGCCAGCTTTTGGAGCTACAGTAGCAATATTTGTATCACCAGCGGCTGCAGTACCAGCTTGTACTTTTTCAACAGCTTTTTTCTTAGCCTCAGTAAGAACTTTATCCAATTGTTCTTCAGTTGCTGCACGACCTTTTGTTGCAAATGTAGGATCATTAAGAGTTACATTTGTTAAACCAGTGATATCGCCAGTATGACCGTCGATTTTAACTTTATGAGTATCACCAATAGTTACAACAGGTTCCAAAGATACTTTGTAGTTCGTATGACCATCTGCTGCTGAATTATCAGTTTCAACCTTAACGTTAGTATCGCCAGCTTCTACTGTTGTTTTCGCTGCATCAGTGTATTTCTTCAATTGAGAACCATTCACTGCATCTTTAGATGTTGCATTTACAGCACCATCAGCTACGTTAGTAATTTTCTTGCTACCTGCATCTACACCAGTACTAGTAACGGAAGGACCATTAGCAATTGTCAAACCACCATTATTAATAGTAGTATCACCAATTTTTAAGGAACCAGTATTACCAAGATCAACATCTTTGTTCAATGCATATTCAATATGAGTACCATTAGCATCACTTGTTTGTTTAACAGTTAAGTTGCTAGTAGCATTGAAGTCTACTTTTTTACCATTATCAATAGTTTTACTTGTAGCACCATTGTTAGCAGTTACATCAAAACTATTCATTGTGCCAAGACCAGCACCGCTGATTTCAAGGTTACCAGCTGCATTTTTAGCTACAGTAATGCCATCTGTACCAACAACATTAACTTTGCCATTCGTAGCAGGAACATCTGTACCATTAGCTTGGATAGTCCACAATTGATCTGTAGTAGCTACAGTTTTTGTAGTACCACCTTTTGTAGTGAATTCAATGTTATCGCCATTGCTCTTAATAGTATTATCACCAAGTTGGATACTATTTAAACCTTTAAGGTTTTTATTCAAACGGATTGTTAATGTATCAGTACCATTAGCAGTAACTGCGATATTACCAGTTGCAGATTGGAACGCAGCTTCATCAGCAGCAGTTACACCTTCACCTTGTACTTTTACTAAAGAACCAAGTTTATGTTTATTTTCAGTAGAAGTATTGTTACCAGTGAATTTCAAGCCATCATCCATAGTAGCAACTTCACGTTTAATATCGTTACCATCAGTATCTTTCAATGGATTACCATTAGCATCTTTTGGTACGTATACGATACGTTCAGATTGGTTATTGTTGTTAGCTTCTGGTTTAACAAGTGTTTGTGTACCATGATCTGTAGAAATATCTAGGTTTGCACCATCAGCACCTGGTGTACCAGGAGTACCTTTAGGTCCTTGTAAACCAATGTGGCCTACGCCGTCTTTACCAGAAATGGATACTGCGTCTTTACCATCTTTACCAGCAATACCTACTTTACCGTCAATACCATTTGTACCAGGTATGCCTGTAGCACCAGTTGCGCCTTGTGGGCCAACGATAGTTACACCATCTTTACCAGCAACACCATCTTTACCATTAACAACAACTTTATCTAGATTAGTTAAGTCTTTATCAAGGCTATACGTATAAGTATGTATTTTATTAGTTGCATCAATGTCTTGTTTTACAGTCAAGTTTTTACCTGCTGCATAGTTGATTGTGCCACCATTTGCGACAGCAGTCACTGCAGCTGGATGAGTTGTATCATTAGCAACAGTACCACCATTTGCAGTAGCATTCGCATTAAATGTATAACCAGATGTAATTTTATTAGCCAATGCAGATAAATCGATAACCGCTTTTGGAGCAGCCACTGCTGCGCCATTACCATCTTGGTATGTCAATGTAACTTTATTATTAGCATCAACTGTATATTCAGCTACATTATTTGTAGTGCCAGCTGTTGGTGCGATGTGTAAATCAGTATCTTTAGCAATTTTCTTAACATCACCGATGTTAGCACCATTTTTATTATCTGTATCATTATTGTTTACAATACCTGATTTAAGATTAGTAATGTTGTTATTGCCAGCATTGATGTTACCACCAGTGAATTTGAAAGCATCACCATTGTTACCAGTAGCTGTTGGATTTTGGAATACCAATTTACCAGAATTAGTATCGCCTGTAATAGAGTTAATACCAGCTAAATTTTTATCGAGTTTTACATCAATTGTAGTATCATCACCAGTTTGATTGATGAAAGTTTTGATATTAGCACCGCTATAATCAGCATCTGCACTAGCACCGGCACCTTGTACTTTCACAACGGAACCTAATTTATTAGTTTTTACACCACCAACATTAGCGTCGAATTTCAAACCTTTATCAGTCAACGCATCAGCAGTATTTTTCAAATCGGTTACGTTAACCGCTGCATGTTTTGTATTATTATCACCAACTGCAGCATCTAATTTATCTAAATATGTTGCACCAGTTTTACCATTAATAGCAGAACCAACGTTGTTAACGATCATAGTACCGCCAGTTGTAGAACCTTTTGTTGTACCATTAGCAGGAGTTTCGAAAGATGTAATCACATCACCTGCATTAACTACTGTACCAGTACCATCAGGGCTTGTATTCCACGTAACAGCACCACTTGTAGGATCTACAATTTTATATACTTTAGTACCATCAGCTTTAGTGTAAACCGCTGGTGTTACAGCATTTACAGTATAAATATTATGACCATCTGTTGTATCAGTTGTAAGTTTAACAGTTACATTGTCACCAGCTTTTACTTCTGTTTTAGCTGCTTTCAATTGTTTTAAGTTAACTGCATCGCTATCATTAGTACCATCATCCACATTAGTAACCTTGTTACCACCAACGGATAAGTTACCACCAGAGATTGTTACGGCAGGTGTATTAGCAGCACCACCAGGAGCATTATTCAATGTAATCGTTGTACCACCATTTTTAATAGTGTTAATACCATTAAGATTTTTAGACAATTGAACGAGTAATTTACCATTGCCATCGTTGTTTACACCGATGTTATTCGTAGTTAAATCAGCTTTAGTAGCGCCACCAATAATGTCTACAACATTATTGAGATGTTTTTTAATAACATTAGCATTAGTTGCTTGGTTTGCTTGACCATCATCGCCAGCAAATTTCATGCCATCATCATGTGTTGCCACTTCATGTTCAACATTATTTTTATCTGTGTAAACGATACGAGTCAAGTTAGTACCAGGAGCACCATCAACACCAGGAACACCATCTTTTACTTTCAATGTTGCACTAGCACCAGGAGCACCTGCAGTGCCTCGAGGACCTGTTAGACCGATAGAACCGTCTTTACCATTGATAACTACGGATGCACCGTCTTTACCATTAACACCGATTTTACCATCAACACCATTAGCACCATTAGCACCATCTTTACCAACTGCAATTTCATCGGATAGAGCAAATTCAACCTTAGCACCATTAGTATCGCTAGTTTGTTTAACAGTTAAGTTTTTACCAGCGATCATTTCTACTGTTTTTGCATTAGCAATAGTTTTAGCGGCTGTTTCATGGCCTGCCGCCGTTGCACCACCATTAGCAGCATCTGCAGAGGATTTAATATCCCAAGTAGAAGTGGTACCAGTAGCTGGTGCTACTTGCAAATCGAATGTTGTTACACCATTAGCTGTTGTAGTATTAATTGCTACTGAATTATTACTAGAAGTTACATTATATGTTTTATTTAATTTATCTTTAGCAGCTTGTGTCAAGTCTACTTTGATATCGGAGCCACTAGCAGTTGTGCTGATGTATTGGTTTGCACTACTTGCACCAGAACCATCACCTTTGATGTTGAATTTGATACCACCAGCATTATCTAATGTGAATTTAGTAGTTTCTGTGCTACCATCTGCACCTAAATTGATTTTATTGTTGAATTTTTGATCAACAGTATATAATTGACTACCATTTACAGCATCTTTGGATGTAGGGTTTACATCACCATCTTTAACATTAATGATTTTATTACTGCCATTATCAAGGCCAGATTGAGTCAAAGTAACGTTAGATGTTGTGCCACCAGCAGGAGCAGTAATTGTTACACCACCATTGTTAACTTTAGTACCACCAACAGTTAAGGAACCAGTATTAGTCAAATCAACGTCTTTGTTCAAATGGAATTTAACAACGCCATCGTTACCGATTTCTGCTGTAGTATTTGTGCCATTAGTAAAGTCTAAACCTTTGTCTAATTTAACTGTTTTATCACCAGTACCATTAGCTTTATAAGTTAATGGAATTTGTTTAGCCGCTTTATTACCATCAAATGTAATAGCATATGTTGTATTGTGGTTTGTATTATCTGGTGTTGGTGTTACAGAAATAGGATTATTTGTATCAGCTGTATACGTACCACCAGTTGTTGTACCACCATTATTTACTGTTACCGCTTCACGAGCTGCATCTTTAACAGCATTACGAGATACAGATACTTCATAAGTCGCATTAGCAGCACCAAATGTATCACCAGATTTTGGTCCTACCTCTGCAATATTTTTATCATTAGTAGCATCGGCTGCTTTTTGTACTTTTTCAGTAGAAGTAGTACCACCTGTTGTCAAACTAGATAAATCAATAACTGCTTCTTTACCATTAACTACAGTATTATTACCATTTGTATATGTTAATTTAACTTTTTTATTAGCATCAGGTGTATACGTACCAGGCGTGATATGTAATTCAGTATCTTTCAACTGTTTTACATTAACTGCATCATTATCATCTGTACCAGGAGCCACGTTCACAATTTTATTGTTTGTAGTGCCATCACCCAAGGATAAGTTACCACCAGTAATATTGATGGAACTACCACCAAATGTCATTTTTGGCCCAGTTGTAGCATTAGAAATAGATGTAATACCAGTTAAAGCACCTTCAACATTTACTTTATATGGATCAGCGGCTGTACCTGTACCTACAACAGTTGTATTTTTACCATCTTTTAATATAGTTTTAGCATCTTTTAATTGTTTTACATTAACTGCATCATTATCAGCTTTACCTTCTGCAACATTAGTAATCTTATTACCGCCATTGTTAAGACCAGCATTAGTCAATGTAACATTTGTTGTAGTACCACCAGTAGGAGCAGTAATTGTTACACCACCATTAGTTACTGTTGTACCACCAACAGTCAAGGAACCACCACTAGTCAAATCAACATCTTTATTCAAAGAATATGTGTATTGTTGAGCGTTAGTGCCTAATGTTTGCGCTACTGTGAGGTTTTTACCTGCACTGAAAGTTACTGTATCACCAGGAACTACTTTAGTTGCAGTAGCAGAACCTGTTAATGCACCACCATTAGCAGATGCATTAGCATTCCAACCAGCTTTATTAATAGCTTGTACTACATTATCAGTAGTAGCAACACCATTTGGAGAAGGAGCTACTGCCTTACCATTGTTATTAGTGATATCATTACCTGTTGCAATTTTAACTGTAACACCATTACCATCTGCTTTTGTAGAAATTAAACCTTCACCTTTAAGGTTTAATGTACCATTATTCAACAACACATCGCCACTACCACTATTACCAGCATATTTTAAGTTAACATTTTTTAATTGAGCCACGTTAACTGCATCAGTATCTTCTTTACCTGCTGCAAGGCCTGTAATTTGACGAGTCGCATTAGAACCATCGCCTACAGAAACAGCTGCTAATGTAGATGTTTTTGCATTACCAGATAAACCAGCATATGTATTTGTACGGCTATCAGCAGGATTATAACCATCCACACCTGCTGCAGTAGTTGCTTTGGAATGAGAACCAAGAGCAACACCATCTTTTACAGATGCAACAGATTCTTGACCTAATGCGGTCGCACTTTCAGCAGTAGCATTTGCACTATATCCAAGGGCAGCAGCGCCTGTAGCAGTTGCTTGTGAAACACCACCTACTGCAGTAGAAGCTTTACCTGTGGAGTTAGATTGCATACCAATTGCAATAGAGCCTTGGCCTGTGGATGTAGTTTTGTAACCATCACCATTACCAGCAATTGCAATAGACCCAGAATTTGTTGCTTCGGAACGAGAACCGATTGCTACAGATACAGAGCCAGATGCTGTATTTGCACGACCCAAAGCTAATGTATCTTCTTGAGATGCTTTATTATCACGGCCGATAGCAATTTGAGAGTTACCTGCAGCTCTACCACCATTTGCAGTAGAATCAGCAGTATTCCCTTTACCAATAGTGATACCACCACCAGTATTAGAATTATTAGAGCTACCTACAGAAATTGTATCTTCTTTTTTAGCATTAACATTTTCACCAATAGCCACCGCACGATCGCCTGCTGCAGTAGATAATCTACCAACAGCTACAGCTCCTGTACCTGTTGTTAATTGTTGACCAATAGTAACAGAGTTATCACCTGCAGTATTTTGTGTATTTGTATTTGTTACAGCAGGGCCACCTGGTGTAGGTGTATCAACTCTTTGATTGGACCAAACATTAATATTATTACCATTCGTGTTAGAGCCCGCTTGTACAGGTGTACCCATTTGTGCAGTAGCACCAACCATAGCCAAACCAGCTAATACGCTAGCAAGAACTTTTTTCTTACCACCATTGTTTTTTGCTACTTCGGATACTACTACGTAGCATTCTTTTGTTTTGCTCCAAACTACTTTAAAGATCTTATTCATATTTCTATGAACCCCTTTCTTTTTCTCTTTCTTTAAGACACTTATAATCCTTAATTAATCCCTATTCGATAGAAATAAAAATCATTATATGAAAGACTGTTTTATACCTTTCACTTTTCATTCATCTTACTTCATGTACATACTATAACAAATATTTTTTGTTTTGTAAAACATTTTCTCTCATTTTTTTCTCATAAAATTGGAAAAATGTTTTATTTTTTAATTTTTGTTAAGAAATGGTGTATTTTTTACACATTTTTGTACTATTTTTTTCAATTTTAGTAAACATACATTAAATGTTTTCGATTTATTTATTTATGCAAATATTAATTATCATCACATTTTCATAAATTATCAGTTAATATATTTATGTACTTTCAAAACCATCGATATATTGTAAATCCATAATAAACCATATTAAATAACAGTATATAAACTATTATGTACTACCAAAAATAGTTGTTTACATCACCAAAACTTATCAAATTAGCCTTAGTATACATGAATGAACTATTCATGAATGTAGCTGTAAGCACATATATTATATTGATGGTATAAATATTTCACGCTAGGTCTATATAATTTTCTATATAGGTTTATATATATAAGGAATATAAACTTTCACCATAAAGCAATATAGTATGATATACTAATCTACAGTAATACATGAGGGAGTGTAGACAAAGGGGTTAATCATGAAAAAAGAAACCAAAAAAAATAAAGCCGCATCAGCCTCTGCTGAAACGGCAGCTAACCAAAATATTGTATCCAAACCAGATGTGACGGATACGACGGCACACACAATGGAAATGCCTAGGGATGTAGAAAAGAGTATAAATGATTTAAAGGCGTCCTACGATACGTTCCTTTATATTTCAAAACCATTCTCTAGCACGAACATCAACAATTTATACGCAAAGGCTAAGATTTATGGTCTTGATCCGGTTCCTGTGCACAAGGCGCGCGTGTTAGAACTTGGTGCGTCCTGTGGCGGTAATATCATCCCACAAGCGATGTACTACCCTACGGCAACGTTTACAGGCATCGATCTATCTAGCGTACAGGTACAACATGGTAACGAGATCATCAAATCCATCGGCCTTACGAATGTGACGCTACTAGAAAAAAATATCATGGACGTGGACAAAAGCTTTGGTACCTTCGATTACATCATCGTTCATGGTATCTGGTCTTGGGTACCGGACATGGTAAAAGACAAAATTCTTGATATTTGTAGCGAGAATTTATCGAATCGCGGTATTGCCTATGTATCGTACAATACGTATCCTGGTTGGAAACGATTAGAGCAGTTGCGCGAGATCATGTTGTATGCTGACAAACGAGCAGAAGATAAAGATTTATTGGAACGCACCCTTTACACGAAGAGTGTATTAAAACTCGTAGCAGAAACGATGAACAGCGATGATCGTTCTCGTACACAATCCAATTACAAAATTAACAACATCAATCGGGTGTTACAATCTAATGATTATTACGTAGCACACGAGTACTTGGAAACCTACAATGATCCAGTATATGTATCCGATTTCATTGAACGAGCTCGCCAACACGGCTGTGCCTATGTAGGTGACGAATCATTACAACGCTCCTTTATCACTTGGCTTTCAGGAGACGTGGAAAAAAATATTTCCACCTTATCTAACGGCAATTACATCGATAAGGAACAATTCTACGATTACGTGTATGACACACAATTCCGTATGAGCCTATTAACGAAACTATCCAATGTAGGCAAGATTAAACATGACGAAACGGTAACACAAGACATTTTAAATAACTTGTACTTTATGGCACCATCTAGAAATGTGAAAGGCGTTCCTGAAGAATGGACAAACACGATTTTCATCGCCATTAAAGTATTGATGGATACGTTCAAAGAATTTACCGTTCAGGATATCATCAATTACATCGAAACTCACTATCCAGGCTATGTTATCGATCCTAACGTATTGTATCAACGTCTGTTCTTACTCATCGTAACAGATAACCTCAACATTTTTGGTGCATCCTATCCTCGCACGCCATTTGTTGAAAATGAAAGCTACATCCCAGAGCGCTTTATCAAGTACATTGAAACCATCGTAGATAAAGGAGGACAACAATACCTCACCCCTGGCAATATGTACAACCAAGTCGATGATGTGGTCGATAATGGTTTGCTATACGTAATGAAACAATTAGGTAAACCAATTTCCCTTGCGGACTTAATCGCCAACATTGATGCCAATCTAACGGTTAACCGTACCACTAAGGACGGCTATACCTACAGAGTACCTACCGAAGAATATGTGCACGAAGTATTAGCACACATTGAAATGCTGGGGTACTTTACAAAATAATTTGAATACGAAAAAGGAGCTGTAACTAAACAGCTCCTTTTTATACTATCCATCAGTCCACCCTATATAAAACATAATCCTAAATTAGAATTACGTTCTAATGAGTGATTATCTTGTTTTATATAATCCCACGATTCTTTATAATCTGTGCATTGGGAAAATGCAGACTCACTTATAAATTTAATAAATTCATTTATATCATAATAATACTTTTCGGTAAAAGCCAATGAGTTAATCTTCTTCTCCTCATCTGTAGCATTGGGGTTATCATGTAACACATGATCCAAATTGCAGGACATATAATATATTTTATAAGGAATGCTATTCCACATTACAGAGGTCCGTGAACTTAAGACATTTAAATTCTCACGCTTACGTTCATTTCGCCCAATAGCCTCTTTTCGATTTGGAACTATAATATTTTCAAATGTATATACAAAATTATCTTTTGTCGTATCCTCAATAATAGCAGAGTTATTAATAAAAGCCCCATCCATATCAACTAAATGTATAATTTGCTGAACATCCGTAGCTTTAAAATGATTATTTTCAGCATATATCTTAATTTCATTACCTAATCTAGCCTTAATATTCGACTGATTTATCCCTTTTTTAGAGGTAATATCACCGTACATAATTTTCATATGTACAGTGTTGCTATCAAAAAATTTAGAGAAGAATAATTCCAACGAATCCGCATCAGAAGGTCCTTCAACAATAACAAGTACTATTTTTCGTCGTGCCATTTATATGCACCAGCTTTCCTAAAGGCATAAGAAATTTCAGCATTATTGGTCGATTTATATAATTCTTCGTTCTGTTCCCCCAGCATAATATCTCGATAATAAAAATCACGGAGATTATTACTTGTCTTTACATTGACCATTCGCGTATATCGATTGCTAGGATTAGTTGTGGTAAAAGCAATACAGCCTTTATCAAGTGTTTCTAAAGGTCTTAGGTTATGAGATGTAAATATTAATTGACCCTCACCTTTTTCTGAAATGATTCGTAAAATCTCGCCAAGTAAGTATTCAAAAATACCGGAATCTAGCTCATCTATGGCAACTGTAATGGACTTTCTATTATATACAGATATTAATAAACCTAAAACAGAAATAATTTTACGTATTCCTTCAGATTCATATTTTAATGGAATATACGTATTAGATTTATAAGATACTAACTCAAATCGCTCTCCATCTTGATTATCCTGCAATTTTTCCTTACCTAATGTTTCCACACCTATAGTTAATCCAGGGACAATTTGAGTTAATACCAAATTCATCATAGCTATACTATCTCTGATATCTTGTACAACAGCTATAGGAAATACATTAGGTTGATTTAGAGATAAACCTATCGTCCCTACAATGTGTCTCGTATCAGCCCGATAGTTTATTTCTAGTGGAAGTGCATCGAGACTAATTAAGCCACTATGTTCCGTTGTTACTACAAATAAATCATGATTTCCGTATTTTACTAAGTCTGTCAAAATCGAATATACTAATGCAAAATCTTGATTTGTACCCATCATTTTATTACGATGATAAAGTCGTTTCATAAACTCTGGAGAAAAAATGAAAGATCTAGATTCCGCATTTGCTTGCTTCTTATTTACAATTAGATCTGTAATATCATCAATATCACGACCAACTAGTAAATCTAATTTTGATTTAGGTTTAAAGATTTGTTTGGCCTGTACATCTGTGTCAATTAAAACACTTTTTCTAATATTCGAATCTATACTTTCAAGCTTATATTGTAATCGCTCTTTTGTAATACAAATACGATGTTCTCCAGCTCTGATATCATCCGTTATATTGCTTTCACCAGTAGTCGATGAGGTAATGCCTAATTCCACCTGATAATCTACTAAAATATGCTTATGATTATCCTCTATTAGTAATTCAAAATTTAATTCACACGTATGAGAGGCAGAGGATATATTGATATAGTCACAAATTGTAGAAGGCAATTTCTGGCCTGTAAGTAATAATTTTAAAATGCTAATCGCATCTATAAGAGCTGTTTTACCAGAACCATTTTGACCATATATACCTAATAGACTCGACTTATAGTCTTTTCTGGTGTTTATGAAATTAATACATCCATGTTCAACATTCTTTATATTATCTATCGTCATAGATAGTAAACGAATATATTTGGTAGTGTTCATGTACTTACCTCCTAGTATGCTAAGTGTAACACACCAACTATTTATATTCAAACAAATTGCAAAAACGATATTTTATATTACGATTTCTTATTTTAATTTCCATTTTGTAATACTATATATATAAAACTACGACAGAATAAATCGCTTACGGTTTCGTATACCCTATGGTTGCCAGTTACAATATTAGTACTAAAAAACGGATAGATAATCGCAATGGATTAACTATCCGCTTATATACTGAGGTTTTTATGAATGATCTGTCTCTACTATACAGCTATTTAAGTATCTCAATATTATTTGTTATTTAATTTTTGTACGAGCATATCTACTGTTTCTTGCAACTTTTTGTTTTGAGTTTCCAATGTATTAACTCGTTGTTCGAGAGCATTATAGGAAGCAGGAGAGATTTTTTGTAATGTTTTGTTTTCGCCGAATTTATAGGATACACCAAGGTTGGCCATGATGTGGTCGTTAACTGTAGCACCTGCAGTGAGGAGCAAGTTTTCTTTTGGATAATAACCAACACCGAGAGCGAGGGCATTAGCATCTTTGTAGTGACCAATGCCGCCCATCACTTGTACTCGATTATCTGGATCAAATTGCATTGGATGTAATGCAGCTAGTGCCGCAGCACGAGCATCGCCTTTATTAGCCTCTTTTCCAATGTTATTAATTTTGTTATATAGATTATCGATTTGTTGGTTCGCACCATATAATTGAGAACCATTGATAGCATCCGTAGAGTCTGCACTAACACGGCCAGCAGCTACATGTGTGATGGTCCGTTCTTGACCGGTGGCGCCTACTGATACTGTAGATACTGGTGCAGTACCGGCAAAGTTAACGGTACCACCTGCATAGGTATAGCTTGGAGTGCTCACCACATCACTACTTTCAGCAGTGGAATTATTACCTAATACAACTGCATTATCTAACGATGTGTTCACATTATTGCCCATTACGAATGTATTATTGGCACTAACTTGGTTCTTATTACCTACGCTATAGGAATTATCACCCTTAACGGCGGCCACATTATAGGTACCTACGCCAAAGGCGCCCGATTGGTTACCTTCAATTTTATTGTATGCACCCACGGCAGAGTTTTTGTTACCTTGAAAGATAACGCCATGACCCATGCCATAGTTAAAATCACCATTCACTTTAGAGTTAGAGCCAATCAACACCGTATTGTTACCTGTGCTACCACTAGCTTGTGATCTACCAATCCACACATTTTTATTACCCGTAGCACCGGCACCAGTAAAGTAACCGATAGCAACGGTATCAGAAAGAGTGGCTTTATAACCTGCAGCAAGGGTCCCAAGGAAATTGTAATCGCCCTTGCCTTCAACAAAAGTTTTTCCGCCTAATGCGACATTGCCACCACCATTTGATCCGTTTAACGCTAAACGTCCAATGGCGATATCATTTCCTTTTGCATTTGGATCTCCAACATATGTATATGGATTACTATTAGTAGCACCGGTTTGACCACCTAAGGATACATTGTCCGAATTGGAGAAAGTAGATCCCTGTAATCCTATATTATAGGTTGCACCACCCGTTGAAACGATAGGTGTATCGGCGGCTTGAACCAACCCGATAGAAGATACTCCGAGCAAACTAACCATTGTTATCACACGTAATTTTGTTGCGTAATTCATATTACGTCCCTCCCAGACTCTCTAAATATGTGTTGCTATACTCCCGCTAGTGTTCTCGATGCGCCATAGATTTCAGCCACCACATAAGGGTTACCGCAGGTACTCAATTTAGCAAGCATCCGTTTCGTATAATCTAAATGCTCTAACAAAGCATCACGTAGTTTGCGTTGCACGTGGTCAGGGGAATGAAATACAAGTATAGGATCAAAGTCTCCTATGATGATATACGTTGTATGTGGTTCTGGCCCTGGCTCAATATGGTATTGAAATGGGATAATAACGTTAAATAAACCATATACCACATCGCGCGCAATTGGTTTTCGTGCTTTAAGACAAGCAAATGTCATGTTAGGACCTAATGTTCGTGGATCCGTATACATAGGCTTTGACCGTCTCGTTGATTGAATGCCGTTTGCTAAAACACCCTCGTGACGTGCTACCTCTCGCAATACCGTTTTAATGGATTTGTGAATGATATCACGCCGACCATCTACATAGTAACAGGCTGTGCAATCACCACCATCTATGTAAACAGGGATTAAGCAACATATATGGTGATCTACATCGCCATATATTGCATTTGGATTACAAGAAATTGATTCTTTATTACTTACCTTGTGATACGCTGTATTTTGCATCATTATAACCTTTCTTAAGATTAATGAGTAATAAAACTAAGGAATTCCTCTTGTAAAATTGTATAAATAACACGTGTTATATAAATGTGCTTTAGCAGCACTTATGAGTTAATTGTATACCTATAATTAGAAACTGTAAATATATAAATTAAAAAATATTTTATTTTTTTTAACTTTGATTATTACTATTTATATTTTACATATCTTGCCAATGGAATTGTTTGTTATCAGCTACCATCATGTAGTACCGTAGTTGATCAATCGCCTTTTGATGGCGTTGTTGTACTGCTTGTCTCGATTGATGTGACTCACATCCTATAGCAGCACAGCTTTTACCATCCCGATATAAAGCATACAATAACTGTTGTTGTTCTCGAGGCAGCTGCTTAAATGCAGACCATAGACGATTGCGCAATTCGTCTTCTATCGAGGAACTAATGAGGTCTTGTTCAATATCTACATCATCAGGAAATTGGTCCATCGCTGGCTCCGCTACATCATCCCCTGTACACATAGGTAAGGTCAATTCGTAGCGCCATTGTTGTACTGATTGTTTGTAAAAATTGAGATATCCATAACGGATGTTCGCTTTTACATATCCTGAAAATGGTACTTTCCCTGACGTGTGAAAGCTATAAATCGATTCAATAAAGATAATCCACAGAAATGATTCTACATCATCTGTCAATGTTGCGGTACTCAATCGCCTCGCATAGCTAGCGATGAGTGGCCGATAGCGCCGACACAATTCAACTTGTGCCGCATCAATTGTCAATTCTTCAATAGGCCATATGCCTCGATCTGTACTGAGAACCGATACACGACGCTCCTGACAAACGCGTACTAAACTTAGGTCTGTCACCGATTGCAAAACCTTTGAGGGACATACCACATGTTTTACATTCATATTCAATCCTTTCTGCCTAGGCTCACCTGCAATATACACCTAAATAAATATTTAGACAAACAAGAAATTCCGCCGTAAATGCATAGATTTACAGCGGAATTTTTGTTGTTTCCTATGTAATTGTATAGTATTACAATACTATTACAGAAAAGTACGTGAATTATACAATGTTAGCTAATTGGGGTTTTACAACTGTATCGTAAATATATGGACCCTGTCCAGCATTGATTTCCTCAAGATATGGGAATACAAATTGATACCAAAATTGGAACATCGTATTAACAAAATGGTAGTCTGCGTAACGCAATGGTCCACGACTTCCCCCTTGTATACGTCCAATAATTTCCATATCAAGTAGGTCGGCCATACGAGTTGCAAAGGTGCCGCTTTTCAATTCACTAGCATGACATAATTCTGTATAAAACGGCTTATCTAGTTGTGCCAATGCATATAAAATGGCATTAGCGGCTCCTGTATTCCGAATGTAACGCATCAGTAACCGTTGCGGTTCCACACACAAGAATCCTTGTGGTTTAAAGAATAAACGCACAATATTATCATCTACCGATGCAGATGGATCTATCTGTACAAGATTACCAGGCATCCCACCTGTTACATGGTATAGCTTAGCAAGATATTCATCCGTATAATCCCAACCTAATGCTCTCACATCATCAAGTGTAAATGGATGTACCTTAAAATAGCTATGGATGTAGGCAGCAATCAAACTCGACTCTCCAATGATGCGACCTTTTAATTGATCCACATGAGTTCCCATGAGAAGTATAAATACGTTACCATGGTTAAGATAGGTTTCCATCAAATCGCGTAATATGATAGGTGCCTGTGGCACTGTGTCTACAAACGAAGGATAATCATCTATGATACACATAACTCGTTTGTCAAGACTCGCTTGAAAAACACCGCGCAAAGCCTCTTCCAAGGTCTGATATGTCCCAGATGGCTTTTTTAATTCTCTCTCAATGGATCGAATATGAATAGACTCATTTGCTAATCGTCCAAGTAGATAGACCGTATGCCCCGGTTCTAATCGAGACTGTAACTCTCTAGCAATATGTGTCTTACCTACGCTATAAGGACCATAGACAACACTCATCTCCATATAGTCCTTATTGTACTGTTCCATTATGGCGTCAATGACGGCCTCATGGTTACTACATTTCATATAGGATCTCACCTCCCTTAAAACTAATTCTCAGGAGTTTATTATATCATAATTTAAATAAACTATAAAATATATTCCATAGTTTTTAATAAACTTATAATAATTTCATCTTTTACACATAAAAAAAACTCTTTTCTCATAAGAAGAAAAGAGTTTTTATCTTGTATTTGATAGACCTATACTACTGATCATTGCTGAATTTCATAAGCATAATACGACGCACCGATGCATCAAGGCGATCTTCGGAAATAGTTCCATCGGCTACAGCTTGTAGCAACGCATCACGAACCTCTTTAATATGCTTGGCATCATTGCGTATGATAACCATGTCACTACCTGCATTGATGGTGCGTACGGCATACTCTGCCATAGACATACCAGAAACGGTAGCACCGACCTCAATATCATCGGTAACAACTACACCAGTAAAGCCAAGTTCATTCCGCAACCAATCCGTAAGTATCGGCTTAGATACACTAACAGGATGAGTAGCATCAACAGAGGTGACTTTCACAGCATTCACCATAATCATAGGATGTTCCTCTTTGGTCGCATCGATAAGGCGAGCAAACACGCGCCCATCATCATCCATAAGACTTGCTTTTGATGTATCCACAGTCAGCCCTGGCACAGTATAATCTGCACCACCCGGAAAGAATTGATATCCCGTAAACACATGGTTTGTAGCATATCGTTTGGTAATGATTTCACCAATCCGTGCCGCTCGATCAACATCATCCGTATACGAATAGAACGAATGGGTATTTACCATCACACCCAAATTAAGATTGAACCCTAAGTCACGCATCTCAATGGCCGTACGCGTCGCCAAACTAGATACCGCATCAAGGCCTTGCTTAGATAGTATCTTAGGCTGTATCCAAGGCAGCATTAAGCTAGGTCGATACTGCATACGTTCCCGATTCATAGCGATAAACGGAGGCATCAAACTCGAAACATTCGCATTGTCGCGTATACCTTGTGTGAAAGTCCGTACTTGCTCCTTAGATACCATATTATCATTATCAAGCAAAATACCGCCTACCCGATATTTACGCATGATATCCTTTTGAGGCTCCTCCAATGTAGTGCCTTGAAGACCAACAAACAATAATTGACCTATCTTATCCTCTCGTGACATAGTACGCACACTTTGTTCAGCCTTTTCTGCAGCCGACGCATTCATAGCCGCAATCGCCTTATACCCTACAGGACCACGATCAGCATGTACCGTTGTAGAGGTTTCCTCCCGATTGCATCCAGAAAGAGTGCATACCGTAGATACGATTAATACTCCGTACAACAGCCTTTTTACAAACTGTTTCATTTCTCTCTACCTTCTATAACTCAACTATACATCAATTAATACATCAATACATTTAGACCTATGCCGTCCCAGTCATACGTCTATGGTTACCACTTATATACTTGTATTATATACCATTTGTTTCATTAATGCCTCATCAATGTCTCATCAAACTAGTGATGTACTAATGACGATAAAATAAAACACTGCCATCTAAACATATATAGCTAATATAATTTCAGCATACATATATCTAGATAGCAGTGTTCAAAAATCACATAGAGTAAGAGCTACGAGTTAGGAAACGTTACAGGCTCTTTGTATTATGCGTTTACATTATTTATTTGTCCAACTAACATAATGCGTACCATTTGTCTCATTTTCATCAGATTCATTAGTTGTTTGTTGCGGCGTTTTATGAAGTGTCATCACTGTTTTAGCCGCTACCTTTTTCACTGGACCTGTCGGTAATACAATTGGTACTTGTGTGTTAACTCTTACAGGACCATTAGCAGGTATCGGTGTTTGAACTGGTGTCGACAAAGCCTTAGCGATGATAGGTTGAGGTGCCGTTTGAGGTGTAACAGCTTGCATAGCTGTTTGAGCCGCTACAGATGGTGCTGTCGTTTGTTGTGCCACCACTGGTTTTGGCGCTTTTTTAGGTGCATCTGGTTGTTGACGTGCCACACGAGTCGCTGCCAAGATACCTGGATTTCGATACAATAATTGACCACCTTCGGTAGATAATTTTTGATCATAATAATATACATCGGCATTATAATATTCACTACCACTGGCCACATCATAGCGCAAACCAATCATAGTATACACCGTAAAATGCAATAACCCATCCGGTTTACTGCGATCAACAGAATCACGGTCCACATACCAGTTATTACCATTATAGGTGAAAGCATAAATATCTTGCCGAGCATCGGCATTGGGTATAACAGATATAAACAGCGCTGCTACAAACATAGCCACTGCACATATACGTTGAAACATGAGGCCTCCTCAATATGAAATACTACCTAACACTAATACTATATGTACTATATGAGTCGCACCTTAATACGTATTATATAAATAGTACCTATATATATACATTAATACATACTAATGGTAGGTAGATTATGTAAGTATAAAATGATTGTATACGATTTAACAACTTATTATACCACATTTTCTGAGATTGCGTTCCTGAGATATGCCTATTGGGAATTACTACAGGCGTGTTCTAATTTAAAATCCATATTTTCCTTTAATTCATATATCTGTATTTATAGATACTTATTGCTTAACTCATATGTTCGCATTATAATTGACCTAAGATAGTCGGCGAGGTTGGGCCTCTCTTCGTTAATGGAGGGAGGGGTGCTCTATGAGTGATTATGAGTTAATCATGATAATTCTAGAGGTGATGACTGTTGTTATTGCCTTTGGTGCACTTGTGGCTCTTATTTGTCTTGGAAAAGACAAATAGCCCTTCGTTATCCTAAAATAGCTAGGTAACTGAAAGGCCATTTCATCACTTTTATACTTCTTGAGATGAGCCTGACGGAACTACTCGTCTGACTATCTTCTTATATTATAAAGATAATTATATATATCGTCAAATTCAAATGAACTCAATACATATATGATGTTTCATAAATTAGTACAGGCCTGTAGTATTGGAGAGACCTCTTAACACCTCTCCTAGAAATTAGAACAGGCCTGTTCTAATTCTAAAGAGACCATATTTATAAAAGCCCCAGAGTACTAACAGCTAATATATACAGCTGTTAGTACTCTGGGGCTATTTATATATCGACTATATTCTCAGATTATTTTAGGTAAACATATCTTAGAATTTATGTGTAAATCCAGCGTTCACAGACCATCCTGCTTTATAGTCACCAGATAATCCGGTGCTAATATCAGCATAAAGGCTATTGTTAACATTGATGCCATAGCGGCCACCGAATGCAAGATCAGTCCATGTGCCTTTAAGGTCTTGTTCTGTGGATTTTACAGTGGAACCACTTGTGTATGTAGTTTTCACCGAACCAGAAAAGGCATGGTTAACGCCGACACGAGTATAGATACTGCCTGCGCCAAAGGTCTTGCCAATTTCAAGGCCAAGACCGCCAGCAGTGCTGCTAACGCCAGCTTGGTCTACATGCATAGTGCCTGCATTAAAGCTATCTCCACCAAAGTGAGTATAGCTCAATTGTGCTTGAGGTTCGATGTATACACCATTTTGTAACCTCACAGTCTTACCATAGCGAGCGCCGATAGTGTATGCATTAGCCTTCGTTTCGCCAGATAGGCTTTCACCAATTTCATTACGAGCTGTGAAAGTATTCGTTACGCGACCAACTTGGGATTCAAGTTGAATGTATTGATCTCGGCCAAGGTCTTTCAAACCATATGCACCAACAGCTAAGGCCTTTTCTTTGCCAGAGCCATTGAACACATAATCATCGTGACCACGAAGGTAAGACACTTGACCGCCTACGGTCCAGCCGCTGCTAGTTTTAGCATCGTAACCACCTTGAATGCGTGTATAGGTTGTGTCGGTATCAATACCTTGTGCATCATAGCTGTATTGACCGCCACCGATATGAGCCCAAATACCTGTTGTTGCACCTTGTTGCAATGCACGAGGGCGATACATATTTGTTAATGTGCGCCAGCCGTTGATATTACTCATAATCGCAGAACGAGCGCCACGCATATGCGGAGTATCATATGCCGTTGTTTGAGCAGGTGTTGGGGTTGGCACCGGTTGTGGTGCAGGTTGCGGTGTTGGAGTAGGCG
Organism: uncultured Veillonella sp.; assembly: GCF_934230905.1. Lineage (GTDB taxonomy): Bacteria > Bacillota > Negativicutes > Veillonellales > Veillonellaceae > Veillonella. Next base: position 60,591 of record NZ_CAKQFJ010000007.1, on the reverse strand, counting down.
CTGGTGCCGGTTGTGGTGCCGGTGTTGGCGCTGGTGCCGGTTGTGGCGCCGGTGTTGGCGCTGGTGCCGGTGTTGGAGCCGGCGTTGGTATCGGTTGTGGCGCTGGTGTTGGCGCCGGTTGTGGCGTTGGTGTCGGTTGTGGCGTTGGTACCGGTTGTGGCGCTGGTGTTGGTGTTGGCGTCGGTTGCGGTGTAGGTGTTACTGTTGTATTATCATATACATATTTACCTTGTCCGTTTTGATCGGCTTGCCATGTAATAGCACCTTCTTTAGCATAGCCAGACGTTAATACCTTAAAACGTCCAGACTCAGCACCTTCAGAGGCAATAGCTACTGTGCCTTCAAGGTTTCTTTCACCAGTCACATAATTATGGTAATACACCTTATGTGCAAGGTTATCTAAAACCTTATTTACATTATCCTCAGTAGACAAGTCTAGTCCTTTGCGGCTGGTGTATAGATGAGCGCCAGAATTAGGGGCTGCACTTGTGATATGAATATCACCACCCCAGAAGGAATCAGCCGTTAAACCATTATATGTTGTGGTTGGCGGTGTATATTCTGGATCCTCGGTATCTGCATATTCCTCATTAGGATCATAAATAAAATTCACATGGCCTTCGAGCTTATCAATATAGAGTTTATTATGCTCATTTTGCTCTACCATATTTTGGAAATTACGATTCGTAGAGCCAACGAGTCGATGTACACGGCTAGGCATCGTACTGCTATCAAGGTTAGTGCCACTAAGGCCGCCTTGATACAAAAGCTCCCAATCCCCTCTTTCACCAAGGAACACATTGATATTATTAAAATTTCGCCTATTTTCATCAGATAAATTGAAAGCTAGCCCAGACCAATTGGATTCCTCACCATCTATACCGATATTAATGGTTGAGCTATGAATTGGATCATTTTTAACTATAACATCGCCTTCAACGAATATTTTATCACCCGTAAACTGGCCATCTTGGTCCTGAACGCCTATATTAATTGCGCCGCCTTGAGCAAGAGCAACAGGTGTACTCACGCTACCAGAATAATACACACCTTCTTTCAATGTAATGGTACCACCATTTTTACTAGTAGCAAATGCACTATGACCATAACCAATATGAGAACGTCCATCTTCAATAATAACCATACCACCATTCGCTACTATAGAAGATATATTTTTATCGTATTCTGGGAATACACGTATCATATCATCACTGTTAGCTACGATATCTGCATTATTAGTATACGGAGCGGTATACGCCGCATCTACCATCATATTAGGCATTACAGATCCAGCAATCGTCAGCGCTACAGCTAGCGATAGCTTTGCTTTACTTACATGTCTCATAAAAGTCCTCTCACTCTCACAATATAAACAAATCATAAATTATCTTAAATTATAATTTATAATTTGTTGTTTGTAAATATGAGAGAAATAAAATTAGTACAGGACTGTAGTATTGGCTGAGCCCATTAACACCTCTCCTGAAAATTAGAACAGGCCTGTTCTAATTTAAAATCCCCTTGATAAGAGTACCTAGATACTCATCAAGGGGATTGTTTTAGTTATGGAAAAGACAAATAGCCCTTTGTTATCCTTGGATAGCTAGTGAACTCAAGTCACATCTTAGGCTTTAAATATAACACCATTATGCTCTAGTTGTTCCACCGTTTTTTTACCAATGCCCGGTAGCATTAATACTTCTTGTTTAGTAATTGTTTTAAAATCACCTACTGTGTATAGGCCAGCTTGTGAAAGTGTAATCTGTGCACCAAACCGTATATTGTCATATACCGGATTGCTACGCACAGCCCCTTCTTTAGCAACCTCTACGGGACTCACATGAACTGCCTCGCATTTTCCCATATAACTATCATTAGAGTACCGATTCACAACAATTAGACCGGTAACACGTTCATACGCATCATATAAAGTCTGCCATAATGGGCTTTCAAAATTCACCAATTGAGTCGGTAAAAATGAGATAGCAATATATAAGCTTATTAATTCCCGTGGATCGAAATCAATGTCAATCACTTGGTCTACCATATACATAATGGTCTCTAAATGGTCTTCTACAAAATCGTTCCACCGCGTTGCATCTTGTAATAACCAATCAATATCTTCATATTCGTCTACAAGATCTGCTAATACATCATGGGCAATCTTACTTTCACCACACTGCAAAGCCAATAAAATATACAGCATATGCATCGGCAACATGATATCTGGCGCCTGATTAAATGCATTTTGTATATCATCGCAACATGCAAGATAGCGTTGGTACACCTTGCGGCCGCAATCCCAGTTGGCGGCACCACAACAAGCAACCATCATATACACAAGAAATCCCGAATGATCTTGCTTGTCCCCGTGAAAGACAGGCGTAAAGCATGCAATCGCATCATTATACATATTATATTCTAAATATATCATCCCCATGTCGATGAGGCAGCGCATATAAGGACGCGCCTCTATTATATGCCAATCCATTTTCTTAGGCTTTTTCAACGATTCTACTAGCTGTTTTAGCTGATGAAGTTGAAAGCTTGGATGCAACTCAAGAGCTATCAGTTCCCGTTTAGCATCTACTTCGTCAGGGCATAATGTAAGAATCTTATTGTACAATTTCTTTGATTCCTCAGTCGTATCAGCCTCTTTTGCAGCCTCGTATAAATCACGTAATTTCATTTCTATCGTATCATTAAAATCACCACGATTATATTGAGTCATAAATGATTCTATCAAATCCTCAATAGATTTGAATTCAGCCTCATGTTCAGATACAAATTGTTTCTGTAAACGTAATAATAACTCACTTTGAAAGCTAAACATAGAGTGTCTCCTTATACATATGAACGTAAGAATACTACTTATATGTAATATATCACGAGGAGATATATTAATTCTAGAGGTGATAACTCAACCTCTTGATATCTCTTCTGAAAATTAAAACAGGCCTGTAGTATTGACCGCACCCCTTAATACCTCTCCTAAAAATTAGAACAGACCTGTTCTAATTTAAAATCCCCTTGATAAGTACCCAGACTCATCAAGGGGATTATTTTAGGTATGAACGATACCAATCATCATATTAGAATTGGTAGTTAAGGTCTACGCGGTAGTAGTTGGAAAGTGTTTCGTTATTGCCGGTAGCCTTGTTCGTTTTGTTATTGAAACCGTAGTATGCAGTTACACCAAGGTTCTTTTGTAATGCGTAGTTAGCAGTTAATAACCAGCCTTTGAAGCCTTGGTAGTTTCTTGCACTAATTGCACCAGTTGGTGTAGCCACCCAAGCTGTATTGGTTGTATCGTAGGCAATATCCCATGTGGAGGATGCGGCGCCTAGGTTTTGACCGAAGTTGAAGTATTGTGCTTTTACATCCCAAGAACCGCGTTTTGCTTGGTCATAGTTACCATAGCCAAGACCAGCAGTCCATGCAGAACCGTGAGAAACGCCAGCAGCTTTCACCCATTCGCCGCCAATCCAAACTTTATCAAAGTTTAGATCTGTGCTGAAGCCATACATGTTTTTAAGGTCATCACTGCCGGATTTGTGCGCATTTCTACGTGCATAAAAGCCGCCAAGATTTACATGTTTATTAAGTTGACCTTTAAGTCCTGCATAGGTAAATGTTTTGTTGGATTTTTTAGTTAGACCATCAAAAGCACCTGCCACACCATAACCGTAAGCTGCTTGGAATTGAACCTTATCGTTGCCTGCATTGAATTGAACGCCGTCAAATGTATCATCGTAAATCAAACCATTACCAAGCATTTGATCGAAACGACCAGCTTTCACAGACACGCGTTCACCAAATTTGTGATTTACATAAGCCCGGTCAATACTAGCCGTTGCATTGCCACCAGTCGTAGCATCGCCAAATTCAAAGTCCTCAGATGTTACGCGAACCACAGCATCTGTGCGGTCATTTACCTTCGCATTAAATTGAATGCGAGCACGCGCGTCGAATTGAGAACCTTTGCTATAATCGCCCATAGCATTTACATAGTGACCATTTTTCTTTTGGGAACCAAAATAACGAAGACGCATGTCACCGGTTACTTTCACATTACCAACGCGATCTTCTAAACGAGCCACACGAACGCCCAAATTATTCAATTCGTTAGAGAATTCGTCAGCCAAACGATTAATCAAGGCTTGTTGTTCCGCATTCGCACGATCTTGGTTAGCAAGCGCTTTCGCTACCATTTGTGCTACTTGGAAACGAGTAATACCATTTTCGCCTCTGAAAGTACCATCTGGATAGCCAGTAATGATGCCAGTGCTAGCCAATTGGGATACAGCTTGGTATGCCCAAGAATCAGGGGTTACATCGGAAAATGGGTTGGCAGCAAATGCAGTTGTTACACCCAACACAGCAGTTGCTGCAAAGATAGCGGCAAATTGTTTTTTCATAACTATACCTCTCTCCAAAAAAGAACCATACACATCTGCAACTCGGCCTACTAACACTGTATCTCCCTAACCCCTTATAGGTAATAACCGTTACATTACAGAATATAACATAAGTATAACATACTATAACAATTATTTTATAATTTATTATAAAGTTCATTGGATTTTCATGGGGATAAACATAAAACCTCTACCATGACAAAAGAGATGACAAAATATTCATTTCGTCATCTCTTTATATGTAACTAAATTGTACTAGTTTATTTGATTAGAATTGATAATTAAGCTCTACACGGTAGTAGTTTGGTAAATATTCATTAAGTGAACTATCGATGCGATGCGTTTTATTCTTAAATCCATAATATGCATTGAGACTCACATTATCTTGCAATGCGTAGTCCACAGTGGCCATCCAGCCTCTAAAACCACGGAATGTAGACACAACAGACGGTGGTGTCGCATTATAATCCCAATGGAGATTATTAGCATCAAATGGGAATTTCCATTTAGACGCATAAGGTGCTAAATTTTGATCAAAGCTAAAGTATTGCGCCTTTACATCCCAAGTTCCTTTTTTCGCAGCATTGTAATTACCATAGCCGATACCAGCAGTCCAAGCATGGCTATGTGCGGTGCCAACCGCTTTCGCCCATTCGCCGCCAACCCAAAGCTTATTAAAATTCATATCTGTGCTTACACCATACAAATTACCGTATGTATTAAAATAACCGGATTTATCTCTTCTATGACGAGAGTAGAATGCACCCACATCAATATGCTTATGTAATGTACCTTTGAGGCCTGCATAATTATATTGATCTCGCTCTGGCAAGAAACGGTTTTCATTGTTCTCTGCCATCGCATAGCCATGAGTTAATTGAAGTTGAACTTTGTCGTTACCAGTGTTGAACTGAATACCATCGAATGTATCGTCATACAATAAACCATTACCGATGACTTGATTAAAACGGCCCACCTTTACAGACGTATGATTACCAAATTGATGATTTACATAGCCCCGATCGATGGTAAGAGCAGAGTAGATTTCATCACCGTCGCCAAATTCCATTTGATACGTTCTAAAACGAGCCACTACATCGGTGCGGTCATTCACCTTTGCGTTAAACTGCACACGACTACTAACATCAAATTTGGATGGCTTGTAATATTGACCGCCTTGACCGATTAGTACGCCATTTTTCGTAAAGGAACGGCGTAATAAAAACTGCACATCGCCAGATACTTTCACATTACCTACGCGATCCTCTAAACGACCAACACGAACGCCCAAATTGTTCAACTCATTGGCGAACTCATCAGCTAAGCGATTAATCATCGCCTGTTGTTCTGCATTCGCACGATCTTGGTTAGCCATGGCCTTTGCAATCATTTGGGCCATTTCAAAACGGGTTATATCCTTCTGGCCTTTGAAAGTCCCATCTGGATAGCCATTAATAATGCCTGCGCTCGCCAATTGAGATACAGATTGATACGCCCAAGAATCAGGCGTTACATCGGAAAATGGATTTGCTCCGAAGGCAGTCGTTATGCCTAATACAGCCGTTGACGCTACTATAACAGCAAATTGTCGTTTCATAATTTTCCCCCACTCTAAAGCTTATAACTATCACACACAATCGGTTATAAAGAATATGCACAAATTAAAATTGATAATTAAGCTCTACACGGTAGTAATTAGACAATGAACGATACTCACTAGCAAGTTCTGGTTTTGTTTTACCCTTAAATCCAGCATATACACTAAGTCCTAGATTATCTTGTAATGCGTAATCTACAGTGCCTAACCAACCTTTATAACCATTGAACCAATAATGTCCATCATTTAAAGTTTGTGTAGAATCATAAGCAAGATTCCATTTAGAAGATATAGCGCCCATATTTTCATCAAGATTAAAATATTGAGCTTTTACATCCCAAGTTCCCTGTTTAGCTATATCATAATCACCATAACCGACACCAGCAGTCCAGCCTGTACCATGTTCCGTATGGGCTGCTTTCACCCATTCGCCACCAATCCAAACCTTGTCAAAATTCATATCAGTGTGGAAACCATAAAACGTTCTAAATGAGAACCCCCTATTATTTATTGCATTCATACGAGCAAAGAAACCACCTACATTCATATGTTTATGTAACTGACCTCTAAGACTAGTATAGGTAACAGTGTCATTATCTTCTGTAGAAGAATTAAGAAATCTACCTTTTAAGAAATAACCATATGCTGCTTGTAATTGAACTTTTTCATTACCAATATTGATTTGAGCCCCATCAAAAGCATCATCATAGAGATACCCATTTCCGATAACTTGATTAAAGCGGCCCAATTTTGCAGATACATGATTACCAAATCGGTGATTAACATAGGCCTGATCAATGAAAGCTGTATCAGACGGTTCAGTAGTACCAAGATCTATGGTATCACCAAGTTCATACTCTTTCACGGTCATACGTACAACAGCATCAGTATGATTGTTAATCTTCGCATTAAATTTGATACGAGCACGCGCCTCAAATTGGGACTTTTTACTATACTCCCCATCACTTCTTATAAAATTTTCGCCCATAGCCTTAGTGCTAAGATAACGCAACCGTACATCGCCGTTAACCTTCACATTACCAGCACGATCTTCTAATCGGCCTACTCGAACGCCTAAATTATTCAATTCATTAGAGAATTCATCGGCTAAACGATTAATCATCGCTTGTTGCTCTGCATTCGCACGGTCTTGGTTAGCCATCGCCTTTGCAATCATTTGAGCCATTTCAAAACGAGTTATATCCTTTTGGCCTTTGAAAGTCCCATCTGGATACCCATTAACGATACCAGCTGCTGCTAATTGAGATACAGCTTGATAAGCCCAAGAATCTGGTGTTACATCAGAAAATGGATTGGCTGCAAATGCAGTTGTTACACCTAATATAGCAGTTGAAGCTACCATAGTAGCAAATTGTCGTTTCATAAAAATACCTCTCTAAAAACTATATTACACACTCTATAGTTGCTTAAAAATATGCATGATTATTCTCTTATAGCGAAAGTATACAACTATAGTCTTTTTTTTAGTATAACAATGAGAGATAAATTTTCGTTAAGAATATCATAAAATTTTCATATTTTTTTCATTTTTAACAAAACATGAAATTAAAAAGGCTGTACCAAAATATGATTAACTCACATTCTGGTACAGCCTTACGATGCATCACATAATAATTATATATCCCATAGTTTTTATTCATAAAGAATCATGTAATATGTCATCAATAATTTGACCTATATTACTGGTAATTTTACCTTTACAATCATTAATATCTTGATTCAAAAAGCGCTCTTCTTCTATAGCAATAGTAACAAATTCAGCTAATTCACCAATAGCCTTATTACTTTTTGAATCTACACCAGCCTGTTGTTTTAATATGGAATAGGCTAATTTATTTTTCAATCCTTTTGGGGATAATAATTCCGAAATATTTGGTTTAATATATTCAGAAAATCCATTTTCGTAATGTAACAATAAAAATAATTCAAAGCAAGGATTAGTAACACCTACAACAAAATTTTCTTGCCGAGCATTTTCAAGAATATCAGAGTAATGAGGTTGCCCACGTTCAAAAACATCTGCATCAAATACGACAACAATAGTATCTCTTTCACCGTCAAAACAATCTCTAGTTTTATACTCACTCCCGAATTGAACTAATCGCTTAGGTGCAGATATACTCACATCACCTTCGGTCCTCTCTAAAATGCTTATATCAATAAAAGGATGTATACCTAACTTTCTTCGAATTTTCATTAAGTGCTTAAAATAGGCTACTTCCGTTACACTACCTTCACACAAAAATATATACTTCTTTAAAGGTTCTACTTCTTCTTTATCATCTCGTACATTCCAATTAGAAAATTCTCGAAGGCCCATAATTACTCTCCTTTAATGGACACAATAGAAGATAACACCGGTATAGCACCATATCGCCCTTCTAAATAGGCTTTACTCAATTTTGTATCATAGCGTTCCTTGAATTTAGCAAGAGAATAAATATGACTACAGTTTTCATAATCTCGTTCTATAAACCAAATTTCATCACGTCTAAATAATTTTAAATCCATAATGCTTGATTCATGAGTAGTAAATAGTAATTGAGTATCAGAATTCTTATGAGTTTCCATAAACAGTTCTAGGAAATGTTTCGTAAGATTAGGATGTAAGCTACGTTCTAATTCATCGATAATATACACCGTATGCTCCTGATTAGATAATATTAAATCTAATAAATCAAAGATACGTTGTGTCCCATCAGATTCTTCTTTGAAAGAAAAATCGAATGGTGACTCGCCATGGTGTAAACATAATGTTGTAATATCAGGATGTTCTATATCTTGAAAGTCTATAGCAAAGAACATATCATGACTACGCATAATCAGTTTACCACCTTTAAATTCTGTAGTACTTAATTTAATTTTCTCTATCAATTTATTATAGACTTCTATTGGTAAGGACTGTTTTAACTCCTCTTGTGTAATTTTTTTTATCGCAACATTACTAATACCGGTATCAAAATCAGCAAGTAACTTGCTAATTTTTTCTAGTGAGCCTTCTTGATAGTAATATGAAAAACTATTGAGGATTGTATTCGGTGTAATAATTACAATATGGTTACACAACCAATCATAGATTTCAAATAAAAATTCTAAGCCTTTTAACCTATTTATATCTTTACCATGATTCATAACGCCTAAAAATAAACGATTTTGATCTTGTTGAGAAAAATCTTCGGCATATATGGTAAATCGATTTACAGCATCCTTTGTTAGCTTTAAAGATCCCAACGTAGGCATCGCATTCTCTACTTCGAATAAAAGCTTAGCAGACCCATGTGGCCGTAATTCATATAGCCATTCTCCCGTTATTCTCCCTTCAGATAATAATACGGAAAAACCATAAGCATAAAACTTTCCATTAAGAGTAAATTGTAACTCAAATTCACTATCTATATGTTCATTATGCGCTTTAGTTCGAGAAAAAAATAATCTTGATTCAAAAGGTAATCCATGTTGTAAAGTCCACTGCATAAATTGCAAGATTTCAACCAAATTAGATTTGCCTGATGCATTAGCACCATAAATAACCGCATTCTTTAAGATTTTAGTATCTTTAATTTTCTGAACATGATCTGTATGAGTTTGAATCTTACTAGAAGATATCATCGATAAACGTTCTATTTTATCAAATGATTTAAAATTACTTGCACTAATATTTACTAACATAATTCACCTCCAACTACTCTCATCATACATAAACTTGATCTATTTTTCAATATAATTTTATTCATTTGACGAAAAAACCGTTAAATATATAAAATAATATACGATTTACAGCATAAACAGTCGACTGTCTAAGGTTAGAATCAGAACCACCCGTAAAACGGGTGGTTTGCTCACGGGCTATAAGCCCGTAGTACTAGGCCAGCGTCTAAAGGCGCTGGCTTTCACTACGTTCAAGCCGCATAGCCATTGACTCGTAACGGTCCCCTTAAAGGGGATATGTATTACTTGCTACCCTTAAAAGGGTCCTCATATTCTTTTACACTAAGTTTATCTTTCATTTGGTCATGTAACTCTTGCTCACGTATATATTTCTTTACTGTAGCCTCATTTAAACCTACTGTACTAACATAATAACCCTCGGACCAAAAGTGTCTATTTCCAAATTTATACTTTAAGTTTGCGTGTTTATCGAACATCATTAGTGCACTTTTACCTTTTAAATATCCCATAAAAGATGAAACTGATATTTTAGGTGGGATTAATACTAGCATATGCACATGATCTGCCATAAGCTCCCCCTCTATAATCTTGACGCCCTTATATTCACATAAACGTCTCAGTATTTCACGTAAACTATTTCTGTATTGATTATATATAACTTTACGTCTATACTTAGGTGTAAATACTATGTGGTATTTGCATAACCATTTTGTGTGCGCAAGGCTCTGTGTCTTTGTTGCCATATAAAATCACCTTTCTTTTGCATATAATGCGGCTTGAACACCTACATTATACTTAAGTAAGGTGATTTTTTTGTATAACTTTCGTTGCCGCACCCGCATAGCGGGTGGTTTTATGATTCGCGACTACGTCGCGAACCAGTCTAAAGACAATAAATAAAAAAGGTCTGTAACCAAACTGTGGTAAAACCACATCTGTTACAGACCTATTTCTACCTATAGATATATAATTCCTTTCTAAATAGAAAGTTTATTTCTTATGACTTTTATCCTGAGAAGAATTTAGCTCATCGCAAATCTGTGTAACTAATAGAAATAAACTATTAATACTATTATCATCTAATACATCCATTATCATCTTCACTAAAATTTCTCTTAAGTCTTTTGAGTTAGTACTCCCTTGTAACATATGTAAAATAGGTATTGCCTGCTTAAGATAAACTTCATAAACCTCATGTTCTTTAGCTGTATTCTTTACAAATATATTAAAATCATTTGATGTCCAAATTTTATCACATAATGGAAAGTTAGTATTTAGAAATATAGTTGTACTATGTAAATTACAATTAGGTCTAGATCTAAATCGCCTTTGAAGATGTTCATGCTTTATGACTTCAATAGAAGAATCACAATATTTGTGTAATGTATATAAACCAATTCCAATAATCCTGAAAATAGTATCTGCAAAATCTCTTGTCTGCTCCCTTTTAGGAAATTCCCCTTGATGAACAATATGATTTCTAAATTTACGAAACGTATCTTTAAGAATAGGTGTCTTTTCTGTTGAGGTCAATTCTATAAATGTATCTTTAAATAACGCTTCTTGTCTTTTACTCCTATCTTTAATAGGCAACCATATTTCTTCATAAAACTTCTCATTACTATACCCATTATGATGAAATACAACTTGTAAAAAAAATTCGTAAAATCGTTCCAACGCTGCCGCACAATTAATCACACAAGCTCTAAAATTATTTTCTAGAAATTCATGAATTGCTAATTTATATAACATTTCAAACCGTTCTATTTGTAGTACATAAAAGCATTGATGCCCTTTTGAACAAGTATATTCATATGTAATTTGATTTGTTATAATAATATCTCTTTGTTCAATAGAGGGAATAAAAACCCCTTTTTCTCTATTTTCTTGATCACATTGAGGACATGTAAAAGGAAGTTTCATATAAAAACACCTTCTGATCCAAAATTAATAATATCCTAAACTAAAGAGCTGCAACAGAGTGTGGTTTAACCACATTCTAATTGCAGCCCTTTGCATATTCTTGAACTACACTAATCTATACGATTAGAATTGGTAGTTAAGATCAACACGGTAGTAATTGGATAATTTATCGTTAGTACCTGTTGCTTTATTAGTTTTATTATTGAAGCCATAGTATGCAGTCAAGCCTACATTATCTTGTAATGCATAGTTAGCAGTTGCCAACCAACCTTTGAAACCATTGAAGTCAGGTTTTTGAGTGAAGTCATATGCAATATCCCATGTAGAGGAAGTTGCACCCATGTATCGACCAAAGTTAAAGTATTGAGCTTTTACATCCCAAGTACCTTTTTTAGCTTGATCATATGCACCATAACCAACACCTGCTGTCCAAGCAGAACCTTTAGTCATGCCTGCACCTTTAACATATTCACCACCAACCCAAACTTTATCAAAGTTTACATCTGTGCTGAAACCATACAAGTTTTTGAAATCCGTATTATCAGATTTATGTTTGTTATTACGTGCATAGAAGCCACCAAGGTTCACATGTTTATTCAAATTACCTTTGATGCTTGCATATGTGAAAGTACTATTTTGTTTTTGATTTTTACCTTTAACTGCACCTTCTACTGCATAACCATAAGCAGCTTGGAATTGAACTTTATCGTTGCCTGCGTTGAATTGAGCACCATCAAATGCATCATCATAAATCAAGCCATTACCGATAGTTTGATCAAAACGACCTGCTTTCACAGATACGCGTTCACCAAATTTATGATTTACATAAGCACGATCAATGGATGCACTTGCATTGCCACCATTAGTAGCATCCCCTAATTCGAAATCATCAGAAGTCATACGAACAACAGCTTCTGTACGGTCATTTACTTTTGCATTAAATTGAACACGAGCACGAGCATCAAATTGGGAATGTTTACTGTAATCACCATCAGTAGTTACATAGTGACCATCTTTCTTTTGAGCACCAAGATAACGAAGACGCATATCGCCAGTTACTTTCACATTACCAACGCGATCTTCCAAACGAGCTACACGAACGCCCAAATTGTTCAATTCGTTGGAGAATTCATCAGCCAAACGATTAATCATAGCTTGTTGTTCTGCATTAGCACGGTCTTGGTTAGCCATAGCTTTTGCTACCATTTGAGCCATTTCATAACGAGTGATATCATTTTGACCTTTGAAAGTGCCATCTGGATAACCGTTAACGATACCAGCAGCTGCTAATTGAGAAACTGCTTGGTATGCCCAAGAATCAGGAGTTACATCGGAGAATGGGTTAGCTGCAAATGCAGTAGTTACACCCAACACTGCTGTTGCTGCAAAGATTGCTGCGAATTGTTTTTTCATAATACAATACCTCTTCTTTTCACTAAAAACAATTACTATACGATCTTGCAAAGCAATACGCTTACCCCTATGTGTCCATGTTTCCATACAAATAATACGTATACCTTTACAAGATATACGTATACTGTATCATATAGAGATTAAATATCATTTAAATATTCATGAAATTTTCATTTATTTTTATTTATCGATTACTTATCTGTTTCAATAAATCTTCCCACTGTCCCCAAATAGATTCTGGGCTGAATTGTTTCATACGATTACGTCCAGCTTGGCCCATAGTAACGCGGAGGTTTTGATCTTGCATCAAGCGTTCCAAGGCCTCCGTCAATGGTGTTACCCCATCATCACATAAGATGCCTGTTTCCCCATCGATGATAAGTTCATTAACAGCAGAACAGGATTTATAGCCAATTGCTGGCAAGCCCATGCTCATCGCTTCTCCTAGTGAAAGCCCAAATCCTTCATAGGCACTTGGGAAGGCAAATATATCTGCCGTAACGAGTACACTTGGTACATCGGTGGTCGTCCCCATAAAATGAACACGGTCTCCAAGTCCCGCCTTGGATACGATCATATCCAATTCTTTCTTGTAAATCTTGCGGTCCTCTTGGCCCCATAATTCGATATCCCAGTTCGGATACTTCGCGGCCAATGGCGCAAATGCCTCAATCAATAAATGTGGTCGTTTATGGTTCTTATCAAGTCGCGCTACAAATACGATTTTATAACGATCTTTTGCCTGTGAAAGCTCCGCCTGCTCCGCATATTGAGGGATAGCATTACCAATAACAACAGTCTTAGCCTCTGGTAGATGATTTTTAATATGAGATTCAAAAGATGGTAATAACACTTGGTTTACCGTACTCTTTGCAACCGCTTCAACCTCCTCTACAGGGTAGGTATGAAAATAATCCTCAGGATCACCATGGCTCATAGTAATGACAGGAATATTAGTTTTCAAGTCAAGCAACAAAGCCTTTGAGGCTGCTGGTTGATACGATACGATTACATCTGGCTTGGTTCGATCTAGTACAGACTGAAGATGACCTAGTAAATACTTCTTCGTAAACTCATTATTCACACCACGTGCTTTACGCTTGTCAAAGGCACGCAAAATCTCCCGTTTTGCCTTATACCAAAGAGGGATAGAATGACTTTCACCCTCATAATGACATAGATCATATGCCTCGATGCCCGCATCAAGAGGAAAGTAGAAATCCCCAGTTTGCACATCGCTATACACAAGGCTCACCTCGTGCCCACGGCGCTGCATCTCATTGGCAAACGCATCCGTCACCTTAGCAAGGCCGCCTGTATCGCCTACCATCTTTGTTAAATTTGCTAATAAAATACGCATTACACTCACCTTTTTATCTGCTATCCCTTAATCATTATTTTTATATAAGATGATACTTAAGTTTCTAAAATACTTTTGATAATTCATCTGCACTTAATATAAAACTATATTTTTCTATATTAAAACTATCAGATAAAACGATATCAGGGCGTATCATAAGTATAAAATCGTATTCTATATTATTATTTTTAGCATATTATTCACAAAGATTATAGCTAGTTTGCATATTATGATACATAGATTTAATACCAAATAAAGAGATAATTTTATTATCTGAAGTAATAGTTATATTCCCCATATCTTCAACTATTTGTTTTTCAATAATTATATCTTTATATACACTTAAATTTTTCCCTTTAGTTACTATGTCCTTAATATATTTATTATTATGCCAGGTTTTTGTCTTATGATTATACTCAGACCAGGTATGCATAAACAAATCACAATCATAATGTTTCAAAAGATTTCTTTTAATATGTGAAGCACAACGTTTAAAGGTTCTTAAATGCCCAAAAAAGCAAAATGCAATTTTCATTATTTTCCCTACTTTAAATGTGGCTTTAAATTTTCTTGTACTTCCAATTGATATTGATCTAATAAATCATAACGTTTTCGATATTGGCTACGCTTTTGTGATTTAATTTCTTCAATCGGTTTACGATATTCCTCTAATGGAATGATGTAAAATCTAGGATCTTGTGAAAGCTCCCCACCGCTTTCTTGCCACAAGGAATCTAGCTCAGCTACTTTCGCACGATGACCACGTACTAAATGTGTATTTGCATAAAAACCTTCATCAGATACTGCATAGATTATTTTTACTCCACATTGTTGAGCGATTAATCTAAGCAAATACATAATAAAGTTTTTTGGACGATAGCCAAACATCTTTTTGGTAGCTATTTTAGCATTAGCTAACCCATCCTTATACCCCTGAATGGTTCCAATCCACATGGCTTTTTCCCCTTTAATATCTTTACCAAATCGGAAATTAGCATGGTAAACACCTTTAGATTCTAAAGTCAATAATAATGTTAATAAACCTTCTTTACGTTGTCCTGCGCCATAATATACTTGGGCTTTCATCTTTAGTTCTTCAGATTGCCAAAGTACAATTCCACGCTTGATACGACTTACATCATCATAAATATTATCTTCATCTATAGAGTACATTTCTTTGATAAAAGTATCCGTAAATGTAGCTTTTAAAAAATCAAAATGATTAATAATCGCCTCTAATCGTTCTACTGGTGTAGAACCTTTAAATAGAAAATAGCGTGTCATCAACTCAAATAAACCCACTTGTCGATTTAACAAGGTCGGATCTGGCGTATAGTTTTCAAAATATGATTCCAAAGCTTCTATCTGTTTTTTATTGCGAATGGATCGTATTGTATGAAGAAATGTACGACGTGTTTCCCTCCAACTATGGACACCATAAATTTCGCGACCTCGTCGCCATTGTGTTTGTAAATATCCCATTTTATATTCCTATCTATCAATAATACCCTACAAACAATCAATAATTAGGAGTATGTAAATCATCTATAATCTTAATTAATTGATCAGCTACACGATTTACGATAAAGCGTTCTTCCACAACATGACGTGCATTAGTAATAATATTAGGTAAATCAACAGAATTACTCATAACATGTTCCATAGATTGTTGTAATGTTGTTTCGTTTAAAGGATCTACAATAAAGCCAGACGTTCCATCATCTATTATTTCTCGTTGTGCCCCTGTACCACTAGTAATAACAGGTACACCACAATACATAGCTTCACAAATAACTAAACCAAAAGCTTCACGAGTTACTGTTGGTAATAATAGACAATCAATAGACTTATATAAGCCCTCAATATCTCGAGTAAAGCCTATAAAATCAACATAGGAATGCATTTGATGAACATCCAAGTAATTTTTAAGCTTTTTAATTTGATTCTCTGTTCCAGCACCTGATACGATTAATCGCACATTTAGATTTTTTTTATACATTCTTTCAAGAGCAGTTAAAATTAAATAAAGTCCTTTTCTTTCAGTAATACGTGCACTATATCCAAAGGTAGTCACCTTTGATTTCATTGGTAGACTATCGGCAAATGCAGGGAATCGCTTAGGATCAATACCATTATAAACGATATGATATTTGCTTCTATCCTTAATAGCAAAAGTCATTAAATCATCATATACAAGTTTAGACACGCATACAAAAGCATCTACTTGTGCATTAATCCATCTATGATATATATCTGTTTTACCTGGTACTAAATTATGCTTTATAAACACAAGTTTAGCACCTGTTAATTGCTTAAGGGCAATACAAAATGAAATATATTTACCAGAATGACATACGATTGTATTAATTTCTTTAGACTTCACCTGTTTTGCCACCGCATTTATAGTTAAAAAACCTTTTAATCTATATAAATTAGCGGTCATAACATACGCAACTTGTTTATAACGAGACTGCATATCCTCATTTGATTTATCTACTAAGACATAGGCTTTCCTATTCTGCTGTTTAAATTGTTGACATATATCATATACGTATTGTTCACCGCCACCCCAAATCTTGGCCCCCACAACATTTAATATCGACATAGGTTACTCCCATCATATATATAATATAAAATACAGTACGTCATTAATTCATAAATACTATAGAATTATAATTATCCTTACTTAATATCCAACAATACTAAGACTTAAATAGATTGTCTTTATGATTGATAAGCCATGTTGTTAATAAAGTCCAATCACGTGCTTCATCAGCATGATTATCGATAGGTCGAACTTGTTCCACAGGCTCAACTGAAGGCTTATTGCTTTCACCATAATCCATACGGACATCACCCATCATAGTATCAGTTATCCATTGATAAGGAGTTACTAAGGTTTCAGGCTGTTCCTCAAACAATGATGGAGTAATAGAATAATACTCAAACCCTTTAGGTGCAATTGCTTCGATAATCGTTGGCATGAAACTCATATGGGTACCTTTTTGAGTAGTAATCATATGATCATCTAGCTCAGGATGTTGTAATAAACTAACCGTACAGAATGTATCACGCAATGTATAATCGCGATGAATAAGCGACGTATTATTTAAAGAGCCAAATAGATTCGAATGATCTCCTGTAACAATAAATAAGCTATCTGGATACAATTGTTGCATAGATTCAACAAATGTAAAGATTGCCTTATCGCTATAACGATAGGTTGCTAGTTCCTTATTACGCGTTTTATTAGAACGTAAATCCTCACCTACGTCTGGCATGACCTTTTGTGGGTCATAATCAAGTAAGTCATTCTCCATCTTATACGGACCATGATTAGAGGTTGTATAGATAAAATGGAATGTAGGCTCATCAATTTCTTTGATTTGTTGCGCAATATTTTCTAAAAATACATGATCATAAACACCAACCCATGTTTTAGGTGCATTAGGTCCACAGAAGATAGACGCACTTTCCACACGGTCGAAACCTTGTGCTTTCCCAAAGTGATTAAAATTGCCATACGATGCATTACCACCATACCAATATATAGTTTGATATCCTAGTTGCTTCATTTGATGTGCAAATGACGTAGGAAATGCACCCTTCCAAAAACTTTCTCGTTCATTGATTTCTAAGCCCGCATCATAGATACCACTCATAAGGCTAACAATCGATGGTCTCGATACATTGCCAGCTGGTAAAAAATTAGGAATCTGCACCGTATGCTGTTGATTTTTAAAATTCCATAGACCAGGACATATATTAAGTAGCTTATGTGTCTCATCTAACGACCACTGAGGAATACTTTCACCAACAATAAAGAAAATATGTTTAGGTCTAGCAATCTTAGGACCTTTAGCAATTCTTTTAAATGCATATAAAGGATTATCAAGTTTATGCCAAATATCTTTATATTCACTAGGTACAACACGACTAACAGCGTGATTAATATCTTCCTCAGATGCAGTATATTCTGAGCGCAAAGGATGTTTATAAACCGTTTCCAATGCGCATAAATCAGGCACTGTCGCACGAGCAAAGAAAATGTCTTCTTTTACTACGGTAGGAACCGTATCCCATTCAGGTTTATCATCATGAGATAAAGTACCACCATAGCGAAACCAATAAAAACCAATAACTGATACAACTACTAACAATATATTCCATACTACTGTCATCCATGTACTATCTATAACAGGGTAAGGAATAGATGGCAACGATAACAATGCATGACCTACAAACCAGGAAATAATAGCCACTGGAATAAATCCTACTAAGACCAATAATCCTCGATCTTGATTAAAAAATACATCAATAAGATTATGTTTCTCTGCATGCTTACCATAATGGACCATATAATTATACGTATCGTGAAAATGCTTGTAAAATATCATCTTACCTGCAAAGGCAGCATATACTACACAAGAGTAAATCGTTAATCCAATGAGACGCACCATATCTTCATATTGATGATATGTATCAAACCATAATGCTGGAATCGTAACGAGTACTAAAGGTACTAAAAATACATACGCATCAAAGTCCATCCCCCACCAAAATCCATAACGCAATGCACCTAAAACGGATTTCCAACGTCCTTGCCAAGTAGTATACGGATTATAGCTACGCATAAATATTATACGGAATATGGTACTTAAAATAGGAGCCCATATCATTAATTTTATATTTTGTTGTAGGGATAGAAAAAATTGTTCACTCATTATATATTACGGCTTTCTCTCACTATAGATACTTATATATCCCCTTAATTCTTCTTATATAAAGTAAATCACAGTCTCCCATTTGATTTATTTAAGTAGTAAAGTTTTACATATTTTGTCATTGTATACATCATGTGATATACAGAGAGTAAAAATCCTATTTTTCCATCTAATATACCACCCTGTAAAATATATATCTTAAAAAAAGCCCACATAGGACGAAATATAATATCTCCTAAAAAGCTACACTGCTTATTCTGTTTTCTATATTTATTAGCTGCAGCAGTTGTATATTTATTAAACTTCTCAAAGAATTGATGCCAATTATCATAAGTATAATGATACAATTTTCCTTCTAATATACCATTTGGATATGGACTGATAAAGGCTTCATGAACAGCCCCTTCTACAGTAGCTCCTTCACGAGGCATTAACCTAAGCACCTTATCGGGTCTCACAACGCCATGTGTAGCCTGATTATGATGAAATAAATTATATCGCCTTAACCAATATGATTTTAGTTCACCCTGAATAGCCTTTTTTATAGATTTTGCCAATTCAGGTGAAACTCGCTCATCCGAATCAATGAATAATATCCAGTCACATGATGCCTGACTAATGCCAAATCGTCGTTGTTGAGACCAATCACCATTTAATGCATGATGTATAACCTTAGCCTCTAAATTCTCTGCTATTTCAACGGTTCTATCCGTACTACCATCATCTATGACGAGTATTTCATCTGCACATTGAATGCTTTTTATGCAGTCTGCTATATGCTGTTCTTCGTTGCGAGCTAATATAATAGCTGTAATTGTTGACATAAATTGCCTCGATATTCATATAATTTCAATCTGTATATAAAATTAATTACTTATTCAATTATAAAGATTTCTTGATTCGTTCTAATCCAAACATCATATGCCCATACAGTTTTGAAATGAACGGTGCATGGAGTGCACCATATAGTAATACTTGATATTTAGCACCGATTGCAGGCATATCAGAAGACTGTTCCTCTTGTTTTAAGTACTCTAACATATACTCTACCTGTTTTTCTTGTAGTTCTGGTTTCGCTAAGTTAAAACCAATTCCCCCAACAGCACTGCGAATTGCTCTATGACGACAGTATCGCACAAAGTCTGTCATACCTAATTCTTCCGCTAGCGGTTGACGGTATAAATAGGAACAGAACAAACCATATTTACTCTTTGCACTCCAATTACTCGTGATGGAATTTTCATTATCACAATTATAAAAATAGAGTGTTTTTTGTAAATAGTATACAGATGAAAGATTTTTAAAAACTAATGGCATAATCATTAAATCCTCAAAATCTGTATTTTCTTTTAATCGAATTTCTTTCCAAGTATTAGCCTTAAAAAATTTATTACATAGATAATTCGGAATTTTATCCTCAATCAAGGCTATATATGCACTTTTAATATCTATAAAATAACGTTCATCCATATGACGTGGACTAGTCTTACCGTTTTCTACAACAGCGATATCAAAAACAACCACATCTACTTGTTTCTCATCAATTGTTGTTAAACAATCTTCTATCATAGATGGTGCTACATAATCATCACCATCTACAAAGGCGATATAATCCCCTTTTACAATAGCTAATCCATCATTACGGGTCTTACTAACACCCATATTATGTTTATGATGTATAACAGTAATTCGATCATCTTTAGTAGCATAGTCATCACAAATACGCCCACTGGAATCGGGTGACCCATCTTCAATTAAGATAATTTGTAAGTTACTATATGTTTGTTGTTGTAAACTTTCGATGCATTTACCAATATAATCTTCTGCTTTATACACAGGAATAACAATAGATACTAATGGTCTATTCTGATTCTCCATAATTATATACCTCCTTGTTTATGTGCCTGTGCCGCTTTATACCCCTGTTTATATTTCGATTTAACCCTTATATAAGCCAATTTATCTTGTAATTGATTCCATTTTAAAGAACACCAATCCTTAAAACTACCCTTACGAATCGTAGACTCACAAAATACCAATCCATCACTAGACTCTAATCGTAATTGTAAAGGATTAGTACTTAACTCTCGCTCAATTGTACTTTGTAATGCAGAAATATCAATATATTTATCATTAATTAGCCACCTATAAGAGTTTTCTTGTATTGATTCACCATATGTAATAATATCTTTTCTGAAACTTTCAATATAAGGGGTAATCATCGGAATTTTCTCACCAGGATATACAACCCAATCATACATAAACTGATTATCTGCTAATATATGACAATAATCATATATATCATTATTATTACTATATAACTCTATTTCAGATAAACCTAGGCATTGTTTATCTATATATATATCAATCCATTCTACAGACACAGGTTCATCACAAACATAAGATATACCTTGCCCCATATAAGCAATTTCTTTTAATACTATCTGCTTACCATTACTCAATTCTATACGAATAGAGCAATAATTATAAGTATTATGTACATTTCCAAATAATTGTATAACCTGTATATCTGTAATTTTATTAAATGCAATATGGGCCTTGCGTTCCCTATCATCTATTGTTGGTATCCACATATAATCCTCAGGATTATATGAATTTAATGTCATATTTGCTATATTAAATCGCAAAAAATCATTTAGCTGTGAAGCCTCGCCAGAAGATACAGTTATATCTGCATGTAATGCTAAATTATCTGTTCTTCTCCTCCAAAATACTTGATCCCCATTTATAAGGCGTGCCCCCCTTTTATAACCTTCTTGGCTCATATGGGCCGCCATTGCCTTAAAAATAGGATTAGTTACTAATTCTCTATTTCGACAATCATAAGGTACTGGAATTCGAAGGCGATATACCCAAGATAGAGTAGGATTTCCCGTACTAAACTCATTCGATGGCAATGCCCGCTTATTAATTACTGTAGATAACAGATTATTATCATAGTAATCATCTACAGTTTCATATCCTGTTGCATAAGCAAAACCATTAAGAAATTGAGGTCCAAAATCAGTATATTTTATAATCCACTCTATCGCACACGCCACTGTAAAGGTACATAATCTATGATCTACATGAGTATCGTAATCCGTGGCAATAATTGTATCTGGTTTAAAGTGTAATATAACATCAATTAATGACTGAATAATACCAGACCAAGAATAAGGTTTAGCCTCATTCATAACAAGACTAGCAAAATCAAAACCATAGGTTTTATCATGATTAGCACGACTAGTGATAATAGCCGATTTATTCTGAATAATTTCGTGACCAATAAAATCGCCAAAGCCTAAGAAAATAATATTCTCTTGAGGTAGTCCAATTTCTTTAGCCATTTGATAGGTCTCATTACGTCGCACATCAAAAGTATATTCATAATCACCATTTGTAAGAAAAACTACATACACATCTAGCCCTTCTTGTATCGCCCCATATATAGTGGCCCCAGCCATATTGATTTCATCATCTTCGTGAGGAACAATAAACATAACTGAACGACCATGAAAGAATTGTTCATAAGAAAAACTAGATGTATTCATAAATAGAAAAACTCCCGATTACTGATTCTACAGATTATTTACAATTATTGTATAACATCCCCATGTTTCAAACGCCATGCCGTAAGTTCCCGCATGGTTTTCATAGCGTTAGCATAGGCCTGCGGCATTTTTTCATCTTCGACGTAGATACCGATCTTATCCATCCACAAACGATGATTGAATACGAATGGTCCTTGATTAAATAGACTCGGCACCATAGCCTCATAGGTTTGCCCCGTGCGTCCTACGAGTTCAGCCAATGTCGGAATGATTTGGATGCTCATGCCGAATGCGTCTGGTGAAAGCCATTCTTTTTTGATGCCTTGACCGTAGAAAATAATCGGAATCGTGGATGCTACCTTAGGACCTTCCTCATGAGCAAAGGTAAAGCGTTCGCTGTGATCACCAGTGATAACAAATAATGAAGTTGGATCAGATTGTTCCTCTTTACTAATAAATTCACCCATCACATGGTCTGCATACCATATGTGACCCATTTCGTTAATTTGCTTATCCGTATTGGCAATGGAATCTGGCAAGTTCTTACGAACCTTATCCGCATCATAGCCTTCCTTCGCCACATTCACACTATATGGAGGATGATTTGACGTAGTCATGATGACATTGATGATCTTTTCGCCACGATGTTTGTCCATGTATGCATTGATAGCCTTGAACATATCTCCATCGGCTACACCCCAAGCATTTGTTTCATTACTCGGCATTTCAGATGCATCGTGGAATTCATCAAAACCTTGTTCTAAGGCAAAGTTCTTAACATTTTGCCAAGTACTAAAACCGCCATACCAAAATACGGTCTTATAACCTAGTTTTTTCATAACCGGTCCAATACCGAGGCCATACGGTTCTTGTAACATGCCTACGCTATAGTTTGGATACATCCCCGTATCCGGCATGCCCGTCAATAACCCAATAATGGCTGGCATAGTACCCGTTCCTTGGGCCAAGGCCATTTGTGTACCCATCGCCTGTGGACTAGCCGCGTACTTACGACCTTGCTCTACAAGATAAGCACCAGGTTCATTAAATTCAGCAAGGAATGGCCATAAACCATAGGATTCACCGAGAATGATATTAATAGATTGCGGTTGTTGTTGTAATCGCTCTGTTGTTATCGTTTTTGTGAAAGATTCATCAAATTGTGTACTACTAGGATTACCGCCAATGGATTGTATTTTTTCATGTAACTCCGCAGATGTTAAATGAATATCCTCTAATTCTGAAGTCCGTTTAGCAATGGATTTTACACGATATAATGCTTGTGCATCGTCCAAAATTGTTTCATTTAATAGATTAGAATTAAGTCGTGCAGCACTCTCCCAGTTAATGGAATTTGTGTAACTCAAAGCACCACCGAAACGAAATACTACAAATATCAAACTAAATACAATCACTAAACTTATTCCTGTTAGCCACTGAGCAAGCTTTTTTTTTGGATACCATTTAGTACTAATTGCATTATTAATACTATACTTTTTTGTACTAATAGATAGTACTTTTAACAAAAACCCCGTTAACATAACACTTATAACAATAGCACAAATAATATAAAAAAAAGCATTATACTCATTAATAGCTGTGTTGACAATAGCACCAATATCATCATGTTTACCATTGATAAGCATCATATTATAAGAAGAGTTAAAGATTTTATAAAACGGGATTCTTCCCAAAAATAAAAATGTCAGTAAAATAGTTGCAATGGAATATATAATTTGTTTAAGACGTAAAGACGGCCATTTAGGTACAAAAGTTTGTACTAATGTACCTAATATAAATCCAAATAAACAAATGATCCCAACTGTTTTAAGGCTTAATCTAAAACCAAACCATAGGGATTTTAGTATTTCCTCTATAGGAACCGTAGCTAACTGTGACTGAAATATCCAAAGAAATACCACTCTAAAGATAGTTAATAAAACAGAAAAAAATAAAAAAGCCATAATTTCTGTTTTTATACCTTCAAATAATCGTTGCCATCGATTCATAACTACATATCCTCTTTAACCTAATTATAATAATTATTCATTTAAAATCTTATTTACTAATAACAAATCATCCATAGTATCTATATCAATACTACTTTCAGGTTCCATAATATAGGGCACTATATTATCATTAAAACTCAAACCTTTGTGTATTTCACTAACTCTATTAATATATATAGCACCATTTACCTTATAGTACGTTGCCATATCCTGACGTCTAACAGTACTATTTTGACTAATAATAGGTTGTAATATACCATTTTCAATAGTCCTAATCAAAATAGGCTTAGTCTCTACTTTATTAACACTAATAAGTCCCTTCATATCGAAATCAAAGAATTTCTCTAAGGCCTCATCTATATGATTAGTTTGTCGTAATGGCGATGTAGGTTGCAATAACATAATCACATCATAATATCTATTCATCTTCACTAATTTTTCAATGGTATAAACGATGGCATCAATAGTTTTTGCTGTATCGTTAGCTAGTGCTTCTGGACGTAGAAAAGGTACATCTGCACCATAAGCAATACTAACGGTCTCAATATTTTTACCATCTGTACTCACTACAATATCATCAATATATTTTGACTGTTTAGCAGCTTCAATAGTATATGCAATAAGAGGTTTACCATTAATGTCTATAATATTTTTATTTATAATTCCCTTGCTACCTTTTCTAGCGGGAATAATCGCCAGTATTTTTTTATTATTAAACATAATTACCCTTTTTATAAATCATAAGTCAATTTCTTTTGTAAAGGCATAGTCCAAAACTCTGGATTAGTAATAGCTTTCATAAATAACTCTGCACTATTACCATCACCCCAAATTGTATCTACACTTTCATATTTTTGAATTGATAAAATAGCATGTTCTATTTCTTTAATATCATACTCTACATGCGTAATTGTTTTTTCTTTTTCAATATTATAACGACCATGCTGCCTAGAACCTATATCTATGGTATCAATACCAAAGTATGGAGCTTCTCTCACACCAGCACTAGAGTTTCCTATTAAAAATTCCGCATTTTTTAATAAAACTATAAACGATTCAAAACGTATAGAAGGAAAAATCTTAAAATGGTTATCTGATTCTAATTCATGGTAAGCATCTATAATATAATGACTTCCTAAATCATTATTAGGATAAATAACTATAAAATTCTTTTTTGAATTTTGGCAAGCCTTTATAATAATCTCTATTTGTTTCTGTATAAAATCTACTTCTGTTGTTACAGGATGAAATAACATAATCCCGTAATTTTCAAAATCAATACCATAATGATCCTTAATAGATTTAAGGGATGGTAAATTAACACTTTTAATAATATCGATATCTGGAGAACCAATAACACGAATACACTCTTGATTTTCACCTAACAAAATTAACCTTTGTTTAGCCTCTTCATTAGCTACAAAGTGAAAATGAGCTAATTTACTAATAGAGTGACGTATTGACTCGTCAATTGTTCCAGAAATTTCGCCTCCTTCAATATGAATAACCCGAATATTATTAAAAGCACCTACAATAGCACCAGCTAATGCATCAGGTCTATCTCCATGAACAATGATAGCATCTGGATTAATATCTAAAATATACTTTGTTAAATTAGATATAGTAACTGCGATATCTATACTAGAATTACCTGTTGGCATATTTTCCTTTGCAATATAAACTCTCTCATAACCATCTTTTTTTATTTCGTTATATGTACTGCCTCGACTTTCTAATAAATGCATTCCCGTTGTATAAATATATACCTCAAACATCTTATTTTTTGAGATACTCTGTAATAAAGGTTTTATTTTTCCATAATCTGCACGCGTTCCTGTAATAAAAATGATTTTTTTCAACTGAAACACCCCTAACATTGAATTTATTCAAACATCGAATAATCTAAATGTGTATCAGCAGGTATATAACATTTAGCTTTTTTTCCTAATAAAGACTCGAATTCTTTTGCTAAAATTTTGCCTATTCCTGGTCTTTTTACCCAAATATTTTCTCTTGTAAGAATATCGCCAGTTTGGATATCTTTAATGCTTACTACAGTAGCAAAAGCAAAATCTATTGTTACTTGTTCCTCTTTAATAGCCGTTTTAGTACCACCAAGCATCAAAGGAACTTCCTTGGATGCTTGTAATAAATTATGTAAATCATATTCATCCATAGAACAGATAATATCAGGACCTCGTCGATTTTTTGTATCTGTAAAATGACGTTCAAGTATTTTAGCACCTAATGCCATAGCAGCAATACAGGAGTTATTATTTAATGTATGATCTGAAAGACCTATAGGGATATCTGGATATGCATTCATCATCTCTTGCATAGCTCCTAATCTTACCCATTCAGGCTTTGTAGGATATAAATTTGTAGTATGCAACAACGCAAAAGGAATATTATATTCACGTAATATATCTACAGCAATATTGATACTTTCAATATCATTCATACCTGTCGATACAATCATTGGTTTACCAAAGCTAGCAATATGTTTTAACAAAGGATAGTTATTCATCTCACCAGAACCGATCTTATAAGCTTTCACCCCAAAAGATTCTAAACGATCCGCAGCTGCTCTAGAAAAAGGAGTGCTGATAAATTCCAAACCCAATGACTCAGTATATTTCATTAATTCATATTCTTCATCCTCATTTAAAGCTGCATTTTCCATAATTTCATAGATAGAAATATCTGCATTTCCAGGAATAACAGATTGTGCAGCATGACTCATTTCATCTTCTACAACATGAGTTTGATGTTTTACCAGATGTGCTCCTGCCTTATAAGCAGAATATACCATTTCTTTAGCCACTTCTAAAGATCCATTATGGTTAATCCCTATTTCCGGAATAATTAATGGTTTATGATTTCCACCTACATTAATATTTCCAATTTTAAACTCTATCATGTATGATGCCCTCCAATTGATTTATATTGTTAACAGCAACTAAAAGTCCCATTTTTTCTATTTTATTAAAAAATTCAAATAATTCATTGATTAATTTACTGTTCTCTATATTGTATTTATTTTGTAAATGCTTTACCACATAAGGATATAAATACAAACTTCTAATATTATAAGATTCCTTTAATATTAACTGACTACATAAAACGCTAGAGTATAAAGAATATTGGCAAATACTTACATAAGGATTATTTAATAAAAATAGTTCCCAAGGATAATCCATCTTCAAATCATTATCACTACTATTAAACTCTCTAGGATGTTTCTTTCGTTTAAACGTAGACAATTTAGATTTCAAAAATTTTATTAGATAGTCTTGATAATAAGCTATGTCTGATTCAATATATTCATGAATAGATTTATATTGAAATAATCTAATAAATTTTCTAATTTTAGCTTTTCGAGATATCTCCTTTGAAAATGGTTGGGAAAAAAAGATATCTAATTTATGACTTTCACTAACAATAGGCTTATAATTAAATACATAATTATACAATTCTATTAATCTAGTATCTTTATTAGATATTTTATTGATACTATGAATTATATAAGAATCATCATTAGCATAGTTAGCTAATGATGGATTATAAATATATATATCTTTACAAGGTGTAATCCGATTACATTCTATTACAAAATAATTTAAATAGGACATAGTCCCTTCATCAAATAAACTAATTTTAATAGCTTTTTTATTAATTATTTCACTATTATGTTTTAAAAAATCAAAATTTGTAACAAATATATTATTATATGAATTAATAGTAAATGATATATCACTAACTAATACTAATTCATTATTATTGAGCATAATTTTAGTATACGTATTCTCTTCATATATAAATATGCTTTTGAATATTCCTCTCTCATACAAACGACTAACGAGTAATCTCCATCTTACAATGTCCTTTGTTAAAAATAGGATATCTGCCTCTCTATTATTATCTCTATATAAATTTAAAACGGTTAGTAATTGAAATTCAGTACAAACTACATATAAGGTATTTTGTTTAATATCACTATCTATCATATTGTTTTAGTAATCTAACCCCTCAAACATCTTGTAACATGCTTTTTCAAATCGTCTATACTGACTTATAATTTTACCTTTTAGAGACAATTGTCTATATAATTCTTTATAAGCACCATTTTTCTTTGCTGTACGTTGAGACTCACCACTAGAATCTGAATTAGTCCCAGAATCTACGGTAGATGCTATTACTTCTTCATCCTGTTGTACTATAAGATCTTTATCTAAACAATACAATTTACAAAGATTTAACCAATAATAGAACTTAAACGCATCAATTTCAAAACGCACAGGATTTTGAATAGACGCAATATTATTAGCTGCTGCCCTATTAATTACATATCCATGAGTACAAAATAAATTTCTAGCAGAGTAAATATTCATCTTCTCAGCTATATTTTTTACATATTTATGGTGATAAATACTTTTTTGTAATACTACTAAACGTGGCTCATCACTAGATTCGACAAATTCTCTAATTTTTTCTATAACAGTTCTATTAAAATACTCTGTAATAAATATATCATCTTCACAAATCATAATACTTTTTTGATTTGACTTAAGAAATTCCTTATATACACCAATATGACTTAAAGCACAACCAATTTCACTAGGTGTTAAAAAGGTATTCTTTAATGCTTTTGTCGCAAGTTCTTCTTTTGACATTTTATTAGCCATAATAGCATCAAAGAAGCTGAATTCTAGATTATATTTACCAAACTCTTTACAAACATTCTCCCTACGTTCAGCATTATATTTATCAGATATAACTACTATGTTCATATGCTCCCCATTTCATACTAACAGCCTTATGTATTTAATACTTTTTACAACTTGGCCCCTCGCATCGTTTACATCTCCCACAGCCTTTATCCGTAGTTTTCTGGCTATATGTATCTATGAAACCCACGGTTAATCCTTTTTTCCAGATTTTTTAGATTCTTTCTTTAAGGATTTTTCTAATTTCTTAGATTTTTGATCTTTCTTAGCATCCTTGTTTTTCTTATTTTTTTTAGAATCCATATTCCTCTTATTCTTTTTGGATTCTTTATCTTTCTTTTCTTTCTTGGATTTACTAAATTCTTTTACAAGCTCAACATCCTTTTTAGACTTCTTATCTTTTTTATCCTTCTTTTCGTCTCTATCTTTGTCTTTATCTTTATCTTTCTTTTTCTTATCTTTTTTTGTATTTTTTCCTGAAAGCTTCGCCCATTCTTCTTCTACGCGTTTCAGTTGTTTTTTGATAAGTTTATCGATTTCTTTTTGTTGTTTTGTTGTATTCTTATTATCACTAGATTGTTTAGAATACAATAAGGAATTTACCATATCAAAAGGATCTAAAGATGTATGAACATCTTTATGCAAAACACGTTCATCATTTGAATCATTTTCATCATCCAAATGATCCTCTGTATCTAATTTATTATCTTCATTCAATGTATTACTAGATACTGTTTGTTTATGAATAGGATATGTTTCAGTAAGATTAAAATCTTCAAAGTCCTTATCTATATCTTGTAACTTAATTTTTTCCATTGCATAATCTAACTGTTCATGATTCGTTGTACCATAACCCATCGGTTTATCAAAGGAAAGAACATCACCAAATAAATCACGTTCTAAACTTTCATAAGAATTAAGCATACTTATACGTTCTTGAACAACTTCAATTTGATTCCACAATTCCATCAAATTTGCCGTATATTGCATACGTTCCTTAACTTCTAAATAAGCCTGATGAATAATAGACAATTCTTTTTCGTTAAGACCTTCTTCAGCACCGATTTCTTCAATCATTTGCTGAATCTCTTGATCACGGTTATATCGTTCTATTAAGGCACTGCGAATTTCTTCAATAAGACTTACTGATACGCGTTCCATAAGTTCCTCCTATATGGTATATATTCAGTCCTAACTACTAGTATTAATCATTACGAATCAATACATACCATACTGAATAAAAAAAATTAATTTTTATACTCTCTAATTTATTATTATATCAGAAAATACGCTGATTTTCTGCGTGTTTTAGTGAAAGTACGTAAAATTTGACTATCCTTTTATATCATGCTATCCTATTAGTAACAAAGGAAATTAGTATGAGGCAATGTTTTCATACGAAAAAATAGCAGGGTGGCAGCCCTGCTATTTTTTATTGTGCTGGTTACTAACTAAACTATCTATCCAGCCACTTACAAATATAATATGAAACTATACTTGCTATGATAGATAAAAAAAAGGAAATTAATATCTCCGGCAATGTTTTCACCTCCTTTCTGTTACCAGAATGGAGTAGTAACAATTAGATTATATAATGTCTATATGTACTTTTCTATAAGAATAGATAAAATAAAGAGATAATTTAATTCACTAAAATACATTTACCCTATATACCAATATTCGTTCTTTGTCGTCACTTTCTTGAAATAAATCACCGCATTGTATTGATTCTTCTGCTTCGAGGCGCACATGGTTATTCAGGAAGTTTTCTACTTCTTCATTAACATAGTAAAAAAATAATAGAATTTCTCTCGGATGATGATATATAGAATCAAAAATATTGCCAAGTACACGTTTAATCGTATGAAGTGCAAAGGGATTAAAGAGGAAGCAACGATCTACAATATCTGGCAATGTATAAGTAGCTGCATCACCAAGAACAAAGGATACCCGATTCTTAGCAGCTGGGCTTTCACCATTTACGACAGCTCGTTCATACAAACGTTCATCGTATTCAATACCAATGGAATGGCACCGCGTCTGATTAGACATAAAAATATTAACACGCCCCTTGCCACTACCGTAATCGATGAGGGTATTTTGTTTCGTAATATAACCGCTATTTGCAAGACGTTCAAGAACGCAGTAATCCGTCGGCTCATACGGATGATGTTCTGTATCGGAACGACTGTCATCACGACCTGTTGTTTTAATTTGTAATACTTGTTCCCATTCCTGTTCGCTTGTCATCGTAATATATCCCCTATTGATCATATATATGTAAATTATGTTCTTATCAATCATTGTATACATAGATAGCATTATTTACAAATAATGGTAAATTGTGTAATATACTATTAGATGAAGAAATAAGTATTTTGCAAACATTTTAATGCACGCAAAACAAAAGAGGAGGGTGGCAGCCCTCCTTTTTTGTACTATTTACCATATATAATTTGAATATGGTATACTAAAAAATAGTATTTCAATTTTTCTTATATACAAAATTATATCTCATAAAAAGGAGTATTTACTTACATGGACAGTGATCTGACCTTAGATTTTATTATTATCGTCATTTTAATCATCGCAAATGGAATTTTTTCGATGACCGAACTTGCTATCGTTAATGCAAAGAAAAGTCGCCTTGAAGAGATGGCCGAATCTGGTAATGAACGCGCTAAAAAAGCCTTTGAATTAGCAGAGAATCCAAATGATATGTTCTCTACGATTCAAATTGGCATTACCCTTGTAGGAATTTTAACTGGTTTATATTCAGGTGCTACCTTTTCTGCTCCATTAGAAGATATATTGGTGAAAGCAATTCCTAGTATAGCTCCTTATGCGGCTTCTATCAGTTCTTTCTTAATTGTTGCCATCATCACCTATTTGTCTCTTGTTATCGGTGAATTAGTACCAAAACGTTTAGCTATCAATAGTCCTGAAGCAATTGCTGTTATCGTATCTAAGCCAATTTATTGGCTTTCACAAGCATTAAAACCAATTGTACTATTCCTCGGTGTATCTACAGATTCTCTATTAAAATTATTAGGCGTTACTGTAAAAGAAGAAGCGCCTGTAACAGAATCAGAAATCAACAAAATGCTTACCGAAGGCGTAGCCATGGGTGCCTATGAAGAAGAAGAACCTATTCTCGTAGAAAATATTTTCCATCTAGCAGATATGAATGCAGGCGATGTTATGACACCGCGAACACAGCTAAAATGGATTGATTTAAATTCTTCAGAAGAAGAAATAATGGAAGTGCTTAAAACAGCAAATCAATACCGTATTCCTGTAGGTGAAGACTCTCTCGATGAATTACGAGGTATGATCAATGTAACCGACGTTATGGTTCAATGCTTACAAGGAGAAAAATCCTTACATCATGTGATTCATTCTTGCTTGAAAGAACCATTGCTCGTACCTGAGTCCATTTCTCTTATGAAATTGCTAAATACATTGCGTAACGAAGGTGTTCACGAAACCATCGTTCTCGATGAATACGGCGGATTTAGTGGCCTTGTTACCTTGCATGATATCATGGAAGAAATCGTAGGTCTCATGCCATCTGGTGAAGAAGAACGGCAAGAAGAAGAAAATCGAATTGTCGAACGCGAAGATGGTACTTGGCTCGTAGATGGTCTACTCGACGTAGATGAATTTAAAGAATTTTTCCACATCGATAAAGAACTACCAAGAGAAGAGGATGACCTATACAAAACACTAGGTGGTCTCATGAACCTCCTATTCGGTAGAATTCCACGCGAAGGCGATAAAACCACATGGGATGGATACACCTTTGAAATCATGGATATGGATAATACACGGATAGACAAAATTTTGGTTAGTTATGTTGAACCAGTTGTGGAACAAACAGAAGAATAGATTATAAAGCACATGGTGCTACCAAAGCCGACACGCTATCACGCTAAAGCGGGACCCGAAGTCGTTTTGGTAGCACCATGTGCCTTTTTCACTCTTACTGTAGTTCGCACAACTTAGTTCAACATAATCTATAAGAGGAACACGCTACACAGGGCCAAAGTCGTTTTTGGAAGTCTATTTTTTTATTACTAATATCCTATGATCCTACGTGCTCAAATTTTCATTTCTGCTGTAATTCACACAACTGGTTCAACACAATCTATAAGAGAAACACGCTACTGGGCTCCGTGAAGCGCAGTAGCGTGTCGGATTTGGAACAAGGTACACCTTTGTATTTATTTGTAGATATTTGTAGTTAATTAATATATATATATTTTCTAATATACTTATAGAATTTTTATCTAATATGTAGTATTATTTAATTGTATAAAATGTATATTTAGTAATGGATATTACTTTCACAATTATATCTATTATGTGTGTAAAGGAGAGGATTATGAATCGTAGTGTATTAGGATTCACTACCGCATTGTTAATGAGTATACTAATCATTGGCGGATGTGGATCAAATCAAGATGAGCATGATACGAGTCTCAAGGTACGAACTATCACAATTGGTGAGGAGTCTGGCACAACGAGTGCCGGTTATTCTGGAACAATTCGCAATCGAACGGAAACAAATTTAGCATTCCAAGTTGGAGGTCGCGTGATTAATAAATTTGTTTCTGTTGGGTCTACTGTACAAGCAGGTCAAACTATAGCTCAAATCAATGGTGCTGACACGGCAAGTCATGTACAAAATGCGCAAGGCGGTGTTACAGCTGCACAATCAGCTTATGATTTAGCCAGTACCAATGTTGAAAGATATCGTTCATTATATGCTGAACAGGCTATTAGCAAGTTGCAATTAGATCAAGCAGAAAATCAGTTGAATGTTGCAAAAGCGCAATTACAACAAGCACAAGCAAATCTTAATTTAAGTAGTAATCAAAATAGTTATACCACGCTAATAGCTCCAGATAGCGGTATTATAACATCTCTCAATGTCGAAGTTGGTCAGGTCGTAGCAGCTGGTCAGGCTGTAGGTACCTTGGCAGCCGGTCATGAACCTGAGGCAGTCATTTCTTTACCAGAACAAGAAATGAGTAAGGTTCATCCTGGTAGTGCAGCCACTATTAGTTTTTGGGCATTACCTGATGTAAAAGTACAGGGTGTTGTTCGTGAAATTTCACCAGTTCCAGACCCTGTAGCACGGACATATACGGTAAAAATTACCTTACAAAATCCACCAAAAGAAGTACAACTTGGTATGACTATTAACGCTATTTTTAATCAATCGGAAACAACGGATATATCCATACCATTAACAGCTTTGGTAAAAGACAAACAAGGTAATAATGCAGTCTATATCATTCGAGATAATAAAGCACATCTCGTTCCTATCCAAACAGGCGAGTTTGGTAATAATTCTGTTATTGTAAAAAATGGCCTCGCTAAAGGAGATATTGTTATCACCGCAGGAACCCAACAATTACAAGAAGGAACGGCGGTGCATGAATGAAGAAATTTAACTTAGCAGATTGGGCTTTACGCCATAAATCCATTATTTACTACTTCATTGCCGTACTCCTCACCTTTGGCATATTCTCCTTTACCCACATGGGACGCATGGAAGATCCAGACTTTACAATGCGTACCATGGTTGTAGGCGTTGCTTGGCCTGGTGCATCACCAGAACAAATGTCTAATCAGGTAACAGACAAACTAGAGGAGAAATTACGCGATTTACCAGGTGTAGATTATACGAAATCTTTCACAGATGGTAGTAAATCTGTTATTTATATCAATCTGAAAGAAGATTTGCCATCTAACAAAATTCGTCCCGCTTGGGAAGAAGCACGAAATATGATCAATGATGAATGGAAATCTTTGCCATCAGGTGTTCAAGGTCCATCCATCAATGACAGATTTGATGATGTATATGGCACCATTTATGCGCTTTCAGGTGATGAATTCTCATACGAAGAAAAACGACAACAAGCGGAAGATTTAAAACGTCAACTCTTATCCGTTCCTAATGTTAAGAAGATTACCCTCATCGGAGTACAAGAAAAATCCTTAGATGTAACAATTAATAAAGACAAACTCGCCTCATATCAAGTGAGCACACAACAGTTATTGACCGCCCTTAAACAGCAAAGTGCCATGGTACCAGCTGGCATGGTCAATACAGATACAAATAATGTATATTTACGTATCAATGGCGTTTTTGATAGCGTAGATGCAGTAAAAAATATGCCAGTTCGTATCAACAATCAAACGATTCGACTTGGTGATATTGCGGATATAACAATGACCTATAAGGACCCATCTAGTCCTCAATTCTACTACGAAGGTAAACCAGCTATTGGCATTGCTATTTCTATGGATGCTGGAGCCAACAATATCGAATTTGGCAAAGCTATTGATAAAAAACTAAAAGAACTTAAACCGACGATTCCTGTTGGATTAAATCTTGATCAAGTGTCGAATCAACCTCACATAGTTAAGGAATCGATTGGCGATTTCTCGCAATCTCTATTCGAAGCCATCGCCATCGTATTGCTTGTCAGCTTTGCATCACTCGGTATTCGTACAGGTATTGTTGTGGCCCTCACCATTCCGGTTGTGGTATCCACCACCTTTGTGCTGATGTATGAAAACGGCATTTATCTACATAAGGTTAGTCTAGGTGCTCTCATCTTAGCACTAGGCCTACTCGTCGATGATGCTATCATCGTTGTAGAAATGATGAGCGTTAAGCTCGAAGAAGGTTTTAACCACTGGCGCGCCGCTACGTTCGCCTATGAATCAACAGCCTTTCCGATGCTGTCCGGCACGCTCATTACCTGTGCTGGATTCTTACCTCTTGCTTTAGCAGAAGGTATGGTTGCAGAATTTACAAAATCCTTATCTATCGTTGTCTTTATGGCCCTTATCTTATCCTGGGTTGCCTCTGTTCTAGTCAGTCCTGTGCTGGGCTATAAAATTATTGAAAATAAGACCGAAAAACCTGAATCTGAATGGACACGTCGCGATCATATCATGCATCGTTTGAAAACTATTTTTTATGCTCGTTTTGAAAGTCTCCTTCACTGGGCACTCGGTCATCATAAGGCTGTATTACTGTTAACATTAGGAGCTTTCATCCTATCCGTTCTTTCATTTCCACTCATCAAACAGGAATTTTTCCCATCTTCGACGCGAAGTGAAATCATTGTATCCATGCAATTTCCACAAAGCTCATCTATCGATTATACGCAAGGTCAAGCTAAATCGTTAGATGCTCTGTTAAAAGATAACGAACATATTGATCATTTCACCACCTATGTAGGTGAAGGATCGCCGCGATTTGTATTAACCTTGGAACCGGAATTACCACGTGCTAATTTCATGCAAACTATCATCGTTACCAAATCATTAGAAGATCGTGATGCATTGTTTAAGGAATTACAAGATCAATTAAATGAACAGTATCCATCGGCACTCATCAACATGCAATTTGTTCAAATTGGACCACCTTCTAAATACCCTGTTATGCTTCGCGTATCAGGACCTAATGCATCTGAGGTTAAAACAATTGCTAACGATGTAAAAGCCAAGATGCAAGAAGACAAAGATTTACATAATATAGCCTTCGATTGGCCAGATACAGAACCAGTTGCTCAAGTTCATATTGATCCAGATAAAGCACGTCTACTTGGCATCGATAGCTATGCCGTATCACTTCATTTACAAAGTTTATTATCCGGCACTAAATCCGGTGAATACTATGAAGGTAACCAAACCATTCCTGTTACTTTCAGATTAGGGGGCAATGAAAACCATAACTTAGCAGCCCTTTCATCATTACCAATCCAAACAGGTAATGGTTCCTATGTACCGCTCAGCCAAATCGCAACGATTTCTATGAGCCAAGAGGAAGGCATTATTTGGCACCGCAACATGATGCCAACTATTAGCATTCATGCTAATGTAGGCCCAGGCGTACTTGGTAATGCTAAGACGAAAGAAATTTACAATAAACTTGCTGAATATCGTCAAGACTTACCAACTGGCTATACTATTGACCTCGATGGTTCTGCCGAAAAAAGTGTTACTGCTGTACAAAAATTGCTCGTTCCAATGCCAATTATGCTCTTTGCAATTATGACAATTCTCATGTTCCAATTAAAAAGAATTGCCCTTATGTTTATGGCATTATTAACAGCTCCGCTGGGTCTCATCGGCGTTGTACTAGCTCTAAATATTACACGTACACCACTTGGCTTTATGGCTATTCTAGGCATTATTGCCCTCTCCGGCATGATCATTCGTAACTCCATCATCCTATTGGACCAAATCGAAATACACCGTGCCGAAGGACAATCCGCCCGCGAAGCCATCATCAACTCCGCTACATTACGGTTCAGACCAATCATGCTAACCGCTATCGCAGCCATACTTGGTATGATACCACTCATGGGATCCGTATTCTGGAGCCCACTAGCCATTGCATTTAGTGGAGGACTACTCGTAGCAACCATACTAACACTCATCGTACTACCAGTTATGTACGCAACATGGTATAAGATAAAATAAGTGAGTTGCAAATATTCACGCAACAAAGAAAAAACAGCAGGGTGGCAGCCCTGCTGTTTTATATTGCCTTACATACATATCCCTATTTTAAAATAGAACAGGCCTGTTCTATTTTTTAAGAGCCCATTTATTACATACCAAAAAGGCAGCAGATTATAAAATCTGCTGCCTTTTTCTCATTTTCCCAGACTATGATAGTTCTAAGCAAAATAGGATAAGTAGTGTTTCCGAACGACTTTTTTCATTTATCCTGTCGTATTTAATAAGGAAAGCTGAGCATGACTTCTATGCGACTTTGGCCCTGCGGAGCCCGAAGGGCGTAGTCAGATACGGCCGGTGGAGCAGAGAAGTCATGCTCAGCTTTTTCCCCTTATTAAACTACAACAGCCGTCCCATTACATGTCACCATAAGCATACCATTTTCTGCCCCTACAGTACTGTATTGGAATAATACACCAATAACAGCATTAGCACCTAGTTTACTAGCACGTTTTGCCATTTCATCAAGTGCTGCTTGGCGTGCATTCATTAATGAATCTTCATAGCTACCGCTACGTCCACCAACAAAATCACGGATGCCAGACATAAAATCTTTAATAAAATTACGCCCTTCTACGACTTCACCAAATACAATACCTTTGTACTCTTGTACAGGTTTATTTTCAATATGCATAGTTGTTGTAATAATCATAATTGTATCCTTTCTAATTGACTACAATATTTTTGACTTATTATAGCAAGGCTTTCACATAAATACAATCATATATTATGTCATGTACCAAAAAAGACCTATTCACTATTTTCATAATGAACAGATCTTTTTATATAGCTTATATTGCGTTTTTATTTATCAAAATCGCGATCTAAATTGACTTCTTTCAATGGCACTAATTTAGTTTTATTAATCCATTTGTAACCGAGGTATACAGCGAAGAAGATTGGCAATCCAATGTACGCAACAGATACGCCATACCAGTCGATGGTATCACCTGTGAAAGCGGAATAATTTTGACCAGCAATGATGATGACGCAAAGAATGAACGCCAAGATTGGGCCAATTGGGAACAACCATGCTTTGTAAGGTAATTCTTTAAGGTCTCTGCCTTGTGCAATGAAAGCACGACGGAATCGATAATGAGATACTGCAATACCTACCCATGCAATAAAACCGCAAAGACCGGAAATATTAACAATCCATGTATATGCTGTACCTTCACCAATAAAGCTTGTAAGGAATGCAAACAAACCAATAGCTGTAGTTAATATCAATGCTGGTACTGGAACACCACGTTTATTAAGCTTTGTAAAGATTTTAGGCGCTTGGCCTTCTTTAGCAAGAGCATATAACATACGTGTTGAAGAATATAATCCAGAGTTACCTGCACTCAAAACGGCTGTTAAGATAATAGCATTAATAAAGCTAGCTGCAAAGGCAAATCCAAAGCGGTCAAATACGAGTGTAAATGGAGAAATGGATACATTTTCTACACTAGTATTTAATAAATTTGGATCAGTGTAAGGAATTAAGAAACCAATGACTACAAAGGCACCAATATAGAATAATAGGATACGCCAAAAAATGGAGTTAATCGCTTTCGGTACATTCTTTTCAGGATTTTCTGCTTCCCCGGCTGCTACACCAATCAGTTCAGTACCTTGGAAAGAGAAACCAGCTACCATGAATATAGCAAGAATAGATTCCCAACCACCTACGAATGGAGCTTCACCTGTTGTCCAGTTTTCAAATCCCGGAGATGTACCACCAATACCAAAGATAAGCATAAATCCACAGAATAGGAATACGAATACGGTAATAACCTTGATGGATGAAAATACGTATTCGCTTTCACCAAAGGAACGAGTGGACAAATAGTTGAGACAAAATAGAATCAATAAGAACAAAGCGGACCAAACAATAGCTGGTACATCAGGGAACCAATATTTCATAATGAGTGCCCCTGCCAATACTTCGGCAGCCAATGTAATAGCCCAGTTAAACCAGTAGTTCCAACCTAAGGCAAAGCCAAAAGCCGGATCTACATAACGTTTTGCGTAAGTTCCAAACGAACCTGGAATCGGTAAGTACGTCGCCATTTCCCCAAGAGATGTCATGAGGAAATATACCATAAGACCAATCAGGCCATAGGCTACAAGAGCACCACCAGGACCAGCTGTACTTACAACTTCACCACCGGCTACGAATAAACCCGTACCGATAGCACCACCTAATGCAATCATATTCATATGGCGTGCTTTTAGAGATCGTTTTAAATGTTGTTGAGTATTAGACGTATACTCTACGTTTCTCACTTGATTATCTGACATAATTCACCTCTTACAAATCTAGATTACGCACATATTTGGCGTTATCTTCAATAAATTTACGTCGAGGTTCAACCTTATCACCCATGAGTACCGTGAAGATTTTATCAGCTTCGATAGAATCTTCTAAACTAACTTGTAAAATCGTACGATTTTCAGGGTTCATTGTTGTTTCCCACAATTGTTCAGGATTCATTTCACCTAACCCTTTATAACGTTGAATTGTAATACCATCACGGCCTACTTCATCAAGTTTAGCAGTCAACTCTGCATCAGAGTATACATACCAATGGGATTTACCTTTTTTAATTTGATATAAAGGCGGTTGTGCAATGTAGATATGACCTTCTTCTACTAATGGTTTCATATAGCGGTAGAAGAACGTTAATAATAATGTACGGATGTGAGCACCATCAACGTCCGCATCTGTCATAATGATAATCTTGTTATAACGGGATTTTGTAATATCGAATTCGTCACCAATACCAGTGCCAAAAGCAGTAATCATGGAGCGAATTTCATTATTAGCCAAAATTTTATCAAGACGTGCTTTTTCTACGTTAAGAATTTTACCACGCAATGGCAAAATCGCTTGATAACGACGATCGCGACCTTGTTTTGCAGAACCACCCGCAGAATCACCTTCAACAAGATAAATTTCTGTCATCGATGTATCTTTTTCCGAGCAGTCTGCTAATTTACCAGGAAGGCTAGATACTTCCAAAGCATTTTTACGACGAGTTAAGTCACGAGCTTTACGAGCTGCTTCACGGGCACGGCTTGCCATTGTTGCCTTCTCAATAATTTTCTTTGCATCTTGTGGATGTTCTTCAAAGAATGTTCTAAGACCTTCAGATACGACAACATCAGTAATACCTTTTACTTCACTATTACCAAGTTTAGTCTTTGTTTGACCTTCGAACTGCGGTTCTAATACTTTCACAGAAATGACAGCAGTCAACCCTTCACGTACATCCTCACCGGAAAGATTACTTTCATTTTCCTTAATTAAACCAGATTTACGGCCATAATCATTAAGAGTACGTGTTAAGGCAGAACGGAAACCAGATAAATGAGTACCACCATCTACAGTATTGATATTATTAACGAAGGATAATAAGTTTTCACTATAACTATCGTTGTATTGCAATGCAACATCTACAACTACATCATCTTTCGTATTTTCGATATTGATAACTGTAGGATTAATGGTTTCTTTATTTTCATTCAAGAATGAAATGAAAGAACTCAAACCACCTTCATAATGGAAACTTTCAACACGAGGTTCCTCTTGGCGCAAATCGCTTAACGTAATACGAAGTCCTTTATTAAGGAATGCTAATTCTTGTAAACGTAATTTTAATGTATCAAAATTGAATACAGTCGTTTCAAAAATTTCTGGATCTGGTTTAAAAATAACAGTTGTACCAGTACCTTCAGCCTTGCCAATTTCATGCAATTCAGAAGTCTTATGACCACGAGCAAAGGAAATTTCTTGAACAATGCCATTTTGAGATACTTGCACCTTAGTCCATTCACTCAATGCATTTACAACAGAAATACCTACACCATGAAGACCACCAGACACTTTGTAGCCACCGCCACCAAATTTACCGCCTGCATGCAATTTTGTTAATACTAATTCTACAGCAGACATGCCGGATTCATGCATTCCTGTTGGAATACCACGGCCATCATCAACAACGGTAATACTATTATCTTTATTAATGGATACTTCAATATGCGTTGCATAACCTGCAAGCGCTTCGTCCACTGAATTGTCTACTACTTCATAAACGAGGTGATGCAAACCGCGCACAGACGTACTACCAATGTACATTCCTGGACGTTTACGGACCGCGTCTAGACCCTCAAGAACTTGTATATTCTGAGCGCCATAATTTTCTTCAGCCATTAAACAAACTCCTCCTAACGACATAAACCGCAATATGCTTAGACACAACACATCTGCGGTACTAGTTTATCTCTTTATTATACTATATATTGCTTATATCGTGAAAGTCCTATCATTTACCACGTAGTAGCATATAAAACTCATCAATCCGTTTTTTTAAAGTTTTAAGTGATATACCAGAAGCATACACACCATCATCTGTTACAATATACGTTTTTACCTTATTCTCAGGCACCACATACATGATTTCTGCATCATAATGCGAAATTCCCGTCTTATGATGTTTACCAGATTCCGCATGAATCATCGTAAGAATTGAATTCATAGGGATGCTAAAATTATCGCCAATATGTAAGTACATGTTCTCTTTTCCTTATATCTAAATAGAATTTTAATAGATGACCATTAATTTCGCAGCGACTTTGGCCCTGCGAAGCCCGAAGGGCGTAGTCAGACCCGGCCGGTGGAGCGAGAAATAATGGTCATCTATTACAAAATTCCTTTTAGCATATTTAGCTCTTTAATTTTTTCCTCGCTCAAGAATTTTGATCTATATTTGTTACACAAGTTGATAACGTGTTGGTCGGTTAATTCTTCAAGCCGTTTATGGGTGATGAGCATAGAGGCCATATACATATGGTTTCGACTCGTAGATCCATGGTAGACCTTATCTAAATAAAAATAGATGAGTTCTCGCATAGCTATAGAAAAATCTTTAAAGGTACATTTAATATATTGTTGAGCTTCGCTATATTTTATGTACGGACGTCGTCTAATTTGTGTTTTTATATCATTAATATGATTACGATGTATTTCATATTCACAGGATACACAATATTTTGTAGATCTATTCATCATACTATGACACCGATTACATCGATGATAACCATGTTCTAATAAATAGATTTCCTTTTTACGACTACTAATGAGTACCTTTCTGAAAGGTTCTTTTAATGTATCTTCTGATAAGCTATTAACCATCGTATCGATAGCTTTCATATCATCATCAGTTAAGGTGATTTTTGACATATCGATATAACCATCTATATCAGGCATCTCAATGTTAAGAATTTCAGTATTATTTGCTTCTTTCACATAGCTTTGCCGATGCATCATAAGGCTCATTTCCGTAATGATTTCACTTTTATAATAGTCATTA
The DNA here is from genome assembly GCF_934230905.1 of uncultured Veillonella sp. Taxonomy (GTDB): domain Bacteria; phylum Bacillota; class Negativicutes; order Veillonellales; family Veillonellaceae; genus Veillonella. The sequence goes on along the minus strand of NZ_CAKQFJ010000007.1, from coordinate 17,272 downwards.
ATAGCCTTAAGGATGCGTTTTTGATTCATCTTAACCTCTTGCATCCATTGTGAATTATCTGCACTAAGCACAATTTTTGGAGGTTTAATGTCAATGATACGCGTATGACCAGCAAAAATAGGTCCTACTACATCACGCCAATGATGAACGAGGGTATTCAGTTTAAATTGTTCCAATAAACCTAACTCATGTAGGCCACTAGCTAAGCACACATCAAGGCTTTCCATAATGGATTTGCCCCTCCTGACATTGAATAAATTGAACACCTTGAAGATTTTCAAAATCATGTATATCCGTCGTGGTAATGACGGTTTGAATGCGTTTATGAATGAACTGCAATAAATTGTTCCGTCTAGCCTCATCGAGTTCGCTTAACACATCATCTAACAACAATACAGGATATTCCCCTACTTCAGATTTTATAAATTCTAATTCACTCAATTTTAGAGACAATACAGCGGTCCGTTGTTGTCCTTGAGATCCAAATTTTTTTAAATCGATAGCATCTGAAAAAAATCGTAAATCATCGCGATGAGGACCTACGCTCGTCGTCATGCGATGACGATCTTGAGGTAACGCCTCTTGTAATAAATCGTAAAAGGCCTCTTTCATATATACGATATGACCTTCCTCTCCATACGGTTGTTCATAACCAATCATGAGATTTTCTAAACCATCCGTCAATTTACGATTCATTAAATCAATGAGTAAATTGATTTTTTTTAGACTTTCCATTCGTTTTTTTACGATGAAAGCCGCCATATCCGCTAGTTGTACATCCCATTCAGCAAGAGGAATCTGTTGTTTACCACGATATTCTTTCAATAATGTATTTCGTTGTTGTAATAACCGATTATATTGCAATAGCTGATGATAATAGGTAGCACTGGTTTGAGATATTTCCATATCTAGAAATCTACGACGCCCCGACGGACTGCCCTTAATAAGCTGTAAATCTTCTGGACAAAATATGACCGTATTTAAAGTACCAATTAATTCTTTTTGAGAAATCTTAGTATCATTTAAGCGGATATCCTTAGGACCTTGGCGAAATAGCTTAATATTTACCTTTTGTGGCGTATCCTTTTTCTCAAAATTCACTACAATACCTGCTTCATCAGCATTAAATAACAGCATATCCGATGTATCGTTGGTACGGTGGCTTTTACCAATAGTACCGACGTAAATAGATTCTAGAATATTCGTTTTACCGGCCCCATTAGTACCATACAAGACGATAATTTCAGGCTGCAAATTAATGGTTAAATCCTTATAGTTGCGAAACTGGAACAATTGCAGTGAGTTAATTCTCACCGATTATGCCTCCTCTTTAGTAACGATGAATTCCACATCGAGACCATCTATGCCAATCACATCACCAACGCGACATTTTTTGCGTTTTTCTGTAACGATGGTGCCATTTAATGTCAGCACTTGATCATCGATGAGACCTTTTACTTGGCCCCCTGTTTCAATGACGCCTTCCAATTTAAGCAATTGATCGATTTGAATGTACTCCGTATGGATTGGTACAGGTTGTTGTTTCATAACGTCCTCCCATGGTGGACAAATTACAGAATATACCAAGTATACAATCATAACTAAAACGCATTGTTATATACTTGATATTATGAATTTTTATACATTAAAATATGCAATATAGTATATGTAATACAGTGTTAATTTTCACTAGAAAAGTAATCGTAAATTTATCTTTTATAAAAATGAGAATTAATTACTATATATGATAATTAGGAATTCGTACGAACAGGTGTTACCACATAGGTATAGTTCGGATTATTATCTTGGCGAATTACAACAGGACCATTTTGTTTTAAATACATATGGATATTATCGCCAGTGCTGTGGCGCAAGATATCAGAAATGTAACGACCATTAAAGGAAATCGTAAAAGGTGTTCCTTTAAATTCTACTGGAATTTCTTCTTTTGCCATACCGATTTCAGCATTTTGACTAGACAAAGTCACTTGTTCTTCGGACCAATCATAACGAATGACATTATAACTCATATCTTTTGCCAATAAAGATACACGATCAACAGCGCCTGCAAATTCTTTGCGGTCTACGACAGCACTAGAATCAAATTGAGCAGGAATTACCTTTTCATATTCTGGATATGTACCTTCAATTAAGCGAGAAATAATATAGATAGATTCAAACATAAACACAATTTGTGTGCGGTTCCAAATGATTTTAATAACAGAAGGATTATCTGTTGGTAATAAACGAGACACTTCAGCCAATGTTTTTGTTGGAATAATAACGCGCATAGGAGATGTTGCTGGCTCATCAATGGTTACTTTTTTTACAGCCATACGATGTGTATCTGTTGCAACCATAGTTACTTCTTTGTCGTTTGCATCTTTAATTTCAAGCAAAGCACCAGCAAATACAGGGCGATCATCATCACTTGCTGCTGCATAATTTGTTAAATCGATAAGTTCTTTCATAGCTTGACTATCAATAGTAACAAAATCTTGGTCATGAATTTGTTCTACTAAGGAAAAATCATCTGGATGTAAGGTAACTAAATTGAATTCAGAGGAACCAGATGTAATTTTTAAGGAATTGCCGTCTTCTGGTTTGCTTAATTGAATCGTGTCACCTGGTAATTTGCGAATTAATTCTTGGAAATAACGAGATGCTACTACTAAAGTACCTGGTTCGATGATGTCTGCATCGATGGTAAGTTTAATACCTAATTCAAAATCGTTACCTTGTAATTCTACTTGATTGTTTTTTGTTGTTATATAAATGGAACCTGGTAGATTTGAACTTGTTTTATTTTGAGATACTTTTTGTAGAACGTTAATGGCTTTTTGAAGATTTGCCTTTGGAAATTTGATATTCATATCGTAAATACTCCCCTTGTTTGTAATATTCGTTGTGCGATTATCATTGATGCTCTATAGATAATCAACGATAGATCAGTTTTCTGATGTGTTTTTGATTTGTTTGTTAGTTTAGTAGTATTTGTAGTAGGCACTGTGAATGTGTGTACATGTGAAAGTTTTCTAGCTGTAATGCCTTTCTATAACTGTGGATAACTATGTGTATACCTTGTTTTAGGTTATCCACATACTCACAAAAAATATTAATTTTTATAATATCCACAGAGTTATACACAGTATATCCACAGACTTATCCACACCCGTTTTAATTAAATGATGAAAGCTTAGATTTGATGTCAAGAATGATTTGTTTTGTTTCTGGGTTTTTATCGATTTCTTTACTAATCTTATCGTAAGCATGCAAAATCGTCGTATGATCTCTTGAAAATGCAGCTGCGATTTGTGGGTAGCTTTCATTAATCACATCGCGACACAAATACATGGCAATTTGCCGTGGAAATGCAAATTGTGCCTTACGTTTTTTACCTAATAAATCTTGTTTTTTGATATTGAAATAGGTACTAATAAAGTCTTGGATGGACTCGATATCAATCAGTGTTACACGTTCCGTTGTGATAATGTCGGATAATGTTTTTTTCGTGTATTCCAAATCGATACTGTCTGTTCGTTGTTCAAGAGATGCGGTACCGATGAGTTTATTGAAAGCACCTTGTAGTACACGGATATTTTCATCGAATTGCAATGCTATATAGTTGATGGCATCGTTGTCAATAACGAGATTACGATTTTTATTATTTTCCTTTTCTACTAGAGCTTTTAAGATAGCAATACGTGTTTCTAAATCAGGATTTTCCATGGTTGCTACATAACCCGCTTGGAATCTAGAACGCAATCGTTCTTCGAACTGATCCATATCATTTGGCATAGTGTCACTAGTGAGGACAATTTGCTTGTTATTGTCTAGTAGTTCGTTAAAGGTATTGAAAAATTCTGTTTTAGTACCCTCTTTATTTTCCAAAAATTGGATATCGTCGATGAGTAATACATCAATATTGCGGAATGTATTACGGAATAATTCACCTTGTCGTTTACGTATAGATTCGATGAATAAATTCATGAATTTTTCGCTCGTTGTACACATTACCTTGAGATTAGGATATCTTTCAACGATGGCATTGCCTATAGCGTGCATTAAATGTGTTTTACCGAGACCAGATGGGCCATAGATAAATAGTGGATTATAATCACCGCCTGGATGTTCTGATACATTTTGAGCAGCCCCAAATGGAATGCGGTTCGCATTGCCTGTGATGTAATTATCAAATCGATATCCACGGTTAAGTTGGGATGATGATAAATCGATTGGAATATCTGTAGATTGCAGCGTTTGCGTTGTTTTTTGTTGCTCTACAGGGAACATTGGTTCATCTGGAATTAAATCGTGAACCTCTTTACGCTCGATATATACAGGCTCTGCGTATACGGGTGTGTAAAATTCCTCTTGATATGGAACGTCCTGTTTTGTAGGGGTAGAGGATTTGACAACAGTATTTTCTACGTCATTCACTGCCATACTTGGAGTTGTATTCTCTGTAGTATTACTTGTGAAAGTATCTGTTATTTGCGGTGCTGCTGGAACCTCTTCCTTTGGAGGAAATAAATCTAGTAACACCATATTTAATTGTTTACCAGTTACCTGTTGAATGGCATCTGTTAATAATTTACTGACCGTTTGCTGAGATTCTATGACACTTTTTATAAAACTCTGCATAACTCCAATGTGTATCGAATTATTATCTATACTCATTGGTATGAGAGAAGTACTCAAACTTGAATAAATCGCAGGCGGCAGCGTTTGTTTTGCTACTTGTAATATATGTTCCCATATATCATTAATATCAGCTGCTTGCATTTTGTTCCTCTTGTGTATAACTTCTACTAAACTGTGTATAACTTTTGCAATTATGTGTATAACTTATTTTAAAACTGTGGAAAAAATAGTAAAGCTTGTGAATAAGCTGTGCACAACTTGTAAATGAGAGAAAATAAAATTCCCTTCCAACCTTATAAATACTGGGTTTATACTATTCACAGGTTAAAAGAGAAAAAATGTGGATAACTTTTATAAGCTATCTATAAAAAACTTATAAAAACATATATTTTTTACCAATTTCAATTATGATTGTACCAAAAATGAATAAAATTGTCATTGAATCTGTGGATAACTTTTATGGAATTTGTTTATTTTTGAGTTTTAAATGTTGATAAAATCGGCTAGGCTATGACTTTTTAGCTCCACCGGCCGGGTCTGACTCCGCCCTATGGGCTTCGCAGGGCCAAAGTCGCGAAAAAGTCATAGCCTAGCTTCACTGATTCATCATAGTAGAAACTTAAAAATAAATAAATTCCATATGGGAATAAGGAAAACGGCCTGGTATAATTTATTCCTTTGAGCTTCTTCTTTCTCTCTAAGGGAAGGTGCGCGCAATCTGTTTCAATAAAAAACAGGTATTTTATTATTTGTTTTTATTGATGCGAAACCGATAGGATGATCTTTGAAGGAAATATAATTTGTTTGACGTTTTCATAGTTACAGTAGAATGAGGAAAGGGCCATAATTTTGCAGCGACTTTGGCCCTGCGAAGGCCGTAGGCCGGAGTCAGACCCGGCCGGTGGAGCGAAAAATTATGGCCTTTTCCTCATTACTAAATTATGAAAATGTTGGCAGCAAACAAATTATATATTCAAAAATAGTGTGATATCGGTTTCGCATATAGTAAAAATGCTAAGAAAACACCTGTTTTTTATTGACAGATTTGCGTTTTCCCACTATAATTACCCTGTTATGGTATAAGTAAAACAAATATAAAACGAGGAGGTGTTTTACTAATGAAACGTACATATCAACCAAATACTCTTTGGAGAAAACGTACCCATGGTTTCCGTGAACGCATGAAAACTATCGGTGGCCGTCTCGTATTAAAAAGAAGACGTGCTAAAGGCAGAAAACGCTTATCTGCATAATATAATGGCTCAGCAAGAGCTTTCAGAAAACTTGGCGCTCTTGCCAAGTTTTTCTATTCTATAGGACTCGGACGATACAATGGATTACCGCTTAAATAAAACGAGACGTATTATAAACAATAATGAATATCGCCTTGTGTATAAGCATGGTAAGTACGAGGTAGGACGCATGTGTGTGTTATATCGTATGCCTGTAGCGAAGCAAAAAACTCGTATCGGATTTGTGACGGGTAAAAAGGTAGGTTGTGCAGTTGAACGGAATCGTGCACGGCGCCTTATGAAAGAGGTATATCGCCTCAATCAGCATCAAATTCGTGAAGGGTATCATATTGTTATCGTTGGACGTGGCCCTCTGAAGGACGCAACCTATGAACGAGCGGAAAAGGAAATACTGTACTTATTGCGTAAAAGCAAGCTCTTAGTATAATCCTATATAGGACCACAAGCATGGACAGCGCTATGCTTTGGTCCTATTCGCGTATTATGAGGCTTAAAGGTTTATATTCGTATATTTAAATTAAGCCTTTAAGTTACATTAGGGTGAATTCTATGAAAGAAACATGTATAACTATATCAAATTATATAAAACGAGGTGTAACCTTTGTTTTATGGCTCGTTATTCGCTTCTATCAGATTGCCATATCCCCTCTTAAACCGGGATGTTGCCGATATTATCCCACTTGTTCCGCATATACTTTGCAGGCTATTGAAAAATATGGACCCTTGAAAGGTAGCTGGCTTGGGTTAAAACGCATTTTGCGTTGTCATCCATTCCATAAGGGTGGGTACGATCCCGTTCCGTAGATGGATATTGATGGAAGTTAACACTAGTTGGGACTTTCACTATCAACATTTGCCTAAGTGAGCACAGTTTTGGAAATACCTAAGCATCTGTATGGATGAAATTCAGACCATACCATAACGATATATGGATGCGCAATGGTGTCCTATTTAGGCCTACACTCGAAGGAGAAACAATGGAAATTTTTAACTATTTAGTTGAATTTATGCGCACGCTTGTGACATATGTTTTCAACTTGACTGAAATGGTCGGCTTCCCAAGCTATGGGGTGGCTATTATCATCATTACTATCGTTATTAAAGCGATTTTATCGCCATTGACAGTAAAACAAATTAAATCTATGAAGGCCATGCAAGAGTTGCAACCTCGTATGAAAGCACTTCAAGAAAAATACAAAGGTGACCCTCAAAAATTGCAAGCTGAAATGGGTGCTATGTATAAAGAAATGGGTGTAAATCCATTAGCTGGTTGTTTGCCTCTATTAGTGCAAATGCCGTTCTTGATTGCGATTTTCTATGCATTGCAAGGGTATCCTTACAATCCTGAATTCGAACATTTCTTATGGCTTCCTAGCCTTGGCGAATCAGATCCATACTATGTATTACCAGTATTGAGTGCTTTGTCCACATGGGTTATGTCTAGACAAACTGGTATGGGCGCTGGCGGTGCTGCTGCACAACAACAAAAGATTATGCAAATCTTTATGCCATTGTTCATTGGTTACATTTCCTTGAACTTCCCATCTGGTCTTGTTATTTACTGGATTGTATCTAACGTGTTCCAATTGGTGCAACAACATTTCATTTACAAAGGCTTAGAAGCTAATAAATAGGAGGCACTATGGAATTTATCGATGTATCTGCTAAAACGATTGAAGATGCCATTGCTAAAGGGGTTGCTGAACTTGCTGTAGATGGTCATGAATTGGTAGAAACAAAGGTTATTGAACAACCTTCTAATGGATTTTTAGGTATTGGCCGTAAACCAGCTGTTGTGCGTTTGTTTTACACAGCTATAGCAGCTGCGGCTACGGAAGAAGAAAAAGAAGTTATCGCTGAAACTTCTGATGCTGTGGCAGATGCACCTGTTGCGACTGATGAACGTGACGTGGCCGAAGCTGTTGATAATTCCACAGTATCTGTGAAAGCTAAACAAGAGCTTTCAAAAGAAACACAACAAGTCATCGCTGAAAAAGGTAAGGAATTCCTTGAAAAAATGTTTGCCCAAATGGGCCTTATCGTGATGATTGAAAAGATGTTTACCAATGATAAAATCACGTTCCAAGTACATGGTGAAGACCTTGGTATCTTGATTGGTAAACACGGTCAAACTCTTGATGCTATCCAATATTTAACAAATTTGGTGGCCCATAAAGAGGTATCTGGCCACTGTCACATCGTGGTGGATGTGGAAAATTACCGCGCTCGTCGTGAAGAAACGTTAATTAATCTTGCAAAACGCCTTGCAGCAAAGGTAAAACGCAATCGTCAAAAGGTTTCTTTAGAACCTATGAATGCGTTTGAACGCAAAATCATTCATACGGCGTTGCATGATGATACAAACATCGTTACAGAGTCCGCTGGTGATGAACCTTTCCGTCACATTGTGATTTCTTACAAAAAATAAATTTTTGGTGACGATGGTATTCTGATAACCTCCACCGGCCGGGTCTGACTACGGCCTGCGGCCTTCACAGGGCCAAAGTCGGTTTTAGAATATCATCGCCACCACCATTTTATTTATATGTAATACGATAAGTTATGGTGAAAGCTAACTTAAGGTAATCTTCGCATGGGTAAGATTGGTTTAGTTTAACTTTCACAGGCGAAGAAGATATAAAAGATATTCGAAGTACGGAGATTTTTATGTATATAGATGATACAATAGCGGCCATTGCGACGCCGCCCGGCATCGGCGGGGTTGGTATTATTCGGGTCAGCGGCAAGAATAGTTTTCCTATTGTAAATAGCCTGTTCAAGAGTGCTGGTACCGTTCCCTTGATGGACCGCCCAAATAGAACGATTCAATATGGGACTATTGTGAATCCAGCAACGAATAAGACCATTGATGAGGTTCTAGTGCTATTAATGAAAGGGCCTCATTCCTACACGGCGGAAGATGTAGTAGAAATTCAGTGTCACGGCGGTATTGTGCCGGTTCGACAAATTTTGAAATTGCTTGTCAATCACGATGTACGCATGGCAGAGGCTGGTGAATTTACGAAGCGTGCCTTTATGAACGGCCGTATCGATCTCACCCAAGCGGAGGCAATCATTGATATTATTGAAGCAAAAACGGAGGACTCCCTCTCTCTTGCTGTATCTCAGCTAGATGGAACAGTTTCTTCCTTTGTAAAAGATGTACGCGAACAGCTTATTGCTATGATTGCTCATTTAGAGGTAACTATTGATTATCCGGAAGAGGATATCGAGGACGTAACGAGTCAAGAGGTTCGTGAGCAACTGGTACCGATTTTGAAAGCTATGGATGAGTTATTATCTACAGCTAATACGGGTCGTCTTATCCGAGATGGTATTACGACGGTTATTGTAGGCCGTCCAAATGCAGGCAAATCTAGTCTAATGAATGCTCTCTTGCGTGAAAATCGTGCTATTGTAACAGATATTCCAGGGACAACGAGAGATAGCATTGAAGAATATATGACCATAGAAGGTATTTCATTGCGCCTTATCGATACGGCAGGTATTCGTGATACACAGGATACGGTGGAAGCCCTTGGTGTGGAACGTGCTCGTGAGTATATTAACAAAGCGGATATTATTCTTTGTGTTATTGATGGGTCCACTGATTTAACCCCTGAAGAAATCGAAATTTTGACTTCTGTGAGCGGTTTGAACACGATTGTACTACTTAATAAGTCTGATGTGGCTCAAGTCGTTACAGACGAAGCTATTAAAGAACATGGAACCTTTACAGCTATTGAACGTATTAGTGCCAAAGATGGTGAAGGTTCTGCCGTTCTTTCCAAATGGGTGCAAGAACTTGTCTATGGCGGTCGCGTAAAACAAGACAATAGTGCCATGATCAGTAATGTGCGCCATATCAGCCTCATGGAACAAGCAAAGGCTCAAGTTGAACAAGCCCTTTCCTCTATCGACATGGGCATGCCAGTAGACTTTGTCGCTACCGATTTGCGTAGCGCTTGGGAACTACTAGGCGACATTACGGGCGATACAATTCGTGAAAGTATGATTGATGAATTGTTTAATAGATTTTGTTTAGGTAAATAATGCAGATTTGTAATGATGGCTTTCAAAAAACGACTTTGGCCCTGCGAAGGCCGAAGGCCGTAGTCAGACCTGGCCGGTGGAGTTTTTTGGAAGCTGTCATTACAAATACATTTTTATATAAGGAAATAGATATGTATACTGTAGATAATTATGATGTCATCGTCATCGGTGGTGGTCATGCTGGGTGTGAGGCGGCTCTTGCCTGTGCTCGCATGGGACATCGTACGTTGATGGCGACTATCAGTTTAGATAATATTGCACTTATGCCTTGTAATCCTGCTGTGGGTGGTCCTGGTAAAAGCCATCTCGTGTATGAGCTCGACGCATTGGGCGGCCAAATGGGTATTAATGCGGATGCTACGGCTATTCAAATGCGTATGCTCAACATGGGGAAAGGACCTGCGGTTCATTCCTTGCGTTGCCAATCGGATAAAATTAAATACCAACATTTGATGAAACAAACCTTGGAAAATACGGATCATCTCAATGTTAAGCAAATTATGGTAACTGAGCTTAAGGTTGAGGATGGCAAGGTAACGGGCATCGTTACGGAGCTTGGTGAATTTTATGGTGCTAAGGCTGTCATTCTTTGTACAGGCACCTATTTGAAAGGCAAAATCCTTATCGGCGATATCGACTATGTAGGTGGCCCCAATGGGCAACGGGTAGCAGAACAATTTTCCCAATCTCTATTAGATCATGGTGTTGAGTTGATGCGCTTTAAGACTGGTACGCCAGCTCGCGTAGATAAACGGACCTTAAACATTGAACATATGGCCGTTCAAGAAGGTGATGTGCATCATCATGCATTTTCTTTTATGGATGAATGGATTAACCGTAATGAAGATGTGTGTTGGTTAACGTATACGAATCAGGAAACGCATGAGATTATTAAAAACAACATTCATCGTGCTCCTATGTACAGCGGTAAAATCGAAGGTGTTGGTCCTCGGTACTGCCCTTCTATTGAAGATAAAGTGGTACGTTTTGCCGATAAAGAACGTCATCAATTATTCGTAGAACCGGAAGGTACGGGCACAAATGAAATGTATGTACAAGGTATGAGTACGTCTCTTCCTATGGATGTACAATATGCATTCCTTCGTACCATTCCAGGTCTTGAAAATGTAGAAATCATGCGTCCTGCCTATGCTATTGAATACGATTGCTTGAATCCAACACAATTAACACCTGCTCTTCAAGTAAAACATATTGAAGGACTCTATTCTGCTGGTCAAGCAAACGGTACATCTGGCTACGAAGAAGCTGCTGCACAAGGCCTTATGGCGGGTATCAACGCAGCTTTGTGGCTTCAAGGTAGAGAACCTTTCATCCTTGCTCGCTCCGAAGCATACATCGGCGTTCTCATCGATGATCTCGTAACAAAAGGGACAAATGAACCATACCGCATGATGACGAGCCGTAGCGAATATCGTCTATTACTTCGTCAAGATAATGCAGATATGCGTCTTACTGAAAAAGGTCGTGAAATCGGTCTTGTAAAAGATGATCGTTGGGCTAAATTTACGGCTAAAAAAGCGGCCATCGAAGAAGGCATGGAGCTATTACGAAATACACCTGTTAATCCATCTAAGGAAACACAAGCCTTGCTTGAAAGCTTGGGTACAGCTCCTATTAAGACTGGTATTCACGCTTATGATTTGGTAAAACGTAATGAACTCTCCTATGCTACTGTAGCCGATTCATTTGGTTTAAAACGCTTTGCACCTGACGTTGAGGAAGCTATGGATATTGCCATTACCTACGAAGGATATATCAAAAAACAAATGGAACAAGTTGAGAAGGTCCGTAAACTAGAAGAAAAAATTCTTCCAAAAGAATGGGACTATACAGACATTAAGGGCATCTCCCTTGAAGCACAACAAAAACTCAACAAAATCCGCCCTCATTCCATCGGTCAAGCCAGCCGTATCTCTGGCGTATCCCCGGCGGATGTGTCTGTTCTGTTGATTCAATTAGAACAATACAATCGAAGTAAATAATTGTGATAAGCAATTACATAATAAAAAAGCTAGCTAATCGTTAGATTAACTAGCTTTTTTTGTTATAAGGCTTCCCGTTCTTGATGTTCATCTATTTCTCGTTCTTGGCTCATATAGTCTGGACTAAATAATGATAGTCCTATTTTAAATAATAGCCATATAAATTTCTGTTTCATAGGTACTACTTCCCTATTAATGGTAGTGTATCTATAAATAGGGTGATTAGCAAGTTTTGTTTTTTATGTAACAGAGAGTTATATCAGTAGATGTTTGTATATTTATATGAATATTTATAAAATACATATTATTCTATAGGTAAAATATGTACACTAGGAAAATACATTCAATGTACATTCAGAATAGACAAAATAATCTGTATATGAAGAAAAATTCATAGTAATAAATTTAAAATAAATAGAAAAGTTTTAGTTGATGGAAATAAGATATATAAAATCGAATAAGAATGTGGAAAAGGTTAACAAAATAGATTTACGATTATGAATTGATTTGGATGATCTAAACTTTATGTTTATCTTAAAACAGGATGAAGTATTCGAAACGTACTCCCCTCTTTTGTAGTCTTATTTATATTATAAATGAGAATATATTGAGAATATGGTATAATAGATATAAATATGACTCTTATACTTCGCTTGTATGCTCTTTTTAAGGTATTTTATATATAAGTTATCATAAAAACATATAAACAGGCCTTACAGCGCGAATAAATGAATTTTATCCTGAATTACATATATAGTTAGGAGCACCTATGAAAGAAAAATATGATGTGCCTATCGCTAGTGAATCTGAGTTTGTCGAATATATGCTTTCACAAATGGCAGTATTTGGACTGCCATGCACAGAACAGCAAGCAAAAGATTTCTACGTGTACTATGCACGCATGATTGAAACAAATAAATATCTCAATCTGACGGGTATTACGGAGATGAAAGAAGTCGTGGTTAAGCACATGATTGATTCCCTATCCTGTTATGATCCAGAGATTATTAAATCTGGGTCATCGATTATTGACGTCGGAACTGGTGCTGGATTCCCTGGTATCCCTTTGGCTATCTATGATAGGTCTTTGCACGTGACCTTGTTTGATTCCCTCACGAAACGCCTTATCTTCCTTGAAACCATTATCGACGAGTTACAATTGACGAACTGCAAGACATTGCATGGACGGGCTGAGGATTTGAGTCATCAGGAATATCGCGAAAGCTTTGATATCGCTACAAGCCGTGCCGTTGCGAGACTGCCAATCTTATTAGAATGGACCGTGCCTTATGTTAAACAAGTCGGCTATGTTATCGCCTTAAAAGGCGCCATCTACGAAGAAGAAGTCGGCGAATCCCATAAAGCACTTAGCATTTTAAAAGCATCTATTGAAAACGTAAAAACTGTGACTTTACCAACATTGGATGATAAACGAGCTATTGTGTATATTAAGAAAAAAGGAACAACACCTGGGAAATATCCTAGAAAACCAAAAGAGATAAAAGATAAACCGTTATAAAAAATAGACTATCCCAAAAAACGATACGCTACTGCGCTTTGCGGAGCACGAAATCGTTTTTGGAATGGTCTATTTTTTTCAGTATAACGAAACAGGGAACAAATTAATTTTGATTTGTTCCCTGTTTTGTTTAGATTTGTATATTATTTATCACGTGTAATGGATTTAACAATTAGAAAAACGGAATACCCACCCAAAACTGATTTTGGCCCTGCGAAGCCCGAAGGGCGTAGTCAGACCTGGCCGGTGGAGGTTTTGGGTGGGTATTCCGTTTGCTATTGTATTATAAGGTATTACACGTGATCAATAATATGCAAAGTTGTATCTATATCATTAAGCGGCATGATATGTACGCCAGCAGCAATTTTTTTGATTTGTTCCAGTGTTTCGATGGCGATTTCTGTACCGGCTTCTTTTCCGCCTTTTTCTACGCGGTCTAGAATGTCTTGGGTAAGGTTGATTCCAGGTACTTTTTCATGTAGGTATGTAGCCATTTTAAAGCTTTTAAGAGGAATCAAACCAAGCATAATAGGTATATTGAATTCGGATATTTTATCGATGTAACGTTTAGCTTGTTCTAAATCGTAAATTGGTTGTGTTTGCACAAAATGTGCGCCATTTTTGATTTTAGCAGCTAGTTTTTGACGTTCGATTTCTAAATCAGAAGCACCAGGGTTGCCTGTAGCGCCGATATAGAAATTTGTTGGTTCATCAAGGTCATTACCAGCAAGGTCTTTTCCTGAGTTCAATGTTTTAGCGATATTAAGTAGGCCCATGCAGTCTACTTCAAATACGGATTTTGCAAATGGATGATCGCCATGATCTGGTTTATCGCCAGTTAGTGTCAAAATATTATTAACACCTAGTGCTGCAGCACCGAGTAATTCGGATTGTAAACCGATAATATTGCGGTCCCGACATGTAAGATGGAAAATTGTTTCGATGCCTTCGTTATGTTGTAATAAATAGGACAAAGAAATTGGACTCATGCGCATTTTAGACATAGGGCTATCTGCGATGTTTATGGCATCAACTTTGCCTTTTAGACGCGATGCTTGTTCAAAAACCTTTTGGGCAGAACTGCTTTTTGGTGGATCTAATTCAACGGTAACGGTGAATTGACCATTTTGATGTTTCTCTCGTAATGTCATCATATACCTCGTATGTATTCTATGTATGGTGAAAGCCTCATATGCGTTATGTGAGCATTATTTTAGGCTTTCACCATATGTATTATTTGTATTATATACCTAGCTAAGTGATTATTTCAAAGTTTCAAAGAAATCGTTTGCTTGGTTTACGGCTGCAATGCCATCCTTAGCATAAATATCTGCCCCCGCTTGGTCGGCGTAGTCTTGAGAAACTACGGCACCGCCAACCATAACTTTAGTCTTTAATCCAGCTGCGCGAATAGCAGCGATAGTATTGTCGATTTGAGGCATTGTGGTCGTCATCAAGGAACAGATACCAACGAGGGCTGCCTTGTTGTCCTTAATGGCTTGCACGATAACTTCTGGCTCAACATCTTTACCGAGGTCGACAATCTTATAACCATTATTTTCTAGCAAGGCCGCTACGATATTTTTACCTAAATCGTGGATATCGCCCTTAACAGTGGCTACAACGACGGTTCCTTTATCTAAGCTGTCGCTAGCAGGAATAATCTCCTTGATAGTGTTGAAAGCAGCCTGCATTGTTTCAGCAGCAAGCATAACTTGTGGTAAGAATAATTTACCAGAACCAAATTTGTCCCCTACTACGTTCATGGCTTCTGAAAGCCCTTTTTTTGTAATATCCAATGGATCGATGCCATCTGCTAAGGCCTTTTTAACAAGATCTATAATGGCTTCCTTTTCACCTTGTTCTACACAAGCACGAATATTTGCTAATGGGTCATTGCTATCGAAGGATGCTTTATCTGGACCTTTTGGTGCTGCGTTACCTGGCGCTGTTGTTTCATCTTCGTAGCCATATTCTTTAATGAATTCTGCGGAACCTGGGTCCCAACCGAGAAGTGTAGTACTTGATACAAATGCTTTTTTAGCAGCATAGTTAAGTGGATTCATGATTGGTGTTGTTAAGCCAGATGCGAGAGCCATTGTTAAGAATTGTCCGTTTAGATATGGGCGTTGAGGCATACCGAAGGAAATATTGGATAAGCCCATAACTGTTGGAAAGCCAAATTTTTCTTTATATAAAAGCAATGTGTTAAGGGTTTGTCGTGCACTATCTTCGCCACTGGCAAGTGTTAGCACTAATGGGTCTAGTAATAAGTCGTGTGGTTGTAAACCATAACTATATGCACGATTTACGATGCTTTCAGCTAAAGCAACGCGATCTTCGGCCTTTTCAGGTAAGTCACCACTGCAAATTGGCAAGCAAAGCAATGCAGCACCATAACGTTTAGCTAATGGCATAACGTGTGTAATGGATTCTTCTTCACCGTTTACAGAGTTGATTAACGCACGGCCTGGATAGTTTTTAAGGGCTACTTCCATAGCCTTAGGGTCTAATGTATCGATGGATAGTGGTGTTTCTACAAGCATAGACAATTCAAAAATGGCTTTTTCCATTAAAGGTGTTTGGTCCATACCTGCCACACCCATATTTACATCGAGAATGTCTGCTCCGGCCTCTACTTGGTCTAACGCATCGCGTTTTACACGAATGAAAGAGCCATCACGTAGCTCTTGAGCAAGTACTTTACGGCCCGTTGGGTTAATACGTTCGCCGATGATTAACGGTTTCACATTGTGACCTAGTTCAAGTAATTTTGTACGGCTTGTAATCACTGTTTTAGGTTCAACGTGAGCACGTTCTTTAGGTGTATGTGCTTTTACAGCGTCAGAGATAGATTGAATGTGAGCTGGTGTTGTACCGCAGCAACCGCCTACATAGCTTGCACCAGCATCAACGATTGGAATCATTAATGGGCCCATATCTTCGGCTGAAAGTGGGAATACCGTTTGTTTATTAATAAGTTGTGGCATACCTGCATTTGGTTGGCAAATAATTGGTAAGTTTGTTATACTAGCAATTTTTTCAATAAGTGGCGTGATTTGTTCAGGCCCAAGAGAACAGTTAATACCAATGATATCGGCCCCCATTGCCTCTACAATTGTAGTAGCTACTTCTGGTGGTGTGCCTGTAATGGTACGACCATCTTCACTGAAAGAAAATTGACAAATAATTTGTACATCTTCTTTTGTTTTTCCTGCTGCTTCGCGTGCATCTAGAGATGCTAATAAAGCAGCACGCATTTCTTGTACGTCGATAATAGTTTCAATGATGATAAAATCAACGCCACCTTCAATCAATGCCTCTGCTTGTTCTTTATAGGTATCGTAAATAGAATCAAAGCTCATATTACCCAATGGTTGTAAAAAACGACCTGTAGGGCCCATAGAACCGGCTACACGAGCGGATGGTTTGAACTCTGCAATTGCTTCTTTTGCAACCTTTACTGCGGCAATATTAATTTCTTTTACACGATTTTGTAAGTCATAATCTTCTAATTTAAGACCACATGCTCCAAATGTATTGGTAGTAATTATATCGCTACCATGTTGTAAGTATTGTGCATGTATGTTTTTTACTACTTCTGGTCGTTCTACGTTAAATAATTCTGGGCAATAACCTTCTTCTAGGCCTGCTGCTTGGAGCATTGTGCCCATAGCGCCGTCAAAAATGTACATGTGAATCATCCTTTATATATAATAGATGCAATTATCTTTCTAAACTATTCTATATGCGGGTTTTCAATCCACTAGTTCATTATAACAATTGCATCTTTTCGATAT
>NZ_CAKQFJ010000006.1 GCF_934230905.1 uncultured Veillonella sp. | reverse complement strand
GCATGGTCCTGACTTAAACAATATCGTTACATTGCTTGGTAAAGAAAAATGCTTACATCATTTAGACAATGTAGGTGTTTTAACTAAATAATAGAACTATTGAAAGGCTCTCATACCTATGGTGTGAGGGCCTTTGTTGTATATAATGTACAGATTTGCTATAATTATCGGCGTATTTTATTTTGATTTTTATGAAAGTGAGTGTTTTGATGAGTTTAATTCGATCTATTAACCATCTCTTCAATAGCTATCTATCTTGGATAGTTTTATTGATGGCCGTATTAGCTTATTTGCTACCGACATTTTTTGCATGGATGACGCCATATGTGGCATATATGTTACAATTTGTTATGTTTGCCATGGGTTTAACGTTAACAGCACAAGTATTCCTTGATGTATTCAAACAACCAATGAAGGTTATTCTTGTATCATTTATTCAATTTTTATGGATGCCTTTAGCAGGTTTTTTAGTAGCTCTTATTTTTAACTTTCCGCCAGAAATTGGTATTGGTTTCATCTTGTTAGGTGCATGTCCAGGTGGTACGGCTTCTAATGTAATGACATTCCTCGCTAATGGCAATGTGCCATTGTCTGTATCTGCTACAACTGTATCTACCTTGTTGGCTCCAATTTTAACACCATTATTCGTAGTATTGTACGCAGGTGCTACATCATCCATTGAAATTCAATTTATGCCGATGTTTATATCCATCGTTAAAATCGTATTGGTTCCAATTATTTTAGGTATTGTATTGAATTACTTTATTGGAGCTAAAATTGAACCTGTTAAATCTGTATGTCCTACCATAGCAGCCATTGCTGTATTACTTATTTTGGCAGCAGTAACAGCGGTTAATCAAAAACAAATTGCTGAAACAGGTCTCATCATTTTTGTAGCTTGTTTAGTACAAAACTTGAGTGGCTACGTTGTTACATTCTTTATTTGTAAAATTCTTAACATCGATGTATCATCTCGTCGTGCTATGCAAATTGAAGTAGCTATGCAAAACTCTGCATTGTCTGTATCGTTAGCGATGAAACATTTTACACCACAAGCTGCAGTGGCAGGTGCTGTATTCTCTATTATTCATAATTTTACAGGATCTATTTTTGCTGGGATTTGTCGCAAGAATGATGATAAAGCGAAATTAGAAAATGCGTAATTTTGATATGTACAGATAAACTGTTTAACCGCTTATAATTATTGACATTATATAGCATTATTGGTAAAATAATTTTATATCTTAATATAGATTTTACATTAACAGCAAAGACTGAAAGAAGTACTCTACAACTAACTTTTTAGCGAGAACCGATGGTGGGAGGGTTCAAGAATAGGTAGACGAAATGCATTCACGAGCTGACAATCTGATTATAGGTAAGGTTGTCCGGTGGCGCGCCGTTATGCGATGAGTGGGTACCCAATGTGGTGCCTAACAGAGTGGAACCGCGGCCCATCGTCTCTGTATGAGATGATGGGCTTTTTTATTTTACGAAAATGGAGGCATCAGTATCGATGAGAGAAATTACAATTTATAATACAATGACTCGTCAAAAAGAGGTCTTTGCTCCTGTAACACCAGGTGAAGCAAAAATGTATGTATGTGGCGTAACACCTTATAATCACCCTCATATTGGTAATGCTCGTCCTTTTGTAACTTGGGACGTAATCCGTCGCTACATGAAGCATGTAGGCTATAAAGTAACATATGTACAAAATTTTACTGATGTAGATGATAAAATTATAAATACATCTAATGGCGAAGGTGTAGCATGGCATGTAATTGCTAATCGTTATATTGATAGCTATTTTGAAGTTATGGATGCACTTGGCGTAGAGCGTGCTGATGTATATCCTCGCGTATCTACACATATTCCTGATATTATCAATATGATTTCTACTCTTATTGATAGGGGCTTTGCATATGAATTAGATGGTGATGTATATTTTAGTGTAGAAAAATTTGATCACTATGGTGAATTATCTGGGCGTACTCTAGATGATATGGAAGCAGGCGCTCGTATCGAAGTAGATGGTCGTAAAAAAAATCCTATGGATTTTGCACTTTGGAAAGGTGCAAAACCAGGTGAACCATTCTGGGAAAGTCCTTGGGGCAATGGCCGTCCTGGTTGGCATATTGAATGTTCCGCTATGAGCCAAAAGTATTTAGGCGAAGAATTTGATTTCCATGGTGGTGGTAGTGATTTGATTTTCCCTCATCATGAAAATGAAATTGCCCAATCTGAAGGGTGTTCCGGACATCATCCATCTGTAAAATATTGGTTGCACAATGGATTTATTACAATTAATTCTGAAAAAATGTCTAAATCTTTGAATAATTTCTTCTTAGTGAAAGATATTTTAGAACAATATAGCCCAGATGCTTTGCGTTATTTCTTGTTGAGCACTCATTATCGTAGCCCATTAGATTTTTCTGATGAACGATTAGAAGAAGCCAATAAATCATTGGAACGTTTAAGTACTGCTATTGAAAATCTACTATATCTTGAAAAATGTGAACCTGGTCCATGTGATGATGCAGACCGCTTATTAGAAAAAGCTAAAGAATACGAAGAAGAATTTGAAGCTGCTATGAGTGATGACTTTAATACAGCTTTGGCTACATCTAGCATGTTTGGTCTTGCTAAGGAAATTAACATTTATTATCAAGCTGTTACAGGTAGAGCGGGTGTTGTTTGCCAAGATGCTATTGCAGAGGTTAAACGCATCTTCAAATTTATGACAGAAGTCATTGGGGTATTAGAAAAGGCTTGGGAAGGTAATACGGGTGCGGATGCAGCTGAATACGAACAATTGATGGATGTTATTCTTACTGTTCGTCAGGCATGCCGTGAGCAAAAACAATGGGCACTTGCTGATTGTATTCGTGATCGATTATCTGATATTGGCATTACTATTGAAGATTCTCCTACAGGGGCTCGGTGGAAAAAACGTGAAATTTAAACAATTTCAATTTCTCAAACAAGAAGCTATAAAAAAATTAATACTTTTAGATAAAGAAAATCATTCTTTTAAATCTAAATCAGCATCTGAAGTGTTAGCTTCAGATGCTGTTATGTTGGCCTATATTGGTGATGCTGTTTATTCCATGTATATTAGACAACGTGTTGTAGAAATGAGTATTACAAAGGTACAAGTTTTACACACATTGGTAACTGAGTTTATCTGCGCAAAATCACAATCTAAAGTGTTGGAGCAGTTGGACTCACTTTTTACGGAAGAAGAGCAAATTATTGCTAGACGAGCTCGGAACAGTAATGTTAATGTACCTAAAAGTAGTTCTGTACGTGAATATCGAAATAGTACAGCTTTTGAAGCAGTCCTGGGGTTCTTATATGAAACGGGTCGGCAAGCTCGACTTAATGAGTTGATGAAAGAGGCCTATTCTATAACATTGAAAGGACTTTCACATGGATAATTATATTGTGGGCAGAAATGCCGTAAAGGAAGCATTAAAAGCAGGTCGTTCTATACTACGTATTTTAGTAACTGACGATAAGGTTAAAACAGGTTTATCCGATATTGTTGGACTTGCTAAGTCTAAAGGAGTAGAGGTTCGACCAACACCTGTTAAGCAGATGAATCGATATGAAACGGATGTACCTCATCAAGGTGTTATTGCTTTTGTAAATGCTGTAGAGTTTAAAGAGCTTGGCGAAGTATTACAAGAATCTAAAGAAACTAATCCATTATTAATTTTAACTGATGGTGTAGAAGATCCACATAATATGGGCGCCATTATTAGAACCGCTGAATGTGTGGGGGCTACTGCGGTTTTGATCCCTAAACGTCATAACGCACCAATTAATGCAACTGTTGCTAAGACTTCAGCCGGTGCTGTGGAGCAGATTCCACTTGTCCAAGTTGGCAATGTTACACAAACGATTAAGCAGTTGCAAAAGCAAGGCTTTTGGGTACTTGGTGCTCATATGGAAGGCGATCGTACCATGTATGAAGCAGATTTGACAATACCTACCGTTCTTGTTATTGGCAATGAAGGTAAGGGAATTAGCCGTGTTGTAAAAGAAGCTTGTGATTTCCTAGTCACCATTCCTATGTATGGTAAGTTAAATTCTTTAAATGCATCTGTAGCAGCTGCTATTCTCATGTATGAAGCAGTTCGTCAGCGGACTATGAAGGTAAATTAGAGGTGCTTGCTGTATGCTAAAGGATATTTTAATCGTGGATGGATATAATGTCATCTTCGCATGGCAAAGTTTAAAAAAACTGGCTAATGAATCCTTAGAACACGCCCGTATGGAATTGCGTAATCAACTTTTAAACTATGGTAAATTTAAAGGGTATGAGGTTATACTCGTTTTTGATGGTAAATACACTAAATCTATAGCGAGCATAGAAGAAATTACTAAAGGATTTATCGAAGTATATACAGATGATGGTGAAACAGCAGACTCCTTTATCGAACGAGAGGTGTTCTTGCGGCAAGGTAAGTATACAAATGTATATGTTGTAACCTCTGATGGAGCTGAACAAAACCAAATATTAGGCTCTGGTGGCCTTAGAATTCCGGCAAGAGAACTGCAAAATGATATGCGTTTAGCCAAGCAAGAGGAACGTTTGCAATATACACATAAACATCATCGTGATCAAATGGTACTTAGGAGAAATGAGGTATATGATCATTTAGCTCCGGATGTAGCTGAAAAATTGGAAGCTATACGTAGAGGTACTAAATAAGTACAACAGATAGATCTTTGCAATATTTATGAATTATATTATAATTCATAAATATTGCAGAACACATATAATTCAAGTATAATAACATATATTGGTGTTTCTACAATATGTGATTGTATGGAGGACCTATGAACCATTTTCATATGCGCCAGCCCGATTACAATTTCAAAGAAATGACTGATGAGCAAGTTGTGGTCATAGCTCAACAAGAGCAAAATGAGTTTGCAATCGACTATATAGTCAATAAATATAAAAATTTTGTACGTGCTAAAGCACGTACCTATTTTCTCATAGGTGCCGATCGAGATGATATCATTCAGGAAGGTATGATTGGTTTATATAAAGCTACTCGTGATTTTAAACATGATAAATTAGCTTCTTTTCGGGCCTTTGCAGAATTATGTATTACACGGCAAATTATTACGGCCATAAAATCTGCGACACGTCAAAAGCACGCCCCACTCAATTCTTATATCTCTTTAAATAAACCTGTGTACACAGAAGAGTCTGAACGAACCTTGTTAGAAATGCTTTCATCAGCACGAAGTACAAATCCTGAGGACCTTATTATTAGCCAAGAAGAGCTAGATGATATAGAGAAAAACATAGGTCATATTTTAAGTGATTTAGAGTGGCAAGTGTTAGAAGGCTATTTAGATGGTAAATCGTATCAAGAGATGGCAAAAGGTACTGATCGTAGTATTAAGTCTATTGATAATGCTTTACAAAGGGTTAAACGCAAATTAGAGAAGTTTTTGGAACATCGTGTGTTAGATGTTTCTACACAGGAAGGATGACTATTGTGACAAATTTTTTGATGGTTTTAGAAATCATTGTGTCCATTTTATTGATTGTGGTTGTAATTGCTCAAACAAGTAAGAGTTCTGGCATGGGCGGTGCTGTTTCTGGTGCTGCAGATTCTACATTTGGTGGTAAAGAACGCGGTTTGGATGGGTTCTTATCTCGTTGTACAATTATTTTAGGTGTTATCTTTGCTGTGTTGAGCTTAGTGCTAGGTGCAATGATTAACCAATTTTAATTTGAAAGCCTGCCTAGCAGGCTTTTCTTTTTTTCCGCATCATATAATTAAAATAAAGGAGGTGTTTATATGAAAGAAAAAGTGTTAGCGTTTTATAAATCTATTTATCCCCATACGTATCATATAGATGATGCAGCAATGGACTGCCATATAAAAGGTGGTCGCGAATTAGATGCTTTCATGGATGCAGCTAAAGCACTATTAAAAGAGGGCCGATTGAGCTTTATACGAAAAGATGTATATGCTTATAATAATGATACAGAGTTTATTGAAGGGATTTATAAAGGATATAGAAAATCCTTTGGATTTGTTATTACTGCTCCTGATGAAGAGGATGTGTATATAGCAGAACAAAATAAGGGCACTGCTATGCACAATGATAAGGTCCGTGTACGTATTATTACATCCCGAGATTCACGCCATAAACGAGAAGGCGTTATAACTGAAGTGTTAGAACGTGCCAATGAAACTGTTGTAGGCACCTATGACAGGCAGCAATCCTTTGGTTTTGTCATTCCTGATGATGAACGGTTGGGAACCGATATTTATGTCGATTTACATAATACCCTAGATGCTCGTAGTGGTGCTAAGGTGCTTGTAAAAATTATCAAATGGCCAGAAGGCGATAAGAAACCAGAAGGTGTCATTACAGAAGTATTGGGCTATAAAGGTGACGTAGGCCTTGATATTAACTGTATTATGGCTAATTATGACTTGCCATTTTCCTTCCCTGAGGATGTTGTAAAAGCTAGTCAACATATCAATACGACTATTACAGATGATCCTAAACGTTGGGACTTACGCGATGTACCAATGGTTACCATCGATGGCGAAGATGCAAAGGACCTTGATGATGCAGTGAGTGGTCGTAAACTCGATAATGGTAACTATGAATTAGGTGTACATATTGCCGATGTAAGCCATTATGTAGTGTCACAAAAAGCTATCGATAGAGAGGCCTATAAACGCGGTACATCTGTCTATCTAGTAGACAGAGTTATCCCCATGTTACCAGAGGTATTATCCAATGGTATCTGTAGTTTAAATGCTGGCGAAGATCGGTATGCCATGACCTGTATGATGGAAATTGATACACAAGGCAAGGTTGTTAATTATCGGATTCAACCATCTATTATCCATGTCAATCGACGTTGTAGTTATAAAGAGATTTATAAAGCATTAACCGAAGATATCATTCCTAATGACTTGGCACCTCTTATGCCGATGATTCACAATTTATCTGACATCGCAAAAATTTTAAATGATATGCGCCGTCGTCGTGGTGCATTGGATTTTGATTTCCCTGAATATAAGGTGCTTTTAGATACAGAAGGCACACCATTGCGCATTGTACGTCGTGACCGGACATTAGCAGAACGACTTATTGAAGAATGTATGCTTATAGCTAATGAAACGGTAGCTACTCATCTAAAGAATACAAACCGTACGAGTGTATATCGTATCCATGAAACACCGAGTGATGAAAAGATGAGTATGTATCAAAAGGTACTCAATTATTTAGGTCAAGATATTCGATTACATCTTGATGAATTAGAGCCACGCGTGTTCCAACATATTTTAGATGCTGTTAAGGGCACGGATATTGAACAAGTAGCTCAGATCATGACATTGCGTTCCATGCAACAAGCTAAATATAGCATCGATAATGCGGGTCATTTTGGATTGGCGTCGAAATGCTACACACACTTTACATCGCCTATTAGACGATATCCAGATCTCATGGTACATCGCTTATTAAAAGCTGATATGGGATGGCCTGATGGATATGCAAACCGCGATACTAAAATAGAATTTTTAGAACGTGCCGCTGTTCATTCTTCAGAACGCGAACAAGTGGCTGTAGCTGCTGAGCGCGACACAGTGGATTTAAAGAAAACCCAATATATGGTTCCATTTATTGGCGAAGTCTTTGAGGGTAAAATATCTAGCATCACATCCTTTGGTATGTTTGTAGAGTTAGATAATGGTATTGATGGTCTTGTTCATATGAATATGATGACCGATGATTACTATTTTTACGATGAAGAACATTTCCTATTAGTTGGCAAGCGCACGGGTCAAATCTATCATTTAGGTGATACGGTAACGGTGACATTGGTGAAAGCTGATGTAGAAAAACGTCAAATCGATTTCGTACTTGGTGAAGTGGATAATCTTATGAGAATTCAAGAAATGATGAAGAATTCCGAAGATTATGTAGGGGGAAGAGAAAAGAAACCGTTTGGGCGTTCTGGTATCTCTAAACAATCTAAACGAAAAGGCAAGGGACATAGCAAGTCTTCTAAACGTAGAGAACGATATTCTGGCTTATCTAGTGTTACAAAGCATAAAAAGGGACGCAAAGACCATAAAGCGTCTAAGAAAAAAGTAAGGAAACGTAAACGATAATAAAAATATTAATACCTATTGTGAGGTGACTATGGCAAAGAAAGATGCTCCATCATTAATTGCAGATAACCGTAAGGCACGTCATGATTTTAATATTCATGAAACCTATGAAGCGGGCATCGCATTGACGGGAACAGAGATTAAATCAATTCGCCAAGGTAAATTAAATCTTAAGGATAGCTTTATCCGCATTGATAAGGGCGAAATGCTTCTCTACGGTGTTCATATCAGTCCTTATGAACAGGGCAATCGCTTTAATCATGAGCCTGAACGAACGCGTAAGTTATTAATGCATAAATCGGAAATTAAGAAATTATTCCAACAAGTGAAAGAAAAGGGATTCTCCTTGATTCCATTGAATTTTCATTTTAGCCGTGGCTATGTGAAGGTAACGGTTGGTCTTGTAACCGGTAAAAAGTTATACGATAAACGCCAAGATATGGCAGAACGCGATGCAAAACGAGACATTGCCAAGCGTTTAAAGGAACAACAAAAATACTAATATAAACATAGGAGGATGTTTAGTGGAAGTTAATCAATATTTTTATAGTTTGGCAAAAATATCAGCTCAAAAAGCAGCTGAAAACGGAGTACATGTAGATCCTAAATTTATATATACTCAATGGTACATTGAAACAGGTGGGTTTACATCTCAACTACAAGCCACTCATCATAACTTAGGTGGTGTTACAGCATCAGATGGGAGCTGGAGACATTTTACCGATTTTGTTGATTTTGCCAATTATTTTGGTAATTATCTAACATATTATAGAGAAGACGGTATGACAAATGCTAGCTCTTTATATTCGTATATCACTGCTTTATATAATGGAGGCTACTTTACAGCAGACTTTAATTCATATTATAATTCTGTGTTACAAGTGTTTAATACTATCAATTTCTAAATATGGTTAAGGGACTGTTTTACAGTCCCTTATTTTTATGTATATTGTTAACTTAATACCAAACATAAGTTGATAAAAATCACACATTTTCTTATAATGTAAACAAAGGTATATTTTGTAGTTAACAATATATGTTTATGATGAGGTGTGCATTATGAGTCAAATTCGTCAAATCACAGAGATTGGTATTCTAACAGCAATGATTACAATTTTAGGAGCTATTAAAATCCCTAATCTTGTGCCAGGTATTGAGTTTCAGTTATCAGCACCTCTTGCAGTGGCAATTTGTGCGGCTTTTGGTTTTAAAAAGTACATCATTAGTGGATGTTTATCTAGTCTTATCGGGCTAGCATTAGGGACACAAAATATTTTGAGTGTTGCTATAGCTATGCAGTTTAGATTGGTAGTTGGTTTCTTATTGTGGATTTGTAAGAATCATATGCTTGGCGTTATTTTAAGTGGTCCTATTGCTTCGACGGTAGCTCGATTAACACTATCTATTTACGTTGGAAAAGGTGCTTTAGCTATGGTTATGCTCGCAGTACCTGGTATGATTTTTACTGCAATTGTGGCTCCTATAATGACAGCTGTATTTAAAAAGGTTGTATCTGCAGCGTCACATGGTGCACTAAGAAGGGTTGTACGATAATGGGGCTATATAGTATACGTATGCGTGGTGCTGAAGGTGGTCCGCATGAAGAAGGGGGACGTCATATATCTGGGGCTGAACGCATTGTAAATGAATGTGAATTGGAATCAGTAGCATCTTCTTTAATTCATCGGGCTTTGCATCATAGTAAAGGAAAATCAGACTTTATTAATATTCGTATAGATGCTGTATCAGATAATGATATTACGTATGTCGATTGTTTAGACATTGAGGAACATACAACTAAATCGGTAGAAAGTTCACATGAATTAGCTAAAGAAATACTACAGTCTGTTGTGAGTCATAAAGCAGTAGAAAATTCTTTTATAGAATTAGAAAAATTGCCAGATAATATGCGTGGTGCCATTTTGATGGATGCTCAGACCGGTGTAAGATTAGATGCTAATCACCTTCGTGGTGTACGTGTGAGTCATATGGATGCATCTGGGGCTGAAAATAGGTCGATGAATGTACATATGCGTGAAGCTCTGGTATTAGCCACAAAAGTACAGTCTTGTCCAGGAATTGTTGGGGAATTATGCTGGTCTGATGATCCAGACTATACAGTTGGATATGTAGCTTGTGGTGGTGTGTATCATCGCATTCCGCATATGAAAAAAATGGGTAACCCTATTGGTGGACGTGTATTTTTCGTTGACTCAAATGAGCCCATTCAGGAGATAGTTGATTATTTAGAAAATACGACAGTATTGGTACGGTGGTAACGTGGATTATTTTCAAAATTTTAAGGACCTATTAGTTGCTAAAGAACAAGCACAGAATAAGAGAAGTATTAAATTTTATGAACCTCTAGATGCTGTTCGAGTTAAATGTGGAAATCGAGAGTTTATCATGATGGCTTCCAATAATTATTTAGGTCTTACTCATGATGTACGTGTACAACAAGCTGCTATACAGGCAGTTCAACACTATGGTACAGGATCTGGGGGTGCAAGACTTACATCTGGATCTTTTCCATTGTTTAACGAACTTGAAACAGCAATTTCTGATTTTAAAAATACAGAACAAGCCCTTATTTTTAATACTGGATATATGGCAAACGTAGGAACGATTACGGCTTTAATGGATAAAAATAGTATTATCATTAGTGATGAATTAAACCATGCTAGTATCATCGATGGATGTCGCCTTAGTGGAGCTCATATTGAGCGGTATAAACATAAAGATGTAGAACATGCTGAATATATTCTTAAGAATTATAAATCTGCGTATAAAATGATCATTACTGATGGTGTATTTAGTATGGATGGAGATATTGCACCATTAGATAGGCTGTATGAGTTAAGTAAGGAATATAATGCTCTTCTTATGGTAGATGATGCGCATGCGACCGGTGTCATCGGAAATGGGCGAGGTACGGCTCATCATTTTGGTCTTACCGATGTAGATGTACAGCTTGGTACCTTGAGCAAGGCCTTAGGTTCTGTTGGCGGCTACGTGGCGGGGCGTAAGGAATTGATAGAATACCTGATTAACTATAGTCGTAGCTTTATATTTTCTACAGCTTTGTCCCCGGCGGATATCGGTGCGGCTTTAGAGGCCCTAAGAATTGTACGAGATGAACCATCTGTGGTCGATACATTACGTGATAATACTGTGTATATAGCATATAAATTACAGGCTATGGGCATTGATTGTGATGATGAAACACCGATATTCCCGATTGTGGTAGGCGAGAATGATCGAGCCTTAACATTGGCCCGTGAGTTAGAAGAACGAGGCATTATTATTACTGCTATTCGGCCTCCTACGGTTCCTGTTGGTGAAAGTCGCCTCCGCATGACGGTGACTGCTGCTCATAGCAAAGAGCAACTTGATTATGTCGCACAATCGCTGCATGAATTACTAGTTGACATGAATATACATTAGGGGTATGATAGATAAACCATCAAACCCATGGGGATGTAAAGGTTTCGACAGGGGCGAGTGTGGTATAGATAGCGAGTCGGCGTTCCATTGGGCCGTTAAACGGTGGGAAAACATTTAAACGCAGAAGAAAATTTTGCATTAGCTGCATAAGCTACGTCCCTCATACTTGTGCCTACCAAGTGTGAATGGACGTCAAACCGTAGGCTGGCTTAATTTAGTCGTTCATATGAATTAGGCGAGACAACATGAACTGGAGTACTGTAGTTTGTCTGTGAGCGATAGGTACTTGAGATTTAAATCATAGACTGTGCTCGGAGAAGTCTATATGGCAACGCTTTTGGACAGGAGTTCGACTCTCCTCATCTCCACCATATCAGATATGTATATATCGAGAATAAGATTCAATTTGTTTGATTCATATTCTCGATATTTTTTTGTTTTCTCCATATTTAGTTGTAAAAGTCAACAAAATATAGTGTGAGATTGTACACAACTAAATGTATAAAAGTATAGATAATATCTAGCTTTATAAGTGCTTTATGACGTATGGAAATCTTGACTATTGTAGGGGAATAAAGTACAATATATTGAGATATTTATAAATTTGGATTTTATAAATTTAGTGTTATGAAAAGGAGAACATGTAATGAAGTCTCGTTATTCACGCATGTTAGCAGTATTAACAGTATCAGCATTACTGGTAGCAGGTTGTGGTAGCCAACAGCAGCAAGGAACTGATGTGGCTGTAAATTCATATAAAATCGTATCGCAAAATGCGCAAGTTGATCAAACGTACACTGGTACGATTAAAGCAGAGAACTCAGTGGCTGTACATGCCCGTGTGACTGGATATGTGGTTGAAAAATATGTTAAAGGGGGAGACCAAGTAGTAGCTGGTCAACCATTATACCGTATTGACTCTCGTCAGTATGAATCTAATGTAGCAACAGCAGAAGCAAATGTAGCTAGAGCTAATGCAGATTATCAAAATGCTGAAACTGATTTAGGTCGTTATGAAACCTTGGCTAGTCAAGATGCTATTGCACGTCAACGAGTGGATACGCAACGTTCTGCTGCAGAACAAGCTAAAGCAGCTGTGGAAGCGCAACAAGCAGCATTAAAAATTGCTCAAGATAATTTAGGTGATACTATTATATATGCTCCATATTCTGGCACATTGAGTATTGATGCTGTTGATGTAGGTACATTTGTTAATGCAGGCTCTACAACGTTGGTAACTATTGATTCTGTAGACCCTATTTTTGTAGAATTTAGCATGACTGAACAAGAATATCTCGAATTTATGAATAGTCGTTCTGGTGACGAAACAAGTGGTACTAATTTAAAATTACGACTTGCTAATGGCGAAGAGTATAAAAGCGGTGTAGGTTCTGTTGTTCAAGCTGCAAGAACATTAGATCCTTCCACTGGTAAGCTTATTTTGAAAGCTTCTTTCCCTAATCCTGATCATTTGTTGTTACCTAATATGTTTGCTACCGTTATTTCTCCTGGTGAACAATTGACGAATGCCATTTTAGTACCAACAAAAGCTATTGTACAAATTATGGATAAAAACTTTGTATATGTCATTGGACAAGATGGTACAGTATCTCAAAAGGCTATTGAACTTGGCGGTACTACAGGTGCTTTCACAATTGTTAAATCTGGTCTTGTAGATGGTGATGAAATTGTAGTTGATGGTTTAACTAAGGTTAAGAATGGTGCAAAAGTACAAGCAACAGAATTAACTAAATCTCAAATTGAAACAGCTAAACAATAGGAGGTAGGACGTGTCGAAATTCTTTATTAATCGGCCTATCTTTGCCATTGTTATCGCCATTATGATTACATTGGCAGGATTGATTTCAATGGTTAACCTTCCGATAGCTCGATATCCACAAATTTCTCCACCCTCAGTACAAGTTAGTACTGCTTATACAGGTGCTACTGCACAAGTTGTGAATGATACGGTGGCTAGTGTTATTGAAACACAAATTGTAGGGGTGCAAGATTTAGACTATATGACGTCTACAAGTTCCAGTAATGGTACATATTCCTTGTCACTGCAATTCAATCAAGGTAGTGATGCTGATATGGATACGGTAAATACTCAAAA
Source organism: uncultured Veillonella sp. (assembly GCF_934230905.1). Lineage (GTDB taxonomy): Bacteria > Bacillota > Negativicutes > Veillonellales > Veillonellaceae > Veillonella. The sequence continues at coordinate 76,972 of NZ_CAKQFJ010000006.1, read as the reverse complement.
CCGTGTACAAGCTGCGCTATCTCAATTACCTTATGAGGTTCAACAAGTTGGTGTGACAACTACAAAATCCTCTGGTGATATGGCATATATCTTTTCATTAAATTCTCCTAATGGTACATTTGATAGTACATTTCTTAAAAACTATGGTACTAACTATTTGATGGATGCTATTAAAGGTGTTAAGGGTGTAGGTTCCGTTCAGGAGTTTGGCTCTGATTATGCTATGCGTGTATGGTTAGATCCAAGTAAAATGCAAAAAGCAGGGGTTACTCTTTCTGATGTAACAGCTGCTATTAAAAGTCAAAATGTACAAGCGGCAGCTGGTACAGTTGGTAAAAATCCCACCAATGGAGAACAAGCATTCCAATATCCTATCAAAATTGATGGGCGTCTTGTAACAGAACAACAATTTGGTAATATTGCGATTAAAACTTCTAATGGTACTATATTACATTTAAAAGATATTGCTAGAATTGATGTTGGGGCTAAGGGATATGATTTTTCACCTAAAGCTTCGTATCGTGATAAAAATGTTCCGTCTGATGAAGTTTTATTTGTTGAGCATCGTCCAACGGCTGGCTTTGCGGTTTCATTACAAAATGATGCAAATGCATTAGAAACGATTGCAAATGTTCAAAAGATCTTAGCAGAGCAATCTAAATCTTTTCCACAGGATCTAGAGTATCATGAATTCGTTGATAATACTAAATTTGTACGTGCTTCAATTAATGAAGTAGAGCACACATTCTTCGAAGCATTGTTGCTGGTTCTTATTGTAGTATATGTATTCTTGCAATCTTGGCGCTCTACATTGATACCTATGATTGCAGTACCAGTATCTCTACTCGGTACATTTGGTGCATTTGTTCTATTAAACTTTTCTATTAATACATTGACGTTATTTGCTATGGTATTAGCTATCGGCCTTGTAGTCGATGATGCTATCGTAGTAGTAGAGGCTGTTGAATATGAATTAAAATATAATGGTTTAGCACCAAAAGAGGCAGCTATTGCAGCAATGAAGAATGTACAAGGCCCTGTAATTGGTATTGCTTTTGTGCTATCTGCTGTATTTATTCCAGTTGCATTTACGGGTGGTATGACAGGTATTTTATATAAGCAATTTGCTTTGACCATTGCCGTTTCTGTCGTTATTTCTGCTATTGTTGCGTTGGTATTGACACCAGCTCTATGCGCGACGATGTTGAAACCACATGTACAACAAGAACATGAAGATTTTATTCATCGTCAACTTAATAAGTTTAATCGTGGCCTTGAACGTTTTAGTGATTGGTATGGTAAGGTATTAGCACGTTTGAGCCATCGTTTGAGCTTAACTGTTATTACATTACTAGTATTTGCTGCTGGCACAGGGATTGTATTCCATTTCTTGCCAACGAGTTTCGTACCGGCTGAAGATAGTGGATACTTCTTAATTGCGGTAAATGAACCGCCTGGTGCAACGTCTGCACGTACTGTAGAAACTCTAGATAAAATCAAAGATTTCTTAGAAGGTACTCCAGGTGTTAAAGAAAATGTTGAACAAGTATTTACTGTTTCTGGGCTTGATCTGTTAGGTGGCGGTCTAAAATCTAGTGCTGGCGCTTCTTTTGCAGTGTTAAAAGATTGGGATGAACGTAAATCTTCTGATCAATCTGTAAATGCTATGGTTCGTGCCGTATTTGGTTTTGCGGCCAAAAATATTCCAGAAGCAAGTGTAATAGCATTGAATCCACCATCTATTCCTGGCCTTGGTAAGACTGGTGGTTTCCAAATGTATATTATTAATAAGGCAGGGGATAGCCCAGAAGTTATGGCTGAACGTGCACAAGCATTTATTGCAGAAGCACGTACTAATCCAGCTATTCAAACCATTTACACAACATTTGATACGGCTACGCCTTCTTTACAATTCCAAATTAATCGTGAAAAAGCAGCTCAAGATGGTGTAGCTTTACCTGATATATTCACAGCATTGCAAGGCTTCTATGGTAGTATTCAAGTCAATGATTACACATCGTATGGTAAGAATTATAAGGTTATTGTTCAAGCCGAGGATGCATTCCGTCAAAATGCAGATAACTTGAATATGTTAGCTGTTCGTAATAGCAAAGGACAAATGGTTTCCATTGCTAATTACATTACAAAAGAAAAGACAGGTACACCTTCTTCCATTACGCGTTTCGATAATGCGATGGCTGTACAAATTGGCGGTTCTCAAGCCCGTGGTTACTCATCTGGTGATGCTATTACAGCATTAAAAGAGGCAGCTGCTAAAACATTACCACAAGGTTATACGTATGATTGGGGCGGTCAAACTCGTGAAGAGTTAAAAGCTGGTTCTCAAACATTATTCATTCTAGGTCTTGGTTTAACATTTGTATTCTTAATTCTTGCTGCATTGTATGAGTCTTGGAAGGTTCCATTTGCTGTATTATTCTCTGTACCATCTGGTATGATTGGTGCAGCGTTAATACCATTCTTATTGGACTTTACCGGAAAATTCCAGTTAGCTAATGATATTTATATGCAAATTGGTTTGTTAACTTTAGTAGGTTTGGCTGCTAAAAATGCTATCCTGATTATCGAATATGCTAAGATTCGTGTTGATGAACGAGGTATGGATATCGTAGATGCGGCTATCGAAGCGGCTAAGATACGTTTACGTCCAATCTTGATGACATCTTTTGCATTCATCTTTGGTGTATTACCATTGGCTATCTCTACTGGTGCAGGTTCTGGTGCTCGTACATCGATGGGTATCACAGTAGTAGCAGGTATGACAACTGCTACGTTCTTTGGTATTTTCATTATTCCAATGCTTTTCATCATTATTGAAAAGATTGGCCCTGGATTCTTTACAAAACGTAAAAAGAATCACTAAATCCAAATTTCATAACACAAATAAAACACGCTTATAACATGGCTTATAGGCGTGTTTTTTTAGATGTTTTATGGTATAATATCCTAGTTAAAACGATTATTTATCGCATAAGCGATATTGTAAAATATTTATATCAAAGAGGTATTAACATGAGTGATGTAAAAACTTTTGTAGCTGGTCATAAAAGCCCTGATACTGATTCTATTTGTTCTGCTATTTCCTATGCTAATTTATTAACACAAATGGGAACACCTGCAACACCTGTATGTGCTGGTGATGCTAATAAAGAAACCAAATACGTATTACAGCATTTTGGTTTTGAACATCCACAAATCGTTACAAATTGGGAAGAGTTCGCTCCTAATGGTGGTAATTTATATTTAACTGACCATAATGAATCTAAACAAATTATCGATGGTTATAAATCTATGAATATGTGTGGTGTTATCGATCATCATCGTATTGGTGACTTTGAAACAGATGGTCCTGTATTCATTCGCATGGAACCAGTAGGCTGCACAAATACAATTTTAACTAAACTTTACATTGAAAATAATCAAGAGATTCCTAAGAATATTGCTGGTTTAATGTTGTCTGCTATTATTTCTGACACTGTATTGTTCCGCTCTCCAACATGTACAGAAACAGACAAGGAAATGGCTCATAAACTAGCTGCCATCGCTGGTGTGGATATTGAATCCTATGGTTTAGACATGTTGAAAGCTGGTGCAGATATATCTGATTTAACAAACGATGAAATCGTGCGTACAGATATGAAGGAATTCTCTGAAGCAGGTCAAACAATTTCTATCGGTCAAATTTCCGTTATGGATACAACTGATGTGTTGGCCAAACAAGCTGAATTAGTAGCTGCTTTAGAAGATCTTCGTACGGCTAACGGCTATGCTGCATCTTATATTATGGTTACCAATATTCTTGATGAAAGCACAACATTGATTTATAGCGGTGATGTAGAATCTGTTGTGGTTAACGCATTTGGTAAAAATGTAAAGGATAATGCTGTATTCTTACCAAATACAATGTCTCGTAAGAAACAAATTGTACCTCCAATTTTAGGAGCTATGAAATAATAAAGGATATAATCATGGTAATAAAAACGTTGCATTTGCAACGTTTTTATTATATGTAATGGTCATTTATAATTACTCATTTTATGTTATAGATAAGGAGATACCATGCAATCATTGTTAGATGGCTTGAATCGGGAGCAACAACAAGCCGTACAACATACCGAAGGCCCCCTATTGATTTTAGCAGGTGCAGGATCAGGGAAAACAAAGGTATTAACTGTACGTATAGCATATTTATTGGCTCAAGGTGTAAATCCTTATGAAATCTTAGCCATCACATTTACCAATAAGGCGGCTAAGGAAATGAAAAGCCGTGTTGAAGGACTTGTTGGTGATGTAGCTAATCGAATTTGGCTAAGTACGTTCCACAGCTTTTGTGCTAAATTTTTACGCTTTGAATTAGATAATTTTTTGGGTTATAACAGTAATTTTACAATTTATGATACATCTGACTCTCAAGTTGTTATAAAAGCAGCCTTGAAGGCTCTTAATCTAGACGATAAATACTATCCTGTAGGTGCTATGATCAGTGCTATATCTGATGCAAAAAATAAGTTAATGTTTGCTTCTGATTATAGAAAACAAGCACGAGATTTTTACCAACAAAAGGTAGCTGATGTATATGAGTACTACGAACGAGAGTTGCGTAAAAATAATGCTTTAGACTTCGATGATCTTTTACTCGTAGCGGTTAAATTATTACAGTCTAACGCTGCCGTGTTGGAAAAATACAGCAAACGTTTTAGATATGTTATGATTGACGAGTATCAAGATACGAACCACGCTCAATATTTATTGGCTTATTTATTATCATCTCATTGGAAGAATATCGCCGTCGTAGGTGATGCTGATCAAAGTATTTATGCATGGCGTGGTGCAGATATTCAAAATATCCTCGATTTCGAAAAGGATTATCCAAATTGTACATCTATTAAATTAGAGCAGAATTATCGTTCTACCAAGATTATCTTGGATGCAGCCAATGCGGTTATCGATAATAATGAAGGACGTCCAGAAAAGAATCTTTGGACTGATAAGGTAGAAGGCGCTAAAATTCAGCACTTTACGGCCCAATCAGAACATGAAGAGGCTGCTTTCATAGGCGATACAATTGTAAAAAAACACGATATTCATGGCGTACCGTATGGTGATATGGCAATCTTGTATCGTACTAATGCACAATCCCGTGTACTAGAAGAAGCATTGATTAAACGCGCCTTACCGTACACTATGGTAGGTGGTACGAAGTTCTATGATAGAAAAGAAATTAAAGACGTGCTCGCCTATTTGCGCGTATTATATAATCCATTCGATGATTTAAGTTTGTTGCGTATTATCAATGTACCAAAGCGTAGTATCGGTGCTACTACGGTATCTAAATTACAAGACTATGCTCGTGAAAATGTTACATCTTTATTTATGACCTTAACACAATTGCATTTGGTTGATACTATTAAGGGTAAAACAAAGGAAAAACTTGAAGAGTTTGGTGTTTTAATTTTTACGCTTGTTGCAGAAATGGATGATAAATCCGTCCTTGATATTTTAGAAGCTATTCTTGATCGAACTGGATACTTGGCTCAACTAGAGGAAAGTACAGATCCACAGGATCAAGCGCGGGCAGAAAATATTGGTGAATTGTTATCTGTAGCTAAGGATTTCCAGGATACGAATCCTACAGGTACTGTTGAGGATTTCTTAGAACAAGTGGCCTTAGTAAACGATGTAGATTCTTTTGAACAAGAAGAATCTAAGGTTACCTTGATGACATTGCATGCGGCGAAAGGTCTTGAATTCCCTATTGTATTTCTTGGTGGCTTAGAAGAGGGGTTATTCCCACATAGTCGTACCTTGATGAATCCAGAGGAAATCGAAGAAGAACGACGCCTTGCGTATGTAGGGATTACGCGTGCTGAGAAGGAATTATACATTTCTAATGCTACAACTCGTACCGTATTTGGTCGTACTAGCAGTTATTTACCATCGCGCTTTATCGATGAAATTCCTGCTGAATTAGTTGATAGTTTACGTGCAAAACGTAAAATTCCTGATGATATCAAACCAACAGTACCAAGACATATGTCTGTAGCTAGTCGTCCAGTAACAAAACCGATTATTCGCAATGAAGTTATTGCTGATTGGAAGGTTGGGGATACTGCTATTCACAGTAAATGGGGAAATGGTAAGGTCGTCAATGTTTCTGGTGAGGGGGCTGGCATGAAGCTGACCATTGAATTCCCTACACAAGGTGTTCGGGTAGTTATGGCTAAGTTTGCACCGGTAAAAAAAGGTTAAATCATTGTATGATATAGAGGATAATTATGAATCCTAAAGATAGAATAGAACAATTACAAAAAGAATTGACTCATGCGCAGTATTTATACTATGTAAAAGATGCACCAACTATGAGTGATTTTGAGTATGATCACAAATATCGTGAACTTGTGGATTTAGAAACGGCACATCCTGAATATATTGTGCCATCGTCTCCGACACAGCGGGTTGGCATCAAGGCGGATGGTCCCTTTGAAAAAGTAGTCCATGGTAGACCTATGCTCAGCTTATCCAATGTGTTTAGTCCGGATGAAGTGCGTGCCTTTGACCAACGGGTAACGAAGGAATTGGGACATCAGACAAAGGCTTATGTGGTGGAGTTGAAAATTGATGGATTAGCTGTTAATTTACACTATGAGAATGGTAGCTTTGTTCGTGCCGTCACACGCGGTGATGGTAAGGTGGGGGAAGATGTAACAGCCAATGTACGTACCATCAAATCCATTCCTTTATATTTAGAAAATGCGCCTGAGTTTATTGAAATTCGCGGTGAAGCGTACATGCCACATAGCGAATTTAAGCGTATCAATGAGGAACGCGATGAAGAAGGGTTACCTACCTTTGTTAATCCTCGCAATGCAGCGGCAGGTTCCTTGCGACAACAGGACCCTGCTATTACAGCAAGTCGAAATCTTGCATTCTTTGCTTATGCTATTGGTTCTGAAAGCGGAGCTAATATCCATACACAAGAGGAATTGTTACATACATTAGAGAATTTTCATTTCTCTGTGAACCCACATTATCGCGTATGTAAGACAGTAGACGAAGTAATTGAGGCCATTAATTATTGGGGCGAAAAACGCCATGAATTGCCATATGATACAGATGGTATGGTTATTAAGGTTAATGACTTTGATGACCAAGAAGTATTAGGCTCGACGGCTAAAGATCCTAAGTGGGCTACCGCCTATAAATATCCTCCAGAAGAGGTGGAAACGATTATCAAAGATATTACCATCAATGTAGGCCGTACCGGCGTATTGACACCAACTGGTGAACTAGAGCCAGTATTTGTATCTGGTACTAATGTGAGCCGTGTTACATTACATAATCAAGATTTCATCACTGAAAAGGATATTCGCATTGGTGATCATGTTCTCATTCATAAGGCGGCTGAAATTATTCCAGAGGTTATTCGCGTATTGCCAGAGAAACGTACCGGTAGTGAAGTACCTTTCACAATTCCTAATCATTGTCCTGTTTGTGAAAGTCCAGCAGTACGCCGCGAAGGTGAAGCGGCTATTCGCTGTACCAATAAACATTGTCCTGCTATTGAAAAGGAACAAATTATTCACTTTGCATCTCGCGATGCGATGAATATCGATGGCCTTGGTCCAAGTATTGTAGAAAATTTGATTAATGAAAAATTGATTACCAATGTAGTTGATTTATATCATTTGACTACAGAAACGATTATGTCAATGGATCGGATGGGGAAAAAATCGGCAGATAATCTTGTAAAAGCTATTTCAGATTCTAAATCGCGTGGATTAGATCGGGTGCTATTTGGCCTTGGCATTCGATTGATTGGATCTAAAGCGGCTAGCACAATTGCTAATGTTGTTAAATCTATGGATAGATTCCTAACAATTACCAAGGAAGAATTAGTGGCTGTTGAAGAAATTGGACCAACAATGGCGGATAGCATCATTGAGTATCGTGAGGATCCGCAACATATTGAAATTATCAATGGCTTAATTACAGCTGGTTTAAAAATGGACGTAGATGTGCAAGAAGCTGCTGGTAATGAAATGGACGGAGAAATTGTCGTTCTTACTGGTAAACTGGATGTTATGGGGCGTAACGAAGCTGGTAAATTATTAGAAAAACATGGTGCGAAAGTAACAGGCTCTGTGTCTAAAAAGACAACCCTAGTCGTTGCCGGTGAAGATAGCGGTAGTAAATTGACAAAGGCAAACGAGCTCGGTATTCGCGTTATCAACGAAGAAGAATTTATAGCATTACTTAAAGATTTAGGTGAAAACTAATCCTTTATTTTGAAAATATATGTCATATGCTTTATAATTAAAAGATATGAAAGGATGTGGACCGATGAAAATCAGCCAAGAGGAAATAAAAAAAATCGCTTTACTGTCCCGATTAGAAGTAAAAGAAGATAAAATGGCTAGCGTTGAGAAGGAATTGTCCGATATCTTAACGTATGTAGCAGAATTAAATGAATTAGAATTAGATGATGTAGAAGTAATGGCTCATGCTGTTCCTTTGCATAATGTATTTAGAGAAGATGAAACTAAACCTTCTTTAGATCACGACTTAGCATTGTCTAATGCACCTGAAGAAGAAGATGGGTACTTTAAAGTACCGCGCGTTGTACAAGAATAGGAGGTTTCACTGTGGCAACAATTCATGAATTACACACTAAATTAGTGAACAAAGAAATCAGTGCTATAGAATTAACAAATGCAGTAATTAGTCACAAAGCAAAAGTGGAACCAGAGGTACATACGTATTTATCTGATTCCCACGAATTAGCATTAGAGTCTGCTAAAGCTGTTGATGAAGCTATTGCAAAGGGTGAAGCTATTTCCCCATTAGCAGGTATTCCTGGCGCTATTAAGGATAATATTTGTATTAAAGATCAACCTGCTACATGTGCATCCAAAATGTTGGAACATTTCATTCCTCCATATAACGCATCTGTTATTGAGAGATTACATGCTAATCACTTAGTTAGCTTAGGTAAGCTTAACATGGATGAATTCGCCATGGGCGGTTCTACAGAAAATTCCGCATTAGCTAAAACGGCTAATCCATGGAATTTGGAGTGTGTACCAGGTGGTTCCTCTGGTGGTAGTGCAGCTGCCGTATCTAGCGGCTCTGCTATTTGGGCATTAGGCTCCGATACAGGTGGTTCTATCCGTCAACCAGCATCTTTCTGTGGTGTGGTAGGTATGAAACCAACCTATGGTAATGTATCTCGTTATGGTTTGATTGCCTTTGCATCCTCTTTGGATCAAATTGGACCTGTTACACGGGACGTAACTGATGCAGCGTTGGTTTTAAATGCCATTGCTGGTCATGATCCTAAAGACTCTACATCTATTCCGGGGCAACGTGTAGATTATACAAAAGCACTTGTAAACGATGTTAAGAATTTAAAAATTGGTGTACCAAAAGAATTCTTTGGCGATGGTCTTAATGTAGAAGTGCGCAAGGCTATCGATGAAGCAATTGAAACATATAAAAAATTAGGGGCTGAAATCGTTGAGGTTTCCTTGCCTAGCACAAAATATGCTTTGTCTGCGTACTATATTATCGCATTGGCAGAAGCAAGTTCTAACTTGGCTCGTTATGATGGAGTAAGCTATGGTTTGCGTGTGCCTGCAGATAATTTGGTAGAAATGTCTACTAAAACTCGTACAGAAGGCTTTGGCCCAGAAGTACAACGTCGTATCTTGCTCGGTACTTATGTATTGAGTGCAGGTTATTATGATGCGTATTATTTGAAAGCTCTTAAAGTACGTCGAGTTATCAAAAATGAATTTGATGCAGCCTTCTCCAAGGTTGATTTGTTATTGGCTCCAACAGCCCCTAATACAGCGTATAAGTTTGGTGAAAAAATCAATGATCCATTGGCTATGTACTTAGAAGATATTTGTACAGTTCCAGCTAACTTAGCAGGTATTCCTGGTATTAGCATTCCTGCGGGGATGAGCAGTGATAATTTGCCAATTGGCTTGCAATTATTGGGTCCTGCAATGGGCGAAGAAACATTGTTACGTGCAGCTTTCACCTTTGAACAAGCACGTCCAGATTGTCAATTAGTAGCACCAACTGGGGAGGTTTCTCTATGAGTAGTAAATACGAAACAGTCGTTGGTTTAGAGGTTCATACAGAGCTTAAGACTAAGTCTAAAATCTTCTGTGGTTGTACCACTGAATTCGGCGGTGATCAAAATACACATGTATGCCCAGTATGTCTCGGCTTACCTGGTGCTATGCCTGTGTTGAATAAACAAGTAGTAGAATTTGCTATCAAAGTAGGTTTAGCGTTGAATTGTGAAATTCTTAAATTCAACAAATTTGACCGTAAAAACTATTACTATCCTGATTTGCCTAAAAACTATCAAACATCTCAATACGATTTGCCAATTTGCTTGAATGGTCACTTAGACATTGAAGTAAATGGTGAAACTAAACGCATCGGTATTACACGTATTCACATGGAAGAAGATGCTGGTAAATTGGTTCATAGCGGTAATACGATTTCCGACTCCAATTCTTCTAATGTTGACTATAACCGTACAGGCGTACCGCTTCTTGAAATCGTATCTGAACCAGATATTCGCTCTGGTTCAGAAGCGAGAGCATACGTTGAAAAATTGCGTTCTATTTTGCAATACTTAGAAGTATCTGACGGTCGTATGGAAGAAGGTTCCTTGCGTGGTGACTGTAACGTATCCGTACGCCTTCGTGGCTCCAAAGAATTTGGTACACGTACAGAAACTAAAAACGTTAACTCCTTAACAGCTATTCAAAAGGTTGTTGAGTACGAAGCATTGCGTCAAGCTAAGCTTATCGAAGCAGGCGGCAAAGTAGACCAAGAAACACGTACGTGGGACGATGCACAAGGTATTACTCTTGGTATGCGTAAAAAGGACGAAGAAAATGATTACCGTTACTTCCCAGAACCAGACTTGGTACCAATCGTAATTACGGACGAAAAAATCGAAGAAGTACGTCGTTCTTTGCCTGAGTTACAAGACGCTAAAATTGCGCGCTTTGTATCCGAATATGGCTTGTCTCGTGAAGATGCAACCATTCTCACCATGGCTCGTAAGACGGCTGATTATTTAGATGCAGCTGTGAAAGCTGGCGCAGATCCTAAGACTGTGGCTAACTGGATGCTTGGTGACTTGTCTAAGATGATCAATGAGAGCGGTTTAACATTTGGTGAATCTAAGGTAAGCCCTGAAAACTTGGCCGGTATGATTGCTCTTATCGAAAAAGGAACCATTTCTGGTAAAATTGCAAAAAAAGTTATCGTATCCATGTGGGAATCCGGCAAGGATGCTGATGCTATCGTAAAAGAAGAAGGTCTTGTTCAAATTACAGATACTGGCGCTATTGAAGAAATCGTAAAACAAGTTATCGCTAATAACCCACAACCAGTGGCTGACTTTAAGGGCGGTAATGGCAAAGCTATCGGTTTCTTGGTAGGTCAAGTTATGAAAGAATCTAAAGGCCGTGCTAACCCTGGTATGGTTAACCAATTATTACAAAAATTCTTAAACGACTAAGACTGTCTTGACTTAGTTCATCTTAATATTGCATAAACGAATTGTCCTCTATGGTATATTTATCATAGGGGATATTTTGTTTTCATGACTATTATGGTATAATAAATTGTATAAAATTGATTAATAGTTTTGTGATAAGGAATATATCATGAATAACCAATATACAATGAATGAAAATAAAGAACAAGAAACTAAGACGCGTGTCCTAAGCGATACAGAGCGCCGTGATTTTGATGGTGTTACTATCGATGAATCGGGCGAGTCCGTACATGTAGAAACGACGCCCTCTTACGAACAAAATGAACGTACACAGTATGATCAATTTCAAGATTATGGTCCTCGCGTGAAAGTATATCATTTTGGCGGTTCTAGTTGGCTAAGCCGTATCATTATGATTATTGTATTAGCTGCAATCTTAGCAGCTATCGTATTTTTCGGGGGCATCATCTTGTCAATCGTTGGTGTAGTAGTCCTAGTAGGGGCTATTATCTCCTTTATCTTAGGCTTGTTTTAATGGTATAATATATCTATTATGACAAGACGGTGGCAAGTCCATTCGATGATGCTAAAGGGGTACTATGAACGTAGTTCTATCAACATTAAACTCAAAATTTATACATTCTTCACTTGCCTTGAGATATCTCAAGGCTTATGGTGAAGCCCATGGACAGGCATACGATATAGTGGAATATACTATTAATATGCCTGTTTTGCATATTCTCAGCGACATTACAGAGCATGATATCGATGTTCTAGGTTTTGCCTGCTACATTTGGAATATTGAAATGACCTTGCATGTGGTGGACATGGTGAAAGCCGTACGACCAGATATTAAAATAGTATTGGGCGGACCAGAGGTTTCTTTCACAGCTGATGAACTATTAGAACGATGTCCGAATATCGATTATATTGTACAAGGTGAGGGCGAGGAAGCATTCCATGCCCTTGTAACGGCATTACAACTTGGTAATGATGGGTTAGACCCTGTGATTCCCGGTGTGAGGGGACGTAGGAATGGTAGTATTTTAGGCTCGGCAGAGGCCGTAGAGGTTCGTGATTTATCTACCATACCATTCCCATATACAGAGGAAGATATGGACGATTTAGAGCATAAGATTATTTATTATGAATCCTCTCGTGGTTGTCCTTTTTCTTGTCAGTACTGTTTGTCGGGTAATAAGAATACTGTACGATTCTTTCCTCAAGAGCGGACATTAGAAGAATTGCAATGGTTTATTGATCATGGTGTGAAGCAAGTAAAATTTGTAGACCGCACCTTTAACTGTGCACCGCATCATCATAGACCACTTATGGAGTTCATGAGAGATAGCGATACAGATATGAATTTCCACTTAGAAATGGAACCGGAGCTTATGACAGAGTGGGAAACCAACATTCTTTGTGAAACGCCACCTGGACGCATTCAAATCGAGGTAGGTGTACAAAGCACACACAAGAAAACATTGGATGCTATTAATCGCTATAATGATTGGCCATACATCCAAAAATCTATACGTCCTATTATTCAAGCAGGACGTACGCATGTTCACATGGATCTTATTGTAGGATTGCCTCACGAGGATTTTAATCGATTTGGACAATCTTTTAACGATCTATTTAGCTTACAACCTCATGCATTACAAATAGGATTCTTAAAATTACTAAAAGGATCTGGTGTACGACGAATGAGTGAATACAAGTACGTAGCAGATCCGTTGGCACCATATGAGGTTTTGAGTACGCATGTATTACCTTATGATGAAGTACGTTTCTTGAAATATTTTGAAGATGTATTTGAGCGTTTTTATAATAGTGAGCGCTTTAGAACGACCTTTGGTTATATCGGACAACAATTGATTCACGGTGAAACAGATGCATTTACCTATTTTTGTGACATGACACGTGCATGGCTCAAGGAAGGTAATCACAAGGTTAATCTTAAGGATATAGACCAAATTGAATTCTTATATCGTTTCTTCCTTGCAAAAGGTGATACGATAGCTGCAGAGTTATTGCAATATGATACATTGGTAAGTTATCGTGGTAAGGTGCGTAGCGAAGTAGTAGGATTGCCTAAACAAACAAAGGAATTGCTACAAGTAGGCGAAGCGTTTTGGCGCAATGAAGAGATTGCGTCTACATTTATTCCCAATTATACTTTTAAAGAATGGCGTAAAATTCGCCAGCAATATGTGGAAATGACCATGAGCCGTGAAACAGCATCTTATTTAGGAATTCAACATATTCCAGAAGGGACTTTCACAGTGATCATAGATGTGAATCAAGAGGTAGCCCCATTTATTCGCCCTGAAAACATACAATGATATAGAGGAGTGTTATGTCAGATACAACGAGACCGAAACGGTACCGGATGGTGTCAAAATTTTATAAAGAAACATATGGTGAAAAGGTATATAAATTACCTGTTGCATTACCGTTAACCTGTCCTAATCGAGATGGGTCAGCTGGTGTTGGGGGCTGTACATTCTGTGGAGAAATCGGCGCAGGTTATGAAAATAGACCTGCATGGATGACGGTGCGCATGCAATTAAAGGAAAATATTGCACATATTGGCCCTAAATATAAGGCGAAGAAATTTATTCCTTATTATCAAAATTTTAGTAATACCTATTTACCATTAGAGGATTTTAAATCCTATATGGAACAAGGTTGTATTGATGAAGCCGTAGGGATTGCAATCGCTACGAGACCTGATTGTATTTCTAATGAGTATTTAGATGTATTACAGGACATACAACAGCGGTTTCATAAGGATATTTATATTGAGTTAGGATTGCAAACTGTTAATTATCATACACTTGAGAAAATCAATCGGGGCCATGATTTAGCGCAGTTTATCGATGCGGTGCTCCGCATTAAGCGCTATGAATTTAATGTGACCACACATATGATTGTCAATTTGCCATGGGATACGATGGAGGATACCATTGAAGGGGCCAAGATTTTATCGTCTCTTGGGGTTGATCAAGTAAAGTTACATGCTTTGTATATTGTGAAACATACATTGATGGCTAAATGGTATGAAGAAGGTCAAATTACCTTGATTAGTGCCGAGGAGTATGCAGAGCGTGTTGTTCAGTTTTTACGCCATCTCCATCCAGATATCGTATTGCAACGATTAGTGGGTCGTGCTCCAGAGGATAATACATTATTCACCAATTGGTCTATGGGCTGGTGGCGTGTACAGGATTTAATTGATGATATGATGGATGAACTAGATGCACATCAAGGCGATTTATGTGATTATTTAAATGGTAAAGCAGTACGTAAATTTATAGATGGGGGACAAGCATGAGCGAACGGGTATTTACCTTTCCTACCTATGACTTAGCACAATCTATACTAGGTCAACATAATAGATATTTACAAATGATGAATGAGGTCATCCCTGTAGATATCGTATCGCGTGGAGATACGGTTGTTATAAAGGGTGATGATATGTATGTAGATGCTCTATACCGTACCCTAGAGGAATTAGTATTTTTATATAAAGAAGGTAGCACAATCACAGAATCTCAGGTCCGCATTGCGGCTAAGATGGTCATGAATGGCAAGGGTGATGCTCTTCATACTATGTTTGAAGATACATTATCAGTAACAATGCGTGGTAAAAGTATTACGCCAAAGACGGAAGGTCAAAAGCAATATGTAGATAGTATTCGAAAGAATACGATTACTTTTGGCATCGGTCCTGCTGGTACAGGTAAAACCTTTTTGTCTGTTGCATTGGCAGCATTTTACTTAAAGAATCGTAATGTAGATAAGATTATTTTGACGCGACCTGCCGTAGAGGCTGGTGAACGGCTCGGATTCTTACCTGGAGAATTGCAAGATAAAGTAGACCCATATTTACGTCCCTTGTATGATGCGTTGCACGAAATGTTTGGTATTGAACAAGTTCAACGATTTATGGAGCGGGGCACAATCGAGGTAGCACCACTAGCGTATATGCGTGGTCGTACACTGGAGAATGCATTTGTTATCTTGGATGAAGCACAGAATACGACGGCAGAACAAATGAAGATGTTTTTAACACGTTTAGGTAATAACTCTAAAATGGTCGTCAATGGTGATAAAACACAAATTGACTTGCCGCCTCGTGTAACTTCTGGTTTATATGAAGCAGAAAAGGTATTAAAACGAGTGCCGGGCATTCATATGGTTTACTTTACGGATCAAGATGTGGTGCGTCATGATTTGGTAGGTCGTATTGTTAAAGCCTATGATGCGTACCATCAAAAGCTTTCAAAGGAAGAATAAGAATTATGCATATACAAATTAGTTATGATGATGGTATAGCCCGAGATGCTAAGATTGAAGAGGTTATACGAAAGGTTTGCGATGAAGTGAGCCGTGTATATGGACTCGAAGATGATGAACTAAGCATTCTGTTATGTGATAATAAGAAAATTCATGAACTCAATAAAGAGTATCGTGGCATTGATCGGCCCACAGATGTATTGTCTTTTGCCCTTAATGAAGGGGACGATTATGAAGGTAGTGAAGAAGAACATCATCTATTGGGGGATATGATACTTTCCTTAGAGCGAGCTCATGAACAAGCCATCGAATACGGACATAGTTTTGAACGGGAATTAGCCTATTTGACAACACATAGTTGTTTGCATATCTTAGGCTATGACCATATGACCGATGAAGATAAAAAAGAAATGCGCACAGAAGAAGAATTTGTGCTTTCTAATTTAGGGTATGTACGAGAGGATCAACCATATAATGAATAAAGCAGAACATTTTAAATCCGGTTTTGTTGCTGTTGTAGGGCGACCAAATGTAGGCAAGTCTACGATGATTAATGCCTTAATAGGCGATAAGATTGCTATTGTGTCTGATAAGGCGCAGACTACGCGTAACCGCATTATTTGTGTTTACACTGATGAAGAGAAGCAAATCGTATTCATGGATACACCCGGTGTACATAAGCCAAAACATAAATTAGGTGAATTCATGGTCGATGCAGCTATTGAATCCTTAAAAGAGACAGAGGCTGTTCTATTTGTTGTGGCAGGCAATGAAAAACGTGGCCCTGGGGACAATTTCATCATTGAACAATTGAAACGTGTGAAAGTACCGGTGTTCCTCGTAGTCAATAAAATCGATACACTACAAAAAGAACAAGTATTAGAAGCTATCGTGTCCTATCAAGATGCGTATCCATTTACTGGTGTCATCCCTATTTCGGCAAAGAATAAAGAAAATTTATCTGAATTGCTTAATGTGTTAGGTAAATATTTGCCAGAAGGTCCTCAATACTTCCCAGAAGATATGATTACGGACCAACCAGAACGATTGATTATTTCCGATATCGTTCGAGAAAAGATTTTATTGTCTACTCGTGATGAAATCCCTCATGCTATTGCTGTTGATGTGGATGAAATGAAGACCCGTGATGATGGAACAACCTATATTCGTGCTACTATCTATTGTGAACGGGATTCTCAAAAGGGGATTATCATTGGTAATAAAGGTGCGTTACTACGCAAGATTGGTGCGGAAGCGCGCATGGACATTCAAAAGCTATTAGCCACAAAAGTGTATCTTGATTTATGGGTTAAGGTTAAGAAGGATTGGCGTAACAAATCTGGTATGCTTTCAGAATTAGGTTATAAAAAATAGATTTTGTTGTGTCATTACGATAGAAAGGATTATTATGGATAGTATAGATGCCCTGTTACCGATTCTATTTGGCATAGTATGTATTTTCTTAATTAACTTTTTAGTTGTTGCAAAATTTTCCTTTGCTCGTTTGCGCAAAGAACATGTGGAGGATATGACGATATTATTAGAGAAAGATCGTCAATTTTTATTAAAGCTTTATCAAAATCCTGAGTACTTTTTAAATACTACACAATTTCTTATACTCTTTTTCATTCTCGCCTTAGCGGGGACTGGTACATATATTTTTAATAGCTTTGTAGCGGGTATTATGGATGTATTTAATATTCATGGTACATGGGTTCATCATATTTTGGACCTTTTATTGCTAATCATCATTAGCCTTATCGTACTTATTTTTGGTGAAATCGTACCAAAAGCATTGGGGTTATCATTTCCTACAAAGTATGTCAATATGCATAGCCGTATTGTTGTTGGAGTTGGTCGCATTGTATATCCTTTTGTTTGGTTAGCTAGTAAAATATCCAATTGTATCCTTAAGTTTTACCAAACAAAATACTTAACTGAATTAGACCTTGTATACACTGAAGAGGAACTACGTATGATGATTTCTCGAAGTCATGAAGAAGGTCAGTTAAATCAAGTAGAATCTGAGTTGATAGATAATGTATTTAATTTTGTGGAACGTATGGCAAAAGAGGTTATGGTGCCACGCCAAGATGTGGACTGTATTTTTGTGGAAGATGGATATGATGAAGCCATGAAGGTAATTCGGTCTACGTCGCATACAAGATACCCATTGTGTGTGGAAGATAAAGATCATATTGTAGGCCTTGTACACATTAAGGATTTGATGGAACGTCAGAATCAAGCTAGAAAAGATTTGCGTAATATTAAACGCGATATTTTAACTGTTCCTGAAGTTATGAAACTTTCTACTTTGTTGCAATATATGCGGACTCGTCGTATTTATCAAGCTGTTGTTGTCGATGAATATGGTGGTATGGTAGGTCTAGTAGGATTAGAAGATATCATTGAGGAATTGGTCGGGGATATTCAAGACGAACATGAATCCCATTTACCAGCAACGATGAGCTATGCAGATGGTTCCTTTGAGTTTGATGGTAAGGTTCTTGTGGATGAAGTATCTGAAATGATGAATATTCATATTGAGGATTCTGATTCTGATACAATTGGTGGATATATTTTTGGTTTATTAGAACGTACTCCAATCGTAGGTGATACTGTAGATGCTTATGGATATACTTTTGAAGTCATTAAGATGCAAGGATATCGTATTTCTCGATTGCGAGTGACTCCTTTACCGGAATTAGAACCTGTACCGGAAGATAATCATGAATAATCTTAATGGAGGATTTAATACACCTGCTATCGTAGTGAGTCGAAAAAAATATAAGCTTTATTCAGTATTTACTTTTATAACTCCATCGTTAGGTATTATTAAGGCATCTATACCACATAAACGACTACAAACATTGCGCAATGCTTCCTATCTACGTCCATTCAGTGCTATGTATATTACAGTTGTACAGGATGGAGAATTTGTGAAAGTTACCCAAATTGATGGGTCCTATGTGGTAGAATCACTTGATACGAATTTAGATAATATTGCCTATGCCTCTGTAGCTAGTGAACTTATACAAGAACTTTTTGCGTTGTATGATGTAGATCGTAAGGTATTCGATGCTGTGGTCAACTATTCTAAATCCATACGGCAAAGAAATGTACGACTAGGGACCATCATATTGGGATGGCAGATGTTGTCGTTAGCAGGTATAATGCCACAGCAGGAAGCATTTGCTACAGGAGATGGAATTGATTTATTTTGGAACGAATTACGTTTGCATACGCATATGAATCCATCTATTGCATTACGCAAAGCGATGCCAAATATGTTGGCTTATCAATGGGGTGATACAGCGCCTATTGAACTTCCTAGAACTGTATGGAAAGAATTAGAAAAATTACTATTTTCTTATTGTGAACATGAAATAGGAAAACAATTACAAAGTGTAAAATTTTTGATGAGTTTATAAAGTGTTCTAATAAATTACTTGGACATTATTTATATGATTGCTTATCATAAATTTTTATGAATTATAAACCACTTATTTTTAATAGGGGAGATAAACCTATTTATGATAAGTGGTTTTCTTATATAGAAAAAATGTAATTTAATACATAAATATTTATCTTTTTTATGAGTTAGAAAATATCTATAAAACAATTTATACTAAATATAATAGTAATTGTTTAATTTAATGTAATAGTAGTAATAGAGTTCTTATTAGGGTAACTCTATTTTATTTTTATAAATTAAAGAGTATAGAAACCTATTAAAGGATTGCATATTATGAAATTAATAGATTATATAAATAGCTTTGATAATGTTGCAGTAGCTTTATCTGGCGGGGTAGACTCATCTTATTTAGCATATGCCGCAAAAAAATCAGGTATTCCTTGCAAAGCGTATACTGTAAAATCTCAGTTTGTGCCACAGTTTGAATTAGAAGATGCAAAGAAAATTGCCGAGTTTATTGGTATTCCTCTAGAAATTATAGATATTAATGTGCTTGTACATGATGATGTAATGAGCAATCCAAGTGACCGTTGTTATTACTGTAAACATCATGTATTCACAACGATAAGTGAACATGCTAAACGTGATGGTTTTACGGTTTTATGTGATGGAACCAATGCGAGTGATGATGTGGAAGATCGACCAGGTATGAAAGCAATAGCGGAGCTATCTGTTAAGTCGCCATTACGAGAATGTAATCTAACAAAATCTATGATTCGTGATTTAGCTCATCAAGCCAATTTGTTTACGTGGAATAAACCATCCTATGCTTGTTTAGCTACAAGATTTCAAGCGGGACAACGTATAACAGGTCATGATTTAGAACACATTGAACGAGCGGAAGGGTATTTGTTTTCCTTAGGTCTATCAGATTTTCGTGTTCGTCTGATAGGAAATACTGCTAAAATTCAAGTCCCAGAGAATCAAATTGCTATTGTTATTAAGAATAGGATTGAGATTCTCATATTTTTTAAATCTATGTTTGATGATGTTGTATTAGATTTAGAGGTGCGTTCATGAGCGATACTATAAGATCCCTTTTGGAGAAAGTAAAAAATGGACAGGTAGATGTGGATGCAGCCTTATTAAAGCTAAAAATGAAACCGATAGAGGATTTAGGGTATGCCAACGTTGATTTACATCGTCAATTACGACAAGGTGTTCCGGAGGTTATATATGGCGCCGGTAAAACTAGTGAACAAATCGTGGGTATTATCTCCTCCATGCAGTCTAATGGGCAAGGTCATATATTGATTACACGCTTAGCACCTGATGTGGCTGCAGAGGTTCAAGAACACCATTCCTTGACATATATCAAGGATGCTCATATCGGCTACACTGGTGATATGCCTACGAAGAAAACAGAGTCAAGTATAGCTATTGTTACCGGCGGTACAAGTGATTATAAAGTGGCTGAAGAATGTGCTATTACAGCTGAATTTTATGGTAATACGGTCAATCGAATTTTTGACGTAGGTGTGGCGGGTATTCATCGTTTGTTACAACATTTAGATACTATTATGTCTGCTAAGGTTATCGTTGTCATTGCCGGTATGGAAGGGGCTTTAGCAAGTGTTGTTGGTGGCCTTGTGGATGTACCTGTTATCGCCGTACCAACTAGTGTTGGTTATGGAACCGCATTTGGTGGTGTTACGGCGCTTTTATCTATGCTCAACTCTTGTGCCAGTGGTGTTACCGTTGTTAATATAGACAATGGGTTTGGTGCTGCTTATACGGCGAACATGATTAATCAGATAGGTGAAAGTAAATGAAACGACTATTTTTAGATTGCCAAATGGGTATTGCCGGCGATATGCTAACCGCTACATTACTCGGTTTAGTAGATAATCCTGAAACATGGATAGAACGGCTTAATCAAATAGGGATACCTAATGTCACCTATGCACTAATACCAAAAGAAGATAAAGGATTGGAAGGCTATCGGGTAGCAGTAACTATTAATGGTATAGAAGAATCTGAACATGGTGAGACAGATACGTATGAAGACCATTCAGATTACCATGTACATAGCGAACATCATGTGCAGGGCCGAGGCTTACAAGGTGTAACGGATATAATTAATAGCTTATCTATTTCCAATACGTGTAAACAGAATGCTATAAACGTATATAATCTGGTAGCTGAAGCGGAGGCCAAGGTTCATAAATCAACAGTAACACAAATTCATTTCCACGAGCTGGGCATGCTTGATGCTATTGCAGATATTGTGGCCGTTTGTGTACTCTTAGAGGCATTGAAGTTTGATGAGATTATTATCTCACCTATACATGTAGGAACTGGCACTGTTCACTGCGCTCATGGAGAACTACCTGTACCAGCACCAGCAACGATGGAATTATTAGCCGGTATACCAATGTACGCAGACTATCAAATTAATGGTGAGCTATGTACGCCTACCGGTGCAGCGTTAGCCCAATATTTTGGTACAGCTTTTAGCCATATGCCAGTTATGACACCAACAAAGGTATCTTATGGCTTTGGCACGAAACAATTTGAAAGACCGAATTGTATTCGCGCCTTTCTTGAAATAAACAATGATTTAGAAGATATAATCATTGAAATGTCCTGTAATCTCGACGATATGACACCAGAAGAAATCGGCTATGCAGTAGAACAGTTATTACTTTCACCAGCCTTAGATGTATTTACCACACCGATTATGATGAAAAAACAACGACCTGGTACGATGTTGACAGTTCTTTGTAAGGTAGACGATATCGAGAATCTGCGAGATTTAATATTCAAACACACTACAAGCCTTGGTGTTCGTTACCATCGTTGTGAACGATATATTTTGAACCGGTCTGCAGGAGACATAGACTGGGAAGGTAACAGAATTGCTTTCAAAACAAGTAGTGGATTTGGTGTAAAGAGACATAAATATGAATATGATTCACTAGCTGCCATTGCTAAGCAAAATGATATGAGTTTGTTAGACCTTAAACGACAATTGCGTAAGAAGGAGGATTGATTTGTCGTAGCGGGTTATTTATAGTTTGTTAGTGTTAAGTTAAGGAGTGATTCCTATGAAAACATTTAATGTACCCTATGCAAAAGGATTTGTAGATATCAATATTCCTGATCAAAATGTGGCAGGTGTATTAGAATCTAAAGCCCATTCTTATAAGGCAGAGCTTTCACAAGAAGCATTGGTAGAACATGCGTTAGATAATCCTATCGGTAGCCAACGCTTGGAAGAATTGGTAAAGGGTAAATCCAACATGGTCATCATCACAAGTGACCATACGCGTCCAGTACCTAGTAAAATTACGATGCCAATTTTACTTCGCCGTATTCGTGAAGCTAATCCATCCATCGATATTACCATTTTATTAGCAACTGGTTTCCATCGTCCTACTACGCATGAAGAAATGGTAGATAAATTCGGTCCTGAAATTGTAGCCAATGAAAAGATTGTAAACCATATCTCTGGTGATGCTAGCCAAATGACTAAAATCGGCGTGTTGCCATCCGGTGGGGACTGCATTATCAATAAACTAGCTGTGGAAACTGAGCTATTAATTTCTGAAGGATTTATTGAACCACATTTCTTTGCTGGTTTCTCTGGAGGTAGAAAAAGCGTATTGCCAGGCATTGCTTCTGAAGTAACTGTAATGGCAAATCACTGTGCTGAATTTATCAATAGCCCATATGCTCGTACAGGTATTATCGAGAACAATCCAATTCATAAGGATATGGTATATGCGGGTCGTACTGCGAAATTAGCATTTATTTTAAATGTTGTTATCGATGCGGAAAAACATATTATCAATGCTTTTGCGGGTGATATGGAACAAGCTCATGAAACAGGCTGTGCTTTTGTGTCTGAACTAGCCAGTGTGAAAGCTGTACCAGCAGACATCGTTATCACTACAAATGGTGGGTATCCATTAGACCAAAACGTATATCAAGCTGTAAAAGGTATGACCGCTGCCGAAGCATCTTGTAAAAAAGATGGCGTTATCATCATGATTGCCGCTTGTAATGATGGTCATGGTGGGGAATCACTATACGAAAACCTTAAAAATGCCAAAACACCTCGTGAATTATTAGATCGCATTGCTAAGGTGACTCGTAATGAAACAATTCCAGACCAATGGGAAATGCAAATCTTGGCTCGTATTTTAGATCAATTTACAGTTATCATTGTAACAGATCAATGCGACCCTAAGATGCTTACCGACATGCATTTACAACATGCTAGCACATTTGATGAAGCATTGAACAAAGCCTTGGAATTAAAAGGTAAAGATGCAAGCATTACAGTTATTCCTGATGGCGTATCTGTTGTGGTGAAAGCGTAATTTACAATAACATATTGAACTCTTAGATCGTATTTCTCAGGGTAATTTAATGAACCACCTATTAAAGATGACTGGTAATCTTTGATAGGTGGTTTAAAATTTATTAATATTCTTATATAATGTGATATAAATATAAGATTAATATATTACAATTTTACTAGCTTAAGAGCGAGGGAATATGAGCTATATACAGGATGAGTATTATATTTTAAAGCAAAATTTGATAATGCTTAAGCATAATATTCGTTTAAATAAAATTGAATATACTATGGCTTTATTATTATTAATATTTTATACATTATATATAATGGGCTATCTATTAGCGGCCTTAAGCGAAGGAATAATTAGATTAGAGTTTCAAAGTTTTGATTTGTTTATAATAAGTGATTTAAGGATTACTGAATCTGACTATATTATATTAGCAATTTTACAGTTGCTTATTTGTTCTATAGGAATGTTAAGACTAATACAGTATCGTTTTAATGATAGTGATTTACATACAGGCGGGAAACTTGTTAGTTATTGCTTTGCTTTTGCTTTAATATTCTTTGGTGGAATATATATTCATCGTGTTTTTTGTACAGGTTTAAATTCGGTTACATTTGAATTTTCTCTTTATTTTTGGATGTCAATACGAATCATGTTACTTGCTTTTTTGTTTATTTTACTTAAGCATATTCCAAGGGACTTAAAATATGGTTCAGCTAGTTATAGTGCTTTAGTAGGCAATCATAAGATTATATATCATGATCTTATTGAATATAGAAAATCAGATGAATCAATCGTTGAATACATCGGATTAAATCACATTTTAAAGGTGATGAAAAAAACATTTATTATCGATATGTTGAATATCAAAGGTAGACAAAGTAGAGCACAGATTATATGGTGTAATATTATATTTATTATAACTATTGCTCTATTAAATCAAATTATAAGTTCTATGATTCAAAGTCAATTTATATCTCATATGTGGCACGATTATATAGCATATATTTTTTATTATTGGTTACTATTGGCTAACGTATGTATGATCATTAGAAGATTACATGACTCTGGAGCAAGTGCGTTATGGATATTGGGATTATGGATTCCTTATATAAACATATATGTTTTATATTTAATTCTTTTTAAGCCATCAATTATAGGTGTTGAGATGAATTAAAAAGAGGAATGTAAATATAGGAGATATTAGTTTATGAAGAGTTTGATTAATGTCGAATATCTAAAGAATATATATAATTGTATAGGTAAAAATGTAAATAATGTATTTGTACTTAGAGATAATTCTTTTGATGAAAGTGAAATAGAATATATATCGGATGGCTGTATATATTTACAATTTGAGAATCAAATTATTAAATTTATAAATAAGTCAATTTTAGGCCCTGATTTAGATGATTATCCTAATTTAGGTTTTGAGGAATATGAGAATTTAAATGATAATTATTTGTTGAGTGAATTTTCATTATATGCGTTAAATATAACTGGAATTATAAATGATATTAAGATTGTAAATGATGAATTTTCGTCGTGGTGGGATAATGATATTATTTGTGTAGATATAGCTTTGAAGTTTAATATTTCTGGTGCTATTTATTATCTAATTTTGTGGGATTCAATTCCTGATACAATAAGTTGGATTGATGGTAGTAATATAACTTCCGAAAATTATTACAAACTTCGTGATAGAATTAGTAATTTTTGGATTGGTAAATCTCCTGACTTTAAGTATTTTTATAGAAAAGAAATCTCTATACACGATCGATTAAATAATTTGTAATATGATCGCATTATAAAGATATATTAAGTGTATTTTGTACTAAGATTTTCTAATGAGAATATGAAGGAGAATAACTACTATGTGCATGAGAGGAACGTAAGATAAATTAGATGATACGTGAAGAGATTCAACTTCTAAAACAAAATATATATGATTTGCTCAATAATACGAGGCTAAATAAGAAGGCATATCTATTTATATCAATAGGTTTATTCTTTACCTATTTTGTTAGTAATGCAATTATAAACACTTTGTCTATCCAATTAATAGAGATGTATTATTTACGTTATATCTTTAAACTAATGGGTGTATGTTTAGTTATAGAGTTAAGCAGACGTAGATTACATGATTTTGGATTATCAGGAAAATGGATATATTCATGGTTAATAACAAGTTGTAGTATATATGGATATTATATGTATGATCTATTTGTAGTTAATGGATTAAATATAGCATTTTTTGAGAAAATTTTGCTCATCGAATTAGGTGTTATTTTTATACCAACAATATTTTTATGCCTACTCCCATGTAATCATGGCAATAATCAATATGGAAATAGTAGTGTTCAATTGATTTCACCAACAAAATCTGTTGGTTATTTAAATAACAAGATAACTTTAGAGAATAAAAATGGATTACTAGAGTATATGAGGGATATTTATATACATCAGTCATTCTCTCTTAAAGGCAGAGCTAAAAGAGTAGAGGCTCTTTTTGGTATAGGATCATTTGGTATGATTATTAGCTTAATCGTAAATTTTATCTCAATACTTTTTATGATTAAAGACGAGACAGGAATAGAAATACTTACACCTATATCAATAGGTATATTTTATGTCTTATATTTTTATACTATTTTATCAATTTTGACATTATGTATTCGTAGATTACACGATAGTTTATATAGTGGGCTTTGGGTCATATTATTATTGGTTCCGTATTTAAATATTTTTATTATATATAGGATATTTATGAAAAGTAGTTGGGATATAAATAGTTTAAGGAATATAAGCTAAATTTGTTTGTAAGTCTAATTAATATTATATGTGTGAGGAAAATGAGCAAATTAATTTATCTAGGTTTCTTTTGTGTGGTCGCAGTACAAACATTATTAGGAAGACAAATAATTCGAAATAAATTCTTATTTGTGTTGAGCCCAATTCTACTTATAGTATCCTCATTATTAAAAATTATTTTAATTCTAACAGATCATCATACAAAAACAATGAGTCTTGTTATTTTTCCTGTACTCATTATTAGCCTATTTGTTACACTCTATATTAGGCATGAGCAATATAAAAAGGAGGAAGATAGTGGTGCATGATTTTTTAGTAAGTTATACTTGGTGGATTATACCAGTATTTTCTTTTTTTGGTATTATATTAGGATGTAAGTTTCATATAAAAGGATTTGACTATTCAATTCGATTGAGTGGTGGAAATTTTTTTGCGTATAGTTTTATGTCTATAATAGGACTTTATTTTGATATCTTCTTATTTAGTAGACTTGATACTATAGAGAACATCAGTTATGGATCTTATTTGATATATTATATTTTGATATGTTTACTAGGTATGCTTTGTATATCCTGGTATTTTTTAGCAGGGATGAGGCGCATCCAATCTATTTCAACTTTACCGGCATGGAGTTATCCAATTTTTCTTATTGTTGTGGGAATAGTTTCTAACTATATTGATGATGTATCGTATCTAATTATTGGTGCTCATCTTTATATGATATTTGCTAAGAGTAAAGCATAAAGATATTCAGCTAGTAATTACCTGTTTTCACTAATATTTAAAAATAGTGATAATAAATGGATTTATTACCTATTTTCTCTGTTTACTATATTGTTATTTTTAATGGCAATCTTATACTATGTGTAATTTCATATTAATAAAATTGGGAGATAAGATCATTCATATATGTTGGTATCTTATGAATATGGAAATGATGCTCAAAGAATGTACAAAATGATGATATAGAAATGTACAAT
Organism: uncultured Veillonella sp.; assembly: GCF_934230905.1. Taxonomy (GTDB): domain Bacteria; phylum Bacillota; class Negativicutes; order Veillonellales; family Veillonellaceae; genus Veillonella. The sequence continues at coordinate 49,543 of NZ_CAKQFJ010000006.1, read as the reverse complement.
TTTGATTGTATTATATGGTTAAATGTGACATAAGCGAATAAGGAATAGTAAATAATAGGTTAAATAAAATGTTCAGGACGCAGAATCATAAGGAAAGTTGATTAAAAAAACGATATTAAAGAGTCAAATATCATCAAGAAGTAGAGTAGAAATTATGATCAATCATATAAATAAAAAGAGTTTAGATATACTTGCAGGTATAATGAATCAACATGTAGATAATATTTTTTCTCAAAAATTATTTGGATTTTCTCCAGATAGGAGGCAAAAAAAATTAGATGAAAATAATGATGTAGTGATATATTTACAAATTAAGGATTCATACATTGAGATTGTTAATGATTATATAGAAACTGAAGAGTATGATGAATATCCTAATTTTGAAATAAAACGTTGTATTAAAATGAATGAAGATACAGATTACCATCAAATAGTACCAAATGATATTAATGGAACCATAGAACAGATTAGTATTGTTAATGATGAATTTACTACATTTTATTCAGATGAAATAAATAGTATTGATATAGCAATAAGAATTAATATTTCTGGTCATGATTACTATATTATTGCTTGGGATGCCATTCAAGGCAATTTAAGCTTGATTGATAAAGGTATAATTTGTAAGGAAGATTTTTGGCTTATTAGAAGTCAGATATCTAAATTTTGGATAAATAAAGATTTAGATTTAAGATACTTTTATAGAAAAGAAATACCTATTACGGATAGGATAAATAAATGAATGTATATAAAATAAAGTATAATCTTTTAAGATTAGTTAGATTTCGATTGTTGGGTATTATAATATCCACATTATGTTGGGGTTCAAGTGTACTAAAAGCATTGCCGGTGGATGGATTATATGCTTTATGGGGCGGATTTGTAGTCTCATCTATTACTAATTTGATTATTGGATGGCCAATTATTCGTCGCAGAAAACTTCTTAAACTTATTTATCGAAGGTATATACGTGAAGGAAACTCTCTAATTTCCTTTTGGATATGGTTTGTGATTGGATGGATTGACAGAATTATAAAAATAGATAATAGGAAATATACTTTATTCAGATTTTCTTTTAATTCTTATACATTTTATGATTACATTTGGTTGGCTATCTATATTATATTACTCCTCTGGGTTGTATTATATGCTGATATGAATAATTGGGAACGATTGATTGCTGGAGGCTCTATAATTCTTTGGATTCTTAAATCCTTATATGTAAAGTAACCGCATTACTGGTACCCATTAATTTATATCTATATTGACATTCATCCCTCTGTATTGCTACAATATTGTGTATAATATATGCGATGAAGCAGAGTAGTAAACCTCTCTAGCGAGTGAGGATGGTGTAAGCTCACATTTGGTTGAAGGCGCTGTAGAGCATTGGCAGGAACGCAGAAATCTGTTAGTAAAGGCCAACATAGAAAAAAGAGGGCGCAAGCCAAATAGGGTGGAACCGCGGGTATACTCGTCCCTGTAACGTTTTTCGTTACAGGGACTTTTTTTGTTTGTAACGAAATGGTTGATTTTATGTCGGTTGTGTAAAGTGGAGGCAGCAATGACATTTCAAGAGATTATACTAAATCTACAAAAGTTTTGGAGTGAACAAGGTTGTATCGTTCAAAATCCATATGACATCGAAAAGGGTGCAGGTACAATGAATCCTGCTACATTCTTGCATGCAATTGGTCCTGAACCATGGGCTGTATGTTATGTAGAACCTTCTCGTCGTCCAGCAGATGGTCGTTATGGTGATAATCCTAACCGTTTGTTCCAACATCATCAATTCCAAGTTATCGTAAAACCATCACCAGATAACATTCAAGAATTATACTTACAATCCTTGGCAACACTTGGTATTCACGCTGAAGATCACGATATCCGTTTCGTAGAGGATAACTGGGAATCTCCAACATTGGGCGCTTGGGGCCTTGGCTGGGAAGTATGGCTCGACGGTATGGAAGTAACGCAGTTCACATATTTCCAACAAGTTGGCTCCATCGACTGTAAACCAGTTTCCGTAGAAATTACATACGGTTTAGAACGTTTGGCTATGTACATTCAAGGCGTAGAAAACGTATATGACCTTAAATGGAATGAAAACGTTACATATGGTGACGTTTGGCATGCTAATGAAGTTGAACAATCCGTTTACAATTTTGAATTAGCTGATACAGATATGCTTTTCAAATTGTTTGATATGTACGAAGCAGAAGCAAAACGCGTTTGCGGTGCCGGTTATGTACTACCAGCCTATGACTATGTTTTGAAATGTTCCCACACATTCAACTTGCTTGATTCCCGTGGCGCTATTTCCATTAGCGAACGTACTGCTTTCATCGGCCGCGTACGTGCACTAGCTCGTATTTGTGCACAACAATACCTCGCTAAACGTGAAGAATTAGGATTCCCACTTTTGAAAGGAGATAAATAAGATGGCAAAGGATTTATTATTTGAAATCGGTGCAGAAGAAATTCCTGCCGGCTTTATGCCAAATATCTTAGGTCAATTGAAACAATTGGCTGAAACAAAATTAAATGATGCCCATCTTCCTTTTGAAAGCATCGCAACATACGGCACACCACGTCGGTTGGCTCTTATCGTGAAAGGTCTTGCTGACACATCTGCTGAAATCAGCGAACGTCACAAAGGTCCTTCCGCGTCTATTGCATATGATGCTGATGGCAATCCTACAAAAGCAGCTATCGGTTTTGCTCGTGGTAAAGGTCTAGATGTAGCTGATCTCGTTGTAGAAGACGGCTATATTTACGCTGAAACTAAAACGGCAGGCGTACCTGCAAAAGATATTGTAACTGATATGTTGCCACAATTGATTACAGGTCTTAACTTCCCTAAATCCATGCATTGGGGCAATTTAGATGCTAAGTTCGTACGTCCTGTACGTTGGCTTGTAGCATTACTTGATGAAGAAGTCATTCCTGTAGAATTTGCTACCGTTAAATCTGGTAATGTAACACGTGGTCATCGTTTCTTAGGTGCTGATGAAATTACTATCAAAAATTCAGCATCCTATGTAGACACATTAAAAGAAAACTTTGTTATGGTTGATCAAGACGCACGTCGTGAATTGATTTCTAAACAATTACATGATATTGCAGCTTCTAAAAAGGCATCCATCGTTTGGGATGATGATTTGTTAGAAGAAATCAACTATCTTGTTGAATGGCCTACAGCATTGTGTGGTGGCTTTGAAGAATCTTACTTGGCACTTTCAGATGCTGCTATCATTACACCTATGAAAGACCATCAACGTTATTTCCCATTGGTTAATCAAGACGGTAAATTGTTGCCAATGTTCTTGACAGTTCGTAACGGCTCCGACCATTCCATCGAAGTAGTGCAAGCTGGTAATGAACGCGTATTGCGTGCTCGTCTTGATGATGCTAAATTCTTCTTTAATGAAGACCGTAAGAAAGCTCTTATCGACCGTCAAGATGGTTTGACAAAAATCGTGTTCCAAGAAGGTCTTGGCAACTTGGCTGACAAAACAGAACGTTTGTTAACATTAGGCCGTGTATTTAGTGAAGAATGTGAATTACACGAAGATGCGCGCTTCGTATTGGAACGTGCTACTGAACTTGCCAAAACTGACCTCACTACAGGTATGGTTACAGAATTTACCGAATTACAAGGTGTAATGGGTAAAGAATACGCATTACTTGACGGTGAATCCCCAGAAGTGGCGGAAGCTATTTTTGAACAATACTTGCCACGTTTTGCAGGTGATGTATTGCCTCAAACAGAAGCTGGTAAGGTGTTGTCCATTATCGACAAAATCGATAACATTGTTGCTACATTTAGCCGTGGCTTGATTCCGACAGGTTCTCAAGATCCATATGCATTGCGTCGCCAAACAATTGGTATCTTGAACATCTTGCTCAACAGCGAATGGAATATTTCCTTGCGCCCAATCATCGTGGAATCCATGAATCTTCTTAATGTGCCTGCAGATAAACAAGATGAATTGCTTGGCCAAGTAGAAGAGTTCATTACATTGCGTTTAAAAAATATCTTCCTTGACCGTGAAGTGCCTCATCATGTAATCGATTTATTGTTATCTAACAATGAATTGTCCGTTGCTGATGCTGAAGGCCTTGTGAAAGCTCTCTTGGCTAACCGCATTGATGAAAATGTTGAATTAGTGCAAGCTTTCACACGTATGTATAATCTTGTGAAAGATGTAACATATACCGGTGTTGATGAAAGTCTATTAAAAGAAGATGCAGAACGCGCCTTGTATGAAGCGGCTACGAAAGCATCCGAAGCAAGTATCGATGCATGGGATAACAACGACTATGACGCTGTTGTAGCAGTACCTGCTACATTGGTGCCTGTAATCAACAAATTCTTTGAAGATGTTATGGTCATGGACAAAGACGAAGCTATTAAAGCTAACCGTTTACAACTTGTTCGGTTGGCATATAGCGTAATGGCTATTATTGGCGATATTAGTGCATTAAAATAATATATATTTTATATAATTAGGAAGTTATATTTGTCTTAATTATGTGAAACTGAGGAAGGGCAACTACGGTTGCCTTTTCTTTATGCAGGATTTTTGACATCCATGTCGAATACATAAAAGTATACAAAGTTGTAAGGAGATGTCATTATGATTACAGATGTTGAATTGTTTAATGCCATCCGTAATGTGACGGCTAAACGTGAAGGTTCACGATATAGATTACTTATGGAATTATATACGATTGGTACGGGAACGAGTCAACGTGTATTAGTGGATAGTTTACAGATTCGACCTGCTACTGTATCGGAACAGCTTGATGTACTTATACATTTGGGATTTGTAAAAAAAACTATAGATACAATGGATAAGCGGACCACCGTTGTGACATTAACTGATATTGGAAAAGCTGAGGCACAGAAATTAGTGGAGAATAGAGATAAGCAATTGGCTCATCGTTTTAGACATTTATCTGTTGAAGATAGACAAGATCTTTATGATTTAATTTGTCGCATTGATTAAGACATATTTTGTGTATAGAGTTACAGTACATTAAATATATAAATCTATATAAACATAGTGTTTAAGTTCTTGCATTGTACATTGACTTATGATAATATATTACTGTTAATTTGAGACAGTCCGCTGCCTATAAGGTGTAGGTATTGAATGTCTGCAAACAGGAGGAAACAATGAACATTATTAACGTACTCGAACAAGAACAACTTCGTACAGACATCCCTACATTCCGCGCTGGTGACACAGTACGTGTACACGTAAAAGTAGTGGAAGGTAGCCGTGAACGTATCCAAGTATTCGAAGGCTTGGTAATTAAACGTCAAAACGGTGGCGTACGTGAAACTTTCACAGTTCGTCGTATTGCATCTGGTGTAGGTGTAGAACGTACATTCCCACTTCACAGCCCACGCTTAGCTAAAATTGAAGTTATGCGTCATGGTGTTGTTCGTCGTGCTAAATTGTACTACTTACGTAACCTTACAGGTAAAGCTGCTCGTATTCGCGAAAAACGCTAATGTTCATAAAAGGCTGCCGTTGGCAGCCTTTTATTTTTGTTACAATATAGATAGGCAAATAAATAATCGAATGAAATATAGATACATACATTGCTATCTGAAAGGATAGAACGTATGTGGAAAGGATATTATATGGCAGATTCACCTATTGTACATTGGTTCCCTGGGCATATGGCGAAAGCTACGCGCATGATAACGGAGTATATCAAAAAGGTAGACGTTGTTATCGAGTTATTAGATGCACGTATTCCCCGTTCGAGTGCGAATCCGGTTATCCTTGAGTTAGTTGGTCAAAAACCGCATATTGTATTGTTAAATAAGGTTGATTTAGCAGATTCAAAAGCAACGAAGGAATGGACTGAATTCTTTACGCAACAAGGGATTACCGTATTAGCCATCGATTCCAAATCTGGGAAGGGTAATAAAAAATTAGTATCTACCGTAGAACGTCTCAGCAAACCTATCATTGACCGTTGGGTAGCAAAGGGGATTCGTAGCCGATCCATACGTACCATCATCTTAGGTATTCCTAATGTAGGGAAATCTACATTGATTAATTCATTGGCTGGTTCTGCAGCAACCCGTACGGCTAACAAGGCAGGTCACACCCGTGGTCAGCAATGGGTTAAAATTGGTAAGAATATGGAATTGCTTGATACGCCAGGCGTATTATGGCCTAAATTAGAGGACCAACGGGCTGCTGCACGTCTTGCTATGACAGGTGCCATTTCTGATGATGTATATGATTTAGAGCACGTAATTAAGCAATTGTTAAACCATCTATTGACGAATACACCTAATATCTTGATTGAACGCTACAAATTAAAAGAAGAAGAGATGGCCGATGTGGATACAATTCTTGAAAGCATTGGTCGTCGTCGTGGCTGTCTTGTCAGCGGTGGTGTTGTCGATCTTGATAAGGCACGTCGCATTATTTTGCAAGACTATCGCAATACAAAGCTTGGTACAATTACGCTAGACCAAGTTAATGAAGAGCCTTATTATCCTGAAGATGGTGAGGATGCACATAATGGATAAGGAAACATTCACTAAGTTAAAGGTAGCCGATATTAAGGCACTTTTTGAAACAGAACAAGCTTTGGAAATTCTACCATTAGCACAAGATGATACTCGTAGTTCCGTTCAGAAATTAGCGGCTTCTTATATTAAACGTCAAGAAAAAGAGCTAAAAGAACAACAACGCTTGATGAGCATGTACGATTATGAAGGTATATTCTACGATGAAGGGCTATATCATGTGGCTGGTGTCGATGAGGTAGGGCGAGGTCCTATTGCAGGTCCAGTTACGGTGGCTGCCGTTATTTTACCGCCTATGACATTAATTCCAGGCCTTAATGATTCTAAAAAGTTAACTGAAGAGAAACGTGAAGCATTGTATGATATCATCATGGATGAAGCAGTAGCGGTCAGCTGTATCTCCTATGGTCCGGAAAAAATCGATGAGCTTAATATTTATGAGGCTACACGACAAGCGATGTATGAGGCTATTCGCACTCTGGATGTACCTGCAGAGGCGGTTGTAGTTGATGCCATGAAATTACCTGATTTAACGATACCTGTTGAATCTATTATCAAAGGTGATAGTAAAAGTGCTAATATTGCAGCGGCATCTATTATTGCGAAAGTTACACGGGATCGATATATGAAAAGCCTGGATGAAGAATATCCTGGTTATGGTTTTGGCATACATAAGGGATATTATACAGAACTCCACAAAGAGGCTGTTGAGCAGCAAGGTGTTACACCTTTGCACAGAAAGAGTTTTGAACCCGTTAAGTCAATTGTTGGATGGCATCGAGAAGACAAGTAAATACATGGGTTTTTATACTGTGAAATAAAGATGAAAAATTAAAGGAAAAGAGGTTCCTATTGGTCACCTAGGTGACTATTAGGAACCTCTTTTCTATTTACAGTAAAGGTGTGACCGTCTTATGTTGTATATATAAGTATTCGAAAGTATCTATATACATAAGGAGGTCACTATGAATACAAGTAATCAAACACATCCGTGTAATCTATTAGATGCAAAAGCCTTAGGAGATTGGGGAGAAAATATTGCTCGCCATTACATTGAGCAACAAGGTTTAAAGATTATTACCACTAATTATAAAACAAAGGTAGGTGAAATAGATATTATTGCCAAACATGGGCTGACCTATCATTTTATTGAAATAAAGGCACGTCGTGGTATCACCCATGGATTACCTCGTGAAGCTGTATCAAAACGTAAACAAAAGCATATTAAACAAGCTGCTATGTATTTTATTCGTGATTTACGTTCCCAGAATCGTAAATGGAGAGAATTGTCTTTTGATGTAGTGGAGGTATATGTGCATGAAGATCTTAAAGCTACAATACACTATATGCCCCAATGCTTTATGTAGGAGGCACGATTATGTATGCAAAAGTGTTTGGTGCTACTATAGATGGTTTAGATGGCGTCGTAGTAACTGTAGAAGTAGATATCTCACAGGGATTACCTGTTTTTGATATTGTTGGATTGCCAAATCAAGCGGTTAAAGAATCTCGTGAGCGTGTACGAGCGGCTATAAAAAATAGCGGTTTCGATTTTCCTATGCGACGTATTGTTGTTAATTTGGGGCCTGCAGAGGTACGAAAAAGTAGCTCTGGTTTAGATTTACCCATAGCAATAGGTGTCTTAGCCGCATCTGGTCAAATCAAGTTACGAAAAGCAAAACTAGCCACAGTATTACAATCATCTTTATTTATAGGTGAATTATCTTTAGATGGTAATCTAAAAAAAACGCAAGGCATTCTTAGTATGGCAATAAAAGCTTGTGATGAAAAGATTCAAACTATTTTTACTAGTTTAGATAATACATCGTTACTTCATCATATGAGAAATATTACATCTCATGGAGCTAAAACGTTAACGGAAATTGTTAGAACAGTGATACAGCCTGAAGAAGGTACTAATTCTACAAATGAATGTCAAAAAGATAATCAAATATATCCTAGTATGGATTATAAAGATGTACAAGGTCAAGAATTAGCTAAGAGAGCTATGATTATAGCTGCAACTGGTGTCCATCATGTAATGATGACAGGTTCTCCGGGAGCAGGTAAAACTATGTTAGCAGAGCGATTACCTACTATTTTGCCTGACATGAGTTGGGAAGAACAGCTTGAGACGACACGTATTCATGATGTAGCTGGTCTATTAGAGAAAAATACGCTTATTCATCAACGACCTGTTAGATGTCCGCATCATACGGCTACTTTATCTAGCATAATTGGTGGTGGAAGTAATGCAAAACCTGGAGAAATTACATTAGCTCACAATGGTGTACTATTCATGGATGAAGCCCCTGAATTTCCACGTTTCGTACTGGATGCCTTAAGACAACCTTTAGAATCTCATATGATAACTGTAAATCGATTGCAAAATAGTTACGAGTATCCTGCTAATTTTATATGTGTATTGGCTGCTAATCCATGTCCATGTGGTTATTATGGTGATATGAATAAAGAGTGTGTGTGCTCATCGACAGAATTAATGAAATACCAGAATAAAATATCTGGCCCCATATTAGATCGTATTGATTTATTCATTTCTGTGGAGCGGCCTAGTTTTGATGATATGTTATACATACATTCGGAGTCTTTAAGTAGTGCTGATATGAAAGTATTAGTTGAATTGGGGCGCACTGTGCAATTAGAACGTTTTAAAGAATGTTCATTTAAAACAAATGGAGCTATGCCACATCGTGCTATTCGTGAGCTTTGTAATATACGTGATGAATGTTGGAGTTTACTGAGTGATGTATATGAAAGATTTTATTTTACAGGCCGTACCTTTGATAGATTGCTTAAGGTTAGTAGAACCATAGCAGATATGGAGGGTTCATTTTATGTAGAAAAAGAACATATTTCAGAAGCTATGTTATATCGATATACGCCATTTCATATGTCGAGAATAGGAGATTATGATGGAGCAACAGTATGAAAGTAATTTTTATATAGCGGCTATGCAAAGTATTACCTCACTAGGCGCAGCTACTATACGTGATTTAGTAGATAATTTTGGAGGTCCCTATGAGGCTTGGTGTGCATTACAAACACGAAAAAATTTAAAATCTATACTGGGAATTCCTTCTACTAAATATAAGCAGATTGAAAAAGAAGCAACAAATGAGCGGTTACAAAATCTTTATAAAGCTCTTCAAAATTGTCATATACAATATATTACATACCTTGATGTTTTATTCCCAGGACGATTGCAAGAAATATATAATCCTCCAGCGGTTATATTTGTACGAGGTAATATATCTCTATTAGAGGACGAGACAATGAAAATTGCCATGGTAGGGGCTCGTAAATGTTCAGATTATGGACGTAATGTAGCATTGCGTTTAGGTAAAGAATTAGCGGCTTATAATGTGGCAATAGTCAGTGGAGGCGCAAGAGGTATTGATAGTCACAGCCACGAAGGTACTTTAGCTGGTAAAGGGCAAGTAATTGTTGTCATGGGCTGTGGGTTAGATATTGTATATCCTCCGGAAAATAAAAGGCTATTTGATAGAGTACTTGCAAATAATGGTTTGTTGTTATCAGAGTATCCGCCGGGTACACCACCTTCAAGCGTACATTTTCCTGCAAGAAACCGTATCATTAGTGGTCTTTCATCAGTTATTATCGTGATAGAAGCGAAAGCTAGTAGTGGATCTTTAATAACGGCAGATATGGCCGCCAATGAGGGCAGAGAAATTTATGTTGTCCCTGGAAGTATTTTGAGTAATGTCGCGGAAGGAAATCATTGGCTTATACGTCAAGGTGCCAATGTATTGACTAAAGCACAAGATTTGATTGATGATTATGACCTAACACCTCGTGTAGTTGATACGCAAGGGTCCGATATGTTAAGCTTTAATATGGAATGGAAGGTGGTATTGAATCATATTCCTACAGATCATTGTATTAGTGTAGCGGATTTAATCAAATATACACATATTCCATTACAACGACTACAAAGCATTCTATTAGACTTAGAAATGAAACGTATGATTGAAAAGGTTCATTCTAAGGGCTATATTAATATAATCGGGAGTGATATACTTGTCCATTAAACGATCTATCGTTATTGGGGAACCCAAAGATTCAAAAGAAGAAACAAAAAAGAAAAAGGCTACGGCTAAGAAAAAAGGGCCTAAAGAGGCATTAACCCCAGTTGGTATTGTACATGATAAATCTATCATGGCTACATCGATGCCGCCAGAACAAAGGCAACCGCGGGTATATAATCCTGATGGTAAAGTACTTGTTATAGTGGAATCACCGGCTAAATCTAAAACAATAGAAAAATTTTTAGGGCCTAATTATATTGTAAAAGCAAGTATGGGGCATCTTCGGGATTTGCCAAAGTCTCAAATGGGTATCGATATTGATCATGAATTTACCCCACGATATAGCAATCTTGTAGCACGTAAAAAGGTGATTGATGAGTTGGTAGCTCATGCTGATGAAAGTAGCGCTGTGTTGCTCGCAACTGACCCGGACCGCGAAGGAGAAGCTATTTCTTGGCATTTAGCCTATATCCTCAATGTAGATACTAAGACTAACTGTCGGATTACATTTAATGAAATCACGAAAACCGCTGTTGCAGAGGCTTTAGAACACCCACGTACTGTAGATATGAATATGGTCGACGCACAACAAGCTCGCCGTGTGTTAGACCGTATTGTAGGGTATAAATTAAGCCCATTATTATGGAAGAAGGTATGTAAAGGTTTAAGCGCTGGTCGTGTTCAATCGGTAGCTGTGCGTCTTATCTGTGAACGAGAACGTGAAATACAAGCCTTTGTTCCTCAAGAATATTGGTCAATTGAAGGACAATTTAAAACTAAATCAAATGAAAAGTTTATCGCTGAACTGACTCATATCAATGGTGATAAACTGGATATTCATTGTGAAGCTGATGCATTAGCTATTCAGAAGTCTATTGCAGATCATACAGCTACAGTTACATCGGTTAAGAAAAGTAAACGAAGCCGGAAACCAGCACCTCCTTTTACTACATCTACATTGCAACAAGATGGTGTTCGTAAACTCAATTTTGGAGCTAAACGAACCATGATGATTGCCCAACATTTGTATGAAGGTTTAGAGATTGGTTCATATGGACATGTAGGTTTAATCACTTATATGCGTACTGATTCTACACGTATCTCTAAGGATATGCAGGAACAGGCTCGTAATTATATTAAGAGAACTTATGGTGATGACTATTGTCCATCCAAGCCTAATGTATATGGCAAAAAAGAATCTGCTCAAGATGCACATGAAGCCATTCGCCCTACATCTCTTGAATTGACACCTAAAATGGTAGAACCATTTGTAAATCGTGACGAACTAAAGTTATATACTTTGATTTGGAATCGTTTTATGGCTAGTCAAATGGCCCCTCAACAAAATGAGTCTACCACCATTGAACTTGATATTGATGGTATCTATACATTTAAGGCGACTGGTTCACGTGTATTATTCCCTGGATTTAGTGCAGTCTACGAAGATAGTAAAAAAGAAGATACACCACAATTACCGGCATTGAAGAAATCTGATGAAGTGGAAACTGTGCTCATTGACCCAGAACAACACTTCACACAACCACCAGCAAGGTATTCTGAGGCCAGTCTTATCAAAACATTGGAAGAATTAGGTATTGGACGGCCAAGTACGTATGCGCCAATTTTAGATACTATAGTGAGTCGTAACTATGTAGAGACGAATAATAAGCAATTTATCCCTACAGAGTTAGGTTTTGTAGTGGTGGACTTTTTAGTAAACTATTTCGAAAAAATCATTAATACTGGATTTACTGCTGAATTAGAAGAGGAATTGGATGCTATCGCTAATGGTAAAGATACGTATGTGAAAGTATTATCTAATTTCTATGATATATTCAAACAAGAATTAGACGATGCTAGTGATGTAGACAAGATTCAAATTGCTTCTATGGAAAGTGATGAAACTTGTGAACTATGTGGGCATCCAATGGTCTATAAATTTGGTCGTTATGGTAAATTTTTAGCTTGCTCTAACTTCCCAGAGTGCAAGAACACGAAACCTATTACTGTTGGTACCGATGTTGTTTGCCCTAAATGTGGTGAAGGAGAAATTGTAGAACGAAAATCTAAACGAGGCCGTGTGTTCTATGGTTGTAATCGATATCCACAATGTGATTTTACGTTATGGGATAAGCCAACTCATGAGTTCTGCAATACATGTGGCAGTATTATCGTTGAAAAAACGTATAAAAATGGTACGACGAAAAAATTTTGCTCAAATGAAACATGTCCAACTAGACCGCCGAAGAAAACGAGAAAGAAAAAAACTGATGATTCAGTGAAGAAAGAAGAGGATACCAAGAGTGAGTGAAAATAAAGTTATTGTTATTGGAGCTGGATTAGCTGGATCGGAAGCGGCATGGCAACTTGCTAATCAAGGTGTTATTGTTGATCTATATGAAATGCGCCCTGTAAAGAGTTCTCCTGCCCATCAAACAGATCAATTTGCTGAATTGGTTTGTAGTAATTCCTTGCGTGCTGGTAATATAGAAAATGCTGTAGGATTACTAAAAGAAGAGATGCGTCGATTGGGTTCTCTTATTATGGAGTGTGCGGATGCTACGGCTGTACCTGCTGGTGGTGCCTTAGCAGTTGACCGGCATCTATTCAGTGCTATGGTAACAGATAAAATTAAAAGTCATCCTAATATTACTGTGCATCATGAAGAGGTAACATCAATCCCTACAGAAGGAACAGTTATCTTTGCTTCTGGACCATTAACATCTGAAATACTCGGTTCTGCAATTAGAGAATTAACAGGTAATACGGGATTTTATTTCTATGATGCAGCGGCTCCTATTGTGACGTCGGAGTCTCTTAACTATGATAAGGTATTCGCTGCGTCCCGCTACGATAAAGGTGATGCAGACTATCTTAATTGCCCTATGAATGAAGATGAGTATAAACACTTTTTGCATGAATTGACTCATGCTGAGGCTGTACAGCCAAAGGATTTTGAAAAGGAAATCTATTTTGAGGGCTGTATGCCTGTAGAAATTATGGCATCTCGCGGTGAGGATACTTTGCGCTATGGTCCATTAAAACCAGTAGGGTTAGTAGATAAACGCACTAATGAAGAATCTTATGCAGTTGTTCAACTGCGTAAAGAAAACAAAGAAGGGACCATGTTTAATCTCGTAGGTTTTCAAACACATTTAAAATGGGGGGAGCAAAAGCGTGTATTTGGTTTAATTCCTGGTCTTGAAAATGCGGAATTTATACGGTACGGTGTGATGCATCGCAATACATATATAAATTCGCCAGAATTACTCAATCATGCCTTCCAATTAAAGTCTGATCATCGACTATTTTTTGCTGGTCAAATGACTGGTGTAGAAGGGTATCTTGAATCGGCCGCATCAGGGCTTATGGTAGGATTACAGGTGAAACGCTACCTAGATGATAAAGCATTTATTAACTTCCCTAAGACAACGGCTATTGGGTCATTAAGCCATTATATATCTTCGTACGAAGGATCTAATTTTCAGCCTATGAATGTTAACTTTGGCATTATGGAATCATGGCCTCAACGAATTCGGAAGAAAAAAGAAAAAAATGCTCTCATTGCCAATCGTGCGTTAGAAGAACTTGACGCATTAAAGGCACAAGAACAACTGTAAATGATGCTTGTCGCTTATGGTCAATCATTTAGAAGAATTGAATAGATATAAAAAATCCTTCATTCATGAATGTTGTGTATCCGTGAATGAAGGATTTTATTATTTACGTTTCTTTTGTTTTTGTGGTGCTTCTGGTGCTGATTCTGCTACGGTTTGTTGCTTTTTATCTAGATAACCAAAGTAGATAAATAAACAGATACCTACAATCATAACAATGAGGCTCGTCATCTGTGCGGATTTAAGTCCCATTGTAAGATTTACATAATCACCGCGTAAGAACTCTAGACAGAATCGCGCTGCTGAGTATAAAATAGCGTATAGTACAAAGACTTGACCTTTAGCATGTTTGAAGGAGCTAAATAGTATTAAAGCGACAAAGATTAGTATGTCAATTTGTCCTTCCCAAATTTCAGCTGGCCATAATGGTTGATTACCATATGTGTGATAAGCGAGTGTGCTTTCAGGGTAGAGAATACCGAAATTTCCACCTGTAGGATGTCCAAAGGCATCGCCATTAAATAGATTTGCCATACGCCCGACTGATTGTGCCAAAATGAGAGCCGGTGCAAATATATCAGCAAAAGCCCAAAAATCGATGTTATGTTTTCGAAGGTACCAATAACCTGCTAAGGTACCAAGAACAACACCGCCTTGAATGGCCATGCCACCTTGCCATACAAATGGAATCTCTAGTAAATGATTGCCATAATATTGCCAATCGAAAAAAAAGACGTCCCATAATCGGGCACCAATAAGTCCTGCAATAGCAACTGTAATAGAAAAGTCAATAATGTGTTGGTGCCAGCCACGACCATCTTTTTTTAGTAAGAAATAGGCAACAGAACCACCACAAATGATAGCAAGTGCTAACATGGTACCATATGCTCTTATAGGAAAACCTCCTATAAAAAATAAATATTGATGCATAAAAACTCCTTTATGAATAATCGTTCATGCTTTTACAAGTATAGAAATTATAAGTGTCAATATATGTATGATATAATATAAGAATTGTTATGTAAACAGGAACTATTAAGAGTCAATAACAGGAGATATATATGTTACGTAAAATTACTATGATCACTACATTAGCAGCTGCTGTATTAACTAGTATTTCTGGTAATACAGTGCAAGCTGAGGTTTTGGTGCCATTACAACAATACCTAAATACTACTAATCGTAATTATGAGGCTAACCAGTATAAAACATCTTATACTATTTATGTACCACAACTAGAGCTTAATGGTTCGACTATTACAATGAATCCTAAAGCTGTTGGGGAACCTGTGAAATTACCAATTACAAAACGTGATGGTGCTGAGTATGTTGATATAGAAGGTACAACGCCATTGATTGGGGTCACCTACACGAAGGATGGGGATCATATTCAACTTATGGCTGCTCCAGAAACAATGCAGGTTCTACAAAATAAGCCTGTCCAAGGCCCATTGTCCTGGGCTTTTGATCCATGGCCTAATCAAGGTGCTCCTTATGCAAAAAAACTAAATAGTAGTGGTGATAATATTATTTCCCCTAGTTGGTTTAAATTACACAGTTTAGGTTTGGAATCTAGTCCTAATATTAATATTGATTATGTGAAATCTTACAAATCTAATGGATATCATGTATGGCCTCTGATTACAAATCGTTTTGACCCAGATTTTACAAGTGGCATTTTAGCAGATGAAGCAGTATGGAAAAAATATGCTCAAAATCTTGTTCAATACGCATATATTTATGGTTTTGATGGTTATAATTTTGATTTTGAAAATATAGACTATTCAGATCGTGACAAATTAACTAAGTTTGTAGCTTATTTAGCTGATGAATTACATAAGTATAATATTCAGTCTTCCATAGATGTAACGGGGTATTCTAATAGCCCGAATTGGTCTCTTGTTTATGACCGTAAATCTTTTGCTAATAGTGTAGATTATGTTGTTTTGATGGCCTATGATGAAACATGGGCAAAAAGTAGTAATGCAGGACCTGTAGCAAGTTATCCTTGGGTTAGAAACCATACTGAAAAAATGATACAAGAGGTGCCAAGTCAAAAACTTGTATTGGGGATACCATTCTATACTCGTATATGGCATGAATCTGGCGGAGTTGCACATGGTGAAACACTAGCGATAAAAAATGAAGCAATTTATTTTTCTAATTATGCATCAAATATCACTTGGAATGATACATTAAAATCATACTATGCAGCAATTCCGACATCAAATGGTGTTGATAAAATTTGGTTTGAAGATAATAAATCTTTAGGTTATAAATTGAATCTTGTGAAAGAAATGCAATTAGCCGGTTTTGCGGCATGGCGTAAGGGCTTTGAAGACGATAATACTATTACAATGATACAAGGTGTAGATTTAGGTAAAGGGGTACCAAATGCAACGCCAGTTGTAGAAATACCTAAACCTGTTGTAGAAAAACCATTAACTAAGGCAGAACGTAAGGCTCTTGAAAAAGCAGCGAAAGAAAAAGCAAAAGCAGAAGCTAAAGCGGCTAAGGAAAAAGCAAAAGCAGAAGCTAAAGCTGCAAAAGAAAAGGCGAAAGCCGAAGCTAAAGCATCTAAAGAACATGAAAAAGCAGATGCAAAGGCGGTGAATGAAAAGCAAAAAGCTGATAATGATATAGCATCCATTGTTCCTGCTGTTCAAGTAGTAAAAAAGTAGATAAATTGACGGTTTATAGTGCGAAGTAGTACAATAATACTATTGATTAGAATCATACACAGATTTGAGGAGGCACCTACATGAACGAAAAATATGTAGCCCAAGATATTGAGAAAAAGTGGCAAAAGTATTGGGATGAGAACCATACTTTTAAAACTGAATATGACGAAACTAAAGAGAAGTACTATGCATTAGAAATGTTTCCATATCCATCTGGTAATTTGCATATGGGCCATGTGCGCAACTATTCCATCGGTGACGTAGTAGCGCGTTTTAAGAAAATGAATGGCTTTAACGTATTGCATCCAATGGGATGGGATTCCTTTGGTATGCCTGCAGAAAATGCAGCTATTAAACATGGTATTGCACCTAAAACATGGACTCTTGATAATATTGAGAACATGAAAAAGCAACAAAAAGCATTGGGCCTTTCTTATGATTGGGATCGTGAAGTTGCTACATGTAAAGAAGATTACTATAAATGGACACAATGGTTCTTTGAACAATTCTATAAAAAAGGCTTAGCTTATAAAAAAGAAGCAAAAGTTAACTGGTGTGAAACATGCCACACTGTATTAGCTAACGAACAAGTTATTGATGGTCTTTGCTGGCGTTGTGATAATCCTGTAGAGAAAAAAGATTTATCTCAATGGTTCCTCCGTATCACTGAATATGCAGATCGCTTGTTAGATGATCTCGATACACTTGATGGTTGGCCTCAACGCGTTAAATTGATGCAAAAGAACTGGATTGGTCGCTCTGAAGGTACAGAATTTTCTTTTGATGTGCCATCCATTAAGGAACGTATTTCCGTATATACGACTCGTGTAGATACAATCTACGGTGTAAGTTACGTTGTATTGGCTCCTGAACATCCATATGTAGAACGTTTAATTGAAAAAGCACCTAACAAAGCTGATTTAGATGTTTTTATCACGCGTATGCGCAACATGAGCGACATCGATCGTACATCTACAGAAGCACCTAAGGAAGGTATGTTTACCGGTTCCTATGCGGTAAATCCTATGTCTGGTGAACAAGTGCCTATTTGGATTGCTAACTATGTTCTCGTAGATTATGGTACTGGTGCCGTTATGGGTTCTCCTGCTCATGACGAACGCGACTGGGAATTTGCTCATAAATACGATTTGCCTATTAAACCTGTTGTTTCTCACAATGGTGAAAACTACAATTTCGATACATGGGAAGAATCTGACCACGAAGATGGTGTGTTGATTAATTCTGGTGATTTTGATGGTCAAACATCTGAAGAGGCTCGTAAAAATATTACGGCTGCACTTCATGAACGTGGTATCGGTGAAGGCAAGACAAATTTCAGACTTCGCGATTGGCTTATCTCTCGTCAACGTTACTGGGGCGTGCCAATCCCTGTTGTATATTGCGACAAATGTGGTGAACAACTTGTACCAGAAGAAGACTTGCCTGTACGTCTTCCTGAAGATGTTAAATTTGAATCCGGTGCTGTATCCCCATTGGCAACATCCGAAGCTTTCATGAACGCTAAATGTCCTAAATGTGGTGGTCCTGCGCGTCGTGAAACAGATACTATGGATACATTCATCGATTCATCTTGGTACTTCTTGCGTTACACTGACGCATTGAACGATAAAGCACCATTCGATTCCAAAATTGCTAATTACTGGATGAACGTTGACCAATACATTGGTGGTATTGAACATGCTATCTTGCACTTGTTATACTCTCGTTTCTTTGTGAAAGTTATCCATGATTTAGGCCTCATTGAAGCTAACGAACCATTCCGTGGTCTTTTGACACAAGGTATGGTACTTAAAGAAGGCAGTAAGATGTCTAAATCTAAAGGCAATGTGGTTTCTCCAGAAGAAATTATCAATAAGTACGGTGCTGATACAGCGCGCTTATTCATCTTGTTTGCAGCACCAGTTGACCGCGATCTTGATTGGAGTGACCAAGGTGTTGAAGGTTCTTATCGTTTCTTAGGTCGTGTATGGCGTATTGTTGATGCGTATGACCAAGCAGCAAAAGAAAATCATACGGGTGACCTTACAAAAGACGAAGTGGCATTACGCCGCGAATTACACCGTGTTATCAAAAAGGTTACAGAAGATTTAGATAATAACTTCAACTTTAATACGGCAATTAGTGCGATTATGGAACTTGTTAATGCTATGTATGCACACAAGGACAAAGCAGAATCCGTAAATGCTGATCTTGCTAATGAGTTAACACATAATCTCGTGTTGTTATTAGCTCCATTCGTGCCACATATTACAGAAGAATTGTGGCATGAACTTGGCGAAACTGAATCTGTTCATATGATGAACTGGCCAACATACGAAGAATCTGCTCTTAAAGTAGACGAAGTAGAAGTGGTTCTTCAAGTTAATGGTAAGGTTCGCGATAAATTAACTGTTTCTGTGAATATTACGAAAGAAGAATTGGAAGCATTGGCTAAAGAATCTAGCCGTGTTCAAGAATTTACAGAAGGTAAACAAATCGTTAAGGTTATCTACGTACCAGGTAAACTTGTGAATATCGTTGTAAAATAATATTTCTATATATGATTTGTTAATATAATGAAAGCCCCCAACTACATAGGTAGAAGGGGGCTTTATTATCTAGAGAGGTTATTATGGCAAAACGTAGCGATTATATTTCTTGGGATGAATACTTTATGGGCGTTGCTATTTTGGCTGCGCAACGATCCAAAGATCCTAATACACAAGTGGGGGCCTGTATCGTCAGCAATGATAATAAGATCTTATCCATCGGTTATAATGGCATGCCCTTAAATTGTAGTGATGATGATTTTACGTGGGAACGGGATACGGCGGATGATAATAAATATTTCTATACCGTTCATAGTGAATTAAATGCGATTCTAAACTATCGCGGTGGTTCTTTAGAAGGGTCTAAGATTTATGTAACATTGTTTCCTTGTAATGAATGTGCAAAGGCTATCATTCAAAGCGGTATAAAGGCCGTTATCTATCGTGATGATTTATACAAGGATACTAAAGAGGTGAAGGCTTCAAAACGTATGCTAAAGACGGCCGGCGTAGATATTATTGAATATCAATCGACGGGTCGCATATTGGAAATAACATTATAATAGAGTAAAAAGGGATGGTGTATCCTTCGAAAGCGACTTTGGCCCTGCGGAGGCCGAAGGCCGGAGTCAGGCCTGGCCGGTGGAGCTTACGGAGGATGTACCATCCCTTTTATATGATGTTTGTTATACCAATAAGCGGCCGTCGATCATGATATCTACTTGTTGGCCGTCTTTTGTAATGCCTTTAATATTCATGTTTTCGTGACCAATCATAAAATCAACATGAGCAAGAGAGTGGTTCAGACCACGTTCTTTGAGTTCATCTTCAGATAAACCGTCGCTATTTTTTAGACAAGTTGGATAGGCCGCACCGATTGCTAAATGGCAGGATGCATTTTCATCAAATAATGTTTCATAGTAAATTCTATTGGACTGACTAATAGGACTATAGTGATCCACAAGGGCTACTTCACCTAGATAGTGAGATCCTTCGTCTGTTTCGATGAGTTCTTTAAGAATATCTAACCCTTCTTCAGCTGTGTAATCAATAATTTTACCGTTTTCAAAGATAAAGGAGAAGTTAGAAATTGGATTACCTTGGTAAATCAGTGGTTTTGTACTAACTACTGTACCATTTACACCATTCCATTGAGGGGCACAGAATACTTCTTCTGTAGGAATATTAGCATTGAATGTAATCCCCTCTTTGGAGAGCTCTTCGCCACCTTGCCAAATATGGTCTTCCGGTAATTCAAGAAGTAAATCTGTGCCATTTTTACATGTGTATCGCAATGCTTTTAAATCAAGAGCGTTTAATGCTTCACGACGATGACGTAGCTTAGCCATGTGATGCGCATAAGTTTCTTTTGGTTCCACGTCATTGAGACGGCATAATTTTAGTAATGTATGCCATAGTTGGTCAATTTTTTCTTCATCAGAACCTTCGTATCCAAGAAGTTCTGCCCAGAGTACTGTTGGCACAGAGGCTACACACCATGTTACAGACGAGTTCATGATGGCTGTATGGTAGAATGACAGAACTTTGTTAAGATTGCGTGAGTTTAGGCTAATGCGCTCTGTAGGAATGCCTGCTAATGCCTTTGGATTGGCACTGATAAGTGATAAAAAGGCAGCTTTTTCCTCTACATATTGTTGGTAATATACAGGAATCCATTTAGCCGGTGACTCAAGGACTGAAGCATCAGCATGTAATAAGCGTTGGCGTGTAATTGGGGTATGGCGCCAATTGATAATAACCTCTTTGGCACCCAATTGATAGGCTTCTTCTGTAACGATGACTGCAAAATCTTTATTGTCTACATCAACTGATACGATGAGTGTTTGTTTTTGTTGTAAATTAATGCCAGATTGTAATAAGGTACGAGCGTATTTACGTAATAATTCTTGATTCATTATAGGCTCCTTTACATAGTAATGGGCTATACTGTGAAAGTATATTCCTTTAATTCGACATGATTTATATAACTCCTGCTTGTGTGACTAATAGAATCACAGGTAGGAGTTATTTGTTATATATGGAAACCTTTACAATAGGAGGTGACCATATGAAACAAATAATTTTGTCACATAAGTGGATTGTAATAATCCTGTGTATTTTAGTAGGAATTTATTTCCTATGGCCTATTATAACAGAAGGAAGCACCATCATGCCAGATTCATCTGTGTTAGCAGCCGATACATCAAAAGTGAATAGTACAGCTAATCAAGATAGTAATTCTATTTCCACTAATAATGATGCAGTACCGAATGATGAGGAAAATACAGTTATTGTATATGTGACAGGTGCTATTCAATCTCCAGGTCTTTATAAGGTGCCATCAAGGTCTACTATTGGAGATGTCATAAAAGAGGCTGGTGGTGCATTACCTTATGGAGATGTTGAATCTATTAATTTAGCAGAAAATGTTCAAAGTGGCCAACATATTCATATTAGATTTAATTTTCATGGAAATCCTGAATCACTATTACGAAATCAAAAAGTTAATATTAATACGGCTACCATCAAAGAACTTGATTCACTACCAGGTATTGGTCCTACTATGGCAAAACGAATTGATGAGTATCGTCAAAGCAAGGGAGCTTTTACATCCATAGAAGATATTAAACATGTAAAGGGTATCAGTGATGGGGTATTTAAAAAATTACGTGATAAAATTACGATCTAATATTGCAACTTACCTGACGATGAATATGCTTATTACTTATTCGGAAATGGCCCATTATATACTTTGTGGCATCATATTGGGTAGTTTATATGCATATAGTAATCATTATATATTGCTTGATACATCTTGGTATTGTATTGGGGGAGCTATAGTTTACGTATTATATACATTATGCAAATCTATGGTTCGATATAAAGTAAACCCTTCTTTGTCTTATAAATATATGATAGTCACTATTATCATCTCCCTTGTGTTAGGTACTCTATCATATGTACATGTTAATCATCAAATCAACCAGTATGTAGGTCATACAAAATTTTTTGTATCACAAGAAGGAGATTATGCTTTACTAATTGATACTCCTGTAGATATGACCGTCATCGATAACAAAGTGTATAAAACGTTTAATGCTGTATTGCTGGGCTTAGAACCGTATAAAGACACTGCTAAAGGTGTACATATAAAGGCTGATGGTCATATAAAGGTAACAATACAAGAAAATTCAACACATCTTCGCTTAGGAGATTCAATTATCGTTCATGGCACACCTAAATCGCTATATCTTACAGAGGAAAGAGGAACTATCGATAAAAGGAATAAAGCCATTCGTAATGATGATAGAGGGATCATATTTGGTGGTACCTATACCATAGTAGATTTAGATTCACTTAAGCAGTACAAGTTAGACCCATATATTGGTTACTACCAACGTTGGCTTTATATAATTGGTTCTATGCGTAATGTTATTGAAGCATTGATGCAGCAATATTTATCTGATACAACGAAATGGTTAGGAATCTCTCTAGTTTTAGGTGGTCATTATGGTGAATTAGGCCAAGATGTGCTACGTCAATTTGGCTATACTGGCATTATTCATATTTTATCTATATCGGGTTCTCATATTGCCTTATTATTCTCTATTGTATATGGCATATGTAGATTATGTCGTATCAAGAAACGATATGCCATGATAGGTGGTATTATTTTATCAATCTTTTATTGTATGGTAGTTGGTTTCAGTGCTCCTGTTGTGCGTTCCACTATTATGGGAGTATGGCTAGCCTTAGCTTATCTAAAAGGGCGTATATATACTGCAAAACAAGGATTAGCAGTAACAGCCATCCTATTTTTACTCTATGATCCATTACTAATTTTGGATGTAAGTTTCCAACTATCATTTGGTGCTACCTATGGACTCTTATTGTTTGGTATGCCTTTATATCGCTGGATGACAGTATTGCCACCGATTGTGAAAGCGCCACTAGTACTATGTATCAGTGCACAGCTTTTATTGATACCATTTCAGCTTTATTATTTTCACTATCTGAGTTTAGCAAGTCTCTTTGCAGCTATTATTATTACACCTTTACTCGATATAGCCATTGTTATGTTATTTGTCTGTACCGTAATATCTTTACTTATACCAATAGGTATGGTGTGGAAAGTAATCGACTGGGTATTAACTATCAGTTTATATGTAAATGCGCATCTCGCTAATAGTTCTATTTGTTTATGGTGGATAGGTACCATTTCTACCACATTAGGGATGTTATATTATGGATGTATAGAATTACTATATATTAATCTAGTATCGTTAAAGCTTAGGTTTAGAGCTTTAACAACAGGAATTGTACTTATGGGAATCGGCATAATTGCTATAGCTTATAGTGGCATCTTATATAAAAATGAAACGATTATGCATATTATACCCATGAAACAATCCAATACAATGCTCATTGTGAGGCCTTATGAAAAGGTAGCAACTGTATATATTGATACACCTGATAATATACCGATGAAAGCGAGTGAAATTCGCATAAGAAATGGACTTCAAAGTTTTGGTATTCCATTAAAAAATGCGCATGTTCAGCGATTTCAATCCACTGGCAAAAATACTACTTTATACAAAAATGATATATCGTCTGTGATGGTCTATAATAGACAAAATGGTGAAAAAAAACTACAATTAAATAATATGAGGAACGCTATTTTGATTACCTCTCAGTCGTATATGGTAAATCAAATGTTAGCGTTACATTCGAATCGCCCTGTGCTTGTGAGTATGCCTAGAGGAGCGTTGCGAGATATTGATCCAGATGCAGAATATGTTCATTTGTGGGGCTATGAATATATTCCAGATTATCGATTATGAAAGGAGGACTAGCGATGAATCAAGTATATCTAATCTATGGTAATGAACCACAACTCATAGAAGAAGAGAAACAAAAGTTTTTCTTATCTCATAAAAATCTAGATGTGCGCGTATTGTATGATGAAGCAGGTCCTTCCAAAATATCAGAACAATTGATGGAGGATTCTTTATTTGGCGATGCCAAGGTATTTTGTCTTATCAATCTACCTATCTTGAAAAAAGCAGGCCAAAAAGAGAGTCAAGAATGGGATGCACTGGCCGAGTTACTGATGAATTATACCGGTGATAATCCAGTACTTATTATCTATCACGATATGGTGGACAAACGATTAAAACAAAATAAAAAGATATTAGAATCTATTCCTAATAAGGAATGTAAACGATTAGAAGGCGATGATTTATTGATGTGGATTCGTCAGTATTGCACATCTAATGGATATACGCTGACGCCTGATGGATACGATTATGTATCTCATCTATTGGAATTATGGCAAGATGTGCCAGTTGCGTTTATGCGTACTGAGTTTGATAGATATTTTTTGTTATTAGGTAATCACAAGAAAATCGATAGGTCCTTTTTAATGGAACATAGTAGTAATTATGGGGCTAAAAATATTTTTACCTTTAAAGAGGCATTATTAAAACAAGATGTGAATACTTTATTAGAATTATTTCCGTTTATGTTTAGCTATAAAGAAATTGATCGAGCTATGGGCTATATTGAAGGACAGTTGCGGCTTCAATTATTAGTAAGCGAATGTCGTGCCGCAGGTATGACAGCTAAACAGGTAGAAAATTTTTGTAAAGAAAATGGGGCCTCTTATAAACCGTACCCCATAAAACTAGCCTATGAAGCAAGTTCTCGTATTTCTATAAAGGCTTTAAAAGCACTCTTAAAAGGATTATATGAGGTGATATTAGATAGTCGCACAAGTAAAGGGGATATGTGGCGATTTAGGGATTTATGTTTGACCTATTGTGGGTATAAGGGATAAAAATGAAAGTACGTTATCGAGTAGTACCAAAACAGAATAGTAAACCTGCTTTCTATGTGAATTGTGATGATAAACAGGTAACCATTCAAGCAGCAGATTCAGCGTTTAAAACATTGGTGTCATTACAAGAACGATTAGCTGCTTGGTACAAAGAAAAAAATATTTCCTTTGATACAATTCCTACCAATGCAACTACGTCTTGCTGCTTTGCGTGGAAGGTAGATGACGAGGATGAAGAATTTGCACCGTACTACTATGCAGGTGGTTGTGGTGTAGGTGAATTTATTGAAGACGTTGAAGCGCATCGACAAAAATTAGAGGAAGAAAACATGCCAGAGAGAGGCAAGTCCTTCGCTGGTAATAATGATGATGAAATTGATTATGCAGATGAGTTTGTGCCATTTATGGATGCGGTGGAATTGGACTATTTTAATCCAGATTCCACATCGTATGAGTCTGTAACTACAAGAAATCCATCTATATCTAGCAGCTCATCATCTACGTCTTTATCTAATGGAAAATCACAACACAAAGGTGGTAAGAAATATCCTCAACGTGCTCCTAAGGATGCGCCTACTGATGAGGGTATGATTTTAGGTCCACGTATTGAAGGCACAGCTTCTAGTATTATGGGAACCGTAGAAACACAAAGTGTCATCTTTGAAGGTGTGTTCGTTGGTCTTGATAAACGCGATACTAGGACTGGTAAAAGTATCGTCAATGGCAGTATTGTAGATGATACGAACAGTATGAAGTTTATCAAATTTACAAATAGTCCGGAAGAAGGGGATGCCTTATTAAAGCAATTAAAGAAATTGCAAAAGGTGCGTGTTCAAGGTAGTGTCAACTTTGATGATCGATTTGATAAGGACTACATTTTATCTATACGTAGTATCGAAGCTATTGAAGAAGACAATACAAATGAACGGACAGAAAATAGGCCAGATTCTCGTGTTGAACTCCATTTACATACGAAGATGAGTGATAAGGATGCACTCGTATCGATTAAGGATTTATTTAAAACCGTCAAAAAATGGGGACATCCTGCGGTTGCCATTACGGACCATGGTGTTGTACAAGCCTTTCCAGAGGCACAAGCACTGGGGAAAGAGTTAGGGGTTAAGGTTATTTATGGCGTTGAAGGTTATCTTGTAGATGATGCGGATTTAGAAAAGGAATTATCCTTAGATGTTGTAAAACGAAAAGATGAGGCGCCTCGTTATCATATTATTTTGTTAGCTCAAAATATGGTAGGCTTACGTAATCTGTATAAAATGATTTCCATATCCCATTTGGAATATTATAAACGGAGACCTCGTTTACCTCGTTCTATCATTGAAGAGCATCGTGAAGGTATTCTCATAGGGTCTGCCTGTGAAGCTGGTGAATTAATGCAGGCTATCGTTAAAGGGGCCTCTAAAGAAGAGCTATTAACAATTGCGTCATTCTATGATTATCTTGAAATTCAACCACATACAAATAATACATTCTTGATTCGTAAGGGTATTGTACCAGATGAACAAGCTCTTATTGATATGAATAAGACTGTTATTGAATTAGGAGATGCTCTTAATAAGCGTGTATGTGCTACGTGTGACGTTCATTATTTAACGCCAGAGGAAAAAATATATCGTGAGATTATGTTAACAGCTTGTGGGTTCCCCGATGCGGATGAGCAACCTGATTTACATTTACGTACTACTGATGAAATGTTAGCTTCATTTCCATATTTGAGTGAAGAAAAGGCGTATGAGGTCGTTGTTGCAAATACACGGGCTATCAACGATAGTATTGAAGATATTAAACCAGTGCCAGATGGTACATATTCCCCTAAAATCGAAGGGGCTGATGAAGCTTTCACAGAAATGTGTTATGTAAATGCGAAGAAGATTTATGGTGATCCATTACCTCGTGTTGTACAGGAACGACTAGATTATGAACTCGATTGTATCATCAGCAATGGTTATGGTGTTCTATACTATATCGCACATAAGCTGGTAAAAAAATCGCTAGATGATGGATATCTCGTAGGTTCTCGTGGTTCTGTAGGTTCGTCCTTTGCAGCGACAATGTCGGAAATTACGGAAGTAAATCCATTGCCACCTCATTATATTTGCCCTGAATGTAAGTGGTCGGAATTTTATGAAAATGGTGAATACGCCGGTGGATTCGATTTACCACGCCGTGATTGCCCTAATTGCGGTCATCCATTACAAACGAATGGCCATGACATTCCATTTGCCATTTTCCTTGGTTTCGAAGGTGATAAAGTTCCAGATATTGATTTGAACTTCTCTGGTGATTACCAAGCGAAGGCTCATAAATACACGGAAGAATTGTTCGGTCGTGATAATGTATTTAAGGCGGGGACTATTGGTACTATTGCAGATAAGACTGCATTTGGGTATGTAAAGAAATATGCGGAACTTAGAAATATTCAGGCTCGTAGTGGATTCCTTGAACACCTCGCAAAAGGCTTTACAAATGTAAAAAATACGACAGGACAACATCCAGGTGGTATTATGGTTTGTCCTCGTGATATGGATGTGCATCATTTTACACCGATTCAACATCCGGCAAATAAAAAAGAGAGTGGCGTATTAACGACTCACTTTGATTATCACTCTATAGAAGGTCGTATGACAAAACTCGATATTCTGGGGCATGATGATCCGACGATTATTCGTATGTTAGAGGATTTGACCGGTATTGATGCAAAAACGATTCCTTTTGATGATCCTAGAACGCTAAGCCTATTCTCTTCTACAGAGGGGATTGGATTGACCCCAGAACAGTTACAAGGGGACCAAGTGGCTAGTCTTGCCGTACCGGAATGTGGTACAAAATTTGTACGGGGCATGCTGGAAGATTCACGGCCGCAAACCTTCTCTGACCTTGTTCGTATTTCTGGGTTCTCCCATGGTACGAATGTATGGCTCGACAATGCACAGGAACTTATTAAAAATGGCACTTGTAAATTGAATGAAGCTATTTCTACCCGTGATGACGTAATGAATTTTTTAATTCATCGTGGTATGAATAAGAAAAATAGTTTCTTTGTCATGGAAAATGTTCGTAAAGGGAAGGGCATTGAAAAGAGAAATAAACAAGGGCAAGCAACTACGGAATTTGAAAAAGAAATGCGAGAAAATAATATTCCTGAATGGTTTATTGAGTCTTGTAAAAAGATTTCTTATCTATTCCCGCGTGCCCATGCGGTTGCTTATGTTATGATGGCTTTCCGTATTGCGTGGTTTAAGGTATATCATCCGTTGGCTTTCTATGCTGCGTATTTTTCCATACGTGCAAAAGCCTTTGATTTACGGATCATGACAGGTGATTTAAATACACAATTGAAAGAATTTAATCGTATCAAAGCTCTCGACCGTAGTGCCAGTCCTAAGGAAAAGGATTTGATGTCCGCTTTAGAGGTATCTATGGAAATGTATCAACGAGGCTATCGATTTATCAATGTAGATATTCAACATTCTGGTGCTCGTCGCTTTAGCATTAAAGATGGAGCTCTATTACCACCATTCTTGGCTATCGATTCGCTTGGTGAAACCGTTGCTGATGCAATTGTAGAAGAACGGGAGACAAAACCGTTTACATCCTTAAAAGATTTGCAGCGTCGTTGTAAGGTTTCTGCTACCATCATCGAAACGATGAAAGAGCTTAAATGCTGTGGTGATTTACCAGAAGATGAACAGATGTCTTTGTTTGGTTAAATTGTAATAGTTATAACTATAAGTGATTACATATGCGTAGAAAAAAGGTGTCATCATTTGATGACACCTCTTTTTTGAATATTTTGTTACTTATTTTTGTAGTTTTGGTAACTTTTAGTATAAGGATTTATATTTCATCCAATTCGTCTTTGCCATTTCCTTGAGTTCTGTACCACGGCCATCAAGAATTGCATTAATCAAGTATTTACTAAAACCTTTTGCTTGTTGGTAGGCAATTTTAGGAGGCATAGCAAGTTCTTGCTTATCTACACGGACATTGATAATGACAGGGCCTTCATTATAATTTAAAGCTTCTTTGATTTTTTCATCAACTTCACTAGAATTTGTAATGCTAATGCCTTTGATGCCAGCTGCTTTAGCAAGTTTACCAAAGTCAGGGTTTACAAAGTCCGTAGCATAATCTAGGTAACCAGATGCTTTCATTTCCATGGCAATGAAGCTAAGTTCTTCATTGTTGAATACGAATACTTTTACAGGAAGATTTAATTGTTTCAATGAAAGCATTTCGCCCATCATCATTGTAAATCCACCGTCACCGGAAAGGGAAATAACTTGGCGGTTAGGACATGCATTTTGAGCACCTATTGCATGCATCATTGCATTAGCCATAGAACCATGGTTGTATGAACCGATGATACGACGTTTGCCATTTGTTTGGATATGGCGTGCTGTCCAGATAACTGGAGTGCCTACATCGAAGGTAAAGATAGCATCATCAGCAGCTAATTTATTAAGGCGATTTACAAAATATTGAGGGTGAATTGCTACGCCATCTTGTTCGGCAACGGCATAGCCATCTAAATCATTGCGAAATTTAGTATAGGCCTTGCGAATCGTATCGATAAATTCTGTATCATTTCGTTGCGTAAGGTGAGGTAGTAATTCCTGTAATGTATCTTTCACAGAACCAAAAATGCCTTGAGTTAATGGAACACGTGCACCAAGTGCTGATGGATTGATGTCTACTTGAATTACGTTAGCCTTTTCAGGGTAGAACGGACGGTATGGGAAATCGGTGCCTAGCATAATGAGTGTATCACATTGTTCGATAGCACGATATCCAGATGTATAACCGAGTAATCCTGTCATGCCTACATCATAAGGATTATCCCATTCAACCCATTCTTTGCCTCTGAAAGCATGCACTACAGGGGCATGTAATTTAGATGCAAGTTCAACTACTTCGTCATGTGCACCGGCACAACCAGCTCCGCAGAAAAGTGTAATACGTTTGCCATTGTTAATGTGTTGAACCATCTCTAAAATATCTTCTGCTTGAGGAATTACGCGTGGTAGTTTAGGTGCATGCCAGGTAGGTAGTTCATCAACCTCTGTTTCCATAACGGCTACATCACCTGGTAGAACAATTACAGCTACATCTCGATTGCCAACAGCAGCATTCATTGCTCGGAATAAAATTTCAGGCATTTGTTTTGGATTAGAAACGAGTTCACAGAAACAAGAGCATTCTTTAAATAGATTTTCTGGATGAGTTTCCTGAAAATAGTTGAGACCTACTTCTGACTGTGGGATATGAGAGGCAATAGCAAGTACTGGTACACGGTTTCTATGACAATCAAATAAGCCGTTGATTAAATGGAGGTTACCAGGTCCTGAGCTACCAGCACAAACGGTTAACTTACCTGTTAGTAAAGCTTCGGCACCAGCTGCAAAAGCAGCAGACTCCTCATGGCGCACATGTTCAAATTTAATTTTTCCATTACGTCTTAAACTATCATTTACCGAGTTTAGACTATCACCAGTGATACCATAAATTTTATCAATACCTGCGTTGGCTAATATTTCTATTATAACGTCTGAAATACGTTTTTTTGACATACTATCACTCCTTAGTAATAATGAAAATTAATTAATATTTATTTTTAACTTACAAATAAATTCTAGTACTTCATAATTTCTTATTATGTGATAAATATCACAAATTTATATATGAATCACTTAAAATAATATTATATCAAACAATTTAATTTATTATCATAAGTTTTAATAATTCTTCTCATTAATTACTGTATAATCTTGCGAAAATATTATAAAAGTGATACTATTAGTACATAAATTAATATGATAAGTCTTTGGGGATAGGTGAAATTCCTTACCGGCGGTTATAGTCCGCGAGCCTTTTGGCATGAATCGGTGTAATTCCGATACCGACAGTAAAGTCTGGATGAGAAAAGACGATACTACATGATTTCATGTGTATGTTTGATGCTCCAAGGACTATGTGTATAGTCCTTTTTTTATTGAGGTATTATGATGAACGACGAATTATATATGAAACGTGCCATTCGTCTTGCAAAAATGGCAACAGGACATACATCGCCAAATCCTTTGGTTGGTGCCGTCGTAGTAAAAGATAATACAATAGTTGGTGAAGGATATCATCATAAGGCCGGCGAAGCCCATGCCGAAGTACATGCCCTAGATGTAGCCGGTGAACAAGCTAAAGGGGCTACCTTATATGTAACTCTTGAGCCCTGTGCGCACTATGGAAAGACACCGCCTTGTGCAAAACGTGTTGTAGAATCAGGTATTACTCGTGTCGTGATTGGTAGTACTGATCCTAATCCTTTAGTAGCTGGTAAGGGAATTCAAATACTTGAAGCGGCTGGTATTTCTGTAACTACAGGTATATGTGCGGATGAATGTATTAAGATGAATGAACATTTTTTTACGTTTATTCAAACTCATAAACCATTTGTTACTCTTAAAAGTGCGATGTCTCTTGATGGTAAAATAGCTACATTCACAGGTGAGTCTCAATGGATAACGAATGAAAGTTCCCGTAAGGATGGTCATGTGCTACGCGCATCTCATGATGCAATGCTTGTTGGTATTGGCACTATATTATCTGATGATCCATTGCTAAATTGTAGACTAACTAAAGATGAATTATATAAATCGATTATCGACATGTATGATGAGCCCTTAGATAATACATTAGAGGTGCATCAGCCAGATATTATTATTTTGGATAGTCAAGGGCGTACGCCAACGGATGCAAAGGTATTTACGATACCCAATCGAAAGGTTATCGTTTATGTAGCGAAGGGGTGTTCAAAACAGCGTAGGATTGATTTAACTAATGCTGGAGCGATTGTAGAGGAACTCCCAACAAAATCTGCGCGTCAAGGACGTACCACTGATGTAGCTATCGATATTAAGAAGATAGATATTCAAGCGTGTTTGGAACATCTTGGGAAACAAGGATACACATCAGTGCTTGTTGAAGGTGGTTCCACCATTATCAGTTCTTTTGTCGAATTGTTGGCCTTTGATAAAATTGTTACCTATATAGGCAATCTTGTCATTGGCGGAACGAATAGCACCTCAGCAGTTGGTGGCACTGGTTTTCCTACATTACATGATGCACCTACACTTGAATTTGCTAGTTCTCGAGTACTAGATAATAATATTCGTATAGAATCCTATCGTTTAGGAAGGGAGGGCTCCTATGTTTACAGGCATCGTTGAAGAGGTTGGTAAAATAGTAAGCGTTAAAAAAGGTGCCCAATCCTTATTATTGACGATTGGTGGCAAGATAATTTTTGATGATTTAAAAATCGGCGATTCTGTAGCGGTTAATGGCGTATGTTTAACTGCTACATCAATTAGTAATCATCAGTTTACAGCAGATGTAATGCCTGAGTCGATTAGTATGACGACGTTTACCAATTTAAAGGTAAACCAACCCGTAAATCTTGAACGAGCGATGGCGGCTAATGGAAGATTTGGTGGTCATATTGTGGCTGGTCATGTGGATGGTACAGGTCGTATTGTTAATATGAAACGCACAGATAACGCTGTTATTTTTACAATTTCAGCACCAAAATCGATTATGGATTACGTTATTTATAAAGGATCCATTACAATCGATGGCATTAGCTTAACGATTATGGAGAGAACAGAATCAACCTTTTCTGTATCTATTATTCCCCATACATTAAGCGAAACTGTACTAGGACATGCGTCAATTGGTACAGAGGTAAATTTAGAAACAGATATTACAGGCCGTTATATTCGTCATTTTATGACATTAGATGAGCCTATACATACAAGTAAGTCACAAAAATCCATAGAATCTTTATTAGTAGAGAATGGATTTATGTAAAAGGAGGAGTTGTCTCCATGAATTATACATTGAATACAATTGAAGAAGTTCTTCAAGATATGAAAGTTGGTAAACCTGTTATTATCGTTGATGATGAAAGTAGGGAAAATGAAGGAGATTTAATCATCGCTGCCGAGTTTGCTACTCAAGAAAACATAAACTTCTTTGTTAAATATGCACGTGGCATCGTATGTACACCAATGAGACGAGAAGCGTTAGAACGTCTCGGTATTTCGGCTATGGTTACGAAAAATACGGATAATCATGAAACAGCCTTTACTGTTACCGTAGATCATGTAGATACGACAACGGGTGTATCACCAGCAGAACGGGCATATACGATTCAAAAATTATTAGATCCAAATGCAAAACCTGCTGATTTCCGTCGACCTGGCCACGTATTTCCATTGGTATATAAAGAAGGTGGTGTTCTCGTACGCCAAGGTCATACAGAAGCATCTGTAGATCTTTGCCGTCTTGCTGGTTTACAAGAGGCTGCTGTTATCTGTGAAATCACTAAAGATGATGGAGATATGGCACGTTTGCCAGATTTAATAGAATTTGCTAAGGAACATGATTTAAAAATTGCATCCGTAGCAGAACTCATTGAATATCGTAAACAACATGAAGATATGATTGAATTGGGCGCTTGCTCCCAATTGCCAACAAAATTTGGTGATTTTAATATTTTTGTATTTAAAAATGATTTGGATCATAAAGAACATCTTGCAATCGTTAAGGGCGATGTACAAGATTGTGAAGATGTGCTAGTACGTATTCACTCTGAATGTTTAACAGGTGATGTGTTTGGTTCTAAACGCTGCGACTGTGGTGAACAATTAGAAAATGCATTACGCTCTATCGAAAAAGAAGGAAAAGGCGTTGTCGTGTATATGCGTCAAGAAGGCCGTGGTATTGGCTTAACAAATAAAATTAAGGCTTATGCATTACAAGAACAAGGCTTTGATACGGTAGAAGCGAATGAACAATTAGGTTTTCCTGCAGATATGCGTGAATATTCCTTAGCGGCTCAAATTATTCGATTCCTAGGTATTAAGAGTATCCGTTTATTGACGAATAACCCTGAAAAACGCCATGGATTAGAACATTGGGGAATCGATGTACACAAACGTGTACCTCTCATTATTCCTGCAAACAAATTTAATGCAGGCTATTTAAAAACAAAAGAAGAAAAAATGGGACATATGTTAGAAGACTAATATTTCTTTCGTTATATAGACATTTAAGCTAAATTTATAGGAGGCTATAACATGATGGTTCAAGAAGGTAATTTGGTTGGTACTGGTAAGAAATTTGCTATTATCGGTTCTCGTTTTAATGAGTTTATTACATCTAAATTAATTGGTGGTGCTGAAGACTGTTTATTGCGTCATGATGTTAAACAAGAAGATATTACAGTCATTTGGGTTCCTGGTGCTTATGAAATTCCGTTGATTGCAAAAAAAGCAGCTGTATCTGGTCGTTATGATGCTATTATTTGTGTAGGTGCCGTTATTCGTGGAGCCACTACACATTATGACTATGTTTGTAATGAAGTTGCAAAAGGTATTGCTCACGTTTCTTTAGAAACAGGTATCCCTGTTATGTTCGGTGTCGTAACAACTGAAAATATTGAACAAGCTATTGAACGTGCTGGTACAAAAGCGGGTAATAAAGGTTACGATTGCGCTATGGGTGCTATCGAAATGGTTAATCTTATCAATCAAATCTAGTATAAGGAAAAATAGAATGGATTATATTAAACGTTTTACTACCCGTGAAGGGGTACGTATGTCATTAGCAGTTACTACGGATACGGTAGAAACTGCTCGTGTACGTCACGATTTGTGGCCTGTAGCAACGGCTGCTTTAGGACGTACTATGACGGGAGCCATCTTACTGGCAGGTGATTTTAAAAATCATGAAAATGTTAGTCTTAGAATTAAAGGTGATGGTCCGTTAGGGGTTGTACATGTAGATGCATTTTCTGATAATACAGTTCGTGGATATGTGGATGAACCACATGTAGATGTACCATTAAAACATGCTGGAAAGTTAGATGTAGGTGCTGCTGTTGGTCATCATGGAGAGGTACAAGTTACAAGATTTACGAAACTAGCTCAGGATTATACTTCTACGAGTCCTATTCAAAGTGGTGAAATTGCAGAGGATTTAGCATATTATTTATATACATCTGAACAGGTCCCATCCACTATCAGTTTGGGAGTTTTAGTAGATCCAGATTATCACACGATTGTAGCTGGTGGTTTTATTGTACAAGCGTTACCAGATGCTACTGATGCCGCATTAGCAATGGTAGAAAAAAATATCAATGAATTAGGACCTGTAACAGAATATTTAAAAGAGCATCCAGATGGTCAAGGCCTTGTAGAAAAAGTACTAGATGGTCTCACTGTTAATGAAGTTTATAATCAGCCAGTATCTTTTAAGTGTCGTTGTAGTCGTGATCGTTTTGCGAGTGTTCTTATGACTTTGAGAGAAAATGATAAAAATTCATTGTTAGAAGATGAAATTACAGAGTTAGTCTGTCATTATTGTAATGAAAAGTATCATTTCCCTCGAAAAGAATTGGAAGATATGTTTACACCTAAAGGACCTATTCAATAATTGGTATAGTCGTATAAATGATTAGTATTGAACTGACTATAATTAGTAAATTATTCATAAAATATACAGGTTATAGTATTTTTCTATAGCCTGTTTTATTATTATGTGCGAAAATAGATTAATAGAGTATTTTTAATAGGAGGCAACTATGAGTGCAATCGGTGTTATTGGCGGAACAGGTGTTTATGATCCGTCTATATTTGAAAATATTCATGAAGAATCTTTGATGACTCCTTATGGTGAAATTGATTATGTACAAGGTACATATAAAGGAAAAATTGTAATTTTTGTGGCCCGTCATGGTAAAGACCATACGATTCCTCCACATAAAATTAATTATCGCGCTAATATTTGGGGGTTAAAAAAGCTAGGCGTTAAATTTATTATTTCCACAACAGCTGTAGGGTCATTAAATAAAAATTTTGAACCTGGCCATTTTGTATTAACAGATCAATTTCTTGATTTTACAAAAAATCGTGTTACCACATTTTATGAAGGTGGCGATCGTCCAGTAGCACATTTGGATGTAACCAATCCATATTGCCCTGAACTTCGTCAAATTATTGAAACCGTAGGTAAAGATCAAAATCTATCTATTCATAATGGTGGAACTTATGTATGTACAGAAGGGCCACGTTTTGAAACACCTGCGGAGATTAAGATGTTCCACATGCTTGGTGGCGATACCGTAGGCATGACGAATGTACCAGAGGTTAATTTAGCAAACGAAGCGGAAATGGCGTATACTACAATTTCTATGATTACGAACTACGCAGCTGGTATTTCTGAAAATGCTCTAACTCACAGTGAAGTAGTTGAAATGATGGGGGAAATGGCATCTCAATTGAAAGCCCTTATTTTAGGAACGATTGAGGTTATTGATATAAATGCAGACTATGCAGCTCATCATCGTATGGCCGAATATGGCGGATTTAAATTATAAGAGATTGTATCCATTTTGATATGACAATGTGGAGGGAGGTCTCATGAAAAATATTGAATGGCGTGATGGTACGCTCATTTTATTAGATCAAACAAAATTGCCAACTCATGTGGAATATATACATTGTACCGACTGGCGACAAGTGGCAGAGGCAATAAAGATGCTTCGTGTCCGTGGAGCTCCTGCTATCGGCGTCGCTGCTGGTTATGGTCTTATTTTAGCAGCTGTGGAGGCGAATCGTTTAGAGGTTCCTTTTTCTGAACAACTATCAACTTTTTATGAGTGGAGTGAAGAATTAAAGGAAACTCGACCGACAGCGATTAATTTAGCGTGGGCGGTTAATCGTGTTATAGCGATTGTAAAAGCCGGTCCCTTTGCGTCTATGCATGAAATTATAGACCGCATCATAAAAGAGGCTATTGTTATCCATGAAGAGGATGTAAAACTCAACACACATATGGCTATTAATGGGGCCACCTTATTTAAAGAAAAACAGAATTTACGAATCTTAACGCATTGTAATGCTGGTGCTTTAGCGACAGGTGGTTTAGGTACTGCACTTGGTGTGATTCGTAAACTACATGAACAGGGCCAATTGAAAATGGTGTACGCCGATGAAACACGTCCATTATTGCAAGGAGCCCGTTTAACGGCTTTTGAACTCCATGAAGATGGCATTCCTGTTACATTAGAGACAGACAATATGGCGGCCTATGCAATGCAACAAGGACTAATCGACGCTATTATCGTCGGTGCCGATCGGATTACAACGGAAGGTGATGTAGCCAATAAAATTGGTACCTACGGATTAGCAGTACTTGCAAAATTCCATAATATTCCATTTTATGTGGCAGCTCCATATAGTACATTTGATTTTACACTCAAAGATGGTAAGGATATTCCTATTGAAATGCGTGCTGATGATGAAGTGTTAAACTTTCAAGGGGTGCCATCTGCGCCTACAGGTATTCATGTATTAAATCCTGCTTTTGATGTAACTCCTCATGATTTGGTTACTGCCATTATTACTGAGGAAGGTGTATTAACACCTGATTATCAAGAGTCCATTACTCGTTTACAATCGATTGTGAGAACGAAATAGTTTTCATGATGGGTTTAAATATATAGTATAATTATTAAAAGTAAGTTTTTTCAACAACATGTATATAATTTATTAACTAAAGAATGAAGGAGTATATATGCAATCATTAATTAAAGATATTAATCTCGCAGCTGAAGGCCGTAAAAAAATCGACTGGGTTTCTAATTTTATGCCTACACTAAATACATTAGGCGATCGTTTTGAAAAAGAACAAACTTTCAAAGGTCAAACGATTGTTGTTTCTGTTCACTTGGAAGCTAAAACTGCATACCTTGCAACTGTTTTAAAACGCGGTGGCGCTGATGTTATTGTTACAGGCTCAAACCCTCTTTCTACACAAGATGATGTAGCGGCTGGTCTTGTAGATATGGGCCTTACTGTATATGCTTGGTATAATTGTACTGATGAAGAATATTTTATGTTCCTTAACAAAGCGTTGGATCATAAACCTCATATTATCATTGATGATGGTGGGGACCTTGTTAACCTATTACATACTACACGTACTGATGCAAAAGAACGTTTGTTAGGTGGTAGTGAAGAAACGACAACTGGTGTTCATCGATTATATGCATTGGAACATGCTAAACAATTGACATTCCCTATGATTGCTGTAAATGATTCTAACTGCAAATACTTATTCGATAATCGCTATGGTACAGGCCAATCTGTATGGGATGGTATTATGCGTACTACAAACCTTACAGTAGCAGGTAAAAATGTTGTTGTTGCTGGTTATGGCTGGTGTGGTAAAGGCGTTGCTATGCGTGCGAAAGGTTTAGGCGCTCACGTATTTGTTACAGAAGTTGATCCTATTAAAGCTATTGAAGCAGTTTTCGATGGCTTTACTGTATTGCCTATGATAGAAGCTGCTAAAATCGGCGACATTTTCTGTACTGTAACAGGTTGTAAAGATGTTATTGTAAAAGAACATTATGAAGTAATGAAGGACAAAGCCGTTCTTTGTAATGCTGGCCATTTTGACTGTGAAGTAAATGTACATGATTTAGAAAAAGTAGCCGTAAGTCATGAACGTGTTCGTCAAAATATCGAAGGCTATACAATGTCTGATGGTCGTAAAATTTATGTATTGGCAGAAGGTCGTCTTGTAAACTTAGCAGCAGGTGATGGTCATCCAGCTGAAATTATGGACTTATCTTTTGCTATGCAAGCATTGGCTGCAGAACATGTATTACATAATGGTAAAAACATGGAGCCTAAAGTATATGTATTGCCTCATGAACTTGATGAAGAAGTGGCAAAAATTAAGTTACACTCCATGGGATATGATTTAGATGCATTAACACAAGATCAAATTGATTATTTAACAAAGGTAAACTAATATAATCGTTAGCTTGAACGTGAATTTAACCGAGTCTATTTTGACTCGGTTTTACCTATGCAAGGAGGCATTATGTCAGATTTATTAATTACCAATGTAGATGTTCTTACCGACAACGGAACATTAAAAAATCATGCCGTTGAAATTGAAAATGGTTATATTACTGCTATATTAACTGCAGAAGAAGCAAAATCTGTAGAATCAAAAGAAACATTAGATGGAAAAGGGCAGTTGGCTGCACCAGGACTTGTTAATACACATACGCATATTGCAATGGGTTTATTCCGTAATTATGCGGATGATTTAGAGCTTATGGATTGGCTTGAAACTGCCATTTGGCCAACAGAAGCTAAGTTAAATGATGATTTGGTTAAATGGGGCACACAACTAGGCATTGCAGAAATGCTACGTTCTGGTACAACCACTTTTAGTGACATGTATTTCTTTATGAATACAACAGCTGATGTAGTGAAAGAAACCGGTATTCGTGCTGTATTGTCCCGTGGTCTTGCAGGTGTTTCTCCTACAGCTGATCAAGCACTTGTGGAAAATGCAGATTTGTTCCGTACCTATCATGGTTATGATAACGATCGCATCAAGGTTCTATTAGGACCTCATGCGCCATATACTTGTCCAGATGCGTACATGGAAAAGGTCATTGCTTTATCTCATGAGCTTAATTGTGGGATTCATATGCACTTATCCGAAACTAAAGGGGAAGTAGAGAATGTTATGAAAGCGACTAGTAAGACACCAATTGCTCATATGCATGACTTAGGTTTATTCTGGAATACTACATTGGCAGCTCACTGCGTACATGTAACAGAAGAAGATATGGCTATTATGGCTGAAAATAATGTAGCCGTAGCTCATAATCCACAATCTAATTTGAAATTAGCTAGTGGTATTGCGCCTATTCCTGAAATGATAGAAAAAGGCATTACTGTAGGTCTTGGTACAGATGGTTCGGCATCTAACAATAATGCGGATATGCTTGAAGAGGTACGTCTAGCAGCAACATTACATAAGGCTCGTCTATATGATCCTAAGTCTATTCCTGCACAAGCGGCTTGGAACATGGGGACTGTAGAAGGGGCCAAAGCTCTTGGCTATAATGATCTCGGCAAGATTGCTGTTGGTCAACGTGCAGATATCGTATTATATGATGTATCAGGTATGCATTGGATGCCTCGTTACAACGATGTAGCTGCACTTGTATATTCAGCTAATAGCTCTGATGCGAATACAGTTATTGTAGCCGGTAAGGTTCTTATGAAAAATAAAGAACTATTGACTATTGATGAAGAAAAACTGCGTAACGAAATCGGTAAGGCTCAAGAGTATTTTAAAAACTAAGATTATATACCTCATATAATGAAAACCCACTCATGATATATTTCATAGAGTGGGTTTTGTGTTGTCT
This sequence comes from uncultured Veillonella sp., assembly GCF_934230905.1. Classification (GTDB taxonomy): domain Bacteria; phylum Bacillota; class Negativicutes; order Veillonellales; family Veillonellaceae; genus Veillonella. The sequence continues at coordinate 8,915 of NZ_CAKQFJ010000006.1, read as the reverse complement.
AGCGTAATACGAATTCTATTTAATAGCTTTCACCAAAAACATAGGCACTGGGATATAAAATTCATCCTCTTCTGCATAGATGCGAGGTCCTACAGTTGAATCTATCGTTACAGTAGCCTCATAAGATTCTAGAAGCTGTTTATCCCATTCAGGACGATCTGTACCGCTGATAGATAACATATGATAAATGGTGTGACATTTTTCTAATAATTCAGATTTGATATGTTCATGCGCATTGTGAACAGATTGGGGTAGATGGTGATGATTTTTAGCGTGTTCTGCATCGTAATTTAGAATCATGCCACCAGATTTAAGAACACGTAACCATTCCTTATACGCCATATCTGGATGTGGTAAATTCCATGTTACATTGCGAGCCACAATAATATCAAAGGTATTGTCATCAAAATCTAGATTTTCGGCATCCATAACAGCAAATTGGGCTGTACTACCAACAGATTGAGCTAATAGTTTAGATTCTTCGATCATGTTAGGCGTTATATCAATACCTGTCACTGTATGTTCTAGTTGAGATAGAATAATGCTGAAAAAACCAGCACCACAACCTATATCTAATATATTTAATGAATCAGACACCTTTATATGATTTAATAGTTCATCACGCCATAATAAAAGCTTAGGGCTTTGCAATTCTTTTTCACGCAATTTGCGGAAATCCGCTGCACGCTCAGTCCAATAGGATGTAATAAATGTTTTATCATCTTCTTTAGGATGAATAATATGATTAAATGAATCGTTCATAATAGCTCCTTATTTTTTACTATTTGAATAGTATCATATCCATAGTGCTATTCCTATGAAATATTTAACAAATTGGCAGTTTTAGATATAATAGAATAAAATTATACAGAGAAAGGGAATTGCTATGATTTTACAGACAGGGCAAAGAACTGATATCCCTGCCTTTTATGGACAGTGGTTTATCAATCGTATAAAAGCTGGTTTTGTAGATGTACGTAATCCTTATCATCCTAATCAGATTACACGATATATGATTAATCATAATACAGTTGATGGTATTGCTTTTTGTACTAAAAATCCTCTACCATTTATACAGTATTTGTCGTATATTGCTGACTACCATCAATATTGGCATATGACTATTACGCCTTATGGTACTGATATAGAGCCTTATGTGCCAAATTATGAACAGGTTATAAAAGGGTTTACAATGATTAGTAACAGCCTTAACCCTCAATCAATGGTATGGCGTTACGATCCAATTATTATCAATCACAAGTATTCTATTGATTTTCATTGTGAAAGTTTTTATAAAATGTCCAAATCACTAGAAGGGTATACGGATACTGTAGTAGCAAGCTTTTTAGATATATATGATAAGGTTTTACGAAATTTTCCAGAAGGAAAACGACCACCTAAAGATAGGCAAATAAGTTTAATGAAGACCTTGGTGGATATTGCTAATCAATTTGGAATGACCTTAAAAACATGTGGTGAAGGGAATACTTTCAAACATATTGGTGCTGATACGAGCGGCTGCCTCACAGTAAATTGCTATGAACGGGCATGGAATGTAAAATTAAAGGTACCTAAAAAAAGACCTGCGCGAACTGAATGTAATTGTTATTTACATGGCGATATAGGTGCGTATGATACATGCAGTCATTTTTGTCGTTATTGTTATGCGAATACTAATCAGAGCGCAGTTCGCAGAAATAGAATAAATCACGATCCTCAATCTTCATTATTGATTGGACATATACATCCTAAAGATACTATAAAAATTAGTACTGCTTCTAAATATAATATTCCTGTCCAAAACAGTCTTTTTGATGTATAACAGTGGTAAACATATTATTATATTGTTGCTATCAAATTTTCTTGTTAACGAAGCTTTTCTAGAATGTATATAAGTAGAGAACTGTTTAGTAAAAGGAGGTGTCTTATAATTACCTATAAAAACCAATCATCTGCAGAATCTGATTTACCCGTATTAGCAATTTGTTATGATTTCGATAAGACCTTAACACCTGATGATATGCAGGCACAAGGCTTTATCCAATCTGTTGGCTATGATGAAGAGCAAATCAAACAGTTCTGGCAAGAATCTAATCAACTGGCTAAGAAAAATGATATGGATAATAACTTGGCTTATATGTACAAGATGATTCAAGAAGCAATAGGCCGTTTTTATGTAACTCGAGAAAAGCTTATGGAATATGGCAATCAAGTGGAACTATATGAAGGTGTTCGCACTTGGTTTGAACGTATTCGTGAATATGGTTTAGAACACGGTGTACGCATTGAACATTACATCATATCTTCTGGCTTAAAAGAGATGATTGAAGGCACTGAAATGGCAAAAAATGGAGCTTTCAAAAAAATCTATGCCAGTGCATTTATGTTTGATGATAAGGGTGTAGCTGTTTGGCCTGCACAAGCGATTAATTATACAAATAAAACTCAGTTCTTGTTCCGCATACAAAAAGGCGTATTAGATATAAATGATGCCGGTGTAAACGATTATATCCGACCTGAGGAACAACGAGTGCCATTTCGCAACATGATTTATATAGGTGATAGTGATACAGATATTCCTTGTATGAGTCTTGTTAATGTTAATGGGGGCCATTCAATCGGTGTCTACGATCCAGATAATAAGAATAAAGACAAAGTTTATAAAATGATGCAACATCATCGTATTCGTTATTACGCAGCGGCTGATTATACAGATGGATCTGATTTAGATACTGTAGTTAAACAAATAATCCAGAAAACAGCTGCTTATGAAGCGTTGGAACAACAATATATACGTAACAAACATGAGGCAGAATTACATAGATAGGAGTTTTTCTAATGAATACTCAGGATATATCCAAAGAATGGATAGATACATTTAATCATTTAGGTAGTGAAGGTAAACTAAATGCTCCTGTAAATTATCATGACATATTTAATATGAATGAGTTATTTGGCAAAAAAATATATACTTTACCAATGGGACATATAACATTGCCTACAGGACATATTGTTGTTTGTGATCCTTTAACACATTTATCTGCTGTTGATAATAAAATGTATATACGTACTGTAGAACCAGGTACATATCCAATTGAAACAAAGGTTGCTGAACTAGATACAGATTATTATCGTTATGTGTTAACGAGAGTTTTATTTAAGAATACAATTCCTGTACAGTATGAATTAGCCCTTAAAGGTCATGAGGATTTGAGTGAATTAGAAGATGGGGAAAGCTATATTGGTTTTCCTGTAGATTCAGGATTAGCTACTATTGTTGATGAATCTACAATACATGTATATAAAGAATTTGATCGTCAATGGTATGAACAATACCCAAATGGCAATATATACGATGACTATTTTGATGAGTTATTTAAATTGAATGCTATAGCTTATCCTAAATTTCAACGACCTGGTGGCGATTGGATTAACTTTAAAATACCAAATACCGATTTATATGTACCGATGATACAATCTGGATTTGGTGATGGATTATATCCTGTATATTGGGCGTTTGACGAAGTAGGTGATATATGCCAAATTATTATAGAATATATCAGCTGTAGCCCAAATGATTAAAACGGATTTAATAAGAATATGATTCTATAAATATAAAATAAGGCACCTAGCAATATGCTAGGCGCCTTTAGTATATTCGTATTATATAATTGTTAGATGCCAAAAACCCAGTTAATAATAACACGTAAACAACTCAAACCAACAACCATTTCTGCAAGAAATCCTAGTGAATGTTCCATGCCATTTCCAAGGTTTTTTAAACTGCCAATTTTAGCTTTACTTACAATATCACACCAGCACATATGATGTCCTCCCTTGAGAGATAATATGATAAATTTACATAACTTATATGACTATTTTACATCTTTATTTGATTTATTTCAATATATATATTTAAATAAGTGATATAATAATTTATATTACTTCCGATAACGATAATTTATCGGAAGTAATTAAAGGTATAAAAACTGGGCCTAAGCTAGGCCCAGTCAATACTTTCAAGGTTTTTAGTTTTTACGTTTAAATGTATATGGTTCATATTCCACTTCGTTTTTACGACCAATCCACCAAGACCATAACGCTTTTGCAATTTTCCATGCAATGCAACCTACGATGATACCTAATACTAATCCAGTTAATACATCTGTTGGATAATGTACAAATAAGTATACTCGTGCAAATGCTACTACACATGCACCAATTAACGCTATAACGCCCCAGAATCTCTTTGTTGGATAGATATTACTCAATCCTAAGTATAATGCTGTTGCAGCCGCAAATGAGCCAAAACTATGCCCTGATGGAAATGAATATGTTGTTGCTGCTGGTGGCGGTGCTACTAATGGTACATTAGGGAAATCTACAAATGGTCTTAAACGCGCTACATGAGGTTTTAAACCTTGGTCGCCTATGATAAATACCAATACTAAGGAAATGAACATTCCAAGGCCGATAACGCGATATTTCTTTTGAATCATTAATATAATAGAAATTAAGATCCATAAAGCACCTGCACTTGTTATTTTGGATAACCAGTACATGATTGGTGTTAAATAGGAACTGATAAAATGTTGTTGTATATAAAATATGACTGTATGGTCGAATTGTAAAATTGTATCCATAGTGAACCTCAACTTATGATTTTAATTGATAATTATTGAGAATGAAATGTGTAATTTTAGCGTTTTTAGGTATAAACACCTTACTACAAATTAAAATAATAGCCTAATCTATGCATTAGGTCAATAGATTAGGCTATATTTAATAGAATGTTAATATTTAAAGTCTATCTTTTAGGTTTACTTTTCGATGAATTTTTAGTATTAGACTCTGATGATGCCTGAGTATTTTTTATAATAACTGTATCGACAGGATCATATGTAGATTCGTATATATCCGTGGTAGTTACCCAATTACTGTAGGTAATTGTGCGGTATGTGTTAATTCTAAATCCAATATGTCCGTATTCAATAACCTCTTCATTTAAGGAATTGTCAAATTTAGTAATTGTTTGATTTGGAATGTCGGTGCGATCGCCAACACTGATGGATACAGATTTTGGCATATCTTCTGGAACTCCTATAATATATATAGTTAATTGACCATTATTCATAATGCTTAATACATAAATATCATGTGCATAAGGATTTTTAAATTGAAAGTCTAAATAGCCGTAAGCAACGGTTGCATCACGTCCGGCAGGAATATAGCTGACCGGTTCAAAATGAGGCGTCCGTTCGATAATATTCATGCCAGATAGTAATGCAGCATTAAATAATGTAGAGCTAACCTGGCAAATACCACCACCAATACCTGGCACTAGTTTACCATCAACAATAACCGGTGCATCATCATAGCCAGCTTCTGCAGTGCGTTCACCGACAACGTCATTAAAGGAAAAAACCGCGCCTGGTTTCACTAATGTACCGCTAATTTTAGTTGAGGCTAGTTCAATATTATGTGTTCTATTGGTGTTAGATGCATCAAAATTGGTAGTATAACTACCAAGAACGGCTGTTAATGGTTTTACATCATCGTTTGTAACACGCACTGTATCTTTAGAGGTAAATTCTATAGAAATATTGTCAAAATCATTTTCGTCCAGTTTAGTTTTTAATTGTTTAATTGTCTCATCGATATCAACACGTGTTCCTTCTTTTGAAGGCGTCATCTTGACTTGACCATTTTCAACCGTTAATAACGCATCATGACCAGATACATCGATTTGCTTCGCTAATTCTGTAAAATAAGCTTTAGCTGTTACCTCATCAAGTTTATATACAGGATTTATATGTACTTTATAAATAAAAGCAGTGATCCTATGCAAGATGAGTGTTTTTAAATCATCTTCATAACCGTAGGTAAAAATACTAGATTCTGTGCTATCTGTATCAAGCGTAATTCCTAAATCTTTTACTTTTACTTGTTGTGTACCTTGATTTGGAATTGTTATAGTAATTGTCTTATTATTACTAGCCTCTGTATGAATTAAGGAGCTAACAGCATCTCTAGAATATCCAGAGATATCTTGATCTTCATAATACAGGCCAGATGTAATTGTGCCATCCGTCGGATTTAATGTGCAACCACTAGTAAATAGACAAGAACCGATTAATACACTACATAATAATTGTTTTAAGTTCATCATTATATCTTTCAAATAAAATTCAAGAAATTTTGTTCAAAATCATCTAATTATAGCATAATTCCATGTTTCTATGTGATACAATAATAGCATAGTGTTAGTAAAAGGATTATATATGTCACAGTCTAAAGAAGATAAAAAACATTTTTATTTGCGTCATAATGATGCATTAATGAATAGTAAAAAATTATCTATGAAAGCTAAACAAAGTATTTTACTTTCCAAGGCTGAAAATACAGTAAATGCTTATGAATCAGATTGGGATGACTTTGTTGATTGGTGCAATTATCAAAAGATATCTTATTTTCCGGCAACACCAGAAACCATTGTTAATTATGTAAATGATCTAGCTGATTATGCAAAGGCGAATACAATTGCTCGTCGTATCAGTGCTATTTCAGAAAATTATAATGCCTCTGGAGCTCGAGAAAATCCATGTATGGCTCCCATTGTAAAACAAGCTTTACGCGGTATACGACGCTTAAAAGGAACTTTTCAACAGGGAAAAACGCCCATATTGCTTGATGATATAGAAGATATTTTAGAGTGTATGGATTCTATTGATATTCCTAATATTCAAAAAATCAGAGACAAAGCTATTTTGCTTATTGGTTTTATGGGAGCTTTTCGACGTAGTGAAATTGCAGCATTAACAGTGGAAAATTTAAAGTTTTCTCCACAAGGTCTTGAAATATTTATTGCCTCATCTAAGGCAGACCAAGAAGGTCAAGGTGCTATTGTAGCGATTCCTGCCTTACAAGACTCACCATTGGATGCTGTACGTGCTTTAAAAAAATGGCTTGTTATTAGTGGTATTACTTCTGGACCTGTATTTAGAGGATTTACTAAATCAATGTCATTAAGAAAAACAGCTATTTCTGATAAATCAATTGCAGAAATAGTAAAAAAATATATTTCTCTTATAGGACTGGATCCTACCATGTATGGAGCTCATAGTTTACGTCATGGTTTTGCCACAACAGCAGCAGCATATGGAGTAGAAGAACGTAATATAATGCGTCAGACACGTCATCATAGTGTTAATATGGTACGACGTTATATTAATGAAGCAAATAAATTCGTAGACAACCCTATTTCTACAATTTTTGCAAAGCGTTTTAAATAAGGCTTTATAATAGGAAAATAGCTAGTATTGATTATCTTCAGTTTAAAGGTAATCTATACTAGCTATTTTCCTATATATTTAATTTTGAGCCATATAGTCCATAGCTCTTGTTGGACTATCAGTTTTATATACAGGAACTTTTATTTTTGTTCCTGGTGTTAATGTTCCAGAACTAGAAATATTGTTTAGTTCTTTTACTGTATGAACTACTTCACGTACATCCATATTAGAACCCGTTGTTCGGGATGCTATATCCCATAAGGTATCACCTGCTCTTACAGTTACCTCTTGTACATTATGAGATTCCATTGCTGGAGTTGTTTGTTGATAACCTATTACCATTGCAAAACATATGCTAAGCATAATCATAATATGTTTCATACTACATTACCTCTTTTATATATCGAACATAAAATTCAGAACATTTGTTTGTCTACAATGAAATAATAGCATACAAACGGATGTTCGGTCAAGTGTTTTAGAACAAATGTTTGCAAATGTAATAAAATATCTATATAATAAGCATAGAAAGTAAATTATTAGAGTATTATATATTATTTATACGTTTATATATTTTACCATTATATATATTTGGAGGTTTTTTGTGAGACGCCCAGCTACTGATATTAATACAAAACAACGTCGTATTTTAGAGTTTATTAGAGATTCTTTGCATAATGAATATCGTTGCCCTACTGTTCGAGAAATTTGTGCTTATGTAGGTTTAAGTTCTACATCCACTGTTCAATCTCATCTAAATACATTAGAAAAATTTGGTTATATTAAACGTGATCCTAATAAAAATCGTGCTATTACTATTTTAGATGATGCTAAACCTAGTGTTTCCGTATCTAGTGATAGTCACGAAACTACGAGCTCCGAAAATTTTGAGTTTTTGGGTACTGGCTTAAAACAAGTGCCTCTTATTGGTACTGTTCAAGCCGGTACACCGATTACAGCTGTTGAAAATTTAGAGACAACATTGACACTACCTGTTCAACTAACAGGAGATTCTGATTGTTTTATGTTACGTGTTCAAGGCGAATCTATGATTAATATTGGTATGTATGAAGGTGATATGCTTATTGTACGTCATCAAAATACTGCTAATAATGGTGATGTAGTTGTTGCTCGTATTGATGATGAAGCGACTGTAAAACGATTTTATAAAGAAAATGGTCATATTCGTTTACAACCTGAGAATGATGATTTTAGTCCGATTATTGTAGATGATTGTCATATTGAAGGTCTCGTAATTGGTCTTGTTCGAGACAGAATATAAAAAATGATACTATATAACAGCCCCACAAAAATTAATTATAATTTTTATGGGGCTGTTTATTATATTGCCATTATATATTTATTCTGAAAGATTTTTTCTACGTATACTTGTAAATATAGCACCTGATATATTATGCCATACGCTGAAAATCATGAATTAACAGTAGACTAGAGTATAGTTAAAATACTATCTCCAAGTGCGATTATATCAGGGTTATAGGACAAAAAGTGTTGCTATTTTAGTCCCAGAGATTGGTAAATAGGCGATCATAATTATGCAAATCACTCCAAACAATAGCATCACCCCAAGTCGGAATAGAAGCTTCTAACCTAGATTGTTCA
>NZ_CAKQFJ010000005.1 GCF_934230905.1 uncultured Veillonella sp. | reverse complement strand
ATAAATTTCATAGGTCCTCCTTATTTAAGTCCTGTTCATTTCAAAATAGTATTTAATAAACCTGTAGGTACATCTTTTCCATGCACGGCAATCATTTCAACTTGATTATCTTTTTTCAAACGATGGTGGCTACCACGTTGACGTACATCTTTCCAACCATTTTTTAGTAATAATTTAAGTAAATCTTTATCCTTCATATTCTTTCCTTTTATGATAACACGTGTATACGTATAAAACAATTGCCAGGAGTTATTCTTTCTTAGTTGTAGTTTACCAGTATATAAAGGAAAATAGGGGTGACTATTGTTCACCCCTGACTCTATTAGTTACTTGACAAAATAGATATATGTAAAAGAATGTATAAAAAGCTGTATTAACTGAGGATTTCATTTAATACAGCTTTTTGCAATTTATTCTATTTTTTTATCTTAATACGCGTCGTAATTTGATTAGATAGAGAGAACAATATGAGTGCAACCCAGATACAGCCGAAGGCAATGAGCTGTGCCACACCAAAGCTTTCACCAAAATAGAAGATAGCTAAGAAGAAGCCCATAGTTGGAGATAGGTATTGTAAAAAACCTAGTACGTTAAGTGGCAATAAACGAGCCCCATATGAAAAAAGGATAAGTGGCACGGATGTAGTAAGGCCTGCACCGACGAGCAGTAGTCCGGTAGGAGTGATGTGTTCGATAAAAGCCCATGATGTGGTATCTACTGTTAGTACATACCATAGGGCTATAGGTGTGACCAACCATGCTTCAAAAGCGATGCTAGAAAATGGATGGATGGTGAGTCGTTTTTTGACAGCCCCGTAGAGACCAAATGATAAGGCTAAGACAATTGAGACAATCGGTAAGGTACCGAGTTCATAGGTCATCAGAGTGATACCCAACAGGGCAATGGCGATACTCAATTTTTGAGGCCACAGCAAAGTTTCTTTGTAGATTATGATGCCAAGTAATACGTTGACCAATGGGTTGATGTAGTAGCCAAGGCTAGTATCGAGTACGTGTTGGTTTGTAACGGCCCAAATGTAGGTGAACCAATTAATGCTAATCAGCACAGCCGCAAGTACTAATAGACCTAATTGTGTAAGGTTGTCACGTAAATAGTGTATATCGATGCGTAGTTGTTGACGACCTGTGATGACGATAAGAAAGAACATCCAAATGCCAGACCAGATGATGCGATGGGCCAATACAGAAAAGGAGGATACTTGGTTGAGTAGGGCCCAGTATAGGGGGAGTAAGCCCCAAATTAAACAGCACAGTAAGGTAGTGCTAAGCCCCTTTTTGTTTATTTCGTTCATGATGAGACCTCCTCGTATTAGTATTATTATATCATGATAAGAGAGGGGTTAGTTAACATCACTTTTTCTATAGCGTAAAACTAAGACTATGAGTTTTTATCATTATATATATATTGTGGTTATAACTTAAAATTTACTACTTATGATTAACTGTCATGTTTATTGACTTTGTGCATAATCTTACACTATATTGGTCTTAGAACAACGAATATAGAGAATAGGTGTCGCAAGACTTAATAGAGAAATCGGTACAAGCCGATGCGGTCCCGCCACTGTAAGGAAGAGCCTGCTTTCATAAATGTCACTGGAGCAATCTGGGAAGGCGAAAGCGAGGTGATGACTCCAAGCCAGGAGAACTGCCTATTTGATAATCACCGCTATGTACCTACGAGCGATAGGAAGGGGATTGAGGTATGCTGGCTACAGTGTATTTAGTGTACCTTTCAATAAGAAACCTAACGTGTCACTCTCAGGTGGCACGTTTTTTATTTGCCACGCTAGAGGGGTTATTTCTCACCGGTACGGTGCGCTGTTCTCCTGTATGGTTTCAAGTTGAAAAGGAGGCATATATATGTCTGACAAAAAGACTTCAAAGGACGCTGAACGCGATTTACTGGCGCCTGTATCCTTTGATGAGTTTGAGAAACCTACGTATGAACGATGGCAGGCTGAGGTTGAAAAGGCACTAAAAGGTGGCGACTTCAATAAGAAGATGTACACTAAAACGTATGAAGGAATTACGCTTCAACCGATTTACACACCTGCGTTGCATGCAGAGAAAATTCCGAAGGGTGTTTATCCTGGTGCTGGACAGTTCCTACGTGGTACAAAAGCAAGTGGCTATATCAAGGAGCCTTGGGGTGTAGCCCAATATGTTGATGAATCCTTACCTAAGGATGCTAATCATGCAAGTTTATATGAAATTGTGAAAGGTGCTACCATTCACAATATTCGCCTTGATGAGGCAACACGTCATGATCAAGATGTACAAGTAGGTGCGTCTGTTGGCGTCGGTGGTACATCCTTGTCCACGATGGATGATTGCAGCCAATTAATTGAACGATTTAATCTTAAAGAAAATCCTTTATATATTGAAACAGGTGCATCTGCGGCTATTTTACTCGGTATGTTGGCGGCTACTGTGAAAGCTTCTAAAAAGAAAACATCTGATTTAAAAGGTCTTATTGGTGCAGATCCTATCGGTGTGTGGGCCAAAGATGGCGCCTTACATATCTCGCTAGACACTGCTTTTGATGAAATGGCACATACTGTTGTTTGGGCTAAAGAACAAGCACCAGAGTTAAAAACTGTGCTCGTATCTGGTGATGCCTATGCTAATGGTGGTTCTAATGATGTACAAGAAATAGCGTATGCTTTGTCTACAGCTGTTTGCTATGTACGTCAATTAGCACAACGTAATATTGACATCCATACGATTGCCAATAGTTTGATGTTTACTTTCTCACTAGGTGCTAATTTCTTTATGGAAATTGCTAAATTGCGGGCTTTACGCGTAATTTGGTCCCGCATTATGGAAGAGTTTGGTGCTGATGAAAGCGACCGTGCCGTTCATGTACATGGCAGAACATCTGCTTTCACAAAAACTGTATATGATCCATATGTAAACTTATTGCGTAATACGACACAAGCATTTTCTGGCGTAGTAGGTGGTTTGAATAGTTTGGAAGTATCTCCATTTGATCAACCAATTCGTAAGTCCGATGATTTTTCTCGTCGTATTGCTCGTAACCTTCAAGTTATGTTGCAAACTGAATTTGAATTGCGTCAACCAGTTGACCCTGTAGGCGGTTCTTGGTATGTAGAAACATTGGCTGCAGAGTTATGTGAAAAAATTTGGAAGGAGTTCCAAACTATTGAAGGTAAAGGTGGCATCATTGCTGCATTAAAAGAAGGGTATCCACAAGCGCAAGTTAAGAAAATTCTTGAAGAACGGTTCAAAAATCTTGCGTTCCGTAAGGATGTAGCTGTTGGTAACAACATGTATGCGAATATGACTGAAGAGTTACTAGATCCTAAACCTGAAAATCAAGAAACCTTGCGTCAAAAACGAATGTCTCAAATTGATGAGTACTTAGCTGGTGCAGAGGATGATGCGGTCATTAAAGCACAGGCTACTTTAGAGGCTGGTACTACAGAGCCAGGTGCTTTGATCGGTCTTATTGAACTTGGGGCTTTACATAAATTGACAATGCGTCAAATTCGTAAATCCTTAGATGCTGGTGATATTGCGTCTGAAACTATTGAACCAATTACAGCACATCGTTGGACTGAACGATTTGAAGCTCTTCGGATGCGTACTGAGGACTATAAACAACGTACAAAAGATAATGTTAAGGTATTCTTGGCCAATATGGGTCCTATTCCTCAACATAAACCTCGGGCGGACTTCTCCACTGGTTTCTTTGAAGTAGGCGCCTTTGAAGTTATCAAAAATGATGGTCATGAAACAACAGCTGATGCGGCAAAAGCGGCTCGTGAAAGTGGTGCGGATGTAGTTGTTATTTGTTCTACAGATGCTACATATCCTGAATTAGTACCACCACTTGCTAAAGAATTGAAAGCTACTATGCCGAATGTAACGGTCGTTTTGGCAGGGGCACCTTCTAAAGAACTAGAACCTGTATACCGTGAAGCCGGTGTAGATGAATTCATTTCTGTTCGTGCAAATTGTTACGATATTCTAAATGCGTTACAAGATAAGAAAGGGATGTGAGCTTATGTTTAAAAATCCAGACTTCTCCTCTCTTGGCTTAGGATCTCAGACTGCCACATCTCGTGATGCATGGCTTGCTGAACTAAAAAAAGAAACAGGGAAAAATTTTGAAGAGCTATATAATACTACAATGGAGCAAATCCAATTAAAACCACTCTATACAGAGATGGATTATGAAGGAATGACACACCTTGAGTATATGGCTGGCATACCTCCATTCCTACGGGGACCTTATTCTACCATGTACGTAACCCGTCCTTGGACAGTTCGTCAGTACGCTGGTTTCTCCACCGCTGAAGAATCCAATGCGTTTTACCGTCGTAACTTGGCCGCTGGTCAAAAAGGCTTGTCGATTGCCTTTGACCTTGCTACACACCGTGGCTATGACTCTGACCATCCTCGTGTAGTCGGTGATGTTGGTAAGGCCGGTGTTGCAGTAGACTCCATCCTCGATATGGAAATTCTATTCTCCGGGATCCCTCTTGACCAAATGTCCGTATCTATGACAATGAACGGTGCCGTATTGCCTGTTATGGCCTTCTACATCCTCGCTGGTGAAGAACAAGGGGTTGATAAAAAGGTTATGGCTGGTACTATCCAAAATGATATCTTGAAAGAGTTCATGGTACGTAATACCTATATTTACCCTCCAGCTACGTCCATGCGTATCATCGGTGATATCTTTGCATATACATCCCAGTACATGCCTAAATTCAACAGTATTTCCATTTCTGGGTACCATATGCAAGAAGCAGGTGCTACAGCGGATATCGAATTAGGTTACACATTAGCCGATGGTCTTGAATACATCCGTACCGGTGTCAATGCAGGCCTTCACGTTGACCAATTCGCACCACGTTTGTCCTTCTTCTGGGCTATCGGTAAAAACTACTTCATGGAAGTGGCTAAAATGCGTGCCGCTCGTATGTTGTGGGCTAAGATTATCAAGAGCTTCGGTTCTGAAAATCCTAAATCCATGGCTCTTCGTACACATAGCCAAACATCTGGTTGGTCTTTAACAGAACAAGATCCATTCAACAACGTGGCTCGTACATGTATGGAAGCGATGGGTGCCGCATTAGGTCATACGCAATCTCTACATACTAATGCACTGGACGAAGCTATCGCATTGCCTACAGACTTCTCTGCTCGTATTGCTCGTAATACTCAGCTTTACATCCAAGACGAAACTAAAGTTTGTAAGGTTATCGACCCATGGGGCGGTTCCTACTATGTAGAAGCATTAACTGATGAATTGATTCGTCGTGCTTGGGGCCATATTCAAGAAATCGAATCCCTTGGTGGTATGGCGAAAGCAATTGATACGGGCCTTCCTAAGATGCGTATCGAAGAAGCGGCAGCTCGTCGTCAAGCTCGTATTGATTCTGGCCGTGAAGCTATCATCGGTATTAATAAGTATCGTCTAGATAAAGAAGATCCATTGGATATCCTTGACGTAGATAATACAGCTGTACGGGAAGCGCAAATTCGTCGTTTGGAACAATTGCGTGCTAACCGTGATGAAGATAAGGTTCAATCCTGTCTTGAAGCGATTACAAATGCAACAGAATCCGGTGAAGGCAACTTGCTTGCTCTTGCCCTCGAAGCTGCTCGTGCTCGTGCATCTTTGGGCGAAATTTCCTTTGCGGTTGAAAAAGTTTGTGGCCGTCATAAAGCCGTTATTCGTTCTATTTCTGGTGTATACTCTAGCGAATTTGAAGATGATGATGTCATCAAAGAAGTACGTCGAATGGCAGATGACTTTGAAGAACTTGAAGGTCGTCGTCCTCGTATCATGATTGCTAAGATGGGCCAAGATGGTCATGACCGTGGCGCTAAAGTAATTGCAACATCCTTCGCGGATATGGGCTTTGACGTGGATATCGGACCTTTGTTCCAAACTCCAGAGGAAACAGCACAAGATGCTGTGGATAATGACGTTCATATCGTTGGCTTCAGTTCTCTTGCAGCAGGTCACAAAACATTGTTACCTCAACTTGTAGAAGAACTCAAGAAACGTGGTCGTGGAGATATTTTGGTTGCCATCGGTGGCGTAATCCCTGCTCAGGATTATGAATTCCTACGCGAACATGGCGCAGTGGCTATCTTTGGCCCTGGTACAGTCTTGCCTGTAGCGGCTAAGAAATTACTAGAAACATTGATTAGTCACATTCAAGACGAAGAGTTTAATGACTGATACTTACCGTCCCGATTGGGTGCCAGAAGAAGCTAAGAAAGATGATACTTATGCGTGCCGCGTAATGAAAGGCGTTAAAGAAATGCACGATGGTCTTTTATCTAGCTCCGCTCATCTGGCTCCGTCGGTACGTCCCGTACAGCGGCGCAAGAAGTTAACTGTCGCTGATTATGTACGCGGCATCGAGCAGGGGGACCGCGTTATACTTTCACGGGCTATCACATTAGTAGAAAGTAATAATAAGGAACACTTTAAATTAGCTCAACAAGTATTGCAAGCTATATTACCTCGTACAGGCAAGGCGTTGCGCATCGGTATTACTGGTGTGCCTGGGGCCGGTAAAAGTACATTTATTGAAGCCTTTGGGAATATGCTCATTGAAGCAGGTTACAAGGTGGCCGTACTTGCTGTAGACCCTACAAGCCAAGTCACAAAGGGCAGTATTTTAGGTGATAAAACGCGGATGGAAACGTTGACAAAACATCCAGAAGCGTATATTCGGCCATCGCCAGCTGGTGGTACACTAGGCGGTGTAGCGCGTAAAAGTAGAGAGACCATGCTACTTTGCGAAGCTGCTGGGTACGATATTATCCTTGTTGAAACTGTTGGTGTTGGACAAAGTGAAGTTACCGTACGTTCTATGGTAGACTTCTTTATGCTCATCGTATTAACTGGTGCAGGTGATGAATTGCAAGGCATCAAAAAAGGCGTTATGGAGCTTGCGGATGCTATTGTGGTTAACAAGGCCGATGGGGATAACCTCAAACGAGCTCTCATTGCTCGTAGTGATTATGATCGAATGTTGCACTACATTCGTCCGGCTACGGAAAAATGGAAAACTCAAGCCTATACCTGTTCAGCTGTTACGAAGGATGGTCTCGACGAACTATGGGATGTGATCCAAGAATTTGCTGAACAAGGTAAAGAAAATGGCGTATTCTTAAAACGCCGTCAAGAACAATCCCTTCGTTGGGTACGTGATATGATTGACGAACACTTGCACAACCTGTTCTTTAATAATGTCGTTATTCAAGGTCGTATGGGTGAAGTTGAAGAAGCAGTTTTAGATGGTGCTATGAGTGAATCACAAGCCGTTGAAGAATTAATTGGCGTTTTCGATAAGTCATTGAAATAAATGACAGTAATATAATACCTCTTTGATTAAACCAATAAATGATTATATAAAAGGCATAGTATCTATTTTGATATCGGTCATTTAATCGATAGATTATCATAGATGCTATGCCTTTTTATGTGATTAGGGAAGCATATTCATGAGATAAAGTTCATAATGTGAATACTTAATGCTTTCATAAAAATCATCTATGATATATAATTTAATCATAGATGGTCGTTAGTGTGTGATTAAAAAGGAGAGAGTTATTTTGAAACCATTAGTAAAGAGATTGATAACGGCAGTATTGTGTGCGTCTACCCTTACAGCGCCAGTATTTTTGACAGGATGTAGTGTTTCTAAGATTGCCAATGGTGTGCAACAAGGTACTCAAAAGGCATCACAAGAAGACGTTACAGTGTTTAACAACTACATTAAAGCTGTCGGTGATTTTAACAGTCATACAGTGCGCTTTGGCTATGCTATCGGTCCAGATATTCAAAAACTAAGAGAAGGTCAACATTTAACAAGCTTTATGGCCCCACATTTTGATTCTTTACAAGAGAAATTACAAGCTGCTAAAGATGCTGGTGTGCCATATGATGATATGAAAGAACCTCTTGATAAGGTATTAGCTGCATTGAAAGAGATTGTGCCAGTAGCGAGTGACTTAGATACTTACTACGAAACTAATACATATAAAGCAGATAATTATGCTAAAGAACAACAATTAGGACCTAAATACGTTCAATTATATGATCAGTTCTATGCAGCGTATAATCAATTAGATGAAGTAATCCATAAACACAATACGGAAAATCAACAAGCGCACTTAAAAGAACTTAAAGATTCTGGCAAGAAAAATGCAGCGGCAGCTCAAGAAATTCATTTACGTTTAACTGCTTTATTGGATGGCTTTGAAGAGGGTAAACAGATCGATGTAAATGCAGCTAACCAAGAGTTACAAGGAATCATGGATGTATCCAATAGCATTACTAGTTCGGAATATAACAGTACTAAGTCTTCATTAAATTCAGCTATTGGTAGAATTCGTACATTCTTAGGTGACCAATCAGCTGATCATTACAATGATATGATTGAATCTTACAATCGTTTCATTGGCAGTATGAATCGTTTGGATATGGACAAACTTGATAAATAATATCCAGCTATATACGAATAATGTGTGTATTACTTGTGAAAGTCCATACCTCACAGTGAGTACTCAACTGTAGATATAAAAATTTCATACAAAGATACATAATGAATGTACCTTTAAGGGCTACATCAAGCAGCATATCTATTGATGTAGCCCTTTTTGTGTGTTTTCTTATAATAGTTTTGGCCTTTATTGATTCCTATACAGCGACTAGTATATTTTTACCCATCTATCGTGAGCCACATATGTTTTGATGTATAAAAACGTGGTATAATTATAAAATAAGAACCTAAATGGGTGTGGGTTTTTGGAGGTTAGTATGAGTAGTATTACACATTTATTTGTAGCTGGTGGTTTTGTTATGTATCCACTAGTTATTTTTCTCGTTCTTACACTAATGATTGGGATTGAACGCTTTTTTCTATATCGTAAATTTCGTAAAGATATGCGTCAATTTACGGCTGTTCTAAACAATCATCCAGGGTGGGTTATGCTACCTACCGTGCTAGAACGAGATACGAAAAATTTAGGTACTCTCTTTGCAAAGGCTTTGCGAAATGCTAAAAATTATAATGGTTTAGAAAACCGTCTACAAGATTTGGTAGGCTATACAGATGAACGTTTGAAACGTGGTCTTGGTTGGCTTAGTATGATTGTTACGATGGCTCCATTGCTTGGTTTGCTTGGTACTGTTCTTGGTATGATTCGCGCCTTTGCCGTTGTAGGTGGCGATATTGGAGCGCCTACTATTATTACAGGTGGTGTATCTGAAGCATTGGTAGCAACCGCTACAGGCCTTACCGTTGCCATTATTGCCCTTGGTTTCCATAGTTACTGTGCTGCAAAGGTGAATGACTTTGTGGTTATTTTGGAACATGAATGTGGTAGCATCCTCGATGCGTACAATGAGGAACATGACCTATGAGACGTCGTACATTAGGTGTAAAAAAAGAACCGACCATCATGATCATCCCTATGATTGATATCGTATTTTTCCTATTGGTATTCTTTATGGTCGGTACCCTATATATGAATACGGAACAACAAATTCCGTTAAATCTACCATCCACATCGTCTTCAACGGCTAAATCCATTGAACCAATTATCATTACTCTTACCACATCGCATAAACTCTATATCGATAATCGAGAAGTTTCGGCGGATAATTTGTCTCAAGAGGTACAAGATATTGTGCGGACCACGCCACGTCAAGCATTCGTTATCCGTGCATCTAAGGATGTGTATTACAACGAGGTCATCGCTCTTCTCGATATGCTGAAAGTAAACGGTGCTAAGTATATTAGTGTCGCTACGGATCGGAAGTGATTCTATGTTTGAATCTCATTATTTTCGACCGTTTTTGATATCCCTGTTTATCAGTATCCTTATGATCACCGGGATGGGTCTTTCATTAAGAGGCATGAGTGGTACAGGTGCTGGGCAAGAGGCTGCTGAAATTAGTTTTGATCTGTCTGATGCCGGTGAAAGTGAAGATGTAGATGAGCATCCAACAGTGACACCGCCACCAGAGGCGGCAAAACCGCCTACAGATGCACCTGCGTCGGTAGCCCAGAAACAAGAAACTAAACCGCCTGTAAACACCGTAGAACCACAGAAAACTATAGATACAGAACAACCAGCACCGGCGACGAAACGTGAATGGGCTGTTCCAAAGGCCATAGAATCTGAGGCCACTGGCGGTGAGACGGGCGTTGTGACACATCAAAAACAGGAACAACAAAAGAAATTAGTCGGCAATGACGTATCGACGGATCCCAATGCACAAGGCAATGGTCGCGATGATACAGACAAAGACCTATCGTTTTTTGCGGATGCACTCAATTTGCTGACGCCAGGCCAACGGGCGTGGCTTGAAGAATCGGATATTAATCCTACAGAATATTTGCGCCAAGTGCGAGAGCAAGGAAAAGCGTCATCAGTACATGGCGAAGCCGTTGTGCGTGTTAACTTTGATGCGGGCGGCAATGTTATCGTTGGTGTGAATACACCTCGTATCGTAGAGGATTCGGTTCCACCTGATGTAAGAGACGAAGCAATACGTATTATTAAGACGAGTGGTAGTATTGTTAATAAACGAGGACAAGTTGTATCATTAGCCATTCCTGTTGTGCTAGGACAATAAAGAGGCATATCTCACATACAAGGTTGTATGTAAGATACGCCTCTTTTGTTATGTGTAGTATTCTAGTTGTTTTAGGGCACTCTGTTTTGAGAACGCTATTTTTTCACGTATCATTGTTGTGTTGTTAGTACTGTATAGGTTATTTTTTTAGTACCGTTTTTGTACTGTTGAATACGGCATAGTAAATAATGATACCACCGATGAACAAGGTCACTTGCATTTGTGTTGTATATTGATCAACGCGCCATAATGCAAAGGCGTAAAAAAACATGGTAATGAGCATAATTAAAAATGATACAATGCGGCGTACATTCGTATGTACTATGTTTGATGTGGTGAGACGGTCTTTATTAAAAGCTACATAGATGAGAGATACTAGAATATCTACTACATATACAGCTAAAATCCAGTTGATAGAAAAATCGTTAAACACTAATAGAGCGAGGACGATAAAACTAATGAGAAAAAAGAATTTCATCAATGTGCCCGCTGTCTGAGATTCTTTAGATTGTTGTACACGTTCTTTTTGTTGTTTCTTTGCCATTATGACTCTCCTATACACTGTAAACCTTACGTTTAGGATACGTTTGTATTATCGATAATTCGTGGTATATCTAATTGGTATGTTACTATTATAGTCGTAAAATTATAATCAATCTATATGTAAATAACATATCTATATATGAATGAATTATAATATGTTGTCACTACAACAAAATACCGAACATTAAGAAAAAATAATATATATATTATTCGGGATATTGCGTGAGGTTTATTGAACCAAGCTTTTACATATGGTACAATTATTATATAAAAAATCTAGCTTTTATCATGCAAAGGAGACATCATGATACCACGTTATACACGAGAAGAAATGGGCCATATTTGGAGCGAACGCAATGAGTTCGACACAATGTTATTGGTTGAAACATTGGCATCTGAAGCACAAGCTGAGCTTGGCGTTATTCCGAAAGAAGCAGCTAAAATCATTCGGGAAAAGGGTAATTTTGATGTTGAAAGAATTCACGAAATCGAACGTGAAACAAATCATGACATCATTTCCTTTGTTACTGCTGTGGGTGAATATGTAGGCCCTGAAGCAGCTAAATATATCCATCTTGGCTTGACATCTACTGATGTTAAAGACACTGCTCTTGGTTATATGATGAAACAATCTTGCGATATACTAATCGAAGATTTGAAGAAATTACACGAAGTATTGCGCCGTCGTGCGGCAGAATTTAAACATACGCCAATGATTGGTCGTACACATGGTATTCATGGCGAGCCTACTACATTTGGTTTAAAAATTTGCCTTTGGATGGCAGAAGTAGAACGCGATATTGAACGCATGGAACATGCTCGGAAAAGCGTTGCAGTCGGTAAATTATCTGGTGCTGTTGGCACATATTCCAATATTGATCCATTTGTAGAACAATATGTTTGCGAAAAATTAGGTCTTGAACCTGTTAAAATCGCTACACAAGTTGTACAACGTGACCGTCATGCTGAATTATTGTCTACTATCGCTGTTGTAGGTGGCACATTGGATAAAATTGCATTAGAAATTCGTCACTTGCAACGTACTGAAGTACGCGAAGCCGAAGAATATTTCAGCCCTAAACAAAAAGGGTCCTCTGCAATGCCTCATAAACGGAATCCTATTACGTGTGAAAGAATTTGCGGCATGGCTCGTTTGTTGCGCGGTTACGCACAATCTGCGTATGAAGATCAAGCTTTGTGGCATGAACGTGATATCTCTCATAGTTCTGTAGAACGCGTCATCTTGCCAGATGCAACCATCGCATTGAATTACATGCTTCACTTAACAATTCGTACAATTGATAAATTGTTGGTATATCCTGAAAACATGCTTAAAAACCTTAACCTTACAGGTGGCCTTGTATTCAGTCAAACCATCTTGACACACCTTGTAGACAAAGGGGCTGTACGTGATGAAGCATACCGTTGGGTACAAAAACACGCAATGGAACGTTGGCTCGAAGGTAAAGACTTTGCTACAGGTCTAAAATCTGATGAAAACATCAAAAAATACATGACTGATGAAGAAATTGATGCATGTTTCGATCCATATAAACTATTGAAACACGTAGATACAATAATGGCTCGTTTCGGCCTATAACATTTAGCTTTGGTAGGACGGATACCTTCCTCAAAGCCGACACGCTATCGCGCTAAAGCGGGACCCGAAGTCGTTTTGAGGAAGGTATCCGTCCTTTTCGCTTATAAGTTATTTACCGAAACGAGTCAGAGGAAACACAGGTAAAGTCGTTTTCTGGACGAACCATCCCACTTTTCATTAAATGCTTCTACGCCGAAAACGAGCTAGAGGAGAAACAGGCAAAGTCGTTTTGAGAAGGGTGTTCGTCCTTTTTTTGTTTATCGTGAGTACCGTATTTTCTTACGGTGCTTTTATTAGTTAACATACATAGGGGAGTGGTGGTGCCGGTAAAAACATGACTTTTTTTGCCCTAGTGTGTATTTTGTTATGGCGTTTTTCGTTTTGCATGCTTACTATTGGTATAAGAGCGAAAAGGTTTTGAATGATGGATGATGAGGGTTCAAAAAATGACTTTGGCCCTGCGAAGCCCGATAGGGCGAAGTCAGACCCGGCCGGTGGATTTTTTTGGAGCCTCATCATCCATAACCTATAGTTGTTGATTTATCCCAATAAAAGGAGGATACATGAAAAACACCATAAGAAAATACGCACCTCCTATCTTTCACTGTATTAACGATTTCGGTCAAGGTTCGTTAGCAGCGCTGATACCGTTTTTTATTGCTAATTTTAATCTTAATTATTATCAATCGGCGGCGATTATTTTTTGTAATACCATTGTGGCCTCTATTGCACAGCCTGTGCTTGGGTATGTGGCTGATCGGTGGCGTGTGCCGTGGTTTATTCCTGTTGGTTTTATGGTGACGCTTGTAGCGATTAGTACCATTGCACTAGCGACGAGTTATGAAATGATTTTGGCCTTGGCTCTTATATCTGGGGTGGGGGCTGCTCTATTTCATCCAGAGGCGGCTCTTCTTGTGAATCGTACGCAATCGCATGAGATTGGTAATGCCATGGGACGATTTGCGGTTGGTGGCAGCGCTGGATTTGCATTGGGCCCTCTCATTGCTGGTGGTGTTTATGTTTTTGACGCTCAATTTCTTTGGGTATTTACAGCCATTGCCTTGATCGGTGTGTTGCTGTATCTATATGCTTTCACAGGCAATACTATTGAGGTTGGGGATGCTTGTGAATGTGAAAGACAAATTAAAGGTACAAATACAGGGATAAATGATTGGGTGAGTTTCTGTAAGTTGTTCTTTGTGATAGCCTCTCGCTCGATTTTATTCTCTGTATTATCTATTTTTATACCTATCTTGTACATTACTGTTATCAATGGCGAAGCGAGTGCGTCTAGTTTAGCGCTTACTATGTATTTTGCGATGGGTGCAGTACTTACTTATATGGGCGGTGCCCTATCTGATAAGTTAGGTTTTCTAAAAACGGTGCGTTTAGGTAATATTATATTTTTACCATCCGTATTAGTGTTTATCTTCGTGCCAAATGCATGGGGATTCTTTGGCGCCATGATACCGATGGCCTTCGGTGTGTTCTCGCAATATGGTCCTATTACCGTTCTAGGTCAAAAATACCTTGCTAAAAATGCAGGTTTTGCATCAGGCATTACATTGGGGCTTGGCATTACATTAGGTGGCCTAGTAGCACCATATATTGGACATTTAGCAGATATTTACGATGTGCAAACAGCATTAATGACCTTGATACCTGTTGGTGCGATTGGATTATTGATGAGCTTCTGGTTGAAAGAACCTAAATAAAATAATTGTTATACAGTACAGGCTTGTGCTAATGTGTAGAGACGCATAATACACGTTTTTATAATTAGAACAGGCCTGTTCTAATTTTTAGAATCACATAAATAGGTACGGTTAATTTGGTATAGATGCCTACTAATTAATAAGGATATTTAAAATTATTTGATTTTATGGATTATAATTTATTAATTTAATATGTTGAAATGTCAATGGATAGGGGGTGACTATTGGTCACCCCCTTTTGGTTTACTTATGGTTTACGGTGGATTATATTGAAAATATAAAGTGCCTACTTTTTTTATATCTTTACCATTTATATGTTTTAACATATAATTAAGATAAAGATTTCTTCTAGTGAATAGGAGGAATTTGATGGAAGTATTTTCTGTAATTTTTTATGAAAAGCCTAGTGGAGAACAACCAGCAAAGCTATTTTTAAACGAACTTTCAGAGAAGCAACGGGCTAAAACTATTAGGGATTTAAAATTGCTTGAAACTTGTGGTAACAAATTAAGGGAACCGACTTCAAAATTTTTAGAGTCTGGAATTTATGAACTTAGAACCAAACAAGGTTCCAATATTTCTAGAATTTTATATTTTTTCTTTGTTGGCAAACGTATAGTTTTGACCAATGGTTTTGTGAAAAAGTCTATGAAAACACCAAAGAATGCGATTGAATTGGCATTGAAGTATAAACAAGATTATATTGAAAGGTATACATAATATGGAAACATTAGATCAATATTTAGCTGATCAATTAAAAAATCCTAAATTTAAAGAAGAGTGGGATGAGTTAGAAGATGAGTATCAAATTATTGAAAATATAGTTAAAGCACGTATTGAAGCGCATATGACACAGACTCAATTATCTGAAATTACAGGTATTACACAATCAGATATAAGTAAAATTGAAAATGGTAATGGAAATCCATCATTAAAAACATTAAAAAAGATTGCACATGCATTTGGTAAGAAGTTAAAAATTGAATTTGTGTAATTTTTATTTAACCTTTTCGCGCTTTGCTATAATGTTGTATAATAACTATGGATTATTTTGACTTTCACAATTGGAGGACATAGATATGGCAACAAGTATGGTTATCGGCACTCAATGGGGTGACGAAGGTAAAGGTAAAATCGTTGACTGGATTGCAGAACGTGCAGACGTTGTAGTGCGCAGCCAAGGCGGTAACAATGCAGGTCACACCGTTGTGGTGGATGACAAAGCATTTGCACTTCGTTTATTGCCAAGTGGTATTTTGTACGATAATAAACAAAATATCGTTGGTACAGGCGTTGTTATTGATCCTAAGGTTTTATTACAAGAAATCGAAGGCCTTGAAAAACAAGGTAAATCTGCAAAAACTCTTCATATTTCTGACCGTGCTCATGTTATTATGCCTTATCATATTGCTCTTGACATGGCCGAAGAAGCATCCAAAGGGGACGCTAAAATCGGTACAACTAAAAATGGTATCGGTCCTTGCTACGCTGATAAGGTAAACCGTATCGGTATCCGCATCTGCGATTTGTACGACATGGAAACATTCAAACAAAAATTGGCGTACAATGTTGAATTTAAAAACAAAATGCTTACGAAGGTATACGATGCTGAACCTGTTAATTACGATGAAATCTTAGCGGATTACATCAAATATGCAGAGGCTTTAAAACCTTATGTAACAGACACAAATAATGCTGTGTTGAAAGCTATTAAAGAGGATAAAAAGGTATTGTTCGAAGGGGCACAAGCCACTATGCTCGACCTTGATCATGGTACATACCCATTCGTAACATCCTCTCATCCAATCGCTGGTGGTGCTTCCACAGGTGCTGGTGTAGGTCCTAACTATTTGAAAAATATTTTCGGCGTTGTGAAAGCATATGCTACACGCGTTGGTGCAGGTCCATTCCCTACAGAACTTTTAAATGAAACTGGTGATAATCTTCGCGAACTAGGTCATGAATTCGGTACTGTAACAGGTCGTCCGCGCCGTACAGGTTGGTTGGACCTTATGGTTGTAAAATACGCAGCAGGTCTTAGCAGCCTTGATTATTTAGCCATTACACGTTTGGATATCCTTGATACTTTCAAAGAGTTAAAAATCTGTGTAGGTTACAAATTGAATGGCAAAAACGTGGAAGGGTTCCCTGCTAGCTTGAAAGATCTTGAAGCATGTGAACCTGTATATGAAACATTGCCAGGTTGGGAAACAGATATTTCCGGTATTCGTTCTTATGATGAATTGCCAGAAAATGCTCGTAAATACGTAGAACGTATTGCAGAAGTAACAGGCGTGCCTTTGGGTATCGTATCCGTTGGTCCTAACCGTAATCAAACAATCGACCTTGTTAATGTATTTTAATCTATTTATAATAGATTGTAAGCGGTAGTAGTACTAGCCTATTATTATAAAAATCAAAAGCGGAGATTCTCATTTAAGAATCTCCGCTTTTATGCGTACAAAATGCCTCATAAAACATTTTGATTAGTCAATTAAAATGTTTTAATGAGAATAAAAAGAAAAAAATAGATTTAGTTATTAAAATAGTATATAATAGTATAAAAGTAAATTGATAATTTTTGATGTATGTTGAGGAGTTTTCTTATGGTTGAAGTTTCTTATGAACGTTTAGCAACGATTTTTAAAGCGCTCAGTGATGAAACAAGATTACATATTATAGATATGTTATCCTGTAATGAGTTGTGTGCAGCAGATATTTTGGCAAGTTTTAATTTATCTCAATCCACATTGAGCTACCACATGAAAATCTTAATTGATGCTGGCGTTGTAAATTCCCAACGTAATGGCCTTTGGACTCGCTATTCCATCAATGAAGAAACATTTGGTGACATTTTGGAAATTATTCCACAATTGTACAAAACAAAAGATGAATGTATTTGTGCACAAATTAAATACTGCCGTCTTGATGAACACGAAAAAGACGCATAATCATGAGACGCTGGATTATGCATGTTGACATGGATGCTTTTTTTGCATCCGTTGAACAACTGGATCATCCTGAGTATAAAGGCCACCCCGTTATCGTGGGTGGTCTTTCTTCACGTGGCGTTGTTGCTACGGCATCTTATGAGGCTCGAAAATTTGGCGTCCATTCAGCAATGCCTATTTCACGGGCTAAAAAGCTATGTCCACAAGGTATTTTTGTGTATCCCAATATGGCTCGGTACAAGGAGATTTCTCATGTCATTCATAAGGTGATGGAGGAATTTACGCCTCTTATTGAGCCGTTGTCATTGGATGAGGCCTTTTTAGACGTTACGGGTATTACCCATAAATTCACAGGACCTAAAGCTTTAGGACGTGCTATTAAGAATCGTGTGTTTGAGGAAACAGGGCTCATCATTTCAGCTGGTTTGGCGCCGAATAAGTTTCTTGCCAAACTGGCATCCGATTTGGATAAACCAGATGGCTTGGTTGTCATTCCTTATGGTAAGGAATGTGAAAGTTTAGCCAACTTGCCTATCAAACGTATTTGGGGCGTCGGACCTAGTACGGAACGGAGACTCAAACATGGTGGATTCTTGTTGATTAAGGATATTCAAGCATTATCAGATGAGAAACCGTTAGTACCTTATGTAGGCAATCAAGCTCGTCGTATTTGGGAACTGGCACGAGGCATTGACGAACGACCTGTAGAACCGGATCGTCAAATCCAGTCTGTCGGCAATGAGGAAACCTATGAAAGTGATGTAGAGGACCCGGCTGTTATCGATTTGGAACTTCATTATTTTGCCAATCGTGTAGCCAAACGATTGCGTAAATATGGCCTGATGGGCCATACTGTATCGATTAAGGTGCGATACAATGACTTTAAAACTGTATCTCGTCAAAAACGCCTTGATTCTGCTACGGACCAAGAACGTATCATTTATGATACCTCCGTGTTATTGTGGAATAAGTTGATGCGGGAAAGGACGGGGGTTCCTTTTGTTCAGGTGCATACATCTATTCTAGATATGCCTGTCAAGCCGATTCGCCTCTTAGGTGTTACGGTTAGTGGACTTTCAACGGAAGGGATGGTTCAAGAGGATTTGTTCACCATCGAAGCGGATGAAAAGGAAGAGAAACTTTCAACCGTGCTAGATTCGTTAGCGTCTAAATTTGGCGAAGGTGCTATTATGAGTGGCGCACTTTGGCGTCGCGCCCATGGCGATGGTGGAGAACGAAGAAAACGGTCGGAATTAAAGACTGAAATTGATGTAGACGATGACAATAAAAATCTTTCATGAATAGAAACATTCATGATACAATATATATGTATAGAACTGTGTATACGCAAGAAACTATCTGCAAGAGAGGTATAAATATGAGTATATTTCGTGTGGCCATTCATTATGGCGTAAATAGCAATGGGATATTATCTTACGATACGGATACAAAAATCGTAACGATAGATTTACCTGAACAAGAATGGATTGATAAGGTCCGTGCATACTTAAATGAAGAACATACCATTGAGCATGCAACAGGCCTTGATACGTATGAACGGGTACAAGTACAACCTCTAGAATCCTTGGAAAACTTCAAACTAGCTCTTACACGCATGTGGGGTGCTATCGACGTACAAGTCGATTGGAGCCGCCCAGCGTAATGTAAATGATACCCCTTTGTAGCCAGATTATCGCTATGAAGGGGGGTCTTTTATTGTGGCTATTGTTTTTGTGAGAATACTATTATAATATGATATGGTAGAGATTAAGGAGTTAGACATATGAAGAAGATAATGTTATCCATAGTGGTGCTTGTTGCATTAATCGCTGGTGCAATGATGACCTTTTCACGAGGCTCTGCTGAGAGCCCTACCTTTATGCGTGAAGTCTTACCGAAACAGGACGGGTTTGCTTCCGTAGGCAATGGTACTACAGGTGGCGCTAATGCTACAGAGCAGAATGTATTTAAAGTAACGAATAAAAAAGAATTTGTAGCGGCCCTTAAGAATAGAAAAAATACGACTCCTAAGATTGTGTTAGTGTATGGAACCATAGATTTCGATACTGATGATAATGGGAAACCATTAACTATGAAAGATTACATGGTTGATGGCTATGACTTTCAACAATATTTAGAAACTCATAAACCTAATAGCACAGCACTTAAAAGTGTAAAAGATGAGCAGGAAGCAAAGCGCAAGGCGTCACAAAAGAACCAAAGTCAGTCTATTACTGTTCATGTACCGGCTAATACAAGCATCATTGGCATGGACAATGCAAAATTAAAGGGTGTAAACTTGGTGCTTGATGCAGATAATATCATCATACGAAATATTCAATTTGAATCGCCTTATGACTATTTCCCTGCTTGGGACCCTAAGGATGGACCAGAAGGAAACTGGAATTCTCAGTATGATAGTATCTCTATAAAAGGTGGTACTCACATTTGGATTGATCATAGTTCATTCCAAGATGGACCTGAAACAGTAGAAACATACTTTGGCCGTAAATACGAGCATAGAGATGGATTGGTAGATATTACCAATCAAGCAGATTATATTACTATCTCCTATTCTACGTTTGAAAACCACAATAAAGCCATGTTGATTGGTAGTAGTGATTCAAAGATAGCAGATGAAGGTAAATTACATGTCACCTTGCATCATAATTACTTCCATAATGTAGTGCAACGTACACCAAGAGTACGATTTGGTCAGGTTCATGTGTATAATAATTACTTTGCATCAGATGCTGCTTCAAATAGCGAATATGCTTATGCGTACTCACTAGGGGTTGGAAAGGACTCGCAAATCTATGCAGAAAATAATGTAGCGGATATAGGAGGCAAAGATTATACATCATTTGTGAAAGTATTTAACGGAAAACAACTTACTACTGTTAATAATGTGTTTAATGGACAAAATATAGATACATTTAACAATACATTGACACCGGTAGATTGGAAACCGGAACTATTTACTACAATAGATCCTGTGAATGAAGTAAAAGAAACGGTTTTGAATCATGCAGGTGCAAATAAGATTCATCAATAAGATGTTAGTATTTATGTGTAATAGCGATGTAATAAGCCTATAGGATTGATTTCCTATAGGCTTTTCTCATATATAAGTTATAAATGAGAGCATGTATACACGGTGTATTTTAAT
The DNA here is from genome assembly GCF_934230905.1 of uncultured Veillonella sp. Taxonomy (GTDB): domain Bacteria; phylum Bacillota; class Negativicutes; order Veillonellales; family Veillonellaceae; genus Veillonella. The sequence goes on along the minus strand of NZ_CAKQFJ010000005.1, from coordinate 77,296 downwards.
TTTGGGTTGAGATTCGTACCGACATGTGTTAAGATTTATTCAACATTAAGAATAATGATTATCTATTAATGATAATTATTTGTTCTGATGTAATACTACACTCAAAAGGTTTTTGAGTAGTGAACTTATAATATATTTTATTTCTAAGTAGGAGTTTGTAACATGAGTGAAGAAAAGAAATTAACAACAGCCTTTGGCGCTCCTGTACCGGATAATCGTAACTCTGCAACAGCAGGTAAACGTGGTCCTGTTTTGATGCAAGACGTTTGGTTGATGGAGAAATTAGGTCATTTTGCGCGTGAAGTCATTCCTGAACGCCGCATGCATGCTAAAGGTTCTGGTGCATTCGGTACTTTCACAGTAACGAATGACATTACTAAATATACAAAAGCAAAAATTTTCTCTGAAATAGGTAAACAAACACCATTATTTGTACGTTTCTCTACCGTTGCGGGTGAACGTGGGGCCGCTGATGCGGAACGTGATATCCGTGGTTTCGCTGTAAAATTTTATACTGAAGAAGGCAACTGGGATCTTGTAGGTAACAATACACCGGTATTCTTCATCCGCGATCCATTGCAATTCCCTGATTTGAACCGTGCTGTAAAACGCAATCCTAAGACAAACCTTCGCGATGCGACAGCGAACTGGGATTTCTGGACCAGCTTGCCAGAAGCAATCCACCAAGTAACAATCGTAATGAGTGACCGTGGTATTCCTAAATCCTACCGCACAATGCATGGGTTTGGTAGCCATACATACAGCTTGATTAATGAAAACGATGAACGCGTATGGGTTAAATTCCACTGGGTTTGCCAACAACCGATTGAAAACCTTTCTGATGCTGAGGCAGCTGAGCTTGTGGCAAATGATCGTGAAAGTCACCAACGCGATCTATTTGATGCTATCGAACGCGGTGATTTCCCAAAATGGAAATTATGCATCCAAGTGATGACAGAAGAACAAGCTAACAACATGCCGTACAACCCATTTGATTTAACAAAAGTATGGTACCACGATGAATTCCCATTAATTGAAGTTGGTGTCATGGAGCTTAATCGCAACCCTGAAAACTATTTCCAAGATGTGGAACAATCTGCATTCGCACCATCTACTATCGTTCCTGGTATATCTTTTTCTCCTGATAGAATGTTGCAAGGTCGTTTGTTCTCCTATGCCGATGCACAGCGGTATCGCTTAGGTGCTAATTACCATCAAATCCCTGTTAATGCACCTAAATGCCCTGTAAACAGTTACCATCGCGATGGACAAGGTCGTGTAGATGGTAACCATGGCTCCACTATTGGCTATGCACCTAATAGCTTCGGTGAATGGGCTGAACAACCTCAATTCAAAAACCCTGGCCTAGACGTATCTGGTGCAGCATATCAATACGACTTCTACGAAGACGATTCTGATTTTTATACACAACCAGGTAAATTATTCCGCCTCATGAGCCCTGAAAAACAACAAATCTTATTTGAAAATACAGCGGCGGCTATGGATGGAGTACCTGATTTCATTAAAGAACGCCATGCAAAACATTGTTACCAATGTGACCCTGCATATGGTAAAGGTGTAGCTAAAGCCTTGGGCCTGAACATCGACTTTAGTGATGTAAAATAAAAAAATTATACCCTCCTAACATTACAAACAATTAAAGAACTTCCTTAAACTAACAGAAATCCCCTCCTTGCTATGTAGAGCATAGTAAGGAGGGGATTTATTATTTCTAATTGTTACTCATCAAATTTTTTATTCGTTAGGTCCTGATACATAAGCTTAGCAATTTCATATTGTGGATCACCAGTTTGTAATTGGTGTGAAGGTAGTTTAAATACAGCCTCAGCTCTTTCGTTCTTCTTAATATCGATGCCCTTTGCATCTTCAGAACGACTTATGGAAATAGTATGAGTTGTTGGGTTTATAAAGTACGCATTTACATCGATGCTGAAAGCTTTATTTTCGTCCTTTCTCATGATTGTACGAAGAATCATAGCCGAAATAGCAGTAGTACCATCTTTTTCACCTAAGAGCTGTTTAGATGTGTAGTCTACATAATCGGCATAGACGTAAATATCGCCAGGTTTGGCCTTATCATAATCTTGTGTATAGGCCTCTACCAAACGCAAATCGAGCTGTCTGCCAAATGGTCGAGAAAACATTTCGCTTTGTAATTCGCGTGTTTCGCTAACAGGTGGATAGAACGGGATTGGCGTTAACCCTTTTAACATATCCGTGCGAGTTTCGTTTTTCCGTTTAGCTTGACGTTCTGCAGTGACCTTGTCTAGACGTTTGCGTTCTTTTAACATGGCCTTTTCTTGTTCTTCTTTTGATTTATAAGTTTTTACACCTACAACACGGTTACCAGACATAGTGACTGTTGAATAGACTGGCTTACCGTTAGTAGGTTTTTCCTCAGAAGTATTGATTGAAGCCTGTACTATAGCTGGAGCTGCGTTTTCTACAGATGCTTTCAGCTCTGGAATAGTGGAGTAATCCATAGTAACAGTTGGACTCTCTGTACTTTCTGCTGGTTGAACTGGTGTGGCACCGTAAGCAGATGATATAGCCAATACAGCTAATAATGAACCGGTGATAATCGATCGTTTACATAGTCTCATTATATATACCTCTTTTTATAAGAACTCTCTAATACCATTAACAGCTGTATTATAGCATAGTTCTTGCATAGATAGATTTAAAAACGCTATAATAAAGTATACATGCGTCTATAGCTCAGTAGGATAGAGCAGCAGTTTCCTAAACTGCGTGTCACTGGTTCGATTCCGGTTAGGCGCACCAGTATAAGCGAATGGGTATAAGGGTTTGCTAGACCTTATACCCATTTTTATTATTATAAAAATTGTTCCATGGCGATATAATTAAATTTAGGTTTTAAAGCCTAAATTATAGCATGAAAACATAAAAATTAGGTTTTAAAACCTTGAAGTGATATAATAGATATAGAATTGGGTTTTAAAACCCATTTTCAAGGAGGTGTGTGCATGTCATTAGTATCGCGACCATATTATTTAGATTTTCTTCGAAGACATAAAGATAGACCTATCATTAAAGTTGTTTCTGGTATACGGCGTTGTGGTAAATCTACGTTGTTTAAGCTATTTCAAGATGAGTTATTAGCCGATAATGTAACAGCTGAACAAATTATTGATATTAATTTTGAGTTGATGAAGTATGATAAACTAAGAGATTATCGGGCTTTATATGAATACATTAATGAACGGATTATTCCAAGTAAAAAAATGTATCTATTCCTCGATGAAATTCAGCATGTTCCATCATTTGAGCGTGTAGTAGATAACTTCTTTGTACAAGATAATATTGATATATATATTACAGGTTCTAATGCTTATTTTATGTCCTCTGATATGGCTACACTTCTCACAGGTCGCTATGTACAAATTGAGATGCTTCCCTTGTCTTATAAGGAATATGTTGATGCCTATAGTGAAAGTGGGCTTTCACGAATGGTCTTATATGAAAAATATGTAAGTGAAGGCTCATTCCCAGGGCTTTTACATATGTCGGAAAATTGGCAAGGTCGGCAGGATTATTTACAAGGTTTATTTAATACCGTTGTTTTAAAAGATATTGTTGATCGATTAAAAATTGCAGATATTAAATTACTTGAAAGTATTGTGAGATATGTTTTCGCCAATATTGGTAGCTTGATTAATCCCACAAAGATTGCGAATTCATTAACAAGCGCAGGTCGAAAGGTAGATAACAAAACTGTAGAACGTTATCTTAGGGGCTTAGAAGATAGTTTACTGTTATATAATACAGAACGATTTGATGTGCGTGGCAAAGAATTATTAAGGTTACGTCCTAAGTATTATGTAGTGGATATGGCTTTTAAGCAACTATTACTACCTGATATTAACCGTGATAGGGGTCATGTATTAGAAAATGTTGTATACCTTGAGTTACGGCGTCGAGGATATACAGTATATGTTGGACAATTAACAAAGGGCGAAATAGATTTCGTTGCTCAAAAGCCTGGTGGCATATTAGAGTACTACCAAGTATCAGAAAGTGTATTGGATCCAACTACTAGAGACAGAGAGTTAGCACCATTAGAAGCGGTTAAAGATCAGTATCCTAAATTTTTACTCACTATGGATGAGCTCTATAAATCTCATAATTATAATGGAATTCAGCAATGTAATGTATTAGACTGGTTATTAGGGATGTGATAATTCACATCCCTATTTTTGTATCTATATGTTGTTATTTAACATACTTATAAATCATGCCATTTAATTTATAAATAATGATATAATAAGATAAAATAGGATATTTGTATACAGTTGTTAAGTAAAGGTGCATCCTTATGAGTTTTTCCAATTGGATTCAAGAAAAATTATTCGACAATTACGAAGAATGGCGCATGAAGTGCCCTGATTATAATCGGAACGGTTTTAACATAGTAGGAATAGATAATACCTTACAGGCCATGCATGATGGATTTTCTATGTACGTGGAGGTATACCCACTTCATGCCATCGATGGATGTACAGCCATGAAAGCACGTGTAGGTAAAACGCAGGATGCAGTAGATTTATTCTTAGATATAGATGGCAAGACCTATCGTATGGCTGATGTAAGTTATCCTGACGCAGTAAAGATGATGCGGGCTTTTGTAAAGAAGCGCAGAGTACCTGATTGTAGTTTGTGTGTAGAAGTAGCGTATCTAGATATAGAGCAGATGAAATCGACATTTACAGAGCTGGCAACGCTATTGCTAGGCGATGCTAAACAAGCTACATCGTTTATGACCAAGGCTAAGTTGCGTTCCATGGAAGAATTAGAAGATAGCTGGTGGAACCTCTATGAGAAACTACAGTCTAAAGGTCGCGCTGTAGAGCTATCTTCAAAAATTGAATTAGAGGATTTTATTTATTATGTACAGAAGTTAATACGTAACAAGTCTTTAGATACTAGTGAAGGTCTAACTATTGTCCCATCAGCGTTAGATGAAGATCAAGTTATTATGGACTGGTGTGCTGATCTTAATTCCACTTGGAAAAACTATAAGTTAGTAGATATGGACATAGGAACAGATAGCTTTGTGCTCATAGTGCTTTCAAATGAGGAATTCAAAACAGCCCAAGAGTTAGCAAAAGAGCTATTACATAGAATCGATGTAGCTGAACGCTCATGATATAACAGAAATTATGATGAGTAGCGTGATTATAATGTAGGAGAGAGTCATATGAGTATTGTACGTCTACCAGAATATGAAGCCGAGTTTGAATCTGAAGTATTTGAAATCTATGCATTACCGCGTAGCGATGCGCATGGGGCTAGTCCTTATTTAGATAAGTACCATAGACCATTAGTGTTCACCGATGCTATTCTAGATACTCGAACTGGTGTGCTTGATCGTAGCGAAGGTATTTTGACTTGGATTATTGAGGGCCTTGACGATAGATGGGGCTATTCTTTTGAGCCACACGGTGTCTATAAATTGTTAGTTAAGAAAGCTAAGCCCATAGAGGATATAGGCTATATGCGTCCCTCTTGGAATAATCGCTATTATGTGCTTGAGATATTAGAGGAGCACGCTAAACATAGCGAATTAGAGGCGTTGTCGGCTTATCTGAAAACCCCTAAATACCTTCATACTGACAGGGGTGATTTTCTGTTAAATCGAGAGTATCAGTATTACACAGTGAGAATCGACGATTATGCATTCATCCTTGATGTAGACGAGGGCTCTGATGAAAGCTGTACTGTTGCGTTAGCTGCTTTTAATAAGATTGAAAATTTCAAAGATTTTGAACAACGAATTAGCGCATACATTAGTGAAACATTGTTAGATCTCGCTAATGATTGGCTCGACAATGACGACCAAGACCCAATTACGGCAGAAATATTTGCTAAGCGTATTACTATGGGCGAATTGGCGTTTCGTAATGATGGAACCATAGAGGTCTATTATGATGACGATGATATTTTCTGGGGACACTGCATCATAGCTAATATTGATACGGATGGGAACCCTGTTAGTGCGGATATTGCAGGATAATATTTTAGCGGAGAGAGACGATGGAAAATCTGTATAAAGAATTAAGAAGCTTTTTTGCCAATGATATGGATCTAAATGATTTATTTGACTCCGAAGCTATCATCTGGATTGACTGGCGCGAGGATGACGAAGATGTGGTGAACTATTTCAATGATATGATAGATGAGCCTATCGATATTAAAACGGTTAGTAATGGCAAGGCTTATGGTGACGATATTGTATTGAAAAATGGCGACAAAGAGCTACAAATTCCTTACGGTGATGAACAAGATCGGGATGTGACCATCAAATATTTCAATGACTTTGTTAAGCCTGATTATGAGGTGCGTTGGTTTGCTGAAAGCCTTGGAAATGATACACTCGGCTTTACCGTGCTTTCAGGGGCAGAATGGGCCAATTTAGAAGATGAATTTGGTATAGATACAGTTCGTTATTATTTTGAACCTATCGACCTTGAAAGCGACATATTTAATCTCGACATGGACGAAGTCTCTACGTTACTTGCGTTACGTGAAAACAGTGAAGGCGTTAATACGGAATTTGTAGGAACTCATGGTGAAATGCTATAAGAGGTAATTAATATGGACTACTTAGATATATTACGAAATGATGCCAAGTTAGCTGAAGATTTTGATACACTATTTGATTTTCGCTTGCTAGATGCGCTGGAGGAACGTGATACCGCTGAAGGTCGTTGTACGTTCTCTGTGCCGGGGATGGCATTTGCTGTAGATGGTGCTGGCGGTGAATATCATTTATTGGAGGATGGATCTATAGGTTATTGGAGTAGTGAGGGTGCTGCGGGTCGTTTAGCTGAAAGTATGGACGATTTGTTTCATTTGATCGTGTTTAGTATTTGTTGGCATGATTACTGTGACTCAAGTAAGTATACTGATGTGGCAACGCTTGAAGAATATGGTCGGAATAAGCAGTTGGATATTATCTCATACTCGCCGATGGAACTTTGGGAACCCATTGTGAAAGCTTTGCATATGCCCATAGACATGAAATTTTCACCTGTTTTACAGAAATTCTATGATGCGGCACATCGTGAACCTGTATATACTTGCTATTTTCATGAAGATGATGGGGGCATTACGGAATCAGAACATCTATTTTTCTAGTGTGTAGAAGGATTTGTGAAAGGATTTAATTATGGGACTAATTGCAACTTATAGCTGTTTAAGCGATGCGAATTTAAAAGAGCTTAAGGCCATGGGCTCAGAAGAAGAGGAAATTCTTGAAAGCGTTGAAGAGTGGAATGACGATGATGAATTATTGCTCGATATCGACAAGATGTGGGATGTACTTCACTTTGTTCTAACTGGTGTGGGCACTGACCATAAAGATGATAAAAATCCTCTTAGCCAAGCTGTACTAGGCGTAATGGCTATTGAGGATATATCAGACTATGTAGCATATACAGAACACAATCATTTAGCTAATATCGTGGCGGCCTTAGAACAGTTTGATATTGAAAACGCTCTGGAATCTTTTGATATGGCAGCGTGCAAAGAGGCGGAATTATATCCAAATATCTGGGACTACGATGAGGAAGAGGAAGAAATCAAAGACGAACTTCTTCATGATTTCGAGCAAATGAAACGATTCTATAAACAAGTGCTCGAAGCTAATGGGCATGTGCTTGTATCGATTTGTTAAGTTCGTTAAAATTTGTTGGCTATGGATCTAGTTATGGCCAAACTGATTATGCGACTGGCGAAGAAGAGGAATTGTAACATGGCAGTGTTAACGGAAAAGCAAATTAAATATGGGTTTGACTACTATCATAAGGATGACGCACGACCTAAATCTGTGGTAGAGGTCTCTCAATATGATGGTGAAGACAAGCTGATGATCAATTGTACACAGCTAGATGAAAACTATTCTGCTAAAGATAAGAAACGTATTTTACAGGAGTGGTGTAGTTTTTTACTAGAGAATCCGGATGCTTTTACAGAGCTTATGTTTTGCACAAGAATGCCCCAGAATTTATTTGATGCGGTATGTACCCAACGGAAACTCAAAAAATTACATATAAAATGGGGCGTCTATCCAGATATTTCAAAATTAGAGAACTTACAAGAACTAGAATATTTACACATTGGATCCGGTAGAAGTGTATCGAGTTTAGAGCCTATATCAAAATTAGAAAAATTAGTGGCTCTGTCGATTGAGAACTTTCAACAGATTGATGATTATACGCCATTAGCGCATTTGAAGCACCTTGAAAGTCTTGCTCTAGAAGGAGATTTCGCGGCTCCTAAAATTCTTAAGGTTCAATCCTTAGACTTTTTACGCCATATGAAACAGTTGCGCTTTTTTAGCTTTTTAACGGCAAAGGTGATAGATAAAGACTACTCTCCCATTTTAGAACTTAATAATTTAGAATATCTTACATTAAAGTCTTGTAAAGAGGTTAAGCAGTTGTATCCTCAATTCGTTAAACTGCCAAAATTAAAATATGGTACAGTTTTAGAACGACCAGAATTATATGAGAAATAAGGCTTGAAATATAAGTCATGAGCTATAACTTATAAGCCATAAAAGGGAGTAATCATAATGGATAAAGCGCGTAAAAAGGAATTATTAAAAGCTTATGCAGACGAGCAAAGGCAATCGTTTAAAGATAGTTTACCTATGGATGAAGAGTTATTTTGGCAATTATTTGATTATGTAGACGAGAAATTAGAGACCAATGACGGTTGCGATCATAGTCTGACTTTCACAAGAGAGTTTTTAGAAAAACAAAAGGTAGATGTTGAAAGTGTACTAGACTGGATTATCAACGAAGGTGGCGGTTGTGATTGCGAGGTTCTCTACAATGTAGAAGAGAGATTTGAAGAGTAATATCTATGTAATTGGGGAGATCTTCGTATACAGCTTGTTTTTGATTTAGAGCAAACTGTAAGCAGTCTAATGTAAATTTATTTGTGATTTTGGCAACCAAGTAATCTTTGGTAAAAAATCATAGTATACTAGAAACTTTATATACTTCCGGCGATGTTAGCGATTTTGTCTAAGAAGCGCCGGCGTTTTTCATCTGAGCTGTTTTCTGTGCCCGCTAACTGGGTATGTGTAACCGGTTTGAAACCGCAGGATTTTAGTACTTGATCTTTCATGACTTTGCCGTAGTCTTGTATAAATAGCGTTACAAAGGATGGCGTGTTGTGGGTGGTGATGATCCAAGCGGATTTTCCTTGTAAATGACCTATAAGGCCTCTTTTACCATATGAATAGGCAAAGCCCGCTGTAAATACGCGATCGATAAAGCCTTTGAGTATAGCTGGCATGCCGCCCCACCAAATAGGGTAGATAAAGATGATATGGTCCGCCCAAGTAATCAAATTACGATACTTTTCCATGTCCGGCACAGTGCTTAAATCTCGACGTTTGTGCGTGTCATCAAATCGCAATACAGGATCGAATTGCTCCTCATATAGATCCAAGGTTTTTACATTGTGGTCTTTTGAAAGATTCTGCTGCACTACTTTCAGAATAGCACTATTAAAACTTTGATGATTAGGATAGGTGTAAATGATTAAAATGTTCATGGCTAGTTCCTTTCTGATTAATTATCGTTGCTTGAGAGAATCTGTATAATAAAATGGTATCTATATTAAGTTAAAGTCTAGTGAAGAACATTTATTCTGAAAGTAAATGACGATAGAATTTGCTGAGGATGTATTGTTAATTCCTTGTATTTGCAAGTGTTACCATAAAGGTTTATAGTATAGGCATGTGATGTAATTATTCACATGCCTATTTTCTTTATAAGGAGGACGCTATGCAACACGTTCAAACCCGCAGTACTACATCCGCGTTAGTACTCACAGCCGTATTGATTGCCCTCGCTACATTGCTTACAATGTATACGAAAATTCCAGTACCTGGCATACGCGGCTATTTCAATGTTGGAGATGTCGTTATCATGACATCCGCTTTATTATTAGGTCGAAAATATGGTGCCTATATCGGTGCTATTGGCCCAGCGCTAGCTGATTTGTTCCTTGGCTACGCAGTTTTTGTACCAATCACCTTTGTGGTGAAAGGCATTGAAGGCTATCTTGTCGGGACTGTCTATAACAATAAGACAACTACCTCTGCGTTGGTAGCAACTGTCGTAGGTGGTATTATTATCGTAGCAGGCTACTTCATCGCCGAATACTTCGTATTTGATCCAGGCGTAGCCATTGCCGGTATTTTAACTAACACCATTCAAGCCGTTATGAGCGTTATCGTGAGCATGATACTCTATGCGATTTTGCGTAAACGATTGGGATAGGATTACTGATTCACAATTCATATACAAATTATGATGTAATTTGTATATGAGGAGGTGCTTTTATGGGGTTATTACGTGAAAGTATCCGACCATCGTCGGATTTAAGAAATAAATATAATGAAATCTCTACAGTTTTGAAAACAAGGGATGAAGCTTGTATTATGACGGTGAATGGTCGTGGTGATACGGTATGTATGGGATATGAAACCTATAATAAATTGAAAGCACAGATAGAATTATTAGAGGCTATTGCATTGGCTGAGGAAGACGAACGAAAAGGTAGAATGGGTCCTATTGAGGATACTTTTATCAGCATAGAACAGTTGTTAGCTGAGGCCGAATAGTTATGGTATAGATGAATAAAGGGAGGCTCCGTTCTGAGTCTCCCTTTGTTAGTTATAAATAGACTAATATTTAGTAATAGATTTTTTGTTGCGGTCGTTCCTTAATTACAGTATGTTGCGTTCTTCAAAGATCGCTTTCACCGTAAACAGTGCGTTCAGCACGCGTGGAAATCCCGCATAGGGGATGCAGTGGGTACAGACCTCTACGATTTGCTCTGGCGCGATACCGACGTTGAGTGCCGCATTGGTGTGTACTTTCAGCTGTGCTTCACAACCGCCCAGCGTTAAAAGGGACGCGAGCGTAATCAGTTCTCGTTCCTTGAAATCTAGGTTGGGGCGCGTGTAGATGTCGCCGAACAACTCGACCAATAAATCGGCTATAGCCGGTGAAATCTCTTGAATCGTGTTATACACCTCCTCGCCGTGCAGCCCGTCAATTTGTTTCAATGTGTTCATACCGATGTTAAAACGTGTTTCTTTCATAATTATTACCTCCGTCTAGACGTATGATATATGCTCGAGTATACTTGAGGTCAAGGTGGTGAAAGTATGAAAATCGGTGAATTTTCAAAATTGGTGGGACTGTCTATTTCTACATTGCGATATTACGAGGAGCAAGGGTTTCTTCACATCGAGCGACAGAACGGTATTCGTAATTACCATGCGGAGGATGTGGGGTTTGTGCAGTTTATTAAACGATTGAAAGATATGGGAATGCCGCTTGTGAATATCAAGCGATATGCGGATTTACGGTATGCTGGATCTCATACGGTCCATGAAAGAATGACATTACTACAAGACCATTATCGGTTTATTGAGGCCGAAATCAAACGATTGGAAGGTTATAAGAATAATCTAGAAGATAAATTGAAGTTGTATGAAACTGTAATAAAGAAAAAGGAGATCTAAATGGCAAATTTACCTAACTGACCTAAGTGTGGCGACGAATATACATACGAAGATGGTCATATGTACATCTGTCCTATGTGTGGTCATGAATGGACAGCTTCCGATGCTGCGGCTGCAGCTGAAGTCAGCATTATTCGTGATGCTAATGGCAACGAATTAGCTGATGACAAGTCAGTAGGGATTTTTTCGTGCTATAATCTAAGTGTAATGTGTTACGTAGGCCTATATAATTTGAGGAGCCATTATGATATCTCAAGAGGAATTAAAAACGTGTACGTATAATTTATTAAAAGAACGGGGGATTACCGTTCAATCTATTGCAGACATTGTGATGATAATTCAGCAACCTTATATACCGGATTTAACCATGGATGAATGTATAGAAAGTGTACAGTCCGTGCTTGAAAAGCGAGAAACGCAAAATGCCATCATTACGGGAATTGAATTGGATAAGTTGGCTGAGCAGAAAGCATTATCTGAGCCATTACAAAGCATTATGACTCGCGATGAGGCTTTGTTTGGGATTGATGAGATTCTTGCTTTATCCATTGTAAATTTGTATGGATCCATTGGATTTACGAACTATGGTTATATTGATAAAGTAAAACCTGGTATTATTAGACATCTTGATAGTAAAGTGGATAGTCATTGCAATACATTTCTTGATGATTTGGTTGGTGCCGTGGCAGCTGCAGCAGCAGGCCGAATTGCGCATAACATGCCGAATCGGGTGCACCATGTTATTGTGGAGGGATAGAACATGAACGTATTAGTCGTAATTGATATGCAACATGATTTTGTGGATGGTTCGCTTGGTTCTCCGCAGGCTCAAGCTATTGTAGAGAATGTCCGTCAAAAAATCGCATCCTTTGACGGACCTATTATTTTTACACGGGATACTCATGATGGCGAGTATCTTGAAAGCCAAGAAGGTCAACATTTACCTGTTGTACATTGTGTAAAAGATACAGATGGTTGGCAAATAGTAGAGGGACTTTTAGAAACGGCAGAAAAACGCAGCACCATTCATCCGTCTTTTATTATTGATAAGCCTAACTTCGGATCCTCTGAATTAGTAACGCGCTTACAAGGTATGAATACAGCAGAGCCTATTGAAAGTATAACCTTAGTGGGCCTTTGTACAGATATTTGTGTTGTATCGAATGCAGTATTATTAAAGACTGGCTTGCCAGAGGTACCTGTTCACATAGATGCCAAGTGTTGTGCTGGTGTGACACCAGAGTCGCATGAGGCTGCCTTAACTACTATGAAAATGTGCCAATGTATTATTGATTAAAAAATATAGCCATGGATACAGATTTTCTAATCGATATCGTTTATCATAGATATATAAGTAAGACATACATCAGAAATAATTACTATGTAATAAAGATTGATAATACGAGGTAATGTACATGGAAAAGAAATTAGATATGTCCAAATCCGTTTATGATTTGGTACAAGAATATCCAGAGGTTATAGATATCATGAAAGGATTGGGGTTCACTGAAATTACCAATAAGGTGATGCTCCATTCTGTTGGTAAAATTATGACCATCCCTAAAGGGGCTAAGATGAAGGGCATTTCTATGATAGATATCGTAGGTGCTTTTATGAAAGCTGGCTTTACATTAGAAGGTGATATGCCAAATTTACATGGTGACGAAGCAAATGCAACGATTCCAGCAGAAACTGCAAACGTAGCATCTACTCCTTCAGCAGAATCTATAAAAGAAGAATCTACAGCAGCAATCAATCCCGATGCAAAAGCGGATAACACCGTGCCAGACAGTGAACGGGTAGAGCAATTAAAGGGATTCTTAAAACGGTTAGGTACAGGCGAGGCTCTTGGCAATGTGCGCAAAGATTTTGCCAGTCAATTTAAGCATGTAGAAGCTAGTGAAATTATGAAGGCTGAACAAGGCTTAATGCGCGAAGGCACACCTCTTGAAGAGGTACAACAATTGTGCGACCTTCACTCTGCCTTGTTCCACGGTTCTACCATTCATGAACAAATGGAAGAGGAACATGCAAAGGTTGAGGCTGCCTTAGAAGCACAAGACAAGAAGCAAACGGTTACAACGCTTGTAGAAACGGTAGGCCATCCACTTAACCAACTGACAGAGGAAAATAAGGCTCTTAATGATCTTATTGAAGAAATTCGCCCTAAGGTGGCAGATAAAACGGCAACTATTGATGATGTAAACAGCGTGCGCCAACTATCTGTTCATTATGCCAAAAAAGGGGATTTATTATATCCGAAATTAAAGGTGGATTATGCTATTGGTGGCCCATCTATGGTGATGTGGACTGTTGATGGTGATATTCGAGACCAATTAGGCGACCTAACAAAATCTAGCCAAAGTGTAGATGATTGGTATCGTCGGTTTGATGAACTTCTTACACGTGCGCAAGAAATGATTTACAAGGAACAAAATATCTTGTTCCCAATCTGTGCGGAAAATTTTTCGACTCAAGACTGGTACCAAATCTATAAGGATACTGCACAATATGAGGAAATCTTTGGTGTAAAACGCCTTGTTTGGACAGAGGCTGAGCATGCATTAGCTGAAAGCCCTGCATCGGCTAGTTCGGCAGATAATACGATTGCCCTCATTGGTGGTACTTTCACCCTTGACCAATTGGAAGCGATGCTCAACACAATGCCGATGGAAGTAACCTTTGTTGACCATGAAGACATTAACCGTTACTTTAACGACGGCGAAAAGGTCTTTAAACGCCCTACTACGGCAATCGGTCGCGATGTGTTCTCGTGCCATCCACCAAAGGTAGAACCAATCGTGCGTGGTATCATCGACTCCTTCCGCAAAGGGGACCGCGATAATGTGGCTGTATGGCTTGAAAAACAAGGCCGCCCATTCTATGTAAATTATATGGCTGTTCGCGACAAAAACAAGAAATATCTTGGTACATTAGAGCTTGTACAAGATATGCAATTTGCAAAGGAACATTTTGCAAGAGTTAAGTAATACAATCTATATTAATAATATATGATAAAGAGGCTGTTCTAGTAGTGATGCTAGAGCAGCCTCTTTTGGTGTTATGTAGTAAAGAATATATAGGCTTAAGGCCGTATATGATTTATGATACTGTGCGTAGCAGCCTTGATATTAGCTAGTCTGGTTGCCAAGTTTAATCGCACAAAGGTGGCGTAGCTTTCACCGCCAAACCATTCACCAAAGCTAGGGGCGATGCGGCATTGATTCTCGAATAGGTCGTGCATATCTTCGGCCCTTACATAGGCGCCAAAATCTATCCACGCTAAATAGGTGCCGTTCATGGGGCTGATGCGGATTTTGGGTAGTGCTGTACCGAGCTCTCGACACAGATATTCGTAGTTTTCACGAATGACAGCTAGCACATCTGTAAGCCATGCTTCCGCCTCCAGGTGTGTGTAGGCTTCTGTGATGGCTGTTTCGGCAATAACGTCCGAGTCTGTATGGTATACATGAGCTTTATAGGCATTGTACTGGCTTCGCAATCTTTCGTTAGGGATAATAATCTCTGCGTGATGCAAGCTAGCCATATTGAACGACTTAGACACAGACGACATTGCAATGATATCGTCCTTGTATATGCCATTAGATACAGATAAGGCGGATGTAAATGCTGTTGAACCTGTGATGAGGTCTTGATGGATTTCGTCGCTAATGATGAGCACATTGTGTTGCTTACAGATGCTAAATAATCGGTCCATTTCTTCTTCGGTCCATACGTGGCCTACAGGGTTATGCGGATTGCAGTGGATGAAAACCTTCACATCGTTTTGACTAATGGCAGACTCGAATGCGTCATAATCAACAGTGTATCCATTGGTTATCGTGCGATGTAGCGGCACCGCAACGATGCGTCTATTTGCATCATTGGCACGGGCATCGAAGGCTCCGTACACGGGCGTAAGAACTGCTATGGCATCGTTTGGTTTGGTGAAAGTCCCAATACACCACATGATACCGGTAATGACATTGGGGGCACTAGCGAGCCAATGTTGTTCAATACTGCAGTTGTGACGACGCTTATACCAGTGGATGACGGCCTGAATATAATTGGGATTTGTCATGGTATAGCCAAGTGGGTTGGTCTTTACATAGTTTGAAATCGCCTCTTGTAGGCATGGTGGAGTCATGAAATCCATGTCTGCCACCCACAGTGGTAATAGGTCGGTGCGACTAAATTTTAAGTGTTCACCATTCCATTTGCGGGAATGCGTACCTCGTCGGTCTATATAGTATGTTTTGGTAAAGTCTGTTGTATTCATGGTGATACCTCATTTGTTGTATTGTATGTATGTATTATAGCAATAAATGTATATAAAATAAGCATATTATAGCTTCACTCCTTGACGGAGCTCGCTTTCACAATTTAAAATGTACTATAGAATAGTGTGTGTCTCACCAGTGACCACACTCGTATCGAATGGTTACAAATGATAAATTCTTGGCCGTATATAGTAGGCAATGTTCATATGTGAGGATGCTTCATCGAACTAAGCCGCTATATAGGAAGGCTAATATAAGTATAGTACTGGATCCTGTTGAGGAGGCATGTGCCATGAGTAATGAATTGAAACCCCTTCATTTTGATGCGGATTACACGATGGAGGAGGCACTCGCTGAGGCGAAACGTTGTCTAAATTGTCCAAAACCTTTGTGCCGCATGGGGTGTCCTATTGAAAACGAAATCCCTCGTTTTATCCAAGCTATTGCACACGGTAACTTTGGGTTAGCTAATGATATTTTGGCAGAACGTACAAATTTGCCAGCTATTTGCGGTCGTGTATGCCCTCGTGAAAATCAATGCGAAGGTAACTGCATTATGAACAAGGCTAAGAAACCACCTATCAATATCGGTAAATTGGAACGCTTTGCTGCCGATTTTGAAAGCATCAATGAATTACGTAAACCTAAGAAAATTAAACAAGATCTTGGCAAGGTAGCCGTTGTTGGTTCTGGCCCTGCAGGTTTGTCTGTTGCCGGTGACGTAGCGAAGCTTGGTTATGATGTCACTGTATTTGAAGGGCAATCTGAACCAGGCGGTGTATTGTTATTCGGTATTCCTGAGTTCCGTTTATCTAAATCTGTTGTACGCCGTGAAATTGCACGGTTAGAAGGGTTAGGCGTTAAATTCGTATGTAATACATTTATTGGTCAAGATAAGACATTAGATGAATTGTTTGCAGAAGGATTTGATTCTATCTTTATCGGTACAGGTACACACATTCCTCAAGCGGTACGCATGGATAATGATGAAATTCATGGTGTATTCCAAGCGATGTATTTGTTGACAAATGTACAACTAGTAGACAATGGTGAACTTGATGAAGCGCAAATCCCTGTAAGAAAAGGTGATCGCGTTATTATCATTGGTGGTGGTAACGTAGCTATGGATGCGGCTCGTACGTGCGTGCGTTTAGGTTGCGAATCTGTAACTGTAGCATATCGTCGTAGCCAAGAACAAATGCCTGCATTGTTATCTGAATATGAAGAAGCACGTGCTGAAGGTGTTCAATTCCAATGGTTCGCTTCTCCAGTAGGCGTAGAGGGTAAAGATAAAGTAGAAGGCTTTAAATACGAAGTAATGGCCCTCAACGATGATGGTGCGGGTATCCATGGTACAGGCAAATACCAAGTAATGCCTGTTGATAAAATCATCATCGCTGCTGGTCATAAACCAAATGCACGTCTTGTTGGTGAAGGTAATAACCTTCGTGTAGATGAAAAAGGTTACATCATTACATCTGAAGAACCTTATGGCATGACAAGCCGTGAAGGTGTATTCGCTGGTGGTGACGTAGTTCATAAACCAGCGACTGTAGTACTCGCTATGCGCGAAGCTAAAAAAGCTGTTGATGGTATGGTTAAGTACATGGAAATCAAACGTGCTATGGCTATTGCAGAAGAGCATAAATAAGAATGTAATGTACAAGAACGTACATGTATATGTATGTAAATATAATTTTATAACATAATATGTATAAAAATCCCTTGCGATATGAATATACCGCAAGGGATTTTCTATTATATGTCATCAGTAATCAAGTCATTATGGTCCCGCATGTTTAGTTGGCGTATTGTGAAGGTAAAGAGTTGCTGTTGTAAAGAGTAGAAAGTGAGGTTTCTATGACGTTTGAAATCGTATGTAGTGAAGCACAGTCAGAAAAGGCTATCCAGCACTTAGGCGTTCTCATTCTCTTATGGCGCCGCCATTTTCAGATGACTCAGCAAGACTTAGCAAAACGAACCGGATTATTACAGTCATATATTAGCGGGCTGGAGAAGGGGAATATTGATCCCCGTTTATCTACACTGTGTAGGATAGTCAGTGGATTTGAACATATGTCACTGGATACCTTTTTTGAAGGACCGGATATAGGGGTTATCGACTTTCACGCCATAGAACCAAGACATATAGATTTTCATTAAGGATTAAAACCCTAAATCTTCGTTGATAATAATAACCTCCATAGTTTGCATGTTACGCATTTTCTTGTAGTAAATGGTTAAGGCATTGCAAATTCTATCGGGTGAACCACAGTCATAACATTTTTCTTCTAATTTGGCACAAGGATTGAGCGAGCTTTTCTTGTTCTTTTTACTGTTCAGTGGTGCTGCCACATTGCGTGCTCGATAGATGGCAGAGGCCAAGTCAGGGGTAATTTTATTGCGGCCTAGCACAAAGAATACCTCTTGTGATCCAAATAGGGATGCTGCTACACGGTTGCCAGTGCCATCAATATTGACCATTTCGCCTGTTTGTGCCAAGGCGTTAACAGAGGTTAAAAATACATCGCGGCCCATGGTGCGTAATGCGGTATCGCGGAAGCTTTCATCCGGAAGAGGACGCTGAATATCCGTGATGTCATCATTGACCTTGGATAAAGCATCATGAACCTTGAGCTCCAATAAGGTGCGTGAATCACCGATAGCCACTCGTTTATGTTGAATGCGAGACTGTAAATAGGCCACCGCATCATCACCGGTCTCAAAGTAATGGACTACAAACTTATTGCGTTCTAAGGCTTTGATGGTTTTCTCTATATCGATGGGGGTATCGTTGATTTGAGGATTGATAACTGCGTTGATTGTTGTTTCTGTATTGGCCATGAGTCCTCCTAGATTTCATATAAACTAGTGAGATAAACAGTATTTTCGAAGTAATGTAAGGTAAAGATTATTTTCTAAGTAATACAGTATTTCTATTACTAGTATTGTACTGTTTTATGTGGTGGTTATTCAACATAAGGAAATCATGTTTTTAGGTAAAAGGATGATACGATAGTATAGATCATTTTTAATGTAAAACATTGGAATAGAATCCATATTTAAGTGCTAAATAGTAAAACTTTGGAATGAAATCCAACTTTATTCTTTAATTCCTGCCTATGAGTCCTATCTTCGTGAAAGCTCATTCCCTTATACGCTACATCGTGAGCTCGCACCTCTTAAGGCTGTACAAGACCAATATCCAAAGTTTTTGCTCACATTGGATGAATTAAATAAAAATGCAAATTATGACGGAATTCAACAACGAAATGTTTTAGAATGGTTGTTAGAGAGCTATTAAATTGTTATAATAATAGTATTGATATGGCATAAAGCCAATGTTAAGGAGGCAAAAATCGTGGACTTAATTCAAAAATTAAAAGACCAAGTAAAACCATTAGGTAAAAAAATCGTGTTGCCAGAATACAAAGATGAACGTGTATTGAAAGCAACTGAAACAATTTTGAAAGAAGGTTTCGTAACACCTGTTCTTGTTGGTAACCCTGCTGAAATCGCTACGGCTGCTAAAGCTGCTGGTGTATCTGTAGAAGGTGCTGAAATCATCGATCCAGCTAACTACGATCGTTACCAAGAAATGGTTGATACATTCGTAGAATTGCGTGCTAAAAAAGGTATGACTCCTGAAAAAGCTGACGCAACTATGAAAGGTGATTGCTTGTTCTTCGGTGCTATGCTTGTTCGTCTTGGCGCTGTAGATGGCATGGTTGCAGGTTCCGGTTGCCCAACTGCTAATGTATTGCGTGCTGCATTACAAGTAGTAGGTACTAAACCAGGTCTTAAAACTGTATCTTCCTCCATGTTCATGTTCACAAGCAAAAAAGAATATGGTGATGATGGTATGCTAGTATTCTCCGATTGCGGCGTATTGCCTAACCCAACTAGCGAACAATTAGCTGATATTGCAGAATCTACTGTAGAAAAAGCTCGCAAAGTTGTTGGTATGGCTGATCCTCGTGTATCCATGTTATCCTTCTCCACTAAAGGTTCCGCTTCCACTCCAGAAGTAGATAAAGTGGTTGAAGCTGTTAACATCTTGAAAGAACGTAATGTTGACTTCAAATTTGATGGCGAATTACAATTGGACGCTTCCATCGTTCCTTCCGTAGCAGAAAAGAAAGCTCCTGGCTCTAATGTAGCTGGTAAAGCTAACATCTTGATTTTCCCTGATCTTCAAGCTGCTAACATTGGTTACAAATTGGTACAACGTTTCTCCGGTGCTGACGCTCTTGGCCCATTGATTCAAGGTTTAGCTAAACCAGTTCATGACCTTTCTCGTGGTTGCTCCGCTCAAGACGTTGTAGACGTTGCGGCTATTGCTGCTGTTGAAAGCATCTAATTTCAATTACAACTCCATTTGAAATGGTTCAATGAAACACTAAAAGCTGATTCTTCGGAATCAGCTTTTTTTATTACTATATAGCATTTGTACAACGATATATAAATAGTATATTATTAAAATAGATATATTAGTGTGTTTTTTGAAGTCATGAAAAGGAGAGAACTATGATTTCTGTATTCGACACAAATCCTGTTGTTTTTGAAAGTAATGATCGTACTTTAACAATTAGTTACAATGGTGTACTTTGCAAAGATGCAAATGGACAAGTTCTAACAGACATTGATTTTGAAGATGTAAATGAGCTATATCTTATGAGATATTTAAATTCAAACGGTAATTATTCTATTCTTTTTAGAGATCACAACTGGAAAAATATGGAAGGCCAAGATTTAGATACGGACCGCAGAGAATCTAATACTGGTCACAACATTCGTGAAACAAAAGCGATTCTTACAGCCTTTGCTCGAAATAAATTGACCGCAGATTTTCCTGCGAACTTAGATACTCTTCAATTGCCATTAGACTCTTCCTTTATGGGTAAACGAGAAATTACCATTAAAAACGGCGTTATTTCTAATGGTAAGGTAGATATTCCTATTAAAGATATCCGTCGCGTAGTATGTGCATCTAATGGCACGATTAGTAAATTGTTAGTATATAAAGAAGAAAAACCTAGTTCATTCTTTAAAAAGATGTTTGACTCTCCTGATATGAAAATCACGTTGAACGCCATTACGTTACCATTATTGGAAGCTATTGTAACACGCAATACAGGCCATGGTATTGACTTTAGTCGCGGTAACGGTTTTGATCAAAAAAATTCGAACTATATCATCATTCGTTATCTTGATTCTGGCTTCTTCCTTGAAAAGGATGGTACAGCACCTACAGAATGGCAAAAAACTGCAGCTGAAGCAACAGCTAAATTTGGCTATGATGTGAAAACATTATTGGGATAAAATTCGCTAACATAGAGACTTTTGTTAAGGATCTATGTAGTGTAAAAGGCTGTATTATTAATACAGTAAATATGAAATAAAACACAAAAAGAACCGCTGGTTTGTACTAGCGGTTCTTTCGTGTATGGGGGATATTCATCTATCAAACCATACACGGTTTGATGTGAATAGGACGCGTGAATTTCTTTAGGAAATTTCTATATATCTAGGTTTATATACTATTTGAAGACTCATCTTCAAAGATAAAGCCTGTCATAGATAGGGATCCAGTATTATAGCTTTGATTAAAGATGGTAGGTTTGGACCCTGTGCTAGCGCCCATAATATAAATTAATGGGAGATAGTGATCTGGTGTTGGCACTGCGTAGCTTGCTTGAGGATGCTCGGAGTAATTGATGACAGTATTTATATCGTTTTCTAATACAGCGTTGGCAATATATTGGTCAAATTCAATCGTAGCAGGGGAGCCCAATGGATTTTCCCATTCCAAGCGTCTTAAATTGTGAACGATATTACCACTGCCCATGATGAGATAGCCCTTATCACGCAATGATTGCAACTTTTCGCCTAATTGATAGGCTTCTTTTGGGCTTAAGTACTTGTTGATTGATAGTTGTACTACGGGAATTGATGCATCAGGGAACATGTGAACTAAAACAGTCCACATGCCGTGATCAATGCCCCACGTGTCATTTATAGAAACGGCATCGCCCAGTACTTGTTGCACTTCTTTAGTTAAGCTGATATCGCCCTTTGCGGGATACACCACTTCGTACAGCTCTTGTGGAAAACCATACATATCATAAATTTGTTTTGGATTCTCTGCGCTTTGAATGTAGGTCCCATCTGTATACCAGTGAGCAGAAATCGCTAAGATAGCTTTGGGTTTGCCGTAACTATTGATTATGTTTTTGCCTATAGTTTGAAAGGTATTTGTAGTTTCTGTAGATTCTAAGACCATCATAGGACTACCGTGGCCGACGAATAATGTTGGCATGCGTTTCATAGTGTCACCTGATCTGATAAAAAATATATCGTAGTAAAAAAGATACAGTTTATATAGTAGCTTGTAAACCTATAAGGTATAGCTACTATACAAACGTGTATCTAAATGTATAGCTTAGTTTTGTACTGCTGTAAAGCGTTGGCGGCTAAATTTGTGGTTGTTGATTTCGTCTACTAAGATTTGAGCATATGTTTCGTAGGAAATATATGGTTGGCCTTCTTTATTCAAGATAACAGTTTCGTTGCCGATAACGTAATCGTTAGATTCTGCACCTTCTGCATCAAAGATTGGTGCTGGGCTAAAGAATGTCCAATCTACATTGCTGAATTTGCGCAAGATGTCGATAGCATTACCTTGAGCTTTTGCAAGGCCTAAATATTCTTCAGGGAAGTCTGGTGTATCGTATAGTTGTACTGTATGCTCTTCGTCTACATAGAGGCTACCTGCACCACCTACAACGATAAGGCGCGTATTTGTGTTAGTCAATGCTTTCACCAATAACAATGTTAAATCTGTTTGTAAATAATACGTATCTGGTGTGAAAGCACTTGTAGCATTGACTACTACATCAAATTGAGTTAATTCTTGCTTTGTTAATTGTAACGCGTCTTTTACGATGGTTGGGATGCCTTCAATAGCACCTTCGCGGCGAACAACGCCTGTTACTTGATGACCTGCTTTGAGAGCTTTTTCTACAATACGACGACCCGCGTTACCATTTGCACCGATTACTAAAATATTCATGTTGTTTCTCCTTTTTATATAAAGTGACAGACAATCAATTCTAAGCCTCCACCGCCTTAACGGCCTATGGCCTAGGCAAAGTCGTTTAGAATTAATTGTTTGTCACTTCTCTAAAATATGATTAGTGAATATGTGTTCAGCTGATGACCTCATTATATAGAGGTGCAAATATTTTGAATAGTAGAATCATTTTGGATAGGTACTTTCAAAAATGATAGAATTATGATAATTACTGATTAAAATTTTTTCAAAAAGTATTGTACCTTCAAAAAAGATACTATAAAATGCTTGTAATACTAAAATTTTGTGATATGATTTGAATAACGTAATATAAACAGAGCAGGAGGATTACAATGGCAGAACAACTCGTAAATATTCATGATTTAGTGGGTAGATGCCCCTTTGCAACGAGTCAAAAGTTATTAGCCGGCAAATGGTCTTTATTGATTATGCATGAATTAGCTGAAGGGCCGGTTCGATTCCGTGAATTAGAACGTCGTTTATATCCAATTACACAAGCCACCCTTACTAGAGCATTGCGCCAAATGGAAGATGATGGGTTAGTACATCGTGAAGTATATGGTACCATTCCGCCAAAGGTGGAGTATAGCCTTACAGAAGTAGGTGCCGGATTTAAAACCGTTTTAGCATCCCTCGAACAATGGGGGAACCAATACATTGAGTATATGAAAGCCGCTGGCCACATCTAAGAACTGCCAGCGGCATTTCTTATCTCTATTCCATGTAAACTAATTCGTATTCTTTATTATACCTAAATGTCTCTAATATACTGAGTTGAGGTAAAGCGTGCCTGGACAAAAACGACTTCGGGCTCCGCGAAGCGCAGTAGCGTGTCGGTTTTGGCCGGGCACGCTTTACTACATCTTCAACCACGTATATAGAAAAATATGGTATAATAAAGAATACGAATGATATAAATTCTCATTAGTGCAAAGGTATTGATAATTATGTTAGATGTAACTTTTCTCGCACACAGCGGTTTCCTTGTGGATGATGGTAAGCGTTGCTATGTGTTTGATTATTATAAAGATCCTAATAATATTGTTTGGCAATTAGCGAAACGTGGCCGTGAACTTTGGTTTTTTGTGAGCCATATTCATGCTGATCATTTTAACCCATCTATTACGGAGTTTGATGGCCCTCAAACGCGTTACATTTGCCATCAAGATGTGCCATTAGAGGGGAAGGTAAAAAAGTGTATTACCATGCGCCCAGGGCAAGATGCTAACCTTGATGATGTCGGTATTCATATGTATGGTAGCACTGATGAAGGTGGTTCTTTCTATGTAAAAACAAATACTGCTAATATTGACTCTGATTCTATTTTCCACGCAGGCGACCTTAATTGGTGGCATTGGCTTGGTGATACGCCAGAAAATAATGCGGATGCAAAGCGTATGGCATGGCGTGAATTTAAGGAGTTAGAAAATCTAGCTGTAGATGTGGCGATGTTCCCTGTAGATAATCGTTTAGAAGCGGCGATGGAATGGGGGGCTATTGAGTTTTTACGCCTCGTACAGGTAAAAAAAGCATTTATTCCAATGCATTTAAATGGTCCATTATGGACCCCGTCCGTATATTTCAAAGCCCTTTTTGGGGATGTGCCAATTTGGGAACCTCAAAAGGAAGGAGATGAATGTACATTCTAAATCTACTTTCACAGTTTGTAGTTTGTGAAAGTTCGTGGCCTATATGGTCACTACGTTATATGGGGAGAGTCTATATACGTAATTAAGTAAGTTAGGGTCAAGTGATGATGAAAACGAAACCAGTGGCAACCACTCTTTTGATTGTC
This sequence comes from uncultured Veillonella sp., assembly GCF_934230905.1. Classification (GTDB taxonomy): domain Bacteria; phylum Bacillota; class Negativicutes; order Veillonellales; family Veillonellaceae; genus Veillonella. The sequence goes on along the minus strand of NZ_CAKQFJ010000005.1, from coordinate 52,535 downwards.
ATGGCTATTATATTTTTAATTTCATATCCACACAGGCACGATGCATTATGGGCCTTTATTATGCATGTCTCTGGGGCTGCTATGATTGGAGGTCTTGCAGATTGGTATGCGGTGACAGCACTTTTTACTAAGCCTTTAGGTATACCTTTTAAAACGGCCATCTTACCACGTAGTAAAGAGCGATTGATACAAATCGGCCGTACCATGCTCAGTGAGGAATTGCTTCGCGTACCGCAAATGTACTATGCTATTAAACGGGAACGCGTTATGATGCGTATCATCGAATATGGTATGAGTGATGTAGGGCAAAAACAGGTAAAAGAGCTCTTATATGGTGTTGGTAATCAGGTATTATCTCATATGGATATTGAGCCGATGCGTAAAGAGATTAATAAAGCTGTATATAAAGGTGTGTCTAATTGGAAGGCTACACCGCTCGTTATCCTATTCGGACGCTGTATGCTCGAACGTCATACGGCTGGGGTATTTTGGCTTTATTTTAATCGGACCTGTCAGCGTGTTATTGCATCCAATCAAGTATATCCCTATTTATATCGCGTCATGCTAGATATTATGAAAACCTATACTAAGGATTCATTTATGCGTGAGTTAGCCATTGCCTTTGGTGGTGATGGACTTTCACCAGAACGATTAGTTGATACGGTACAGAAAAAAGCAGTTCAATTTTTACAAGAAAATGAAGATATTGACTCACCATTGGGTCGTTATATATGGGGGCAAGCCATCAGATTTTTTAATAATTTGGAAACGAATACTGAATGGCAGGCTTTCATTGAAGAGCATAAGAATCAATGGGTAAAGATGGTGCTTGAAGAATGGGAAGGAAAACTAATTGATGGGGATACACTCGATTGGGTACGTCTCATGGATATTGTGCTTGAGCGATTAAATAAACTTGGCCGTGAAATTCTCCTAAATCCTGAGAAGCAGGCACCGTTTGAACGATTCTTCTTGTTGCGTAGCATTCCGTGGTTACAAAAATTGAATCCGCTCATCGATCGTGTGGTGGGAGAAGAATTATCACGTTACTCGCCAGATGAGATTACCCGTATTATACGTGGTAAAATGTATTATGATTTGCAAATGGTTCGTATTAACGGTTCTCTTGTGGGAGCTGTTCTCGGCGGATTATTCTATGTCATTACCCTCCTTATTAAGGGGGTGATTGGATGATTCGTTACATTACATCATGGACTTTGAAACAGCGGGCCAATGGTATTTTGGGCTTGATGGCAGTGCTTTACTGTGCTGTTTTTGTAGGCCAGTTCTTCTTTGGTAGTGAAAGTTGGTACCAACCGTTGTATTGGGCGGTGCAATCAGCTCTCATCGGAAGTGTGGCAGACTGGTTTGCTGTTACTGCACTGTTCCGAAAACCATTAGGGTTTCCGTATCACACAGCGTTGATTCCACGTAATAAAGAACGACTTATCAATGGCGTGATTAAGTTAGTGGAAACTAAAATGCTTACACGAGAGCGGTGCCAAGCATTGCTAGCTAACGTGCAATTTGTACCTATATTTGAAAAATTCCTACTATCTCCGGAAGGTCAACGAACAGTAAGGCTTATTATTCATCAGGGATTGCATTTGCTATGGAAATCTCAAACAAATGAGGAGTGGGCACAATGGGGTGCTAAGCGCATTCGTGCATTGTTACAAAAACATTCGCTTGTACCTGTATTGAAACACGTATTACTAGATTTATGTGAACATAATCGTTATGAAGGTATGGTTGTACAGGTTTTGAATGTGATTCAAGAGCGCATCAATCACCCTGCTATGGTTACGTGGCTGACTGCTGTTGTTGCAGAAGAGGCTCATAAGAGAAAACGTAAAGGGTTCTTTGCAGATTTTTTGATTTCTTTGTCAGAGGCTACTGATGTTGTCAATTATCATGAAATGGCTGAGGCTATCGTTAAAGAGTCGTATGCTATGCTTGAAAACTGGAAACGTCCTAATAGCCCAGAACGAACTGCGTGGCTTCGTCAGTGGGTAGATCCTATTCGCCATATAGAGAATAATCATGAGGTTTGTAATGCTCTTGATGAGGCGTGGGCACGATGGATCCATGAACAAGATTGGGAAGATATCATCGAACATCATTTATGTCCATATGTTGAGGAATTGCTGCTAGTAGGTGATGAGAATGGTGAAACACCAGCTCAAGTCCTCGTGAATATCACCTTGGAATTATGGTCTGTGTATGGTCAGTCTCAAGATTTACGAAATCGTATTGAAAGTACATTACATGATATTGCACGCTATGTGCTAGAACAAGGTTATGATCTTATCGAAACGATTATACGCCAAGTACTTGGTGGACTTAGTACTGATAAATTTATTTATTTTATCGAATCTAAGGTGGAGGATGATCTTAGCTGGATTCGTATTAATGGAGCCATTGTAGGTGCTGTGGCGGGTCTTGTTGTATGGAGTTTTTTAGAGTACGTGTATACGCCATTATTAGCCTTATTAGGTTGAATGGTTTATATTTTTTAAAATTACCTTTGATTGGGTAAAAATAAAAACACCCTTCTAAATGATAGGATGTTCTCTTTGGGAGAACGGTCATTTGGAAGGGTGTTTTTTGTACAGCGTATTGTATTATTCTATTAATGCCTCTGACAAAGGAAGGGTAATGGCGAAGGTAGTAAATACTCCTAACTCGCTTTTGGCTGTAATTGTGCCGTGATGTAAATGAACAACTTTATCTACAAAGTAAAGGCCTAAGCCAATACCGTGATTAGATTTTTTGTTTCTTGATTGCTCTGTTTGATACATACGGTTAAAAATTTGTGACAGATTATCTGGCTCAATACCAATTCCGTTGTCTGTAACTTCAATAATTAAGTATAAATTGTTGCGTTTCGCTGTAATATTGATTGTTGATTTTGTAAATTTAATAGCGTTATCAATAAGATTAGTGACAGCACGACGTAAAGATACTTCATGACCTGTAATAACTAGATCGTTATCAATATCTGCGTTGATTATAATATCTTTTTCAGTACATAATCGAGTGTAATCATGGACCATATTCTTTAACATAGTGCTTACGTCAACAGGTGCCACATTCATCTCGTAGTTGTTTTCTAATCGTGCTACGTCTAATAATTGCGATACAAGGGAAGACATAAACTTAGCTTGCTCTAAGATGTGTGTCAAACCTTCCTGCATTTCCTCTGGAGTTCGTGCATATTTGATGGCGTACTCACTTTCAGCTTGGATAACGGCGATTGGAGTGCGCAATTCATGAGATACGTCAGAACTGAATTGCTTCTCCCGATTGGAGGAATCCTCAAGACCAGACAACATGCGGTTAAATGTTGTAGTCAATTCATAGACTTCATCTTTGGCAATTTCGGGTAATTCAATACGGCGACTTAAGTCGTTGTTTTTCCCGATAACCTTTGCTGTATGTGTTAGTTTTCGCAGTGGTTTTAGGCCTTGTTTTATAAATAGATAACCACCAATGGAAGATACTAGTAAAGCTACGATATTAATAAGTAATAAACCATATAAAGTATCACCATTTTTATCGGTAATCTTTTGACTCGTAATAGCTCGTAAGAATCCGCGGTAATTTGGTGCATTGATAGGCACATCGTAATAGTAAAATGTCATACCATTGGCTTCGATTTCACCGACCTGTCCAAGCGATAAATTCGATTGGTTTGGAAATCCATCCGGTAAATAGCCTTTTGTAATTAATCCATCTTGCGTGTAAACAAGATAAAATGTGCCATCCTCATAAGGTTTAAACTTGCGAATGTCTGTAGACATAATAAGCGTTTGTTGTTGTAATCGATCCCGAATTTCTGTGCTATGTGCTGTTCCTATATAGTTATAGTAAAAAATGGACATAGAAATTAGAAGGGTACTCAAAAATAATGTGTACCACAACATAATTTTAAATGTTAGTGGAATGCGATTCCAAAGGTGCTTGAAGGCACCTGACATAGAATTAAGGTCGTGACCTTGTTCCTTAGTTTTCTGTTTTGAGGACATATCCTACTCCACGAACGGTTTGAATCAATTTCACATTTTCATCCGTGTCAATCTTTTTACGTAAATCCTTAATATATACATCAATTAGATTAGAGTAGCTTTCGTAATCGTATTCCCAAACGTGATCAAGAATTTGTTGTCGAGATAAAACAATATTTTCATTGCTTGCTAAATAGTACAATAAATCAAATTCTTTGGCTGTTAATGTGATAGCTTCGCCATCGCGTTTTACAGTACGTTGAGGAACATTGATTGTCAAAGGACCTACTTTAATATCATTTTGTGCATGACGCGCATTACGGCGTGCTAACGCATAAATACGAGCTGTTAATTCTTCAAGATCAAATGGTTTTACAAGATAGTCATCAGCGCCTGTATTAAGGCCAGTAACTTTATCTTGTAAAGAGTCTTTTGCTGTTAATAATAAAACCGGTGTTGTATTACCTTCGTTACGAATTTGTGCCAATGCACTAATGCCGTCTAAAACAGGCATCATAATATCCATAACAATTACGTCATAGCTAGATGTGTTAACATAATCGATAGCTTGTTGACCATTGAAGCATGTATCGACAGTCATATTTTCGGCACGTAAATATTTGGCTGTAATACCATTCAGCATTTCTTCGTCTTCTACAAGTAAGATCTTCATATGTTTGTTCTCCTTATGTATGATTAAATTATATAACTCTCTTTTAATACTATTTAAATACTAATCAATTTTCGTAAATCAAAATTGCAACACATTAGTATTTAAATTAATATTAACATATTTAAGCTATATTATATAACTAATTTATCTATTATCATACCTTATACAAATGGAATGAGTGAAAAATGAATGTAATAAATGCTAAAATCCTTATATATTCATATATAAATAGACCTTTTGCATGACTACATAAGTTTTATCTAGAAATATTTGATTTTATAAAATAAAGTATATCGAAGATTGCCGTATATGCATAGATAAGGGCGATTTTACTAAATTTGAAAGATGTAAAGAAAATCACAATAAAATCTTATGATAATAATTATCATAAATAAAAAGTAGACTAAAATCGAGAGGTTTTAATATATACAAGAGCAATAAAATCCGTGTATTTTTGGTAGGAATTCAAAAATATTAATAAGAGTAAATGGTATTCTTTACGTGATATAGTCGGTAAATCATAGTATTTATTGGACTTGTATAGATATCAACGTAGTAAAAAATTCGGAACCGAATCAATATAAATGATATACATAAAAATAAATAGAATTTACTTTTTACATAATTAAAATGTTCAATATTCATCATAAAAAACATGAATTGATATAGAGTATCAATTAGAGCTATTAAAATTAATTATGCATAATAAGGTTTAGACATACTCGTCAATGCTCTCTATAATTATATGTAAAGCTATAAGAAAAATCACACAAGTGTGGGGCTTTTCTTTAAGGAAAAATGATTAGGTTATCAAAAATTTTTATAAGGTTTTTGAATCTAGATAGTCTAAGAAATTTTCTTTTTATAGGTAGTTATGAGGAGGTCATTATGGAACAGTTTGATGTTCTAGTAGTAGGTAGCGGTGGCGCTGGTATGCGTGCGGCTCTTGAAGTTGGTCGTCGCAAAGGCTTAAGTGTAGCACTTATTACTAAAATTTTCCCAACCCGTTCAGCAACAGCAATGGCACAAGGTGGTGTCAATGCATGTTTGAACAATGTAGCAGCTGAAGATACAGTTGAAACACATACTTTCGATACAGTAAAAGGTTCTGACTATCTTGGTGACCAAGATGCAATCGAATTCTTCTGCTCTCGTTGTCCAGAAGGCGTACTTGAAATGGACCATATGGGTGCTCCATTCTCTCGTACAGAAGAAAATAAAATTGCGCAACGTAATTTCGGCGGTCAATCCTATCCACGTACTTGCTACTCTGCGGATAAAACTGGTCACGTAATTTTGCACACAACTTACGAACAATGCTTGAAAGAAGGCGTACACTTCTTACAAGAATGGTACCTTTTAGATCTTGTTAAATCTGCAGAAGGTCATGTTGGTGGCGCTGTAGTTTGGAACATGAAAGAAGGTCGCGTAGAACAAATTAAAGCGAAAGCAATCATCTTGTCCACTGGTGGTGCAGGTCGTATCTTCTGGACTCGTACTACAAACCCATTCCTTTCCACAGGCGATGGTATGGCAGCAGCTTTCCGTGCTGGTAATGGCTTGAAAGATATGGAAATGATTCAATTCCATCCAACTGGTCTTGGTCGTACTGGTATCTTGATGTCCGAAGCGGTTCGTGGTGAAGGTGGTTACCTTCTTAACTCTGAAGGCGAACGTTTCATGAAAAAATATGCGCCAAATAAAATGGAATTGGCATCCCGTGACGTTGTAGCGAAAGCAATCGAAGATGAAATCGCTGCAGGTCGTGGTTTCGGTTCTGGTCTTAACGCATACGTAGTAGCTGACCTTCGTCACTTAGGACCTGAAGTTATCATCGAAAAACTTCATGGTATCCGTGACTTGGCAATGTGCTTCGAACACTGCGATCCATTGACTCAACCAGTACCTATTCGTCCTACATGTCACTATACAATGGGCGGTATCGACGTAGTAGACTACAAAACTTGTGCATGTGAATTGCCTGGTTTGTTCGCTTCTGGCGAAGCTTCTTGTATCTCCATCCATGGTGCTAACCGCTTAGGTGGTAACTCTTTGGCTGACGGCGTAGTTTTCGGTAAAGTATCCGGTGCTGGTGCAGCTGACTATGCTGAAGTACATGAACAACCAAATGTAGATGCAGAATTGGCTGCAGCTGCTAAACACTGGGAAGAAAAATTCACTGAAGTAACAACTCGTGAAGGCGGTCGCCCAGTTGTAGAAATCCGCGATGCATTGGCTGATGCAATGTGGAATAAAGTAGGTATCTTCCGTAATGAAGATGGTATTACTGAAGCATTAAAAGAAATCGATCAATTGATCGAAGATTATAAAACTTGTTATGTAGGTGACCCTGAACGTACTTATAACATGGCATTCGTAAACTACTGTGAAATCGGTTCTATGTTAACAGTAGCAAAAGCTATTGCAATGGGCGCTTTACACCGTCGTGAATCCCGTGGCGCTCATATCCGTGAAGACCATCCTAAACGTAATGATGAAAGATACTTAAAACATTCTTTGATCAAATTAGGTGCAGACGGTCAATACGAATTAACTGAACGTGACGTAGTGTTCACTAAATACGAACCACAAGAAAGGAAGTACTAAGATGAGACAAATCACCTATCATATCCACCGTTACCAACAAGGTCGCGCGTTTGTACAAACTTTCAAATTCGATTACGAACCTGACCGTACAATTCTTTGGGGCCTTCAAAAAATTAAAGATACTCAAGATCCAACATTAACATTCTTGGCAGCTTGTCGTTCCGCAGTTTGCGGCGCTTGCTCCATTCGCGTAAATGGCGAAGCAATGCTTGGTTGTGAATCTAAAATTGATGAATTGACAGAACGTTATGGTACAGATGAATTAACTATCGCTCCTATCGGTAACTTCCGTGTAATCCGCGACTTAGTTGTTGATTGGGAATCTAAAGTTGATCGTTTGAAAACAGTTGCTCCTTGGATTTTCCTTAAAGCAGAATTCAACGAAGGCGACAAAATCGTTCGTCAAACTCCAGCTGATTTCAAAAAATTCGTTGCTGGTACAGAATGTATCCTTTGCGGTTGCTGCGCATCTGAATGTAACAAATTGACTGCACGTCAAGACGATTTCTTGGAACCATATGTATTCACTAAAGCTAACCGTTTCGTATTGGATAGCCGTGATGATGCACCTATGGCTCACATTCAACCTGCATTTGACAATGGTCTTTGGAAATGCGTTCACTGCATGAACTGTATCTCCCGTTGTCCTAAACACTTAAAACCTGCTCAAGATATTTCCAACATGCGTAAAGAAGCTACTAAAGCTGGTCTTACAAATAGTAAAGGCGTTCGCCATGCAGTTGCTTTCAAAGAAGATCTTTACAAAACTGGTCGCTTGAAAGAAGTTTCTATGAGCTTGAAATCTGACGGTGTTGTAGATTCCGCTAAACAAGCATTCTATGCATTACGTTTGTGGAAACACAGCAAAATTAATCCTTTCGAACTTGTAGTACCTCAAAAACCAGTTAATGGTATTGATGGTGTTCGCAGACTTATGAAAGCAGCTGAGGAGGTAAGCAAATAATGAAATACGCATTTTTCCCAGGTTGCGTTCTTGAAAGCGCTGCCAAAGAAGATTACATGGCAACTGTTGCAGTAGCTAAAAAACTCGGCATCGAACTAGAAGAACTTGACGGTTGGACTTGCTGCGGCGCATCCCACGTTCAAGATATCGCTCCAGAAATTACATTAGCTACAAATGCACGCAACATTGCATTGGCAGAAGAAAAAGGTTTGAACCTTTTAACTGTATGTAACACTTGTACTTTGATGCTTCGTGAAGCTAAAAACGAATTAGACAATAACGAAAAAGAAAAAGAAGAAGTGAATAAAAAATTAGCTCAAATCGGTAAACAATACCGCGGTACAACTGATATCACTCATTTCTTATGGGTATTGATCCGCGATTACGGTTTGGATAAATTGAAAGAAAAAGTTGTTAAACCTTTAACTGGTTTACGTGTAGCTGAATATTATGGTTGCCATATTCTTCGTCCTCAAACTGAAATGGGCTTCGAAGATTATCAAATGCCTACATCTTTAGCAGATTTGATTTCTGCTATCGGTGCTACACCAATCGACTTCTCTCGTAAACTTGATTGCTGCGGTTTCCATGCTGTATACCCTGCACATGACTCCGTAATGCAAATGACTGGCTCCATCAACAAAGATGCGGCTACAGAAGGTGCTGATTGCGTAGTAACTCCTTGCCCACTTTGCCAAATGCAACTTGATATGTTCCAAAAAGAAGCAAAAGAAGTTGTTGGCGGTGGCAAAGATATGCCAATCTTGCATATGTCCCAATTAGTAGGTCTTGCTCTTGGCATCACTCCTGAAGAAATGGGCATGCCTAAACGTCACTTAACTGATACTGCAGCAGTGACAAAATTTGTAGGTTAATTCGTTTTAATTTAGAGTGCCTCAGTTGGCTTATAAAACCTAAATTAAACCTATTATCATAATTACCGTAAAGACCCCCTGGCTATGGCTAGGGGGTCTTTATTTGATACATATATGGTGTTTATTATATAATAGATAGGTAAGCATTGATGACATAAGGAGGTCTCATGAACGAAGCCTTATTAGAATATATAGACCGTAAATTGAATGAAGAAGAATTGGGACGCGTATTCTTAGTTACTTTTCAAGGCAATGAGTTTTTTGTAAAACGCGCTGTAGGTAATAACCGGTCATCATGGATTAAACCATCGCCTCGTGCATCTTTTGATCATGAGTTTTATATGATGAATTTTGTGCGTACCCAATTACCATTAGCGCCAGAAATTGTAGGCTTTCGAGAAAATTATTTTGTGACACCTAATTATGGCAAAAGCTTGACCTATTATGGACATTTACCACAGGAACATCCAGAAGATACATCTCTAGAAGATATGGCTGTTCATATTTTTTATGCCTTTGGTAAAGCTCTTGGCATGCTTCATGACTATGGGATTGCCCATGGTCGCCCTGCATTACGAGATATTGTATATAATCCAGACGAGGATGCAGTGATGTTTCTCGATTGGGAAAACGCACGTCGTTGGCCTGAGTTCACGCCTGCTGGATGGGATTTACTGATTTTTATTCATAGCTTTATTCGTGAAGGTGATTTACCGAATGCTTACTTATATGCGGCTATGAATGGCTATAGTTCTGCACGCTGTGCACGGGATACCGTTCTCCACGTGCAAGAGGTCTTACGCAAACGTGACTATCTATTTAAATTCTGTCGCCTATTGGAACCATTTCATTTTGTCGATACAGAAGCGGCTGTACATGCCTATGATTTTATACAAGGTCTTAAAACAGAGTGACTATAGAATGATTAATAATCATCGTAAATTACATATGATTACATATGATTAGTATTGTAAATGGCCCTGCCTTATGGTGAGGGTCATTTTATTATGGTAAAATAGATTGTATACATGGTGAAATTTTCACCAGCATATCGTTGTTAATAGTAACATATCATAAGTCCATGATAGGGGAGTTATGAAGAGGTATAACAAGTGGAATATATTATTTCGTTTATGGAAACATATGGCTATGCAGCCATGTTTATGGCAATGATATTAGAAAATGCAAATGTGCCAATTCCCAGTGAAATTGTTCTTGGATTTGCAGGGTATTTGATTGCTCAAGGTATATTTGAACTTCATACAACTATGGTTGTCGGTATATTGGCAGGTATAGTGGGATCTATATTGTCATACTGGATGGGCGAATATGGCGGGCGCCCTTTATTATTAAAATACGGTAAATATGTATTTTTTAATGAGCATAAATTTGAACTGGCTGAAAAAATGTTTAATAAATATGGTGGTGCAGCCATATTTTTTGGTCGCTTATTGCCTGGTGTTCGTACATTTATTTCATTTCCTGCTGGAATGGCACGGTATCCGTTATGGCATTTTATCGTGTGGACCATATTAGGAACGATTCCTTGGACCATTTTACTTGTATACTTAGGTAAAGTTCTTGGAGAAAATTGGAAAGACCTCATAGAGTATAATCATGAGTTTTTGGTTATTATGATTGTTGTCTTTGCTATTGTGGCTGTCGTAATCGGTTATAAATACTACAAGAATCGCCGTAAATCATAAGGAGAACATAATGAAATTGTCTCGTTTGACGCCTGTGTTGTTTGTTGTTTGGCTGGTATTCTTTATGGTTGCCAATAATATGCTACCGGTAACGGATCCAGTAGAATCGAATTATGCGTTAACTGCCAAAGAAATGGTATTATCTGGTAACTGGTTGTCACCACAGATTTATGGGACATTTTGGTATGATAAGCCTATTATGATTTATTGGCTTATTGCTTTAGCGTTTAAAGTGTTTGGTTTTGCAGATTGGGTAGTGCGTTTGCCAAGTGCTATATTCGGTGCCTTGTCAGTAGCGACTATGTTTCAATCGTTAAGGACCTTTAGCAGACGTTGGCTTGTTGGCTTGGTAGGTTCTTCAATCCTTGGTACATCTCTTATGTTCTGGGCTGTAGCTCATGGTGTTATAACCGATATGGTGTTGTTGTATACGACTTTGATGGTTATGATGTATGCGTACAAAGGATTGAACGAAAATTCTAGTACGGCTATGATTGTAGCTTATGTATTTTCCGGACTGGGCGTTTTAACAAAGGGGCCGGTAGCTCTCGTTTTACCAGGGCTTATTTTGCTTGTTTATACAGCGATTTCTCGTTCAAAACAAATGCTATTTCGCCTTTTTGATTGGAAGGGAATTTTAGCATTCCTTATTGTCGCAATGCCATGGTATGTTTATATGTATAGTGCCCATGGACAAGCTTTTGTAGATGGTTTTTTAGGCCTCAATAATGTAACTCGTGCCACGCAATCTGAACATCCAGAAGATAATGTATGGTGGTATTACATTGCCATTTTCTTAGGTGCCTCTTTACCGTGGACCGGGGCCGTTATTTATGGTATGATAACGGGCTTTAAACAGCGACATAAGTGGTATTTATATTGCATGTGTTGGGGTGTTGGTACCATTCTATTTTATTCTTTAATGGCTACTAAATATCCTTTATATACATTTATTAGTCTCGTACCATTTAGTATTTTAGGTACATTAGGGGCGTTGAAAGCTCTGCGACCAGGGAGGCCGCGTTATGTACCGTGGATTGTTGTAGGTCCTACACTCTTATTATGGATTGCATATGTAGTGGCATCCTTCTTTGCTCCGTGGGGCTATTATGGTTTGCTCTATGTTTTTGCAGGAGTATCCCTATTAGGACTTTTCTGGTTTTGGTGGACGCGTCAACGGTATCGTTTATTGAGCACCATTGTGATTGGTACCATGCTTGTTTCATCGATTGTGGTCCTTGAAGGTTTAGTGCCGCTTGTAAAACAACGTAGCTCTATTAATCTGATCCCTGTTGTAGAAAAATATAATGGTGATGTGTATTATTACAATGGATATAGCACATCTGTTGTATATTACACTGGTCATAAGGTGATTCGTATTAAAGGTGATAGTAGTCGTTGGGATGATAAAGATAAACTAAAATATCGTAGTACTGAGTGGGATAAAAAATATCTCATGGAACAAGTGACCGAAGATGAGTTTATTAAGCGCTTGGTTGAAGGTAAGCAGATCATGGTTATTGTTCCCAAAGGAGAGATTAGTCATTTTAAACAGTCTAGTATTGCTCCTTATGTTGGTGAATATAGTGAAGCTGGCAGTTCAGAGATTTATATTTTGAATAAACGTCAAACTTATATTGAAGAATGATATATTGTTATAGTTTACATGATTTGTGAAAGTAGCATCAACCGCATTAGCGGTTGATGCTTTTTTGTGCTTTTCAAACCCTATTCTATAAATATGTATTATTGACAGAATAAAAACATATTGATATAGTAGGTTATATAATTTTATAGGACGAGGTGTTCTAATCCCTTATTTCATCTAAGGTTTAGAAATGTGCGAAAATGACATGTGTCAAAAACGCCCCTTGTTATGAGGTAGAAAGAGGGGAAGTTATGAAGAAGACTTGGTATCTAATTATCGGAGTGGTCCTCTTAGTTATCGGTGGGATAGCCTATGGCTATCATGAATACCATACACCAAAGACGGCCCAAGAATTAAAAACTGTACGCGTAGCGTATTTACCACTTACCCATGCATTGCCAGTATTTGCTACAAAAGAATTAGAAACAGCAGATGGTCCTGTTCATGTAGAACTTGTTAAGTATGGGTCTTGGCCAGAGCTTATGGATGCACTCAATACCGGTAAGGTAGATGCTGCGGCCGTTCTCGTTGAGCTTGCTGTAAAGGCTCGTGAACAAGGTATTGATGTTCGTGCTGCTGCATTGGGTCATACAGAAGGTAATATCATTATCGTCAATAATGATATTAATTCTGTACAAGACTTAAAAGGCAAATCCTTTGCTATTCCTCATAAACAATCAACTCAAAAAATTCTCGTGGATTGCATGCTTGAGAATGCTGGTCTAAGTGAAAAAGATGTGCAAGTCGTTGAAATGAGTCCTCCTGAAATGCCATCAGCGTTAGCGGTAGGACAAATTGCTGGGTATAGTGTAGCTGAACCATTTGGGTCTCTTGCATTAGAAATGGGAAAAGGTAAAGTTTTTGAAGATCCGGATCATTTATGGCATGACAACATTTGTTGTGCCCTTGTGTTTAATGGACAGTTCGTTGATGAGCATCATGAGTTAGCAAAAGCTTTTACCAAGGCTTATCTTGATGCAGGTAAATATTTAGATGAGCATCCAGAAGCACAAAAAGAGATTTCCTTAAAATATATGAAATTTAAGGATCCTGTTATTGAACGTTCTTTACAAGTGATTAGGTTTGGAGATTTAGCCCTTACAGAAGATCGTTATAATGCGCTCGCGCATCATATGACGCACATTGATTTGATTAAAAAAGTGCCGAGCTATTCAGAGTTTGTAGATACATCATTGTTACCATAGGAGGGCGGCTATGAAGAAATATACATATGTGCCGGGGGCATTTATTGCGGCTTGGCTGATTTGGGAATTGATTGTTCGCCTTGGAGGATTTAACGAAGCCTTATTTCCAACGCCATATAAGGTATTACTTGGATTTGGAGAACTTATAGGCGACGGTGTTCTTTTTAAAGATATTGCAGATAGTTTAGTGCGTTTCTTTATCGGTTATATTATTTCCGTTGGAGCAGGCGTATTTCTAGGCCTTATCCTAGGTTGGTACAAGGGAATTTGGAATTATATTAACCCTATTGTTCAAGTTATTCGACCAATCTCACCAGTAGCGTGGTTGCCATTTATTGTTTTATTCTTTGGTATTGGTCAAGCACCAGCTATTGTTATTATTTTCATTGCCTCGTTCTTCCCTGTGTTGTTATCCACGGTGTCTGCTATTCAAAATATCGACCCTGTATATATCAAGGTGGCACGTAACTTTGGTATTAAACAACCAGAACTCTTGTTTAAAATCGTGTTGCCCGCTGTATTCCCTGGCATTGCATCAGGTCTTCACATCGCTCTTGGTACAGCGTGGATTTTCCTTGTAACAGGTGAAATGGTCGGTTCTCAAACGGGCCTTGGCTTCCTTATTATCGATATGAGAAACAACTTGCGCAATGATCTTCTTATGGTGGCTATTTTGACCATCGGTTTTGTTGGGCTTTTACTCGATTGGGGCGTATCCCTCATCGAAAAATGGATTTACAAGCGTTGGGGTATTGAGAAATAGGAGGTGGCCTCATGGGTTACATTTCGGTGCGTAATGCACATAAGGAATTTATGAAAGATGGGGAACCACTCACCATTCTTGAAAATATAAATTTAGATATTGAAAAGGGGGAGTTTATTTGTCTCTTAGGCCCTTCTGGTTCTGGTAAAAGTACTTTATTGAATGCTATGGCGGGCTTTGAGCTCGTTACATCTGGTTCTATTACCATAGATGGTGAAGAGGTGAAAGCACCTCAACTCAGATATGTAACGGTTTTTCAAAACTACGGTTTATTGCCATGGCGTACAGTGGAAAGTAATATCGCATTAGGCCTTGAAAGTAAAAAGGTACCTAAAGAAGAGCGCCCTGCTATCATTGATAAATATGTGAAAATGGTAGGCCTTGATCATGCACGTAACCGCTATCCTGCAGAACTATCTGGGGGCATGCAACAACGTGTATCTATTGCTCGTGCACTAGCTGTTGATCCAGATATTATCTTCATGGACGAGCCACTAGGCGCTCTCGATGCATTAACACGTATCAACTTACAAGACGAAATCTCTCGCATCTGCCGAGAAGAGGGTAAAACCGTTGTATTCGTTACTCACGATATTGAAGAGGCTGTGGTCTTAGCAGACCGTGTAGTAGTACTGGCGGCTAATCCAGGTCGCGTACAAACCATAATCCCTGTAAACATTATTAACAGAACCGACCGTACATCGGCAGCCTTTGTTACTATACGGAATCATATCTTCGAACAATTCCAATTAGCAAAAGAAGACAAAATCGAGTTCTATATTTAGTTGTATATGCCTCAAAAGAATCACCCAAGTATTTTGACATCCTTGGGTGGTTTTTATATTTCTTATGTAATTTGTGTCATTATCATGTATAGTAGATATATATTAGTTATTACTTATAAAAGTTAAATGGGAGGCTGTATGTCTTTATTTGCGTTAGAGAAGAGCATGTCTTTTGATGAATATATAGCATCCTTTGATGCGGAGCGAGTAGAGAAGGTGCGTGGATTTGTAGAGTGGCTAGGTCAGTATCGTGGCAGCCTCGTTCATAATCCTTGGGGTGAGGTAAATCCTGATTTAGAGATTGTCACAGAAGGCTTTGATGCGGCCCAGGTGCGTCGAGATAATTTGCTAGCCTATTTGTTGCCACGCTTAGGTCGAGCTAAGGTATTTGTAGTGGCAGAGGCAGTAGGATATCAGGGTGGGCGTTTCAGTGGCATTGCCATTACTTGTGAAAGAATGCTATTAGATAAGCACAAAACCATTCGTGCGAAGGATGTAACGTCGATTCGATTAGAACGGACTAGTTCGCCTACTAGCTCTTTATTAAACGGAACACAGCAGAAAGATGGTTTTAACGAACCTACCGATACTGTAGTGTGGAGTGCTATCGTAGAAAAAGGCATCGATCCGTATGATACCTTGTTGTGGAATATATTCCCTTTCCATCCTCATAAGAATGGAAATCCATTGACGAATCGTACACCTACAGAGGCTGAGCAAGAGCAAGGATGGGAATATACAAAACGGTTATTAGAATTACATCATGAAATGGGTGGCGATGAACCTCTTCTACTGGCTGTAGGACAAAAGTCTGCCGATACGATGGGAAAATTTGGTCTATCTGCTATTGGATTACGCCACCCTGCAAACGGCGGAGTTAATCTCTATCGACAAGGGTTTGCTGAGGCTGTTATTAAACATAAAATCGTATAATCTTAATGACATAGCGTTAACATAAGGGTCCTCTTTTGTTAACGCTATTTTTATGTTACAATAATAATAACGTATGAAAGTAAGACTTTCATCAGAACGATCGGATTATAATGAACATTAAACGGTAACGAAGAGAACGTAACGTCGCGGCTGACGCGTTTAATGGTACACTATATTCATTTGCAAGAGGCGAATGGACAAAAGGACTTGAACGGTAACAATTGAGTTGCGCTATTTTTGCGCTCATTTGAAAGACGCTGCTGGATAGCGCCTTTTTCGTTTGTCTCCTCCTCTGTAAAGATCAAATTTTAATGATAGGTGAAAATATATGTTAAACAAATTAATGAATAAAATTTTAGGAGGAACTGTGAACACAACAGATAATCAACATGCTGCACAAGTGACTGCAGTAGAGACGGCGCCGTCTGCTCAGGGTGAGCAAAAAACCATTCGTCGTCGCACTAATACGCGTCGACCTGCTGGAGAGCATCGTAATACAGAAGGCCGTCGTACGAGTGAACGTCGCCATACAGGTGAAGCGAATCAAAGTGGCGAAGGTCGCCAACGACGTGCGACTCATCCAAGAACGAATACACGTCGTCAACGACCAGTAGGTGAGCAAGGCGAACAACAAGGTACAGAACGTAAGTCTCGTCAAACTCGCACCCCTCGTAATGGTGAAAATACACGCCGAACGGAGAGAAATGGTGAGAATACGCGTAATACAAGAACTGGCCGTAATGCTACGCGTACACGTAATGCGAATGATGGACGCAATGAAAATACTAACAACCGTCGTACGCGTACTAATAATCGTCCAATGGCTCGTAATCATGACCGCAACCAAGAGGTTCAATCTGATTTAATTGGTCGTCAACCAGCGGGCTCTAATAAGGGGAAATTCCAAATCATCCCTCTTGGGGGCCTTGGTGAAATTGGTAAAAATATGACGATCTTCCAATACGAAGACGAAATCATCGTTCTCGATGCTGGTCTTGCGTTCCCTAGTGAAGATATGTTAGGCGTAGATATCGTTATTCCTGATATGAGCTATATTATTGAGAATAGAGATCGCGTGAAAGCAGTCGTTATTACCCATGGTCACGAAGACCATATTGGTTCTTTGGCATACCTTATGAAAGAAATTGACTGTCCAGTATATGCAACAAACCTAGTTTGTGGTTTGATTGAAGGTAAGTTTAAAGAGCATAAGGTGTCTCCAAAATGTCTTCGTACAGTTGCCGCCGGTGATGAGGTTCAAATTGGTCAAGTAAAGGTTGGTTTTATCCAAACAAATCACTCCATTCCTGACTCTTGTGCTGTGTACTTTGATACACCAATTGGTACTGTGCTTCATACAGGGGACTTTAAAATTGATCAAACGCCAGTGGATGGTCGTTTGATGGATATGCACAAATTTGCAGAACTGGGAAACAAAGGCGTATTGGCATTGATGTCCGATTCTACGAACGTAGAAAAACCGGGCTTTACAGGTTCTGAAAGCTCCGTAGGACCTGCTATTAAACAAGCGGTGGGTGAAGCAAAAGGTCGCGTTGTATTGGCTACATTCGCATCTAACGTATCCCGTATTCAACAAGCTATTGATGCAGCGGTTATGTTCAATCGCAAGGTTGTCGTTATGGGCCGTAGCATGGTAAATGTTACAGAAATCGCTCAGGAGCGTGGCTATTTGAATATTCCACCAAATACAATTATTGATGTAGATGTAATGCACAACTATACAGATGACCAAATTATGATTTTAACAACTGGTTCTCAAGGTGAGCCGATGGCTGGCTTGTCTCGTATGGCTACCAGTAACCACCGTACTGTAGAATTAGCACCGAATGATACTGTTATCATTTCTGCTACACCAATTCCAGGCAATGAAGGTGCTGTGGGTAGAACCATTGATAACTTGCTTCGTCTAGGCTGTCATGTAGTATATGGTAAAGATCGTGGTATTCACGTATCTGGTCATGCGAGTCAAGAAGAGCTTAAGACAATGCTTAACCTTGTGCGTCCAGAGTATTTCATCCCAGTTCATGGTGAGTACCGTATGTTACGTCGCCATGGCGAACTTGGGGTCGCTATGGGCGTAGACCCTAAGAAAGTACTTATCGGCGACAATGGTCAAATCTTTGAATTTGATAAAGATGGTGGTCGTAAAGGCGGCCGCGTACAAGCTGGTGCTATCTTTGTTGATGGTCTTGGTGTTGGTGATGTTGGTAATATCGTTATTCGCGATCGTCAACAATTAGCACAAGAAGGTATGGTTATCGTTGTCATGGCTATGGATACTGCTTCGGGTACTATTATTGCAGGACCAGATCTTGTATCTCGTGGCTTTGTGTATGTACGTGATGCGGAAGAACTTATGCTTGAAGCAGAACGTCGCGTTCATCAAGTATTAAATGATTGCGAAGTACAACGTATTAAGGACTGGACTACAATTAAACAAAACGTTCGCGATGCATTGGGGAAATTCTTCTATGATAAAACACGTCGTAGACCTATGATTTTACCAATCATTCAAGATGTACACTAATTAATATATCCCTCTTAAGTGCAAGTGCCATATTATAAAAGGCGAAGATCTTAAGAGGGATTTATTTGTTCTTTTAAGACACTATAAGTAGCATGGTTACGGTTATTGTATACTATATAGGGTATTTGAAGTTACCTCTTTAAACTGTTATAATTAAAAGATAATTGGTATCCTTTTAGAGTTGAATGGAGTATTATGAAACAAACAAATACAAGAGCAATGGTGGAAACGGCATTTGTTAGCGCTATTGGAGTTGTGCTTACCGCCATTAGTGTATACTTACCTATATTTGGATTTTTGTCATTTTTAGTTACTCCTGCCGCTGTTGGAATAATTGGCACCAAATGGGGATTTAAGTATAGTGCTGTAGGAACAATTGTTATCTTTTTTCTATCCACCATGTTATTTGGAATCGTTAACTCATTCGTTGTAGGATTATTTGCCTTGGTAGGCATTGGTGTAGGTGCTGGGAATCGGTTCTCATGGCCTACTATAAAGCGTTTGTTAGTTCCAAGTGTATTGATGTTTTTGGCTATATTTTTTGTCATTATCGTATCGTATTCTATGTCTGGTGTTGATGTATCAACTATAGGCCCTATGGTTGTAGAGCAAGCTCAGATGATGGCTCATGATGCTATGGCGACAAATCCAGCTATTACACAAGAACAAGCAGATCAGTTTGTTGACAATGTACAAAAGAATTTTGATACATTGGGAGATGTATTTTGTATGGCTATAGCCGTAGGGGCAATAGTATATACGTATATTACAATACAGATATCTTTATGGCTGGGTCGTCGATTGCGAATTTCTATACCAAACTTCTTACCAATTGAACAGTGGAAGATGCCAATATGGGGTGCTGGTATTTTTGCTCTTGGTATCATAGGTGTACATGGCAGTGCATATGTACATTTAGATACGCCATGGGTTATTGCTATTAGTAAAAATTTAGTTTTGCTTGGTAATTTTATTTGTTCTATTCATGGTTTTGCTGCATTGGCAGATATTATGACTCGCTATCGAGTAGCACCTAAGATAAAATGGGGCTTGGTTTTTGCATATGCCTTATTCTTTTCTCAAGCATTAGCTATATTTGGGATTATAGATATGTTTTTAGATTTACGATCTCGTTTTAGTCGACGAGATTGATAATGGAAAGGAGGTTACTATGAAATCCTTTCAACGAAGATGGGAAGCAATGGAATGGACCATTATAGGCGTCATCGTTCTATTGATTTTAATCATCGCTTATTTAAATTGGTTGTTAGCCATATTATCGGCCATCGTGGTGGTTGCCGTATACTTGATTAATTACAATACGATTCATAATCGTCGTCGCCTAGCACGTGAGCAATTTAGTGCTATGATGAAAAATGTGACACAGGCTGCTAATTTTGCATTGCAGAATTTACCAACTGCTATTGTACTGGTAAATAAGCAAGGTACCTTAGTATGGAATAATAGCGTATTTGCCGATTGGGTTCCAGTAGATTGGAATAAATTACAAAAAATGTCTACTTTGATTCCTGGATTTAGAATTGATAAAATTTGGGGGAAATCGGGGTTTTTAAAAGAGCAATACGGGGACCGCTATTTCCAAGTGGTGTACAAGTTCATTGATCCTCGAGATGCAAGACCTGACGCAGATCCTAATGATGAATTGACGGAACATGCCGTTATGGCCTTGTATTTCAAGGATATTACAGCCATTGAGAAGGAACGTATTAAGGCTCAAGAAGAACAGCCTGTATGGGGCATGATTCAAATCGATAATATTGAAGAATTAACGAAAGGCCTCAGCGATAGAGAATATACAAATCTATGGGCTGAAATCAATAATATCGTGGTTGACGAAATCGATAAACACGAAGGGTTCATCCGAAACTTCCAAGATGATATGTATACATTTGCCATTTCACGCGGTGCTTTGCAAGACATGGAAAACGATGGTTTTAGTGTGCTTGAACGTATTCGTAAATTACCGTCTCCTCGTCAAGTACCTGCTACGATTAGTATTGGGATTGGTGAAAATACTGGTTCTGTTAAGGATGTATCTGAACGTGCTAGAGCAGCTCTTGATATTGCATTAGGACGTGGTGGCGATCAAGTTTGTATTATGGATGGTGAAAGTACTCGGTTCTTTGGCGGTAATACAGCAGGTGTTGAAAAGAACACTCGTGTTCGTGCTCGTGTAGTGAGCCAAGCTATTCATGAGTTAATGATTGATTCTGATAAAATTCTTGTTATGGGGCATCAACGTGAAGATTATGATGCATTGGGCGGTGCTATCGGTGTTGTATCGATTGCACGTGCTCTAGGGAAAGAAGTAAGACTCGTGCTTTCAAAAGAAACAAATGCCATCGATAAAATGGTCCATGTTCTTGTGGAAGATGAGTTTTGGAAGACTCATATTTTAACGCCTGCAGAAGCTAAATTGTGGGCCGATGCGAATACATTGGCTATCGTTTGTGATACGCATAGAATGCCAATGGTGGCAGCCCTAGAGGCTCTCGAGGTATCTGAACGACGCATTGTTATCGATCATCATCGTCGAGCTGCAGATTTTGTTGAAAATCCATTGCTTACATATTTAGAACCTGCTGCCTCATCTACAAGTGAGCTAGTTACAGAGTTAGTTCAATATGCAGGCGTTCCTGTAAAGCTTTCAAAAGCGGAAGCCACAGGTATTTATGCAGGTATCGTATTGGATACGAAGAATTTTTATCAGCAAACTGGAGCGCGTACTTTTGAAGCGGCCGCTTTTTTACGCCGAGCAGGAGCAGATATTGATAAGGTTAAACAATTATTTATTGAAACCTTCGATTCTATTCAATTGCGTGCTAAAATGGTATTTGAAGCTAGTCGTACAGAAGGAATTGCTATTTCTGTAGCCCCTAATGGTTTGAAGGATATGATGGCATTAGCGGCACAAAGTGCGGATATGCTCATTAGTAATGAAGATATTGAAGCAGCTTTTGTACTGTATTCCTTAAATGATGGTGGCATCGGTGTTAGTGCTCGATCCAAAGGCAAGGTAAATGTACAGGTTGTAATGGAAGCTTTGGGCGGTGGTGGTCATAGAACTGTGGCTGGTGCTCAATTGCAAGGTATGACGATAGAGGAAGCGAAGGCTGCTATTCTAGATAAAGCATTAGAAGCGCTTCATTCCGCTGAAAAAGAGGAGGAACAACAATGAAAGTAGTATTGTTAGAAGATGTAAAAAAAGTTGGCAAAAAAGGCGAAATCGTTGAAGTAAGTGATGCATATGGTCGTAATGTATTGATCAAAAAAGGCCTTGGCCTTGAAGGCACAGCTACAAATGTTAATAATGCACGTCAAAAACAAGAATCTATTGCTCATAATAAGGCTGTTGCTAATGACGAAGCTAAAATTTTAGCAGCACAACTTACAAAAGTAGAAGTTACTGTTAAGGTGCGTATGGGTGAAGAAGGTCGTGTATTTGGTTCTGTTACTGCTAAGGATATTGCTGATGCAGCGAAAGCTCAATACAAGGTAGATATTGACAAAAAGAAAATTGAAATTAAAGAACCGTTAAAAACATTAGGTGTTCATGATGTAGTGGTTCGTGTACATCCAGAAATTACGAGCACTATTAAGGTTAACGTAGTAGCTGAATAATTTTCGAATCACCATGCTCACAGAGTGTGGTGATTCTTTTTGCGCGTAGAAGAGGCGTGATGTACTCTTTTGTAGGGAAGATATTCATAATCTAGTTAAGGGGAGACGAACATGGACGTACGCATACCACCGCATAATGAGGATGCGGAGAAGGCCGTATTAGGAGCATTGCTAACAGATGGGTCATCATCTGGCGAAGCCGTTGATCTGGTAACAAGTATCGTAGATCGTGATGACTTTTATCGTGATACGCATCGTATCATTTATGATGCTATTTTAAGCCTTGTAAAAAGTAATAAGACGATAGATTTCATTACATTAAGTGAAGAGCTAGAACGACGTAAAAAATTAGATACGGTAGGTGGCATCGCTTATATTACATCCCTTGCGAATGAAGCAACGGGCTATAATATTGAAGAACATGCACGCATTATTGCAGAAAAAGCGCAAATGCGTCGTCTTATTGATGCTGGTAATAAGATTGTAGGCATGACCTATGCTGGTGAAGATGAACCATCTGTAATTATGAATAAGGCGGAAGAACTCGTGTTAGATGTAGGTGGTCAAACACAATCAGAGTCAACATTTTCGCCAATCGGTGACGTGGTTCTTACGAATATTGAAAGACTTAATAAATTACAACAACATAAGGGCTCTATTACAGGTGTACCGACTGGATTTAGAGATTTAGACTTTATGTTAAACGGTTTGCAACGATCAGATCTTATTCTTGTCGCCGCTCGTCCTGCGATGGGGAAAACGGCTTTTACCTTGAATATTGCTCAAAATGTGGCGATGGGGATTAAGAGAACCGTAGCTTTCTTTTCTCTGGAAATGTCCAAGGAACAGTTAGTAGGCCGTATTTTATCATCTGTGGCAGGTATTGAATCAGATAAGTTGCGCAAAGCGGATATGGATCCAAATGATTGGTCTAGAGTCATGGCGGCAGCTGATGAGATGAGCCAAGCTAACTTATTTATTGATGATACGCCAGGTCTTACGGTACAGGATATGCGTGCTAAATTGCGTCGCCTCAAGGTGGAACATGGTCTTGATCTTGTTATTGTCGATTATATTCAGCTTATGCAAGGTCGTAATTCTGGTAAGGGCAGTGAAAATCGACAACAAGAAGTATCTGAAATTTCTCGTAACCTAAAGCTTATTGCTCGTGAATTTAATGTGCCTGTCATTGCACTCTCCCAGTTATCTCGTAGTGTTGAAAGTCGTCCGGACAAGCGACCAGTATTATCTGACCTTCGTGAATCTGGCTCTCTTGAACAAGATGCGGATATTGTTATTTTCTTGTATCGCGATAAATATTACGATGAAAACTCCGAGATGGGCGATAAGGCAGAGGTTCTGATTCGTAAACACCGTAATGGTGCAGTCGGTAGTGTAAAACTTCTATTTATTGGCGAATTAACACGGTTCCGAGATACAGTTGATGACGATAGGGTGGGACCAGAACAATAAATAGAATCTATCCTTACCATACATCGATAGGCTTAGGCATATGGCTGTCTTTTAATTAACTATATAAGAGTATCTACTAATAGATAAGACATCTAATAGTAGATACTCTTTTTTATTTTGGTTAGTTAATATTACTTTTTAAAACAAACATACGTTTGAAATAATTAATAGTTTTTGTTATACTAATGATAGAAATTACAATAGTAGTCACTCGTATGAAAGTTAGTGCATTAGGGCTATAAGGAGGTGTTTGTATATGGGTTCAATTGACACAGAACGGATGTATATGTGTATTGATTTGAAGAGTTTTTACGCCTCTGTAGAATGTGCTGATTTAGGTGTGAATCCTTTTACAACGCCTTTGGTAGTAGCAGATAATTCTCGTGGTAAGGGTGCTATTACATTAGCAATTTCGCCAGCCCTTAAGAAGTTAGGCGTTAAAAATAGGACTCGTTTGTTTCAGATTCCATCACATATTGAATATATCACGGTTAAGCCTCATATGAAACGCTATATGCAGGTATCAGCACAGATTTATGGGACGCTGCTAAATTACATATCCCCTGAGGATATTCATGTGTATTCTATTGATGAATATTTTATAGACATCACGCCATACGCGAATTTGTACAAGAAAACGCCTCGTCAGTTGGCTCAACTCTTGCTTGATGCGGTGCTTGCAGCCACTCATATTTACGCTACAGTTGGCATTGGAACGAATTTGTTTCTTGCAAAAATTGCCCTTGATATATTAGCTAAGCATGCACCTGATTTTATAGGCTATCTTGATGAAAGCCTTTTTAAGGAACAAATTTGGCATCATCAGCCGATTACAGATATTTGGCAAATCGGCAGCGGTATCGCCAATCGTTTGCGTAAATTTGGCGCCTTTGATTTGCATGGTATCACCCAAGTACCGGAACATAAATTGTATAAGGAATTTGGTGTGAATGCGGAGCTGTTAATCGATCATGCATGGGGGCGTGAAAGCTGTACTATTGCGGATATTCATGCGTATAGACCATCCAAGCACTCCCTTTCACAAAGTCAAATTCTATTGCGCAATTATACGGCTGATGAGGCTCGATTGCCTATGCGTGAAATGGTGGAATCATTAGTCCTAGAATTATTACAAATTAAGGCTGTTACGAAATGTATACATGTTCATATTGGTTATGCAGCGGAGGATTTGAAGTCGACTGGTGGTTCTCGTACCTTAGCTCATTATACGGATTCGTTTCAAGAATTATGTCCTGCTGTACTAGCCTTGTTTGATAAATATAAACGGCCACAAGAGTTAATACGACGTATTGCCATTAGTTTTGAAGAGTTGGTTAATAAATCTGCTGTACCGACGGAAATGGACCTGTTTAGTAATGCATTAGTAGAGGCAGAACAACAAGAAGCTCATATACAGAAAACCATGTTACATATTAAGGGGCGCTTTGGTAAGAATGCGATTCTTCGTGCATCTAGTTTACAAGAGGAAGGAACTATGCAGTTTAGAAATACATTGGTAGGTGGCCATAATGGAGAGTAAATTTTGTTATACGAGCTGATATATTGCGTGGGGGAAGGTATGGATTTATGAAACATCGGATGTCGCGGTTGCAACGGGCTAAACAGTTTATGCCCTTTGCGGCGTTAAAGGGATTTGAAACATTGTTGGCAGCCGTAGCGCGGTCCAAGGAGTCTCGAGTAGAGTTGTCTGAGGATCAACTAGAGGAATTAAATCGTATAATCCAATCGTTGACAGAAGGGGACTTTGTACGAGTTGTATATTATACAGGTCATTGTTATACGGAGTTGGTAGGTATTATCGAGACGATGAGTAAGACTACGTATAGTTTATGCATAGAGAGTGTTATGATTTATTTTAAAGATATAAAGGAAATCAATGTATATAAATGAAAATTATTGACATGTATAAGGTATATACAAGAATAGCCTGTGCTTATTATGGTAAGCATAGGCTATTTTGCTATGCTATTTTAGTAAATGTATTTTGATAAATATTATTGACATAATTGATGTGTTTTATTAAAATAGACATATGAACAGATATTCATATGTTTGTTTTAATACAATCTGAAATCGGATACGTATAGGTAAGATGTAACATATAGATAAAGGAGATATCATGGAAGAAATATTACTTCTAAAAGATTTAAACTGTGCTAATTGTGCAGCCAAAATCGAAGATCGCATCCGTAAAATGGATGTGGTAGAGACAGCCAATTTTACACTTGCTACTCATCAATTGAAATTAACTGGTTCTTGGGAGGACCGTGAGGCTCTTAAGCGTGACATTCAAGACATCTGTGATGCTATCGAAGAGGGCGTAACAGTAGCTGATTACGAACGTAAATCTAAAGCGGCTGTGGATGATGGCCGTGATAACAATCAGGACAATGACGCTGTAACAATTGCAGTTATCGTAGTAGGTCTATTATTTATGATCTATGAAGCATTGACTTCCTTTGTACCATCCATCGGATTGCCAGAGAGCATTGAAACTCCAATTTACTACGTTGCTTATGTACTCCTTGCATTCCCTGTATTGCGTACAGCAGCGCGTAATATCTTAAAGGGTGAAGTATTTGATGAAAACTTCTTGATGTCTATTGCTACATTAGGTGCCATTGCTATCGATGCATTGCCTGAAGCGGTTGGTGTTATTTTATTCTACCGTATCGGTGAATTCTTCGAAGAAAAAGCAACAGAACGTAGCCGTACAGAAATCATGAACGCTGTTGATATGCGTCCTCAAGAGGTACGCGTTGTAGATACATGCGGCGGTGGCGAAATCGTAGTTATGGCTCCTGAAAAGGTTGAGGTGGGCTGGACTATTGAAGTTCGTCCTGGCGATTTGATTCCTCTAGACGGTACGATTCTTGAAGGTGAAACTCGCGTCAATACGGCTCCTGTAACCGGCGAACCAGTACCTATTCGCGCAGAACCAGGTACACAATTGATGTCTGGCTGCATCAATGAAACTGGCCGTATTACGATGCGCGTCGATAAGGTTCTAGAAGAATCCATGGTTACTAAAATTCTTGATGCTGTTGAAAATGCGGCTGCATCGAAACCTAAAATCGATAAATTCATTACGCGCTTTGCTCGTGTATATACTCCAATCGTAGTAGCTCTTGCCCTTGCTGTTGCGATTATTCCATCCCTCATTACTGGCGAATGGCATAAATGGATTTATACAGCCTTAACATTCCTTGTTATTTCTTGTCCATGTGCATTGGTACTAAGCGTGCCACTTGCGTTCTTCTCCGGTATTGGTAACGCATCTAAACATGGCATCTTGCTTAAAGGTGGTCGTGTTATCGAAGCATTGGCTAATGTGAAAGCAGTAGCTCTTGATAAAACAGGTACTATTACATCTGGTGAATTTAAAGTACACAATGTTGAAACTCTAGCGTCTAATGTAAGTAGTGCTCAATTGTTATCCATGGCGGCAACTATCGAAGCCGTATCTAATCATCCAATTGCAACAAGTATCGTTGCTGAAGCAAAGAATCAAGGCCTTACAGTAGAACCTTCCGATTTTGTTCAAGAATTGGCTGGTGAAGGTATGGTAGGCACGACGGAAGATAAACAAATACTTGTTGGTAACCGTCGTCTTATGGAACGCTATGATGTACAAGGCTATCCAACAGAACCTGCTGAATACGGTACAGAAGTTCTTGTAGCCGAAGGTAATACATACCTTGGCCGTATTATCATCGCCGATGAAGCTCGTCCAGATTCTGCTGAAGCGATTGCTGATCTTAATCGTCAAGATATTAAAACTGTTATGCTTACGGGTGATGCTGAAGCAAGCGCTAACTATATCGCCAAAGAAACCGGTGTAAGTGCAGTACGTGCTCAACTATTGCCTCAAGATAAATTGTCCGTTGTTCAAGATATTCGCTCTGAATATGGTCCTACTATGTTCGTAGGCGATGGCATCAATGATGCGCCAGTTCTTGCTGGTGCTGACGTAGGTGGTGCGATGGGTAGCGGTGCTGATGCGGCTATCGAAGCGGCCGACGTTGTGTTCATGCGTCCATCTTTGACTGCTATTGCACATATTCTTGATTTGTCCAAATCAACATTGCGCGTGGCTTGGCAAAACGTTGTATTCGCCATTGCTGTTAAAATCCTTATCATGTTGCTTGGCATCTTAGGCTATGCATCCATGTGGTGGGCTGTATTTGGCGATACAGGCGTATCTATCCTTTGTATCTTAAACTCTGTCCGCATCTTGAGTAGAAAATAATACTGATAGATAATAAACTGCTCCTACATTGTATTAGGCAATGAGGAGCAGTTTTTCTATGGAAAACTTTCACAAGAGAATTGAATAGTGCACCTAAATAGTATATAATTTTAAAGATGAGATAAAGTTTACTGTTCGGAAGGAGGGATAGCATGATTACAGTGTACAAGCACATAGAAGAAGAATTAGTAGCCGATTACACGGTATCAGATGCCACAAAAGGTTCATGGGTAAATTTGGTGAACCCAGACCCCGATGAGTTATCCCTTATTAATATATTAACGGAAATTCCTACTGATGTATTAAAGACCGCCCTCGATATGGAAGAACGTTCTCACGTGGAGTTAGAGGACAATTATATCTTTATTGTTATTAATATTCCAGTTGTTCGTGGTAATGATATGTATGATACGGTACCACTTGGTATCTTTTTGACGCCAGATTTCTTTATTACTGTATGTCTTGAAGAATCTGAAGTACTATATCCGTTTATTTCCAATCAAATTTCAACTTTTTATACCTTCAAAAAAACACGGTTTTTGTTCCAAATTTTATATCGCACAGCGACCATGTTTTTGCGCTATTTGCAACAAATCAACCGTCGTACAGATGATATCGAAATTCAATTGCGTCATACAACAAAGAACAAAGATTTCTTCCAATTGTTGGAATTACAGAAATCTATGACATACTTTACATCTGCTTTGCGTACTAATGGAACGGTTATGGAACGGTTATTACGTTTGCGTGGACACAGCTCTTATAAACATCTTCTTAAGATGTATGAAGAAGATGAAGATTTGTTAGAAGACGTAATTATTGAGAATAAACAGGCCATTGAGATGGTTGAAATGTATTCTAATATCTTAATGAATATGATGAATGCCTTCACATCTATCATTTCTAACAATCTTAATATGGTTATGAAGATGCTAGCCACACTAACAATTGCTATGGCAGTACCAACTATCGTATTTAGTTTGTGGGGGACAAATGTACCATTGCCGTTCCAAGAGGATCCGAATGGGTTCTATGAAGTAGTTATTGTAGCATTAGTCTGTTCTGTTGTGGCTATTATTGGTATGTGGAAAAAAGATCTTTTTTGATATTTATATTGAAATACATATAATAAGAGCTGGCACATAGCCAGCTTTTTGCTGTGTTATAGTTTTGATACTGAGATATCTTAAGCTGTTGATATCCAATTGTTGCATATTCTAATAAAAATCTGCTATAATATATCAATATGGAGAGGTGTCCGAGTGGTTTAAGGAGCTGGTCTTGAAAACCAGTGACTCCGCAAGGGGCCGTGGGTTCGAATCCCACCCTCTCCGCCATTCGATTTTATGAATTTCAATGACTATCAAAGAATATGAAAGAGTAAATAAAGCTAGATAATAACTGCTTTATTGATACTCTTAGATATTCATAAGTAGTCTATAAGTTAAGTATAATTTGCCCCCTTTTTTGCCCCCTAAAATTTATGTGGTAGAATAGAGGGGAAAGCAGTAAATATAATGTTTTCAAAATCACATAATCATCTCTAAAACCCTTTGGGTTATTGTAGTGACCCCAAAAAGTTAGACTTTTATTTCCGAGTAACCTAAACTGGTTGCTCGGAATTTTTTATGCTGCAGTAGTAGCTAAACGATAGTCAATTGGACTTAGCCAGTTCAATCTCATAATACTTAAATTCAGTTGTATCTGTAGTAATTAATACCTCGTGATTGTAACAAGGGTAACAACCTTCTATATCCATAGTTAGGATGGTCTTTACGAATAGCTTTAATAGCTATTCGTATTTGTAGATCTGGATCTACTCGGTCAAAGCGCTGTTGCCAGTACATATATGTTGCTTTTGGAAAATGTAAGGCAGCAAGAATCTCAGTTAGTTTGAATTCTCTTCGGAGACTGCTAATGATTCTTGCTGCTCTTTCATTTTTCGAGCGTCCTCGAGGCGCAATCTCCTCAATTCTTTTAAATAGGCATTCTCTATTTGAGCATAACGTAATTGTTTTTCCAATTCTAAAATACGAGCTTGCTCTGGTGTTAATTCTTTCTTCTTCTTTTGGTTACGAGATTTAGTATGTGTGGTAATCTTTGCTTTTTCATCTGTTCGACTCATGGTAGGTATTCGTCCTTTCGGTCGCTCGACAAAAGCATTGGCCCCATATTTCATAAACTCCGATTTCCAGTGAGCTATTAATGAAGGATTATTCATCCCGTATTGTAATGCAATTTGCCGATACGATAATTTACTAGTTAAGTATGACTCTACCACAGCTAGCTTAACTATTGGTACTTGACTATTATGCACAAAAAAAATACAATTGTTTTGATAATTGTATTGACACTTGTTAGAATTAAAAATGAGGTATTCAGGTTTGTGATTTCCTATGGAAGTTAATAGTAATTGCCTCTAGTACTTACAAGTGATATTAAAAATAGAGGACTTAGTGATGTCAATTATTTCAACTGATTTAACCCCTTTTCAAATAGATGATACATTGAAAGCAGCCTTGCGAGAAGATATTCATTCCGAAGATTACAGTACTAATGCCATTTTTGATCATCATGGCCAAGCCAAGGTGTCGCTTTTTGCCAAGGAAGCTGGTGTTTTAGCGGGACTAACCGTTTTTCA
Source organism: uncultured Veillonella sp. (assembly GCF_934230905.1). Lineage (GTDB taxonomy): Bacteria > Bacillota > Negativicutes > Veillonellales > Veillonellaceae > Veillonella. The sequence continues at coordinate 21,795 of NZ_CAKQFJ010000005.1, read as the reverse complement.
AAGGGTTTTTACCCTATTTGATGCCGAGGTGACCTTCCAGAATCCTCATCAATTTAAGGATGGGGATCGTTTGACTAGTGGCGATTTGGTTTTAGAAATCATAGGCTCGGTGAGAAGTCTCTTAACATGTGAACGCGTTGCCTTGAATTTTTTACAACATTTATCAGGGATTGCTTCGATGACAGCTGCTTATGTAGAAGCCTTAGGCGATGATTGCATTAAGGTATTTGATACTCGAAAAACTACTCCTAATTTACGTCTTTTTGAGAAATATGCCGTGAGAGTTGGCGGTGGCTATAATCATCGCTTTAATTTATCAGATGCTATCATGCTAAAAGACAATCACATTGCGGCAGTAGGTAGTGTTCAAAAGGCAATTGCTCAAGCGCGTGCCTATGCCCCTTTTGTGAAAATGGTCGAGGTGGAAGTGGAAAGCCTTGCTGCTGCCGAAGAAGCTGCGGTGGCGGGTGCTGATATTATCATGTTGGATAATATGTCATTGGAAGAGATTGAACAGGCCATTACCCTAATTGCAGGACGTTCTCGGATTGAATGTTCTGGAAATATTGATATAACCACTATTAGCCGTTTTCGTGGTTTAGCGATTGATTACGTCTCAAGTGGTAGTTTAACCCATAGTGCTAAGAGTCTTGATTTTTCCATGAAGGGGTTAACCTACCTTGATGTCTAAGTTGCAAAATAAACTAACTTTTTAAAGGATGTCTTTCCTCTAGAACGAGTTTTATGTCAGATAGTTTAAACGCCTCTTCAAATATAGTAAAAGGAACAAAACCAAGAAAAGTTGATAGAGATAGACTTAAAAACTATCTTACTGACAATCCAGATGCTTATTTGACTGAAATAGCTTCTGACTCTGGCTGTTATCCAACTGCCATCCACTATGCGTTCAAAGCTATAGGCTACACTCGAAGAAAAGAACCACATCTACTATGAACAAGATGTAGTGACCCCAAAAAGTTAGACTTTTATTTCCGAGTAACCTAAACTGGTTACTCGGAATTTTTTATGCTGCAGTAGTAACTAAACGATAGTCAATTGGACTTAGCTAGTTCAATCGTTCCTTAATTCGTTTAGTATTGTAATACATAATATAGTTTTCAATCGCCTGTTGTTGTGCTGAAAGTATGGACTCAGCTGGTGGTGTAGGACTTATACTAAAACTGATAATTTCAAGATTATATAAATCCATAAATGGATCTAAGTATAGTTTTCTGACTTTCAAAGCACCATTTGCATCTAGTTCATAATACTTAAATTCAGTTGTATCTGTAGTAATTTTTTGATGTGGTTGACTACAATGGAATCTACGCTTAATGCGATTAGGTGCAATCCGTCCTTTAATGCCATTCAATTTTATGAATTTCAATGACTATTAAAGAATATGAAAGAGTAAATAGCTTTAATCTCGTATTTGTGCTATACTATTTGTATAATATAAATCTTTAGAGACCGGTTGGGCCATTTGTTGCCTGTTGCTCGTTTCTTTTGATATATTACTATACTTGGTAAGGCAATTGGAGCCCGTGCCTTGTATAGTACTATAGAGAACCCTTTATCTAATCGGTAGAGGGTTCTTATTATATATTAGAGTATGTTAACAAATGTCAATATATGTTTAATAGCTTTGTATGAATTTAGCTATAGGTTCTATTATTGACGATGTTTACGATGTCTTTTATACTTATAGTATCAAAAGCAGTACTACTAGACGTATGACTGGCCGCTTGGCTATTGCCACTCTGTGCCTTAACGTTAGTAGTACTGCTTTTTTGTATGCTTTATTAATAGATAACCTTAACTTTTCTTAACCGCTTAATGCGGTATGTTTTGATGTAACAGTAATGTAACATTGATGTAACAGGTTTGTAACGCTATTACATTCTATTAATAGTAAACCTTAGTTTTCTTTAGCCCTTTTTTAGGATATTCGGTTTCTTAGTTTTTAAGGTATCTGAAATATTGTGTTTTGTTGAAAGCATCTAATATATAAAAATCCCCCATTTTTTTAGAATGGGGGACTTATTTCTATGCTATATTATGAGTGTTACTTCCTTTGTAAGTGGCTAGATAGATACTTTAGCAAGTAACTAGCACATATAAAAAAGGCGGTATTCGCAGTACCGTCTTTTTTCTTTTGCATTAAGCGATGCAAATTATTTCTTTCTTTAGTCATATATTATATTACAGCTTATCAATAGTTTTGTAAAGTGTTCGTTGTTCACTCATTCTCATTGATGGTTTATGCTTTTCAGTTATAGGAAAATAATTACTTCCGATAACATATCCTTAGTGGAAGTGATAATCATATAATCATTTCTAGATGGCTTTTTGTGTTGTGATATCTTTTATACCTTGTGTTTGGAAAAAACTTTCTATTTATAGTATGATAGCTTTATATGTTGTTTTTCATAGAAAGGAGCTCGTATGAGTAGAATTGGTTTCTCACGAACTCAGATTTTAATTCTTGTTAGCGTATGGCTAACATTTTTGATCAGTTTTGTTATGCGATTATCTTGGGCATCTTTGATGCCTATTGTTAATGAAGCATTACACTTTACCCCTCAAATGGGGACCGCTTATTTGTCTGCTTTTTATATGGGCTATGCCATCATGGTATTACCAGGTGGTATTTTAGCAGACCGTATTGGATATCGGTATACCATCTTGGTGAGCTTGCTAGCAATGGCTATCATTACTGCTTTGATGAGTACCATTGATAATTACACCTATGGATGGGTATTACGTTTTTTATTAGGCCTTGTATCTGGTCCGGTGCAAGCATCTTGTTTGAGTGCGATTGGAGACTATTTTGGTCCTAATCAACGTGGTGCAGCAGTCGGTATTTTTATGTCTTGTACATCGCTTGGGGTGGCGACTGTAAATTTATATGCCCCTTATGTAGCAACGAATTATGGTTGGCAAAATGCATTCCTCTTAACTGCTATGTTGCCAGTTCTTATCTTTATACTTAGCTACTTTACAGTTCGTAAGCCAAGTGCTGAAATCTTAGCTCAACGTGAAGCAGAAGCACATGTCGACGCGATTCCTGAGGGGGAAAAACCATCTTTAAAGGAAAACTTGATTCATGTATTAAAAAATCGCAATATTCGCTGCCTTGCGTTTGCCGGCTTCTTCGCTACCGGTGCTACATGGGCGGTGGCTCAATGGTCAAACTTGTACATGGTTAAACAACTTGGTGTTAATGCGATTTATGCGGGGCATGTTATGTCTGCATTTGGATTAGCAGCACTTATTGCGAAGCCGACTATCGGTATTTTATCTGATATCTTGCCAATTAAGAAAAATCATTTAACGGCGCTAGTTATGTTCTTATTTGCACCGGCATTATTACTATTTGCTAGTACGACAAATCCTGATATGCTCTTTATTACAGGTCCAATTCTTGGCATTGGTGCATTTATGCACAGTGCGCTGACGAATGCTCTAGTTGTGCAATCTGCAGAACCTCATTTGAGAGGTACTACTGCAGGATTTGTAAATCTATTTAATCAAATTGGTGTTATGTTAGCACCTATGATTTTAGGTAGTATGCTAACAGCAACAGGTAGTTACCAATCGGCATTGATGACATTGGCTATTGCTCCTGTTATCGGTTCTATTGCTTTATTTTTTGTAAGACTAAAAAAATAAATTGCCTTTATGAAAGTCAAAAAATCCTCCTCATCGTTATAGATGAGGAGGATTTTTGTACGTTAGAAGTTTTTATCAAATTGACATTAATGAGGTCCTTGACCATTGCCACCATGGTTTCCATTACCATGACCGCCGTTATTACGACTGCCACCAGTACGATTACCACTATCGTGATTCATTCCATTTGAAGAATATTTATCACGACTGATGCCCGTTTGACTATTGCTGTTACGATTTTTAATATCACGATTTTTATTGTCTCTAAATCCCTGTGGTGTAGGGGCACTTTGCTTATCAGATAGTGCGATAGTGTGAACTTGTTGGAATTTGTTAGGTTGGAATGCATTAAATTTAGGTGAAAAACGTCCGCGATCACCTAAACTATCAAGTTCTGGGCCTCCTACATGTCCCGGTTGTAAGCTAGGTTGCATTCTTGTTGGAGGTGATGGAGGTGCAGGGATAACACGATCCATAGGTGTAGATATAACAGCCTCTGTAGGTGGCATAAGACCAAATAATGCGGTCTGTATTTGTTGATCAACTACAGGTGGAAATACTTGAGGTGGAATATATGGGTTGTCGTAAGTATAGGTAATTTTTTCCATTTCTTTGGATGTGTTATAAATATATTCCCCAATTCGTTGTGAAGGACTATTAGGTGCTGCCACATGTTGGCCATAATCCTTGGCTAAGCGTTGTTGTGGAAATGTATCGATAGGATAACCATTCTCAGCATAGAATGCAGGCTTTGAGATTTTCCAAGCGGTCATTGTTACTGGTGCATTAGGCTGTTGGCTATAAAATGTAAAACTCGTATCGTAGTCTGCAATTACATTATTTTTTTGGTATACACTCAATAGACGTGCTTGTACCGTTTTATAATTGGAAGCAGTTTGTTTTGTATGAATTGAGCTAAGGTCAATATACATACGTTCTGTGTCACTAGAATAAGCTAATTGATATTGATTTGGTTTTTGCTCTATTTCGTATTGTGATATGGCGAAGCCCAATTGCGAGGTACACAATAGGGTTCCCACGAGAGCTAATAAATATTTCATTATAATTCTCCTCTCCATGTGAAGAAAGTGTACCATAGTGTACTTAAGAATACATGAAAATAAGTAACATATTGTACTTTATACATATATATTTTACAATGTAGATGAATTAATGTACAGGGAGGAATTGATGGAAATAATATGTTTTGGTGATAGTATCACCCGTGGGTATGATGTACGACAAGGCCTTGGCTGGGTTGAACTCTGTCATGCTGCATTACCTACGTATCACATGGAAAATCACGGTATAGATGGATTATCGGTACAAGGTTTGATTAACTATTTAGAAACTTGGTGTATCGATAAGCTCTATCAAGATGATCGTTATATATGCATTATGTGTGGCACGAATGATATTTTGCAAAATAGAGATAGTGATTATGTATATAGTAAGCTTATAAAAGCAATTATAATAGCTAGTGAGAAGGGTCATGTTATCATTGGCCTTGAGACACAAATTGATAGTGAAATGGATGGCCTTAATCACGTTGTAGTAGACGTAAACCGTCGTTTACAAGCCTATGCTACAGAGTATAATTTAAAAACCATTGATTTTTACTCTGTTCTTAATGAAGCTGATCAAATCGGTCAAATTGTATTTGCTGGTGAAGTTCATCCTAATGAACGAGGCTATCGTTTGATGGCATATAAAGCATTAGAAACATTTACACGATTATAATAAAAAAGCACTTTCATCATGAAAGTGCCTTTTATTATATAGAGTGCTTGACATACTATTTAATAGTCGTCATACACTGGAGGTCAATTATTTACTTTGTCTAGATACTTTGTCGTTAGCAGATCTTGCAGAAGCAGCGATAGCGTAAGCAGTGCCTTTAACAAGTTCATAAGTTTCACTGCTATTACCGGAAACGGTTACAGCGGCTACTGTATCATCAGTAATTGCAAACATAGCTGTTGCATATGGGTGTTGTGCACCATTTGGCACTGTTACTGCACCAGATTTTACAACGATGAAACGACCATTATTGTTGTATACATCGTAATTAGCAGCTTGTTTTACACCATCATAGCTTTCATTATAAGCAAACAATGTAGAAACTTCGCCTACAGAGATTTGACCAGATTGTTGCATGGCACGTAATTTAGAAGCTGCTACGGATGTAGGTTGTGTCATGTTAACAGTGACACGTAAAGATGTGTTGTTTACGATTGCTTCCGTAATTACATTTGTTGTAAATACATTGGCAAGACCATTGCCTGCACGGTTATAAGAACTTGCAGTTTTTACTTGGTAACCATTTGTATAAGCTGGTAAATCAAATGTGTAAGAATGGCCATTTAATAACACATCAAATGCATTTAATTGGTTATTTCTGTAAGAGGATATATAGCCACTACCACTTTTGCTGAAAGTAAGAGTAGCAGGAGCATCTACAGGTTGTTGTAGAGGAGCATTAGGACTTGGAATTGGATCCATAATTTGCATACCTACAGCTGTTGTTTGAGGAGCCACAAAAACTGGGTCACCTAATTCTTTAGAAACAGGCATTTGTTGACTCATATCACCTGCAGTATAAGGAACAGCTGGTAATGGGGTATAGTTAGGACGTGGAGGCATTGCCACATAACTTGCTTGTGGAACAGGTGCACTGTTTACAGGTGCATATTGATATTGTGATTGTTCTGCGGCAGCGCGTTCATAAGCACGTGCATTAGCGTCCATAGATGCTGCAAAAGCAGAAAAAGATAATGTTGTTGTTGCCAATACGGCAAATGCCGTTGCAATTTGTTTTTTATTCATAATAAAGACTCCTAAACTTACATTTTACAAATAACACTTCATTTAAGTTTCATTATACATGATAAGTGTTAATTTGTAAATAAAATATAAATAAATTTAACTTTTTTAATTTTTGTAAACAGAATAAGGGAAAAATCAAAATTTGTAAAATACAATTTTAATTTTTCATAGTGTACAATAGTATATATATCTATAATTTATATGAAATTAAGTTAATACTGCTATATATTTGGTCCTAGGGATGACTAAATACAGACGCAATTATGGGAGGTAGTATGAGCATTACCATGTATTATGGTCGCGCTGGATCGGGAAAAACTCGTGCTGTATATGAGCGTATTCAGCAGGTCATAACCGAATGTCCTGGTGATACCATTATTTTGTTAGTACCAGAGCCAGCCACCTATCGTGTTGAGCGAGAACTTGCAGAATTTATGCCCCAAGGAGGTTTTACAGCAGTTCGAGTTGTCGGTTTTGGTCGTTTAGCCTATCAGGTATATCAATCGATAGGTAACATAAAGGCACAGCAACAGAGTATATCCCAATTGGGACGCTCTATGCTATTGAGTCTTGTAATGAAGCGAAAGGGCGCTGAATTAGGTCTATTATCACAAGCTGCCAAACGACCAGAATTTTCATCGGTTTTGCAAAGCTTATTTTCCGAGTTTCGTTCATTCCGCATTGGCCCTGATGAATTAGAATCAGGTGCACAACACGTATCGAATGGGGTATTACAGAAAAAACTACGAGAATTAGCACTATGTATGTCTGCCTATGAAGAGGAATTGCAGCTTCATGGCCAAATTGATGGAGATCCTATTATGGATTTAGTTCATGCACTACCACAATCTCCATTGATGCAAAATTGTCATGTCTTTGTAGATGGGTTCCACTGGTTTACACCGGTTCATTTTGAACTATTATACATGCTATTTGATCTTGCTGTGGAATCGGTCATCACCGTTGATTTGCCAGCTGATCCAAAACGTATATTGGTTGCTAATACAGGACATCATGGTATCTTTAATCGCTCCGTTGAAATTTTAGAAAATCTATATAAAGAATATGGTTCAAAACTATCCTTTCAGTGCTTTAATGGGCACAGAGGGACTCCTGTATTGCAATGCTTAGAGGAGCATTTCTTTCATGGCAAACAAAATACTACAGATGCATATATACCTCTTGTGAGTGCCTATAATCGGGAACGTGAAGCCGATTGGGTGGCTCGTGATATTCTTTCTTATATTGAAAGTAGTCCTAATGCACGTTACCGCGATGTATGTATTATGCTCCGTGAGTCGGAGACCTATGGGGACACATTAGAGAAGGTATTTACCCGCTATGGGATTCCTCATTTTGGAGACCGTCAACGACCTATGAACAATCATCCGCTCGGAGAATTGATGACGGAATTGCTTGGTATTGTTAAGCATAGTTATAGTCGTGACATCATGTTCCGTTTATTGAAAACGGATTTAACACCTCTTACTCGCGAGGCCGTGGATGAATTAGAAAACTACGTGCTCGAATTTGGTATCGATCATTTACAGTGGGAACGGGATACTTGGTCCTATATGCGCCGTGTAGCGGGGCTTTCAGAAGAGGAACAACCGGATGCATCGAGACGTGAGCGTGTGAATGCATCGAGACAGACCATTATGGATATTTTTATACCATGGTTCGATTTTGCTACGTCTAGCGAAGCTCATACAGGTGCAGAGTGGTGTCAACACATCTATGCAGTTCTTGATAAATTACAAGTGCCTAAGCGTCTCTATGAATGGTCATTAGAGGCTGAGCGAGATGGTGATTTAGAGTCTAAGGCTAGTCATGAGCAAATGTATAATGCTGTCATCGGATTCCTTGATGAGATGATGATCCTCACTGATACAGAAACCTTGACGTTGGATGAAATGATAGCCCTCTTAGAAGAGGCTCTTGATAATGTGCATTATTCTATGATTCCTCCATCCCTTGATCATGTAGCGATTACAACCATAGAACGGGCGTATAGCCAATCTTGGCCTCGGGTTTATGTGATGGGGCTTAATCAAGGCGTATTCCCACAAAATATGGGTGATGAAGGTTTAATCAAGGATAGAGAACGGGAGGCCCTTGCTGAGGCTGGCATCGTTCTTGCAGAAGGTGCTTTGCCAAAGGCTTTTAATGAGAATTTCCTTCTCTATTTAGCGATGACGCGGGCCGAGCAGCATTTAACCATATCTTATGCGGGTTCTAATGATGAAGGGGAAGGACTTGAAAGTTCCCTCGTCATTAAACGATTACAATCTCTCGGTTTCTGTACGGCACCTATAGAGGTTCCTTTCACCATTCAAGAGGGCACAGAGGACGAATACCTATGGCGTCCATACCAAAGTCTATCCCTTTTATCTGAGCGTTGGGGGGCCTTATTTAGCGGCGTAGCGGTATCACCATTATGGTGGGGCCTTTATAACTGGGCTCGTAATGATGTAGCTTATAGACCTCGTTTAGAGGCTGTGAGCCGTGGTATTCGAGATAATAATGATGTTCCTATTATTTCTCCGGACTTAGTGAATGGTCTATTCTTAAAGAAGGGGTATATGTCTGGATCCGTAACGCGCCTTGAAAAATATCGTCAATGTCCATTCAAGTTTTATGCACAATATGGATTACAATTAGAACCAAGAAAGGTTCGTTCCTTTGGAGCGCCTGAAATTGGTACCTTTTTACATGCCAATTTGGAGCGCTTAGGAACACAATTATTATCCGAGCATAAGCAATGGCGTGATTTAGACGAAACAGCACAACATGAATTATGTGCTCGTGTAGCATCGGATATATTAGAAGAAAATCGCTATGATGAGGATGAAAAAACTGCCTATGATAAGGCTATTGAAGAGCGTATTGTTAGAACGTTGCAGAAAACGGTATCGCGCCTTGTAGATTGGTCTAGTCGATCATCCTTTGATACGATGTATTTAGAACAAGATTTTGGACGCCCCAATGGATGGGACTCCATTAAGGTATCCCTTGGAGATGACCGCTATTTACGGCTAGTCGGGCAAATTGACCGCATTGATGAATACAAACGTGATGGTCATACGTACGGCATGGTTATCGACTATAAATCGGGTAGTACATCGGTGAATGCACAGGAAATTTATTATGGTTTGAAATTACAGTTAATGACCTATTTATTGGCATTGGAATCAGCTTATAAAAAACATCATAATCAGCCGATGATACCTGCAGCCGTTGTGTACACGTATGTGAAAAATCCACGAACCCCAGCCAGCGAACCTGTGTCCTATGATGAAGCTAAGGCTTTAGCAGATATAAATGGGGCCCTTAACAATAAAGGCTATTTTACAGATGATATTGATATGCTAGAAAAAATGGATGAAAAATTGCTTACCTATAAGAGCAAGGGGCCATATGTGCCTGTTCGCATTACCGGAAAAGGAACCATTCATTCTGGGGATATGAAAATTGTTAAATCCGCCGGAGATTTTGATATCATGTGTCGTTATACCGAATCAATTATGGCGGACACCGGTTCTGCCATCGGCAAAGGCCAATTCCCTATTGCTCCCTATCAGTTGAATAAGGCGATTCCGTGTTCATACTGTGATTATAAGACAGTGTGTCGCTTTGATAATGAACGTAATCAATACAATTATTTAAGTTCTCTAAATGAGGTAACTGCACTGGAAAAGATGCATGAAGTTCTTAATGGCACCTCTGAAAATGTAGCATCGAATGCTACTTCTAAATCTATGGTGACGAGTGATGCTCAGTTGCTAGGTGAAAGTGTTAATAAGGATAGTTCTATAAGTGGAGGTGACGACAATGGGCGTTAAATGGACATCGGAGCAGGAATCTGCCATTATGTCTCCAAAAGATAGCAATTTAGGGGCTCAAACATTGCTCGTTGCCGCTGCTGCTGGTTCTGGTAAAACGGCAGTTCTTGTAGAACGCATTATTACGCGGTTAAAAGATATGGAAAACCCTTTGTCTGTACAAGAGTTGATGGTTGTTACCTTTACAAAAGCAGCTGCTGCTGAAATGAGTGCTCGTATTGGTGTGGCCTTGGCTAAAGCTATGGAGTCTACCGATGACAAAGTGTTGCAAGCGCGCCTAGAGCGACAACTCAATTTATTGCCGTCGGCGCATATTTCGACATTGCACTCCTTCTGTCAGTGGGTGATTCGCTCTTATTTTTATAAACTCGATATACCTCCGACGGCCCGCATCGGCAATGAAGCGGAAATGGCCCTTTTAAAACAAGAGGTATTAGAGAATCTGTTGAAAGAGGCTTATGAACATAATGCGTATGGCATCTTTGATTTATCCGATTTCTTTAGCGATGATAAATCAGATGCAGGATTGCAAGATAAGGTGCTCAGTCTCTATGAATTCGCTATGTCTCAATCGAATCCTGATGGATGGATGCGCTATGCCGTAGAACCGTATGAGGCTGCTCAACAGCAAGATTTACGAGATACCTTATGGGGAAGGGCTATGTGGGATGATCAACAGGCTGAAATCAATCGCATTGCAGACCGTATCGAATTGATGGAACCTTTGCTTGAAAGCCCTGTAGGCCCTAAGAAATGGGACAAGGTGTACCAAGAACAATTAGCCGCATTAGCCCAATTAAAAGGGGCGCAGACCTGGTCCGATATGGTCGACGTATGCCGTAACTTAGATACCTTTACAAAAGCAAGTTTTACAAGCCTTGGCAAAGCCTTAGAAAAGGGCGAAGTCGATGGTGCGTTAGCAGACGAATTTAAATCGCTAGGCTCTCAAAACAAGGATAGCTTAAAGGGTATGAAAAACGGTCTATTCCATATTGATGAATCCGTTTTGCAACAGCAATTTAAAGACCAATATCCGCTCATTCATAATCTTGTAGAATTGACTATCGCCTTTCACAAAGCTTATGACGAGGCTAAAAAAGAGCAAGGTATTATGGATTTTAGCGATTTGGAACATCTTTGTTTGGCACTCCTTGTGGAACCTAGTACCGAAGATGATCCAAAACCATCCGAAGTAGCCCTTGAGTTACAAGATACGTTCAAAGAAATCATGGTGGACGAATATCAAGACACGAATGGTGTACAAGAAACCATTATCAACCTAATTTCTAAAAAAGATAATCGCTTTTATGTAGGTGATGTGAAACAAGCGATTTATAGTTTCCGTATGGCGGATAGTTCGTTATTTATGAATAAGTATAATACATACGGGCTCATGAATGACGCCGTAGAGCGCCGTATCGATTTGGCAAAGAATTTCCGGTCTCACGAAAATATTTTGACCACAACGAATTTTATTTTCTACCAAATCATGACCCAAGAGGCCGCAGAGCTTGATTATGGTGAAAAAGAATCGCTTATACCGGGCCGTATCGTAGAAGATGCACCTTCCGATTGGGTGGGTGGTGCTGTAGAATTACATCTGTTGGACACGAGTGATACAAATCATTCTGACGAAACAGATAGTGATTCCGAAGCAGTAGGCGATGAACCGGAGAATAATGAACGAGAACTAGATTTCATCATTCAAAAAATCAAGGAATTGCACGCCTCAAAGAAACAGGTGCAAAATGCGGATGGCTCGTTCCGTCACATTCAATGGCGTGACTTTGCCGTATTGCGCCGTTCTCTCGCAGGATGGGGCACGCGAGCTGTTGCGGCCATGCGTCAAGCAGGTATTCCGGCCGTTGTGAATGAACGAGATGGCTACTTTGAGGCACAAGAAATCCAATTGCTCTTGTCCTTGTTACAAATTATCGACAATCCTGAGCAGGATTTGCCGATGGCCGCCGTATTGCATTCAGGACTTGTAGGTCTCGATGCAAATGAACTAGGGGTATTGCGCCTTACCGGTGATGGCTCTTTGTGGTCTGTTATGCCTCTCTACGCAAATCAGGCGCAAGATGAACGATTGCTTCAATTCATCGCTCGTATCGAGCATTGGCGTACATTGTCTCGCCGTCATGGTGTAGCAGATCTGTTGTGGGATATTTACGAAACCTTGGACTACGTGAACTACGTTGGCGCCATGCCGAATGGCCTCGTGCGACGCGCCAATGTAATGGCCCTCTATGAACGGGCTAAGGGCTTTGAATCCTCTGGGTTCCGAGGTCTCTTTAGATTCCTTCGTTTTGTGGAAAGTTTACGCGATAGCAACCAAGACATGGCCGTTGCCAATGTAGTTACCGAAGCAGATGACGTGGTGCGCCTTATGACTATTCACAAGAGTAAAGGCCTTGAATTCCCTGTTGTATTCTTGTCTGGCGTACAAAAGAAATTCAATACTATGGACTTTAATTCTCCGTTATTAGTCGATAAAAATGGCGGTATCGGATTAAAGGGCTATTACCCAGACATTCGTGTATCCTATCCCTCCATGCCGTGGCTCTATTGTAAATCCATCAAATCAGATGCCATGAAAGCCGAAGAACAGCGTATCCTTTACGTTGCATTGACACGGGCACGGGATAAACTATTCTTGACCGGATATATTAACAAGGAAATCAAAAAGGAAAAGGGCGTTGGCGCTCATATAAAACATGCGGCCTTGACGCAGACCCAAGCATTAGGTGCCGATCTAATTAAAGCCGGTAATTCATATTTACATTGGCTACTTATTGCCTTCTCCCGTCATTTAACTGGAGGAGCCCCACTCCGCAATATCATTGAGCTTGAGGGCGCTACAAATTTTGATTTGTTAGACCGTCAATGTCAGGTGAAGGTAGAAATTCATGATGGATCTCTTTATGGAGATTTAGACTATAAGGCTGATGTGGATGAAACAACTATTAATACTGTACGTGCCTTAGGTAAGGTGAATGATGTAGCATTGCCAGAGGAAATCGTACAGCGCTTTGCTTTCACTTATCCAAATCTTGTAGCCGCCAAGACGACGGCTAAGATTTCTGTTAGCGAGTTGAAACGGCGATTTGCTGAACGTGATGCGGAGGCAGTGTCGGCTACAGATGTATCAATACAGCAGAAACCGGTACCATCCTGTGGGATCGCTGATGATACTACTGATGAGGCTGCCATAGTAGATAGCAGAATTCCTGCTATTAGTGAAACAGAGATAGCCGACTCCGTATTTGGCCGTAAACCTATGGCCATTGCTGATGCAGAGGAAATTGTAACGGGTGCGCAATGGGGGACATTGATGCATGAAGCGATGCAGTGGTTGCCAGTGAAAACGTATACACAACAATCCATGACAGATATGCTCGATTCTTTGCAAGCAGAAGGTAAGTTTAGCGATGATGAGCGTAGTGTCTTAAGTGATCGAAGCTTATATACATTTTTTAATTCGGATATTGGTAAGCGTCTCATTACATCAAAACGGATAGAACGGGAATTGCCATTTAGTATGCTCTTTGATGGCAATCGGGTATATCCTGATGTAGAATCTGGAGAACGATTATTTTTACAAGGTATTATTGATACGGCCTTTGTAGAAGATGATCAATGGGTTCTTGTAGACTATAAGACAGATCGCGTTAAGAGTGGCGATGAGCTTATTCGACGATATAAAATACAAATGGACCTTTATAAGGAGGCTCTAGAGACATTAACTAATATGCCTGTTAAAGCAAGTTATATTTATAGTTTCTACTTACATGAAGCCGTTCTGTTATAACAGAAAAAAGCTGCTTAGTAAGATATAGTCGTTTAGAATCATGAAAAAGCCCCTTTACTGGTTGTCCAGTAAAGGGGGTACATATCATACTGGAGTATCGGTAAAGGGGCTTCTTATGATTTAAAGAAGTGGTTTTTTCTTTTTGTGTTTGGTAGGTGCAAATACCTTTAGGATGCGAGGTAATACTTCGAGGTCTACAGGCATGTAAGGACCTGCATCACCATCCATGTTGGTTGGTAGATTATCTGTATTGCTCAATAATTCAATATGAGCTTTCTTGACTGTCAATGTAGTGGTATTGCTAGAGTTGTAGATAGCACCACTTAAGATGAGCGGTAACACCTTGAAGATATCAAGAATAAAGTATTCTTTAAAGATGACGAGACGCATATAGCCGTCATCTACGGAAGCTTCTGGCATAAAACGTTCAAAGCTAGATACCACGTTGGTGAGTAGGGCCAATACAAGTGGTGATTTGCAAATGAAATCATCCTCTTCTGTTTGAATACGATATGTATAGTCTTTTGTAGTAAATAGAGCTTGACCAGCACGTAAGAAGTAGGCTAGTGGACCTAGGATGCATTTTTCTTTTGGTGTCACTTCTTCGATAACCTTTGGAATGACGCCAGCCGCTATATTATTACAGAAGTATTTTTCATTACAGCGACCAATATCGATGGAACGAACTTGGTTGATATCGAGTCGACGAATTGCCTCTAATGGTCTTTGAGGAATACCTAAAGCACGAGACATATCATTGACCGTCCCTACGGGGATAAAACCAAAGGTTACTTTAAAACCACCTTGAGCGATACCATTGACAGTTTCATTGACAGTGCCGTCGCCACCCATGCAAAAAACAGCATCGAAACCATCTTCACAAGCGGCTTTTGCAAAACGGGTTGCATCATTAGCGCCTGTTGTAAATTTTACTTCGATTGTGTCAAAAAAAGTGCTTAATTTCCACTGTAAATCAAGTGCGTATCGGCGTGCGGCACCACCGCCAGATATAGGGTTAATGATAACCAAACAACGACTCATAGGGGTAACTTCCTTACTTTCAAACTGAGACTATCTGGAAATTGACAGTCATATGTGCGGGACTTATAATTATAGTGAATATAACTATTATATACATATATTCGTATATAAAGATACTTACATTCTATTATACTCATTTTAAACGTTCATTGAAAGTATGAAAGTATGTAAACGTTAGAGGGGACCTAGGCTAAAAGTATGACAAAAGACGTGAAGGGTACAAAAGAACCGAAAGATGTGTATCATTTTTCCGCTGTAGATTCAATTGAACGATTGCCACTAAGTGAACAAGTTTATGTAACTTTGAAGCAGGCTATTTTAACAGGCGAGTTATTACCACAAGAAAAATTAAATGAAGTTAAAATTGCAGAACAGCTTAAAGTTAGTGCAACGCCAGTTCGCGAAGCTTTCAGAAAATTAGCAAAAGATAATCTTGTTGTTATTGTGCCGTGGAAAGGTGTTACCGTTAAGGCGGATACACCGGAAGAAATTGTGGCACTTTATCAATGTCGTGAGGTTATGGAAGGGTTGGGAGCCCGTTTATGTGCTCGTCATGCCACAGCAGAACAAGTGGAAGAGCTTAAGTCCTTATGTCGTGAAATGCATGCAATCGAAGATGCAACGGCACGTGTAGAGGTTAATAGCCGATTCCATAGTATGATTGCTCGATTCTCTGGCAATGATCGTGTTGTTGATTACTTAGCTGATTTCCGTGAACGGGTAAATCGCGATATGTATTTAAGTTCTTTCAATGAGGTGCGTACGCACGATTGTGACGATGAACATGATCATATCGTAGATGCCATTGAACGTCATGACGAAGTAGCCGCAGAAAATGCAATGCGTCAACACATCAATAATGCATTTATCTTTAAACGTGCCAATGCAGAGTTACAAGATAAGAATTTAAATGAAGTATAATAAACTACATAGATATATAAAAAGGACCCTATTTAGGGTCCTTTGTTTTGCAAAGTCATATATAAGATATTGTAAGGGGTTATATTTTATATATGTCGTATGTGTTAGTAGGAATTACTATAATTTTATTACTTCATTTTATAAAAAAGGTTATTTTGATGCATAGTAAAATGATTAACATTTAGTATTATCTCTATTCATATACTCGTCTTATGAATTAGAGATGTTTTTTTAATTCCAAAAAGCGCTGATGTGCTAGTTGGGACATTTTCGCTCTTTCATAGTGTTTTGAAAGATGCTTATTACAGGATTTATAGTCTTGCATACGAAGATGTAGCAATTGACTTGTAGAAATATTGAGGCAATAGGCGATTTTAAAAACCACCTCGATGGACGCGCCTGAAATACCGTGTCCACATTCTAATTTACTTAAATAGCTACGACTAATGCCTACGACATCGGCCAGTTGTCGTTGTGAAATGCCCATCGACGTTCGTAGCGTAGATATTTTGTGACCCAAGCACATATACTGTTGCTGAAATTTTGGGTCCTGATAATGATTCCGCCGGTAGGCAGGCATTGTAAGAGTAGGATCTTTCATAGGACCTCCTTTCTGATTCCTACCTTGTGCTTTTAGTATACTTAGTAAATACAGTGTTGACTAATACGTAATATATGATAATTATTATGTATATATGATAATTACACGAAATGTTAATTTTATGGAGGCCTTTTATGGAAAAATATATAGCTATCGCCTGTGGCGGTGCTTTAGGCGCACTAGCGCGAACGGTGGTAGGTGAATGGGTAATGGCACGATTGGGGCCTTATCCTTTTGGTACGATAACGGTCAATTTAATCGGTTGTTTGATCATAGGCATTATTTTAGGAGCCTATGTGTGTAGACCGGATTGGCCTCAATGGGTTCGGTTCTTTTTAGTTGTTGGTGGACTTGGGGCTTTTACGACGTTCTCCACATTTGCTTTTGAACTATTGCAGCTGTTGACAGCGGGTGATTTTACTGATGTTCTATTCTATGGGGTGGTACAAATTCTTGGTGGTCTAGCTCTTTGTGCCATCGGTATGTGGATTGCTAAACTCGTATGTGCATAATTGCATATTAATCGCTATCATTCATATGATATAGTAAATATATTGCTACATATTACGGTTGATATACATGGAATATATATGTTGAAAGGTTAGATTATGAAAGACATAAGAGTGCAAGATGCCGTAGGACATGCCTTGGTACACGATATTGTACGCATCGTCATCGGTGAGGTAAAAGATACACCATTCCGCCGCGGTCATGTAATTACAGAAGAGGACATTCCTAAACTGCTCGATTTAGGAAAAGAACATATTTATGTAATGGAACCAGAAGATGAAGGGTTCTTACACGAAGAAGATGTGGCAAGAGCTTTGTATGCTATTGCTAAGGGAAACTATATGCATGAGGGTCCCATGGCACAAGGTAAAATTGAGGCTATTGCCGATGTTGATGGCTTACTCAAGGTCGATGTAGATAAACTATACGCTATCAATAGCATCGGTGAATTGACTATCGTTACAAAATTGAATAATACGCCTGTGAAAGCGGGCGATAAAATTGCTGGTATGCGTTGTATTCCATTATTGCTAGAAGAACAACAAATAACAGAGGCTCAAAAAATTGGTGGTCCTATTTTAAACATAAAACCATTTGTACGCAAAACAATGGGCATCGTTACAACAGGTTCCGAAGTATTTGAAGGGCGCATTAAAGATGCTTTCACCCCTATCATTGAAGAGCGTTGCGCAGAATTTGGGGTCAAAAAAATCGCCCATGAAATCGTCACAGATAACACAGACGATATTGTGGCAGCTATCAACAAGGTGAAAGAGGCGGGCGCAGACATCATATTCTGTACCGGCGGCATGAGCGTAGATCCAGATGATTTGACACCAGGCGCCATTAAACGCTACGCTGACCGCGTTGTAACCTATGGCCTTCCTGTCTTGCCAGGTTCCATGGTGTGCATTGCGTACTGTGCTGATGGCACGCCAATTCTAGGTGTACCAGGCGGTGTATTGTTTAGCAAACCAACAGCCTTTGATGAAATCGTGCCACGCCTCATCGCAGACGATGAGATTACAAAAGAAGATTGTATTGCACTAGGTCATGGTGGATTCTTGGGATAAGATAGATTTAAAGATATATCTTATCTATGTAATAGAAGTGTGTATACCTAAATAAAATAAGAAATATACCTAAAATAGGGACTGTAGCGAAATGCGGTAAAACCGTATTTCGCTACAGTCCTTTTGTGTTATTATACAATTTCTTAATTTTATTATATATAGTGTTTCTGAGAATTATAAAACGTAGAAGATTTTTGCAAGGTTAAGTTATCTAATATAGATATAATATTTAAAAAAATAATAAATAATATTTAATATTTTGTTGCAAAAAAAAGTTAAGTTTAATATATAATTTACATAGAGAAAGGAGAGGAATTTATGAGAGTTGTACGTATTGCAGCAAGTTGTATTGGCTTGCTGACCACATGTGGCACATTGCCTAGCATGGCAGCCGATGTATCTACCCCTTTTATACAACAAGAAGCGGCCCGAGCCGATGCTTCGTTGCGTCAACGCGCAGAAGCACCAATGACTGGGGCCGCTTCGTTGCGTTCAGAATCAGCCTATGTTGGTCTTAGTAGTGCTCCTATGAAGGCATTACCAAAGGAAGCGATTTCATTTCCTATAGATCATATTGTTATTACATCGACAGAGCCCGTATTTCGTAAATATAAGAACCGGTTAGAGGCGTATGAGCATAATCGAATCGGGTCGGATGGGGTCACATTCCTTCAAAAGCAATTACAAGAACAATTATTAGCAGATGGATATGTAACAAGCCAAGTAGTTGTACCCAATCAAGATTTACATTCAGGGTCATTAACCTTTGAGATTTTACCGGGTTATGTTGAAGATGTTGTTCTTACAAATCCAAATGCACGAACAAATTGGCGGAGTGTATTCCCTGTACGACCTGGCTATGTATTACGACGTCAAGCGTTAGAACAAGGGATTGATCAGATGCGTAGCGTACCTGGTCAAGATATAAAGATGACCATTGAACCAGGTACCAAGCCGTTACACTCTATCGTTAAGCTTACGGTAGAACAAAAAGGATTTGTGCATGGCTCATTTATCTTAGATAATTCTGGATATAAAGCTACAGGAGAGTATCAAGGCACTGTATTTTTATCATTTAGTCAATTGCTGGGCCTTAATGATACGTTTACAGCTAATTTCACTAAAGATATAAGCCGCCATGATGATGGTCATGGATCAAAGCAATATGCGGTTAATTATACAATTCCCGATGGCAATCGTACGTATAGATTATCTACGTATAAGTATAGCTATAATCAATTGGTATTTATGCCAAATGCATTTCGTTCGGCTGGTACCACACAAGGTACAGAGGTATCAGTAGAGCAGGTTCTAAATAGGACTAGTCGTTCGAAAACATCAGTTGTTGCTAAAGTTAATCATAAGTCTCGTCATAATTATCTGGATGATGTAGAAATCGGTGTTCAAGAACAACATACCACATCGGTAGAATTAGGATTATCTCATCGCCAATATAGAGGCAATACAGTGAGTGATATGTATGTATTTTATCGTCAAGGTATTAAAGGATTAGGTGCTAAGGTACGAAGTTGGGAAGGTTTAGCAGATAATCCAACTACACTATATAAAATGGCTGGGGTTGAAGGACAGATTCAAACGGGAGTACGAATCGGTCATAAGCAAGGTATATTCTCGATGCGCTTTAGAAGTCAATTTACGAATCAGCGCTTATTTACTACGGACCAGTTTAGTATTGGTGGACGGTATTCGGTACGTGGATTTAGTGGGGAAGAAACACTACGAGGTGATTCTGGGTACTATGTACAAAGTGAATGGTCATTACCATTTAGAAAACAACAGATTACACCTTATATAGGAATAGATATTGGTCATGTATGGGGACCATCTACAGAAACTCAACTAGGTACTACCTTGATTGGCGGTGTCATTGGTGTACGAGGCACTGTTGGTGAAGCTGTTAATTATGATGTATCACTAGGGACGCCAATTAAGAAACCAGAAGGCTTTAATACAGATAACCGTGTTTGGGCGTTTAGAGGGAGTTATCAGTTTTAAGTGTTGTACATAGAGAGTGATATAGATACATAATACATATTGTTTTATATACTTAGGAGAGATACGTAATATGAATATTAGAAAACATACGACAATGGCAATCTTTGCTGCGTTGCTTGCCACAAATTCTGCGCCATGGATTCCGATGGCGTTAGCCAATCCTGTTGTACCTGCTCAAGGTGCATTGGGGCCTAAAACAGAAGAGGCGCGTAATGGTATGACTGTAGTCAATATCAATACGCCTAATGATAAAGGACTATCCCATAACCAATATGATGCATTTAATGTAGATACTAAAGGGCTTATTTTAAATAATGCCAATCGTCCTGTGAATACGGAGCTGGCAGGTTATATTATGGGAAATCCGAATCTAGTCGGACCTACAGCGAATACAATTTTAAATGAAGTAACGGGTACGGGTGCAACATCTATGAATGGTGCCCTTGAAGTGGCCGGCAATAAGGCCCATGTTATTATTGCCAACCCGAATGGGATTTCTGTTAATAATGGAACCTTTATCAATGCTAATAGTGCTACATTAACAACGGGGAATCCAATTATTAATAACGGTAGTGTTACAGGCTATCAAGTCCAACGAGGTAGTATCACAGTAGGTGAAAAAGGCCTTAATGCATCGAAAACAGCACGTACAGATATGTTAGCTGAGGCTGTTCAGCTTAATGGTAAAGTTTGGGCACAAGATTCTCAAGTTGTAACGGGTAAGAATGACATTTCCGTAGATTCTTCTGGTAAAGTTACGAATGCTCATAAAACTGGTGAATCTAGTCAAGTTGGTCTTGATGTGGCGACTATTGGTGGCATGTATGCCAATAGTATGTATTTAGTTGGCACCAATGATGGTTTTGGTGTGAATAACCAAGGCGTATTATCTGCACAAAATAAGTTAACCATAGATAGTACTGGCAAATTGCAAAATACAGGTACTATCGCTGCTACAGATGCAGATGTTACTACAAAAAGTTTCGAACAGATGAATCGTGGTAAATTGTATGTGGATACAGCTAAGATTAACACTGATTCTGTCATTCAAAAGGGGAACACAGAGACTAAAGATGCCCCTGTTATGATTGCCCAAAAAGATTTATCTATAGCAACCAATTCGATTGTCAATACAGATGGTAGTGTGATTAAAGCCGAAGGAAAACTACAACTTGGTAAAACGATGGATTCTACAGGAACTGTGTCTGGTAAGATAGATCGTATTGTAAATACAGCATCTACCATTGAATTTGGTCAAGGTGGTGCATTATATGCTAAATCTGTAGACAATAAAAATGGTGGGATTACCCTTAAACGTGTAGCGGTAGGTGGAAAAGAGCATATTAAAAACGAAGTAGCACCATCTGGTAGCATTAAGCGATACCAATTATCGGAAGAACGAATCTATTTAGATCATGAGCAAATTCCAAAAGATAAGGTTGTTATTCATACTCGTGAGAATCTTCAACTTTCTATAAATGG
>NZ_CAKQFJ010000004.1 GCF_934230905.1 uncultured Veillonella sp. | reverse complement strand
CTTTTCTTTTAAATTCATAACTATATCTCATGAAAATACCCCCTTTACTGGTTGTCCAGTAAAGGGGGTACATATCAAAATCGTACTATAGGCTTTTGTCATGTCTAATATATTATCTTCTATATCCGCCGCATCCTCTAAAATTTGAGTTTGGACCGCAATAATTTTGGTTGTCATTGTTGGATGTTGCATAGTTAGTATTGTTCGCATTGTTATCGGAGTTGTATTGTGTGTTAGTGTTGCAATTGTACTGAGAGTTATTGCATACATAATCGTAAGCAAATCCAGTAGATATAACAGCGGTTACGGCTAAAGCAGTCATGATGAGTATACGTTTTGTAAATTTCATAGTAATCATCTCCTTGTTTTTATATTTATATTATACTACTATGAGTCAAATAAAATATGATATTCTATACATATATACTATTTGAGAAAATTTATGTGAAAGGAAGAGTTTGTATGATGAAACGTGTATTGATGGCTACGCTCTGTTTAAGTTGTGTTACATTGGGTGGTCATGCAATTGATATTAATATACCTGGTGCAGATCCGACAGTATCAAAGGATGCGTATCAAAATTATCGTAAGACTGATGCAGATGCGCAGCAGATGGAACGGGAGGTTGAAAAGGATATAAAAACATATATGCCAAAAGAAGTGGTAGGTAACGGTGAATTAGATTTAAATGATGTCATTTATTCTAATCGTGAGTTGAACCATGCATTGGACTTTTCTTCATCCGTATTTATATTGAAAGAGGATGGGGCCAATGTAAAATTTACTGTGCCATACTCGAGTCGATATGGGAATACTGAGAAAGTTGCAGATGGTACACCTGCTTTCAGAAATGCAATGATTATGAGCCCTGACGGTGTGATGGCTTATGAATTACGTCATCAACCAGCAGGCAATAATTGGGAGGATAGTAAGATTCCTTATAGCAAATTGACTATTGATGATATGAAAGCTATCGCAGAGAAAACAGCTGGCGTATTTCGTGGTGATGACCATTCATTATATGCTGGTAAATTTACGTATCCTACGGTTGAAAAAGCAACATGGGATGTCACGTATGCTAAGGATGCACCAATGGTAGGAAGTCTTAATTTTACGATGAAAAATACACCGACAATTTCGTATCATGTGGGTTATAATTTTATGCCTAGAAAACAGTTTAGTGTGTTAAAAGTACAAGGTGTTGATAAGGCTAAAGACATAATAATGTCCCCGTTGGTAAACTATGTATTACCATCCATTGAACCAGCGAAGGATATTCTTTCAAAAAGCAAAGCTTTGAAAATTAATGATTTTACATTCTTAACGCTAAAAACAAGTAAAATGATGCGGGAAGATAAAAATAATTCGTATATGTATGTCTACGATAGCGATCAGTATAGAGAAGGTATCATGGTGATGCCAGTTGAGGCTGGAGATATACAACATTCAGAGAAGATTTTCCCAAAAGCCGTACGCAGTATTATCCTAACTGACAAGTATTCGATGCACCAACCAATCCAATTTGCTACCGTATGGAATGATGCTATGCCATCTGTATATATGCAAATTAAGCGCCCTAAAACAACGATATATATGTTAATATCCCATGATAAACAATACGTATACAATCACTTTATTATGACCTATAATACTAGCTCTTTAATCGAAAAAGATTTGCGAGATATTGTGCAATATGTAGACACTAATAACAATAAGGACTACTATAACACATTCCAAAGTGGGCTTGGGGCTAAGATGCCAAAAGACATGGTGACGGTTGATATTAAGAATGCGAAATAATAGATAATGTAAGGAATTTAAAAATACCTTATGAAGTAACTCTTACCATAGGTTAGATTTTTTCATGTAACTATAGGCTCTCTATTGCGAGGCATATGTCTTGTGATAGAGGGCTTTTTGTGTGTGATAAAAGTTAAAAAAGAGCTCTATTTTTCTAGAAAATATCTTTATTTCTTATTCTAAAAGGCTTATACTATAGATAATAATATAGAACATATATTTGTGTTTAAAGAGAGGAGGAACTGTTATGAGTGATGATATAAAGATATTTGAAGGTAGCCAAATTCGTTCTGTGTGGGATAACGAAAGGGAAGAGTGGTATTTTAGTGTAGTTGATGTGATAGGTTCTCTGACTGAAAGCAATAATCCGCGTGACTATTGGTATCGTGTGAAAAAACGTATGTCAGAAGAAGAACGAAGTGAGTTGTCGACATTTTGTCGACAACTGAAACTTAAGTCGACAGATGGTAAGTTATATAAGACTGATGTAGCTGATATGCAAGGTATTTTTCGTATAATCCAATCTGTGCCTTCTCCTAAAGCGGAACCGTTTAAAATGTGGTTGGCTGAAGTTGGTAAGAGCGTATTGATGAGATAATTGACCCAGAGCTAACTATAGATAGGGCCCTAGAAGGATATGCTAGAAAAGGATATAGCCTAGAATGGATTAATCAACGATTACAGGCCATTCAGGTTCGTAAAGAATTAACCGATACTTGGCAAGATCATGGTGTTAAAGCTGGTAATGAATATGCTATCCTAACGAATGAAATCTCTAAAGCTTGGTCTGGAATGACGACTAGAGAGTATAAGGACTTTAAGGGACTAAAAAAAGAAAATCTACGAGATAATATGTCTACTACAGAACTTATCTTAAATATGTTAGCCGAAACGGCTACAAAGGATATTGCGGAGGCAACTAATCCTCAAGGATTAGAGGAGAATAAAAAAGCTGCTCAAGATGGTGGATCTATTGCTGGTGATGCACGTAAATCTATTGAAGTTAGAACTGGTAAGCCTGTTATTACCTCTAAAAACGCTATAGACTTGGGACGACTAATTAGTGATGTGGTGAAGCATGATAGATGAACAACTTGAACGGATGAAACGGAAACGTAATTGTAGAGTCCATTTTGATGCAGATTCTTTTCAGATAGCTGATTGTACTGTAGCACCAGTACACGACATACCTGATGTAATACATGAAAATCAGGAGTTTGATTTTTATGTTGAGTCTACCTATGATGTATATCTGCTTCGCATCATACATAGTCATGATTGTGTTGTAAGTATTTATCCTGCAAAAGCTGAGGGAATCATATATATCGTAAGTTCTATACCTGTGTCTAAAGATAATATGAAAGAGACTATTCAAAAGATTTTACATGCGTTGGAGAAATATGGTTTTCCGAAATTGAAGAATCCGAAAAGTAGCACTACATTTAATCTATAGTGATAAAATAGAGCGTAAAGAAAATAATACCACATTATATAGGAATTTTTTGTCCCGTATGATGTGGTATTTTGTATAATATATATATGACTGTATACATTATAGAGTATTAAATCCCTTATTATAGATAGTACGTATATTGAAAGGATTATTTATGAAGTATCTTGTTTTATTTATTCATATATGTGTTGAAAAAGTTATTCAGATTAAATTAAATTTTAAGAGAAACTGGAAGTACATAATGAGAGAATTTAAAAAGGAGCCTATCCTGTATAAAAAAAGCAAAGTATTTCGCAAAAATTTTGTAAAGTATACTCGTCTATATAGTAAATTGTCAGAAGAGAAGCGAGATATAGAAGTTGAGTTTATAGAGAAATATGAAAGGTCTCTTGATATTATATATAAGACTATGATGTCTATGATTACAGCTTTTACGACTTTATTTATTCCATTTCAAGTAAATGTATTTATAACTGAAAAAAATCAAGAGATATATGGAATTATATTAGTTACAGGTGTTTCAATCATTCTAGTCGCTACTTTATTCTTATTTATTTTTCTTGTATTTTCTTCTGCACCAATAAAGCAATATCTAATTACATATGGGCTTTTCTTTACTTTATGGTGTGTGGTACTTTTCTCTCCCGTTTTAGATAATAATATTGTATATCATCTATTGTTAAGTAGCTTATCTTTTATTTGTTTATTATATTTAATTTGGAGATACTTATCTTATGAGAAGGATATCTTACTTGCACGAAAATTAGCCATACAAAAAAATAACTCATAAAATACTATTAGAGGACATTGTATTTTTTATAGATTACAACACCCTATTGAATTATTGTTCTATACAGTAATGTGTACTTTAAAGTTTAGATGAATAATTATATAATGATTACAAATGTAAGATTAATTTGAAATGAGGCTTATATGCAATTATTAACAGTGGATATTAGCGAAGAAGGGATTGCTAATGATTCTGGAACGCTGTTGACAATTTTATTAAAAGATCGGACTACAAATAAAAATATCGTATGGGCTTCTCCTTCTTACGAAGGTATGGGGAAGCCTTTTTGTGCTGACCAGCCTATTAAAAAAAATCTAATTATAGGTCCTTATGATTCTATTATTCAACCACGTGTTGAAAAAAATAAACGTAATCAAGAGCTACGTACGCGCAAACGGGGGGAAGTATTTACTCCATCTAGGCTTGTTGATAAGCAAGTATCTATTGTATTGAATGAATTAGATGATATTTCTTTTGAAAATTTTATTGCTTTACGTTGGTTAGAGCTTGCTTGTGGTGAGGGTCCATATATTGTAACTCGCTATGATTCTATTAGTGGAGATATTATTCCCGTTGATAAGCGTGTTGGGTTTTTAGATAGAAAATTACAAAGAATAGCGGAACAATCAATTACGGAAAAAGAGTTTATTAAGTGGTCAAAAATAGCTTATGAATCTACCTATGGATATGAATTACAAGGTGATTCATTACTATTGGCTCGCGAAAATTTATTATTATCATTCTGCGAACATTATAATCATAAATTTGGTAAATTACCGACTATGAAGGTGATCAAACAAATAGCAACTATTATCTCTTATAATATATTCCAAATGAATGGGTTGACTAAGAAGACCCCATATTCAGATGATTCAAAGGATAATATTCAACTCAATCTATTTGATGAAGTAAATAATCAAGAGAAGCAAGGGGATATGTTTACTCTTGTTAAAGATTGGAATAATAAAATGTTAGTATCTATGGATTCAATTTCTAAGGGAGATGAAATAATGAAATTTGATGTGGTAATTGGGAATCCACCGTATCAGGAAGAAACTGAAGGCGATAGTACAAGTAGTAATCCTATCTATAATTATTTTATGGATGAGTCTTTTAAACTTGCTGATAAGGTATGTTTAATTACACCAGCAAGATTTTTATTTAATGCGGGTCAAACATCTAAGAAGTGGAATAAAGAACGTCTTAATGATCAACATTTCAAAGTTTCATATTATGAGCAAAAAAGTTTTAATATTTTTCCAAATACAGATATTAAAGGTGGAGTTGCCATATCTTATAGAGATTCTAGTCGTGATTTAGGTCCTATAGAAATTTTTATAGCAATACCTCAATTGGCAGATATATTTAAAAGAGTAGTCAAGAGTTATAAATTTGGGTGTTCATTATCTACAATTATTTATCCACGAACAAGCTATAGGTTTACGAATAAGTTACATGATGATTATCCAGATGCTTACAAATATTTAAGTAAAGGTCATGAAAATGATGTATCTACGAACATTTTTGAGCGATTACCTTTTATTTTTTTTGATAATCGACCAGATGATGGGTTTGAATATATTCAGATATTGGGGAGAAGTAAAAATGAACGTATTTTTAAATGGATTAGACGAGACTATATAGTTAATCACCCAACATTAGATAAATATAATGTATTTATACCAGCAGCTAATGGAAGTGGTGCTATAGGTGAGGTTCTAGCAACTCCCCTTATCGGGGAACCCCTTATCGGGGAACCCCTTATCGGGATAACAGAAACTTTTCTTGCAATAGGTGCTTTTGAGTCAGCAGATGAAGCTAATGCCTGTCTAAAATATATTAAAGGTAAGTTTGCAAGAATTATGCTGGGAATTTTAAAAATAACACAACATAATACTGCTGAAAAATGGTTATATGTTCCCCTTCAAGATTTTACACCTAATTCAGATATTGATTGGTCTCAGTCCATCGAAAACATAGACCAACAATTGTACAAAAAATACAATCTTTCACAGGATGAAATAGATTTCATTGAATCAAAAGTGAGGGCTATGGACTAATGGGGACAGAGATAAAAACAGGGAAGGTTGTAGAACCTAAAATCTATGCATATACTACACCGCAAGTTACCACTAATGATGGATGGATTAAGATTGGTTATACGGAACGGGATGTGGAGACTCGTATTCGTGAGCAAACCCATACAGCAGCCATTCAAACAGAAATCTTATGGAATCATTTAGCCGAATATGTAGATGGACCAGAAAAAGGTCTAAATTTTAAAGACCATGACTTTCATGGTTTCCTAAAATTTCATGATATCCAACGTAGACCGAAAACAGAGTGGTTTTATTTCAATGGTACACCGGAGAAATCAGAAGGTCTATTTAACAAGTTTATTCATCATGATGTATCAGGATATCAACCAGGAAAAAGTAATGAATATACATTACGTCGTGAGCAAGACCAAGCCGTTACTAAAACAGTGACATATTTCACTAGTCATGAAAATAGTGAATTCTTATGGAATGCAAAACCTCGGTTTGGCAAAACATTATCAGCCTATGATTTAGTTAAAAGATTAGGCGTAACAAATGTTTTAGTACTTACCAATCGGCCAGCTGTTGCGAATTCATGGTATGATGATTTTGATCAGTTTATTGCGGGTAATACAGAATATAAATTTGTTAGTAGTACCGACTCTTTAAAAGACAGACCATCTATGAGTCGAGAACAATTTATTGAATATCTTAGTGAACATGATGAGGCAAAACAAATTGCTTTCATCAGCTTACAAGATTTAAAAGGGTCTAAATATTTTGGTGGCGAATACGATAAATTAAAATGGGTAGCCGATTTACATTGGGATTTAGTTATTATAGATGAGGCTCATGAAGCAGTAGATACACGTAAATCGGATTTTGCATTTAGCAATATACATAGACGTTGGACCCTGCATTTGTCGGGCACACCATTTAAATCCATCGCAAAAGGTCAATTTAGTGATGAACAAATTTATAATTGGTCCTATGCAGATGAACAACAAGCCAAGAAAAATTGGGATAGTACCTGTGAAAGCGAGAATCCATACGAAGCTTTGCCTCAACTGAATATGTTTACTTATCAAATGTCTAAGATGGTTTTAGATGTCATTAATGATGGTGTAACTGTTGATGGTGAAAACTATGATTATGCATTTGATTTGAATGAGTTCTTTGCCACTAATGAGAGTGGTGAGTTTATTCACAAAGAGGTGGTTATAGCGTGGCTTGATACATTAACACATAATGAAAAATATCCATTCTCTACAAAAGATTTACGCGATGAATTAAAGCATACATTTTGGATTTTAGATCGTGTAAATTCAGCTAAAGCTTTAAAGAAATTATTGGAAAATCATCCTACTTTTGAAAATTATGGAATTGTATTAGCTGCTGGTTCAGGTAATGCTTATGAACATAATAGTGATGAGGGAACTGAGAATCTTCGTTCTCTAGCGGCTGTTCGTAAAGCAATTAAAGAGAATGATAAGACAATTACACTTTCAGTGGGCCAATTAACAACTGGTGTTACAGTTCCAGAGTGGACTGGTGTTATTATGCTATGTAATATGAAGTCACCGGCTCAGTATATGCAGGCTGCTTTTAGGGCACAAAATCCATATTCTTGGACAGAAAAAGGTAAACACTATAGAAAAGAACGGGCTTATGTATTTGATTTTGCACCAGAACGTACACTGATTATTTATGATAAATTTGCTAATGATTTATCTATGGCAACTGCTAATGGACATGGTACAACTGATGAAAGAAAAGAGAATATCGGTGAATTATTAAACTTTTTCCCTGTTATAGCTGAGGACTCATCAGGTCGAATGGTAGAGATTGATGCGGCTCAGGTAATGAAGATTCCTAAGCAAATTAAAGCCCAAGAAGTTGTTAAACGCGGTTTCATGTCTAATCTTCTATTTGATAATATTGCTGGTATTTTTAGGGCGACTCAAACTGTTTTAGATATTCTAAGTGAATTGCCTGAAGCATCTCAAGGTAAAGTTGTTGTAGGAAACGATGACATTGATATTGTTGATGTTGAGTTAGATGATGATGATAATCCAATTGTTCTAGACGAAATCGTTATTAATAAGCAAGAGGCTTTATTTGGGGATAAATTAAGAAGTTCAATTACAAGCATTGAAAATACGATACGTAATGAAGATTTAAAACCGACATTGGAGGATATGCTAGCTCGTGTGACTGCACCTGTTATTACACCAATTGTTCAAGAAATGCAAGAAACGTATGGCCTTAAAAATCGTGCTGCACAACGAATTGAAAAAGATATTAAAGATGCAATTAAGACGGTAGCTGAAGAAAATGATAAGGCACAAAATGTTGCTATTGCACATAAAGAAGCTGAATATAAAGAGAAAATTGAAGCTGCTACATCAGAAGAGGAAAAGTTAGCGATTGAAACCGAACGAGAAGAAGCAATTAGTGCTGTAAAAGTAGAATATAAAGATAAATTTACGAAAGATATTAGTACAACATTACAGGAATTGCCTAAACAGATTATTAAACAGCAGGAAGTAGAAGCTCTACAAAACCGAATGAATAGTGATGAAGAAAAAATCCGTGGTCATCTACGTGGATTTGCTAGAACAATTCCAAGTTTCCTTATGGCATATGGTGATGAGCAGCTTACATTAGACAATTTTGATACCTATGTAGATGAAGATGTTTTCCATGAAGTTACTGGAATCACATTAGATCAATTTAGATATCTACGTGATGGTGGAGATGACTTTAATGGTCATTTGTTTGATGCACCGACAGTTAATGAGGCTATACTTGAATTCTTACGTAAAAAAGCAGAACTTGCTAATTACTTTGAAGATAATAAAGAAGATATCTTTGATTACATTCCACCACAACAAACAAATCAAATCTTTACACCTAAAAAAGTAGTAAAACGAATGGTTGATGAATTGGAAAAAGAAAATCCTAATATTTTTGCTGATTCAACGAAAACCTATATAGATCTCTATATGAAATCTGGATTGTATATTGCTGAATTGGTTAAACGTTTATACAACAATGAATCTATGAAACAACAATTTCCAGATGATAAAGACCGATTGAAACATATTCTTGAAAATCAAGTTTATGGTTTTGCACCATCGGCTATTATCTATCGGATTGCAACTAACTTTATATTTGGACCAATTAGTAATAATGTAAGTAGAAAGAATTTTGTACAAGAAGATACGATACCTTATGCTAAAGAAGGGAGAATACAGGACTTAGTTGAGTTATATTTTGAAGAGAACTAGTATGTTGTTATTTAATGCAAATGAGGAGATTGATTAATATATATAAACTTTTAAAAAATATTGATAACTTGGTGGATAAAATTAGTGGGTTTATAAAACGCTATTTTATCTGTCTATATTTATCTATATTCAATGTCAGTAAGATTCCTAAAGTGTACTTGCTTTGGGGGATAATCTTTTTAATAATTAATTTTATTGCATTAAATTTAATTTCTATGCATTTAGAGTTAGATTCTATTACAGGGGTTATATTGACAATAGCTAGTAAAGATATTTCTAATATATCGCCAGTTACAAAGATTTGGAGCATTAAATTTCTTAGTTTTTTATTGGGAAATTTTATTTTTTCTGTTTTATTCTCAATTCTTATATATAGACTATCTAAAATTAAAATTACTGTGAGTAGTGTATTAGGAGCTTCTGGATTTGCTGCTTTTTCAGGGTATATTTATTTTTTATTTAGTGGAATATTGTCAATTTTTCTGCTTACAAATGATAGTATTATTAGTAATTTAGAAGTTGTTAATCAATTACTGAATAATACATCTTCAGGGAGTATTGATGTTTATATAGCTAATGTATATTTATCGTATGTAAATATATATGAGGCAACTATTTTACATCAATATAATTTTATATTAGCGTGTAAATTTGGAATATTTTTATTTACTATAATCATTTGGTGGAAAATTATTTTCGGTATATTAAAATTAGATTTTACATGTCGTAATATTATATCTTTTGTTAGCTCGATTTTGATAATTGGAATTATTAATATAGTAATAATAGTGGGATCTAATTATGAAAATATAAAATTATTTTATAGTCAATCGACTATGTATTCAGAATTAGTTGATAAAGTAAAAACGATAGATTCTGATTCTAATAAAGACTATAATAAACTTAATATTTTAACTAATATTCTTGCTGAAGATTCACGGTTGAGTCATAAAACTAGATATAGTCTTTATGTGTATTCAATTTTGTATGAAGAGCTTTATATTAGTCAATTATCACAACTACAGAGTGATTCGAATACTAAAGAGATATTTACCGATGTAACTAATCTTGACACCTTAGATAAAGTATTATTGATTGAAGAGAATAACTATAATTTTTATAAGGCTAATGCAATGGATTTTAGTATACTTTTTGATGCTACGTCTGCTTTTGATGAGGATGTACTATCGTTTAATGATCATTTAAATTTATTGTCAGTCAAACTAACTAAAGCACATGAGATGCGTAAGCTAATAAATGATAATGAAGTTGATGAAAAATTATCTATTTTTACTAAAATTACGTATAATTTACAACATAATATACTTACTTTAGATTTATTAGCGATATAATTTGATTCATTAATTGATATTTCTCGGTGTTCATATATAAAGTGAATTTAAATGAATATAACTAGCTCTACATCAGTTATATAGGGGGATGTAATACTATTTTATTAAAGGAACATAAGAATTTAGTTTTTGAATGTTGTGTTTTGTGGTTTTATATAGGCGGGTATAAATATGTCAAACATAATTGCTGTAATATGGGATTGTGATAAAACTTTAATTAATGGGTATATGCAGGATCCGATTTTTAAAGAATATGGTATTGATGCTAAGGAATTTTGGGCGGAAAATAATCAAAAACAAGATGATTTATGTAAGAAATATCCTAATATACGCATTAATTCTGATACATATTATTTAAATTTATTTCTTCAATATATTCGTGAAGGGAAGTTTGATGGATTAAATAATAAAAAATTACATGAGTATGGTAATAAACAAGAGTTTTATAAAAATGTACCAGAATTCTTAGCATCATTAAATAATCTCTTTCAAGATAAAGCTGAATATAAGGATTATGATATTCAAGTTGAGAATTATATTGTAAGTACAGGCTTTGCAGAGTTAATTCGCGGATCAAGATTAAATGATGTTGCTAAATCAATATGGGGTTGTGAGCTTATTGAAACTAATATAAATAATGATCTTGTTCTTAGTGATGTAGTCTATACGATAGATAATACAACAAAAACGCGTGCAATTTTTGAAATTAATAAAGGAAGTTGGAACAAAGAACTCCATGTTGATGTAAATGCTAAAATATCATTTGATATGAGACGTGTACCTTTTGAAAATATGATATATATTGCTGATGGTCCTAGTGATATTCCCGCTTTTTCCTTAGTAAAGCAAAAAGGTGGAACTACTTTTGCTATTTATCCTAGAGAAGATGGTGATGCCTTAAAGCAAGTCGAACAAATGCGTATTGATGGTCGAGTTGATATGTATGCAGAGGCGGATTACTCTGAGGGCACAACTGCTAATTTATGGATAAAAAATAAAATTTTGGAGATTGCTGATCGTATTAGAGAAAAAGAACGTTCAAAATTTAGGAATTCGATATCCACAGTTCCAAGGCATTTGGTATAAGTATATATAATATTTGTAATAAGCAAACATTATTTGGGTACATATCAATCAATGTCGGACCTTTTTTCATACCAGTAGTTTTAAGGAGTAAATAGCATGCCTACATGTTCTGGTATACGACATAAGTTAGAAACAGAATATTTAGCACCTAGCTTGCAGGGCCATATTCAATATTTTGCTACCTCTTATAGTAAATCGCCTGATCATGAGGGGAGGGCGGCTATTAGATATAATGGTAAGGAAATTATAAAGGGTAATTATTGGAATTAATATGTGAAAGCTCATTTATTCCCAAAGGACGATACCTATGATAGGCGGATGCGTGAAGAGTTTCCGTTCATAGACAATATAGCATTGGAATTAGGCGTGTTTGATCAGCGGTGCTTTTATCAAGCCTTTGATGAATTTGACAATCAAAGTATTGATAAGAGCTTAATCAGTGATAATCTAATTGTACGTATTTTTGCAGTTTTAGATAGACGTATCGGAAAACGTAGACTTATTTCTATGAGAGACCTTATGGAGGAGCAACCGCCTGTATTACAAGAGGTTTATGCTATTCGTATGCACCATGAAGGCTTATAAATGAAAACACGGAAAGGATTTGTTTAATTCCCTTCCGTGCTTAGATATGATATAATTTATATCAAAGTGAGGCATAAATGGTTTGGACGCCAGACTTCGCTTCTAGAATTTAATGTTGAAGAAATGGTTTAACTTCACAGTCGGGCCTTTTTTCATACGTTAACTCACCGCCAATCCTCGAGTTGATTAGCAAAGATTGGACCCATTTAGGGACCTCACTTTAATAATATATCGATGTCAGTTGTAAAAGTAAATAGATTAGAGGTTCCTAATAGTCACTTAGGTGACCAATAGGAACCTTTTATATTATAAAGGGTTATAAATGAAAACACGGAAAGAAATTGTTTGATTCCTTTCCGTGCTTAGATATGATATAATTTATATCAAAGTGAGGCATAAATGGTTTGGACGCCAGACTTCGCTTCTAATAAATGAAATTGAAGAAACGGTCTGACTTCTCTGTCGGGCCTTTTTTCATGCCACGATTAGAAAGCTAGCTTTTACCTAGAGGTCAATCACTTTGCAGCCATGATAATGGTCGCTACAAGTATGCCAAAGGAAATCATTAACGATAATACTTTGTATGTACTCATATTGAACACCGCCAATCCTCGAGTTGATTAGCAAAGGCTGGACCCATTTAGAGGCCTCAAGTTCAATATAACGATGGCAAGTGTAAAAGTAAATAGATTAGAGGTTCCTAATAGTCACCTAGGTGACCAATAGGAACCTTTTTTACTTGACTTTTTTAATTTATATAATCCAATATGTTACAATTAATAATATAGCAGTCGTGTTGTAGGAGAGACCTATGTTCTATTTAGTTATTGCCGTCATCGTCATTGCACTTATTGCAAAATCTAGATTATCGAATGATCAAACAGATAGTGATGCAGATTTAGAAAAACAGAATCGCATATTAGAGGAAGTCAATCGCACATATGGAAATATTGAATCATATGAACCACAATTAGAACCTTCAGATATAGAGGGGATATATTTTAATGAATTCCGTGAATATGTAAATGCTGAAGGTCGTGTGTTGACTCCAGCAGAGATTGATGAAATTCGGTATAAAGATGATTATAGAGAGGATATTGAACAGGATTTTCCACATCATCGTTAATCATGGAGGACATAGAGATGAAACGAATAATATATGCTATCAGCTTTGGTGTATTGCTAGCAGTACCAGTGCTTTCACAAGCAATTGATACAACTACAACACCAATGATACATGTTACGAATGAGCATAATGGTCAACATGATGACTCGTTAGATACTTTTACAGAAACAAAATTCTTCGGACCGTATCAATTCCGCGTATTAAAGGATGCTATTGAGACGAAAGGCGAAACAAAGGATATTGATGGTAGGGTGTTTAGAACCTCTGATGGGGTATTTATGCATGTTAAGGCTAGATCTATTGATGATAGTAGTATGTCCTTAGATAATGAGATTAAAAATCTTGTTAAAGAGAGAATGATTCCTGAACCTACTGCTAAGATGGTATTGCCCATTAAGGATAGTGTAATAGAGGTTAATAATGATGGTGTGCGTAGTTTACTTGCTGAATTTATGTATGGCTGGCCTTTAAAGAATAGGACGGATATGGTACTAGTTACTGATTATGAAGGAACTAGATACTATTATAAATTGCAGTTCTATAGAGATAGACTGCCAAACGGTATACGTATTGAACAACTGCGACAAATGATTATGGATGCGCAATTTAGCTATAAATAAATTAAAGGTACATATGTAATGAAAAAAGGTCTATATATTACAACTTAGTAATATATAGACCTTTAACTTGTATTATTTAGTTTTTAATCAATTATAGGATGCTTTTACCCATATTTAACGTATAACCTTAGTAGATTTTGTTTCGGTTACGTAAATTGTTTGGTTTGATTTGTGATATACTACATATAGATTATGTAGGAGGTTATATGGTTTTTCTTACTTCATTACAAAGTATTATGCCTATCGTCTTGCTCATATCACTTGGGTATTTTCTTAAAGGGCGGAGCATGTTTAATGATACATTTAGCTCAAATTTATCACGGTTAATTATGTCCGTCATTTTGCCAATTGGCGTATTTATGTCTGTGTTACATAATGTGCAAACATCCGACTTATGGAACTTGAGGTATGGTTTACTCGTTGTGATGTTGACCTATGTGGTGTCGTACATCATAGCGTTTATAATGATGAAAATTGTACATGTCCCACGGGGACGCCGCGGTATTTTTATTAATATGGTGGTTAACGATAATTGTTTATTTATTGGACTACCTGTACAGATTGCCTTGTTTGGGCCCGATGCATTACCGTTTTTCTTGCTGTATTATATTGGTAATACTATATCTGTATGGATGTTTGGTGTATTCCTTATTGAGGGTGATCCATTACCTGCTAATGGGGCCAATCATAATGAAAGTTTCCGCTCGTTAGTGCGTAAGTTTTCTTGGAAAAAATTGTTGCCGCCTCCTTTACTAGGATTTTTCTTGGCACTAGTATTTTTGTATGCTCAGATTCCATTGCCTACGGTATTACATAATACGTTGAATTATATTGGTAATATGGTAACACCATTATCTTTGATTTATATTGGTATTGTGCTACATGATGCAGGATTAAAAAGTATGCGGTTGAACAAAGATTCTATTGGTGGCATTATAGGACGTTTTGTGGTAGCACCATTTATTATGTTTTGTGTCATCTATGCTACAAAATACTTCATGGGCATTACATTAGATCCCGTGGCTGTCGTGACATTTATCGTCCAGTCGGCAGGACCTGTTATTGCTGTATTGCCAATTGTAACTAACGAAGCTGGTTCTGATTTGCCATTTGCAACGGGACTCGTAATGATTAGTTCTATACTATTTGTATTTGTGATACCTGTTATTATGGAAGTATTAACACTTGTTGGTATTGGCATGTAACATGATATATTATAAAATGACTAGCCACAACATGCATGTATGTTGTGGCTAGTCGTTTTTATGCGTTGAGTTTTTCAATAATAGTTACAATATCTTCTGCTTTGCGGGCAATATGTGTAACACCTAACTCTTTATGTAATTGTTCATCTCTAAAGCCCCATGTAACGCCAATGCATAGTAGGCCTGAGTTCTTTGCAGTAGCTACATCTACTTCAGAATCACCGATGTAGATAGATTCACCTTGTGTGGAACCTAATTCTTGTAAGGCTTGTAATACCATGTCTGGTGCTGGTTTACGTTGTAATCCAGGCCTTTCACCAATAGCTACTGGCAAACGGTCGCCAAAGTATTCCTTATTTAATGGGGTAATACCTTCTTGGATTTTATTAGAAACAATGGCGAGCTTATATCCTTTGGCACGTAATGTATCTAATACATCAAGTATGCCAGGGTATGGTGCTGTATAATCTTGTAGATGTTTTTCATAGTATGCTTTGAATTCATCAAGATAGTTTGTAAATTCATCATCTGAAATAGATGTAGGTAATGATTGACGCATCAAATGAGCCACGCCGTTGCCAAGGACTGCTTTCACCTCGGGAATAGACCGTTCGGGTAAATGATGTGCGTGTAATACATAATTTACTGCATTGCGTAAATCGGTTAATGTGTCGAGCAATGTGCCGTCACAATCAAATACGATAGTTGTATATTTCATGGGGACCTCCAAAATCTATATAATCTTCTTCCATTATATGACATGAACCGAGAATTTTAAATTAGTCTATGATACAATTAGTATACTAGTTGAAAATATTTGGAGGATTAGTATGACTGAAATACAATCTTTATTATTGATGAAAGCCACGTTAGAATCCGCAAATCTTCATGGTGTTGAAGCTATGCTCGACGATGATTGCGAATATGTTTCTACGGGCCGAGGCATTATTGCTCGTAATAAACGTGAAAGCTTAGAATTCTTGACGGCCATGGTTGATTCTATCCAATCTGACCATGTACCGGTTATTTGTCGTGTTATGCATATTACAGAGGTATACGAAGAAGGCGCTTTATTTCATGAGGGTCGTCATGGTTTGACCGTAGCCTATGAAGAGGGCAATCAATATGCGTATATGTTGTTTGTTGATATCAATGAGGATGGCCGTATTGACCGCATCGTTTCTAGCCAAGAAAATTATGAGTTTGAATACGACGAGCTTCGTTTAACCTTAGATGAAACGCCATATCGTTTCCCAATTGTACCACATACTGTGAAAGATTGGATTGTGGCCCTTAGCATATGGCTTGAAACAGATAATTTTGATATCGATGATTTCTACCAATTCATTGATCAAGATACAAAGGTAGTGTTCCAAAAAGGCGATGCAGAATCCATTACATTAGAAAACGGTCTCGATGTAGAGGATTATTTTGATCAACTTATGAATCAGCATTTTGCTGCTGTACCACATATTATTCGTGATGAGGACGATAATCTTATCTTGGTGTATGGACCGATGAGTCTTATTGTGAGTCTTAACGAACAAGGGGCCTTGGCCGTAATCAGTATATACATCGATACGCGCGACGAAGAAGAATTCAATGATGAATATGGTTATATCGAAGAAGATTTAACAGAGACTATAGAAGAAGACATATTATAATAGTAAAAGAGGCAGGAATTCATTCCTGCCTCTTTTGTGTGTTGGTATATATAGCTATTTACATATCTTCTTTTTCTTTAATTAAGCCTGCTTTTTTCTTGCGCCAGTACCAAACGTAGAGTGGAAGGATGACGATACATCCACCAAGGCCCCATAGCAATTGATTTGTTTGCGCTTGCCATAGCATCCAAAGAGAGGTAGCAATAGCAATAATTGGTATTGTGTATCCGCCTGGAATTGTATAGGACCGTTCTTTATCGGCCCATTTACGACGGAAAATAATGACAGATAAACAAGTTGGTAAATATTGTGTAAAGCGAGATACTGCACTAATAGCTGCCAGTGTAGTAAAAGAACCGGACCATGCCAGTAATACGCTCGCAATAGCTGTTACGATAGCCGCCACATATGGTGCATTGTAACGATTACGTTTAGCTAATGCACTTGGTAGCATCCCATCTTCTGCCATGGACGTAGCAATACGTGGGGCATAGTAGGCTTCCGCAAAGTTGATACCGCCCATAGAAATTAATGTGCCTGCTAATACAATGTACATGCCAATAGGTCCTACAATGACATTGAAAGCATCTTGTACGGGAGCTTTGGTATTTGCTAGATCAGGCCCTAGAACCCCAATAGAAACAGCCAATATTGCCATATATAAAACGGATACAATAAGCATGCACATAATAATGGCACGAGGTAAATTCTTTTTAGGATTCTTCATATCCTCTGCAGCAATAGCGATAACTTCGAATCCTGTATACGCAAAGAATAAGAGAACGGCAGCTTGGGCAAACGATCCGTCTATATAAGTATCTTGTGGAAATATAGGTGTAAAGTTAGCACCGTTAATGAAGAATATACCTATGGCAATAAATAAGGCTAAAGGAACTAGTTTGGAAATGGTAATTAAGTTATTAACAACTTTAGAGACATTAACACCAAATATATTTACGATTGTTAAGCCTACGATTAATATAAAGGAAATGACGTCTTTTGCAAAATCGCTGCTTAAGGATGGCACGGCAGCACCTAGTGCTGTAGCAAAGCCGACGGCCATAGCAGCCCAGGCAATAACGGTTACAATCCATTTA
The DNA here is from genome assembly GCF_934230905.1 of uncultured Veillonella sp. Lineage (GTDB taxonomy): Bacteria > Bacillota > Negativicutes > Veillonellales > Veillonellaceae > Veillonella. Next base: position 82,732 of record NZ_CAKQFJ010000004.1, on the reverse strand, counting down.
AGAACACCAACCTCAAAGCCCCAAAAATCGCCTAGTGCGTGTTTAGCATATAAATAAGGGCCTCCATTACGTGTGAATAGACTAGCTGCTTCTGCAAAGCATAAGGCAATACAACCTGCAATGAGAGCATCAAATAGAAGAACACCTAAACTAGCGGAACCAATAATAGCATAGGCCTTGTTAGGTAATAAGAAAATACCAGTGCCTACGATGCCATTGATCCCAAGGAGTACAATACTCCAAAATCCAAATTTACTTTTTTTATCCATTAGTGAACCTCCTTAGTAGCATCTACAAAGGATTTAAATAAAGTTTTCGCATGTACGTCTTTAACATGCATCATTTCTGGATGAAATTGAGTCGCTACGAACCAAGGGCGACTTGTATCTTCTAATGCCTCTACCGTTCCGTCCTTAGCACGACCGGTAACAACTAGACTTTCACCAATATTACGACACGTTTGATGATGGTGGGAATTTGTAATCCATGTTGTAGTGCCGATAATTGTGGCTAGTTTTGAATTTGGAGTAATTTCTACCGTATGTGTAGGCAATGCAGGCGTTTGATTTTGACTATGCTTGATTGTACAATTTTCATCATATGGTAAATCTTGATATAAAGAGCCTCCACGATAGACATTTACGATTTGACAACCGCGACAGATAGCAAATACAGGAATGTTTCGTTTTTCTGCTGCAGCTAGCAATGAGAAATCAAATTGATCACGCTCCGGGAATACATCGCCGATACCTCGTAATGGTTCCTCGCCATAATTGAGCGGATATACATCATGACCGCCTGTAAGGAGTAGACCATCAATGATATCGACAGTTTGCTTTGCTTGCTCTAAATTTTCTGTAAAAGGAATAATAATAGGGATGCCGCCTGCCTCCTCGATGGAACGGACGTAATCTTGATTTACATAAGAACGGATTAAATCGACGTAAGCGCCACTGTTATCGCGTAGCGTATTGCCGGAGATTCCGATTAATGGTTTTTTCATACTATCACCTCAATGTGTAAAATACTGTACATCAAGAACAGTATAATTATAATTCATTTCCTTAAAATATACTATGACATATTATACAAGTAGGAATTACATTTGTGTAAATGAGGTGTTAACTAAAAAATCTAAAATAAATTTATAGAAATTTGATAAAAAATTAACATTTAGGTATAATGTGTTTTAGATTGTATAGTATAAATTGAGGAGAGATTTTATGAATTGGAAACGTGTGATAGTATTAGGTCTATTAGGATTAACTGTTGGTATGGGTCAATCCTATGCAATCGATGTAAATATTCCTGGCGCCGATGCGTCCATATCTGCTGATGAATACCAAAATTATCGTAAGAATACGGTAGATTCAAGGCAAATGGACCAAAAAATTATAGAGAAGATTAAAAAAGAGGATGCTGACATTCCTAATTATGATATGTCTAGAGTACCGATGGATATATATCATACAACGGAATTAAATCATGGTATTAAATATTCTAGTACGGTGTTTATTTTAAAAGAAAACGGAGCGAATATAAAATTTACTATTCCCCAATCAAGCATTGTGGCTCAAGCTAATGGAAGTATGGGTAAGCATAAAGAATTAATCAGTGCAGGTGGAGTAATGACCTATAATGGGGAGTGGTATTATGAGTTAAGACCACAGCCTAAGAGTGATAATTGGGAAGATACGAACATTCCATATAGTAAGCTGAATTCTGATGCTATGAAAGAAGTATTTTATAAAAGATATAATCCCATAGCAGGTAACAAAAAAATTAGTGAAAAGGTGTTAGGTGCTAATACTTTTACATATCCAACCATTGAAAAGGCTACATGGGATTCAATCGTATATAAGAATGATTTGGTAGAAGGAACAATCAATTTTACTATGCCAAAACAACCGACGATTTCCTATCATATTGGGTATATGCTTCCTAAAGGGGTAGTTAAAAAGATAAGTTCTAAAGGTGATGATGCTTTAGTCAAAGCAACTATGAATGGTTTGGCGAACATCGTATTGCCATCGGTAAAACCTGCTAGTAATATATTAGAATATACCTCTGAAGTACATAGAGGACCTTTTGCCTTTAGGATTTTGAAAAATAGTAAATCTTTAGGTACAAAAGTTACTAAAAATGGTAGCCAAGTCGAGTATTTTAAGTCTGGTAAAATTAAAGAGTCTATTTCTGTTAGACCTCTTTTTAAACGAGACGATCCAAAGAAACAGAATATAATGAACCATTCTTTAATTGGATTTATTGGTGCAGATCGATTAAATGAAGGTAAGTCTATTCAATTTGCTACCGTATGGAATGATGCTTTACCAGGTGCTTATTATGAAGTTAAGGGCGAAAAGGATACTTTGTTTGTGATGACTGTATTTGATGATACACATCTTTATACTCATTATATGGTCAAACCTCATGATGTACATGTAAGCAATTTTAAATTACGTGATATCGTTCAATATGTAGATTATAAGCATAATAAAGAGGATTATGGTAGATTTAAATTGGGTTTAGGCATGCCAAAGTTCTTAATTGAACGAAATATATCGGAACAATTGAACAAGAAAAAATAAATTATTATATATTGTGATTTTATATGATTACATCAAGCGATGCATATATATTGCTTAGTAGAAAGAGGACCGGCTCAAACGAGTCGGTCCTCTTTCTATTCGTATATGTAATTATCTAAAGAATCTACCAATAAGTGGCATGCTAGCACCATCGTTTTTATTAAGTCCTTTTAAGAGAACCATGATGATGACGTAGAGTAATAAACCTTCGATACCTGTGAGTATGAAGTTAGCCCACATTGGTAAAATATCTATTAAGTAGTGGTAGCTCAAGAAGATGAGTACCCCCATGACACCGGCACTGACCACGTTTTTCCATAGAAGGGATATATCGAGGAAGTAGCCTGTGTATTTTTTGATGTAAATCAAATTGAGTAAAGCCGCAAAGCCAATATCGGCAACAGTTGCCCAAGCGGCACCGCCGATGCCAAGCCAAGGAATAGCTGTTAATGTCCAGTTAAGGATGACCTTAATGACTAAAGAAATCCCCATATTGATAACAGGAATACGTGGCTTGTTAAGGCCTTGTAGAATCCCTGTTGTAACTTGGTGTACACCGAGGAAGAATATAGAGAATGCTGTGATTTGTGTTGCCAGTTCTGCCTTAGGTGCATTGTAAATCAATGTAACAGTTGGTGCCGCAAGTACATATAATAGCACCGTAAATGGTACGGTTGCCATAAATGTTAAGCGCATAGAACCAGCAGTGCGTTCGTAAATGCCGTCATGATCTCGTTTAGCAAAAGCATGAGAGATGGCTGGTACGATGCTCGTAGCAAGGGCAGCCGTAATGATGGTAGCCAAGTTAATGAGCGGAACCGCCATACCGGTAAGGTAACCGAACAACTCTGTTACTTCATTCATCGGAAAACCGGCGTCTAATAGGCGACGCGGTACGATAAGCAAATCAAGGTTGGCCGTCAACGGTAACATGATACTGGCCAATGAAATCGGAATCGATAACGATAAGAGACGCGACAAAATTTCTTTAGCTGATTCGCGTGGACCATCGTAGATTTCACCAGTGCTACTAGCTTTAGGCAATTTGTAGTAATAGTATAACAGTACAAGAAAGGCCCCAAAGGCACCGACACCAGCGCCTAAGCTAGCCCCGCCTGCTGCAGCTGGCAAGCCATATGGCAATAAGATGGCCGCTGCACCAAGCATGACGATAACACGCAATAATTGTTCTACGATTTGACTGACTGCTGTTGGAGTCATCATTTCATAACCTTGGATATAGCCTCGGAAGCAGGATATCCAAGTGACAAAGAATACTGCCGGAGCAAGTGCGATGATAGAGTAGTAGGCACGACTTTCAGCAATGAGACCGCTTGAGATAAGCCAATCTGCGCCAAAGTACATGGCCAAGCTGGCGATAAAGCCTGTAATGGTCAGCATTGTGAAAGAAATATTGAATACTCGCTTAGCACCGCCAAAGTCGTGCAATGCTAATCGTTCTGCCGTCAAAATAGAGATGGCAATCGGCACACCTGCGCTCGAAATTTGTAATAGTAACAAATAGATAGGAAAGGCCATCTGGTAGATCCCGATGCCTTCACCGCCCAAGATACGGGAGAGAAGAATCCAGTTGATACTACCGATGGCTTTCACTACGAAACCGGCAATGGTTAATATTAAGGTTCCTTTTACAAATCCACTAGCCATAGATTATAGTTTGTGGGAAGAACCTAATACATCTTTAATTTTGTGAGCTACCATGCCTTTAATAGCATCACGTGCAGGTCCTAAATATTTACGAGGGTCAAATTCAGATGGATTTTGTGCCAAGTACTCACGTACAGATGCAGTCATCGCAAGGCGAAGGTCTGTATCGATGTTGATTTTGCAAACAGCCATTTGTGCTGCTTTGCGAAGCATTTCTTCAGGTACGCCTTGAGCGCCAGGGATGTTGCCACCAAATTCGTTACATTTGGCTACAAATTCAGGCAATACAGAGGACGCACCATGCAAAACGATAGGGAAGTTAGGCAATAATTTACCCACTTTTTCTAAGCGTTCAAAGTCGAGGTATGGTGTGCCTTTGAATTTGTAAGCACCGTGGCTTGTACCGATGGCAATAGCTAAAGAATCAACACCTGTTAATGCTACAAATTCAGCAGCTTGTTCAGGATCAGTGAAACGAGCATCAGCATCAGATACATTAACATCATCTTCAACGCCAGCTAAACGACCAAGTTCTGCTTCTACTACAACACCATGCGCATGAGCGTATTCAACAACTTGTTTTGTAATTTTTACGTTTTCTTCAAAATCATGGTGAGAAGCGTCAATCATAACAGATGTGAAACCGCCGTCTACGCAATCTTTACAGATTTCAAAGGAATCACCGTGGTCAAGGTGAAGAGCGATTGGTAAATTGCTATCTTCCAATGCTGCTTCTACTAGTTTTACAAGATAAATATGTTTAGCATATTTGCGAGCACCTGCAGATACTTGCAAAATAAGAGGGGATTGTTCCTCTTTTGCTGCATCGACGATACCTTGTACGATTTCCATATTGTTAACGTTAAAAGCACCTACTGCGTAGCCACCTTCATAAGCTTTTTTAAACATTTCTGTAGTCGTTACTAATGGCATGTTGTCCTCCTTGGCTTAGTAGCCGATTCTATATATATTGAAAGTATTGTCATCAACTTATGATGATACATATCTATTCATTGTTAGTATATCAAGAAACAATATAAAGTACCACAATTTTATATTGTTTTGTAGATTAATATGTTATAGATGTAGCAAACGTTTCATATCCTTAGGCAGAGGGGCTCGTAGTTCTATATATTCCTGTGTTATAGGATGGGTGAAAGCAAGGTATCCCGCATGTAATGCTTGCCGACGGATATAATCCAAATGACCGCCATATAAATCATCACCAGCTAAAGGAAAACCTAAATGGGATAGGTGTACACGAATTTGATGGGTTCGACCCGTATGGAGTACACATTGCATATACGTTAGAACCTGTTGCGTTCTCACATTAGTATCTATTTGTATTGGCTGGGAAACTATGTGGTGTGTCAATACCGTTACATCTGTACGAGCCGGTTTGCCGATTAATGTGCAACACCGTTCGATGATGCTACCCGGTTTACGTCCGATAGGATAATTAATGGTTAGCGATTGACTTGGCACAGTACCTTCAACGATGGCGTCATAAACCTTTTGAAATTTGGTACGTTGCTTATCAAAGGCGTGCTGTACCACCGATGTTTTAGCGATGATGACGAGCCCAGATGTGTCCTTATCGAGGCGATGGACGGGGTGAAAGTCATGAGCTTGCTTGGTGTCGTCATAATAATAGAGAACGCCATTTGCTAGTGTTCCATCTCGTATAGTTGAGGTTGGGTGCATAAGTACACCTGCTGGTTTATTAATGGCGAGGATATATTCATCTTCGTATATGATTTCAAGATCCATTTGCGTACGTGAAAACTCTTGCTCAGGTGCTAATCTTATAAGAAGATGATCTCCCCCATGAACAAGGGTATTCCATGTAGCAAGCTGTCCATTAATAGTTATGATGCCATCATTTTTTAATCGCCTGCGTAGGCGTTGAGAAATATGCTGTTGTTTTATAATATGATTCATAGATTGTGTATGTACATCAGTATGTACAATCAAATCGATTATTGTTGCTGTTTTCATAGGTTTTATTATAGCAAAAAAAATAATAGATGAAGAATGTTTCACAATTTATTGTATATATAAAGGGCTATATAGTATAATTTATATTAATAGTTGTTTATAAAATTTTTATATCTAGAGTCCTTTGAGTAATAAGAGGAGAGGCCCATGAAACTCAACAAGAAATCTTTATTAGTCGCATGTGTGTTGGCTACTATGTCTACAAGTGCTTTTGCAGCATCTACTACAACATCTACTAGTAGTACAATAGTGTCGAATCAAGATACACAGACATCTACTAGTACACGTGTTGCTCGTGAGCAACATAGTACTACTGTATCCACGTCTCCTACGATAACATCTGATAAAACATCAAACCGTTCTAGCAGTACTTCTGTAGGCGTTGGTATCGGTCGTTTAGATACATTTATGCCAATTGCTGGTGCAGTAAAGCAACCTCCTGAAGCGGTTAAAAAAGCGATTCGCGTTCTAAAAGATGATTCTCTTTTACAACAAGGTTACCTTGGACTTGTTAAAGAAAAAGGGAAATGGGGTATCGTTGGTCCTAATGGACAAGTGGTATTAGCGCCAACTTATAAAACACTAGATGCATCTTTCAAAAAAGATGGTACGTTCTATGCTGAAGAAGGCAAAAATAAAGTAGTTCATATTAAAGGTGATGGCACCGTATTACAATCTGGCAAAGAGGCACAAGATGCTCTATATGCGGATACTGATGAACGGTATACTACTATTAAAGATATGAATAATTTTGATCCTAAAGATATTCATCAATCTTATCCAAGTGATTCTTATGTGACTTTCAAAGAAAAAGGTAAGCTTGGCTTTAAAGATGGTGCTGGTAATGTAGTTATTCAACCACAATTTAAAGAGATTCCAAATGTAGAAACTAAATTTAGTGAAGACCGCGCTTTTGTAAAATCGGATGGTAAGGTCGTTGCTATTGATGGTCAAGGCAAGGTAGTATTTACTGCACCATCTAATGAAGTATATCCTTATAAAAATGGATTGGCCGAATATCGTCGTAAGGTAAGTCATTTTGGCTTAGGCGGTATCTTAGGACTCGTTGGTATGGGCTATTTGTATAATCACGGTGGCGTATATATCGATGGCCTTGGTGGACTTATTGATGATGGTATGAAACGCGGCTATATTGATCGTAATGGTACCATTGTGATTGATAGTAAAAATGACTATGTATATCCTATGGAAGAACATGGCACCTTGGTGCGCAATGAAGGTAAACTAGGTTTTATGAACCGTCAAGGTCAATATATTATTCAACCTGGTAACTATGAATCTGGTTCCATTGATATGAATAATGTTTTATTAACATTGAAAAACAAAGATACTAATAAATATGGTATTTTTGATATGGAAACCGGCAAACAAGAGGTACCATTTAAATATGATACAATTGATTTTGTTGGGGAACACCAAATGTCTGTTACTAATGATACTAATCGGTATGTAGTAGATATGGCGGATGGTCGCATCATTTATAAAGGCGATAAGGCATATACTGTAAAATCATTTGTTGGCGATCAATACACTTGGATTTATAACAAGGATGGTAATTATAAGATTCTATCTCTTGATGGTACAGTGACAGAAACTCCAGTTATGAAAGATATTTCTGGTACAGGTAGTTTCTCTCATGGCTATAGCTCTGTAAAAATTAAAGGTAAATGGGGGATTATCAACTCTAAAGGAGAGTTAGTAGTTCAACCTACTTACGACGAAATTACAATTTTATAATAGTAACTAAAAGGCTACATTCGTAAGAGTGTAGCCTTTGCTATTGATGAGTGTTTTTTATGTTACCAATCTATTGGGTTTGCAATCAATCTGTGGAGTCTACATTTTTTGTGATTAATAATAGTTATAATTAAAAAAATCGATTTACCTAGAAAATAAGCCTATTATAATGTATAATTATAGAGATATATTCCGATTTAGTGTACTTTTACATTAGTATTTGGAATATTAGGATGATGATGAAAATAATGCGTGAACCCCATGCCCAACGGGTTCAGGTGTAGGAGGTATAAAATGGCTAAAGATTGTTCCTTTGACGTTGTATCCGAAGTGGATATGCAAGAAGTGGATAATGCGGTAAACCAAGCAAAGAAAGAAATTGGTACACGCTATGATTTCCGTGGTTCTAAATCCGAAATCAGTCTTGAAGGTGATACGATTAAAATTATCGGTGATGACGAATATAAATTAAATGCTATTATCGATGTTTTAAAAGGTAAAATGGTTAAGCGTAATGTAGCAATTAAGAACCTTGATTATGGTAAGGTTGAGTCTGCTGCTGGTGCCACTGTACGCCAAGTGATTACTATTAAAAAAGGCATTACGAAAGAAAATGCTAAAGAAGTAGTAAAGGCAATCAAGAACATGAAGCTTAAGGTACAAGCGTCTATCCAAGAGGATCAAGTGCGTGTATCTGGCAAGGATAAAGATGATTTGCAAGCGGTTATTCAAATGTTAAAACAATTGGATGTACCTGTTGAATTGCAATTCGTTAATTTCCGTTCTTAATTTAATAAAGATAAAAGATAGGGTTAGGTTGATTGTATTGCATCGCTAACCCTATCCGTGTAGGAGGCCCTATGAGAGTAGAGGACATGAAGGGCGGATATACGACCGGTTCATGTGCTACGGCAGGCATGAAAGCTGGTTTGTTGGCCCTCTTAGATCATGATGTTGTGGACAAGGTCGTCATTGAGAACCCACAAGGTCAATTCATCGAGGTGCCTATTAAATCTGTGGAAATCATTTCTGATACAGAGGCCAAGGCGACTGTGATGAAAGATGGCGGTGACGATCCAGATGTGACCCATGGCAATGATGTGGAAACGACCATCACCCTTGATGATACAGCCAAGCTACGTTTTCGCGCTGGGTTTGGTGTCGGTACTGTTACGAAACCCGGTCTTGCCATGCCCCCTGGACAGCCTGCCATTAATCCGGGCCCTAGAGCGATGATGAAACTCGTATTTGAAGAGTTTTGTACGCATGGTCAAGGTGTGACGGTAACAGTAAGCGTTCCTAATGGTAAGGTGCTGGCTAAGAAGACGTTGAACCATACGCTGGGTATCGAAGGTGGTATATCTATTATCGGTACAACAGGTATCGTAAAACCAATGAGTGAAGAAGGGTTTAAAAATTCTTTGGTACCTCAGTTAAAGGTGATGAAAGCAAATGGCTGTGAAACAGCTGTTCTTGTTCCTGGTCGTATTGGTCAAGATTTAGCAGAACAAGTATTGGGTATTCATAAAAACCAAATGGCGGAAACGAGTAACTTTATCGGATTTATGCTTGAACAAGCCGTGCATATTGGCTTTAAACGAATCTTGATTATTGGTCATATCGGTAAGCTCATTAAGCTTGCTAGCGGAAGTTTCCATACCCACAATCGCATGAGCGATGGTCGCATGGAAAGTATTGTGGCCTATGCAGCCCTTGAAGGAGCATCCCAAGCAGTTTGTGAAGAATTATTTAATTGCCAAACTACAGAATCTACGTTCCCTATCTTAGAGCGAGAAGGTCTAACTGGTGTATATCAACGTGTAGTAGACCGCGCATCTATGCGTAGTGAACGATATATTGCTAATGAGGCTGAGGTTGGTATTATTATTACCACCTTAAAGGGTGAGATTTTGGCTATGGATACGCATGCAAAAGAGATAGGAGAGCTAGAACATTGGCACATACCTTGTATATCGTAGGAATTGGTCCGGGCAATCCTGATTATGTGGTGCCTAAAGGTCTTAATTTAATAAAACAGGCTACTGTTTTGGTAGGCAGCGAACGGTCGCTAGAGGACTTTCAAGAACCTGGCCAAATTACATATCCTGTAACGGGAAAGCTTAGCTTATTAGCTGAGCAAATTGAGCATGAGCTTAATAGACATGATGTTGTAGTTATGGTTAGTGGGGATACAGGTTACTATAGCTTGTTGCCATATTTAAAGAAGAAATTCCCTACTAACCCTATTGAGGTTGTACCAGGTATAAGTTCTATGACCTTTGCCTTTGCACGACTCAATGAGGTGTGGCATGATGCGGATTTAATGAGTTTTCATGGACGCCAACCAGCGCCTGAAAAACTCGTATATGAAGCGGGAAAAAAGATGGGATTCTTAACGGATCCTGAATATAATCCAGCGCATATTGCGCGTATTTTAATAGATGCAGGATGGCCAAAAGAAACGAGAGCGGCGGCCCTTGAGCGTTTGAGTTACGATGATGAAAAAATCGTAGACTCTACCTTAGAGGTGTTAACTGAGCTCGAAGGCTTTGGACATTCTGTCATGGTGGTACTAGGATGAGACATTTTTTCGGAATTCCTGATGAGGAATTTATACGCGGTGACGTGCCCATGACGAAATGCGAGATTCGCAAAGCCGTTATGAATGAGGCACGCATCGAAGAAGATAGCATCGTCCTTGATGTAGGTGCAGGTACGGGTTCGATTTCTATCGAAGCTGCATTGGCGGCTCCTAAAGGTCATGTATATGCTATCGAACGTTTTGATAAAGGCATTGAATTGATTCATGAAAATATGAAGAAATTTAACGTCAATAATATGACTGTCATTAAATCCAAGGCTCCGGAGGGTATGGAAGAGTTACCTGAGCTAGATGCGGTTATTATTGGCGGCAGTGCCGGTGGTATGACGGGGATTATGGATGAAGCACAACGCTTATTAAAAATAGGTGGGCGTCTTGTTGTTACAGCTGTAACGATGGAAACGGGATACACCATTTTAAAAGAGTTAAAAGGTCGTCCTTTCACATATGAAGGGTATCAAATGTCCATTAGCCGTTATCGTAAGGCTGGTCCGTATCATTTGTTAGACCCATTGAGTCCAATTTTTATTGTATCTGCAACGCGTATCGCAGAAGGAGAGTAATATGGTTGATGTACATATCATAGGCGCAGGTCCTGGGAATCCAGAGCTTATTACGCGCAAAGGGTATCGTTTAGTACAAGAGGCCGACGTTGTTATTTATGCCGGTTCTTTGGTAAACCCTGCTATTTTAGAGGCTTGTAAACCAGGTTGTGAAATTCATAATAGTGCTACTATGAACCTTGATGAGGTATTGGCTGTTATGAAAGCAGCCGTAGCAGAAGGCAAAAAGGTTGTCCGTTTGCACACGGGTGACCCAGCTATTTATGGTGCTATTCAAGAACAAATGGACGCTTTGGCTGGCATGGGGATTACCTATGACGTAGTACCAGGTGTAAGCTCTTTTCTAGCTACCGCTGCTGCATTGAAACAAGAGTATACATTGCCAAATGTATCTCAAACAGTCATTATTACACGTATGGAAGGCCGTACACCAATGCCTCCAAAGGAAAAATTACGCATGTTAGCGGCTCATGAAGCAACCATGTGTATCTTCCTTAGCGTTCAAATGTTAGATAAGGTAGTGGCTGAACTTATTGAAGGTGGTTATGATAAGACAACACCTGTGGCTATCGTAGTGAAAGCTTCTTGGCCCGACCAACGCATTATTCGTGGCACATTAGAAACGATTGCGGATATCGTGGCTGAGGAAGGCGTACTACGTCAAGCTATGATCGTTGTTAGTCATGTATTAGATAGCGAATACGAACTATCAAAGCTTTACGATAAGGGCTTTGCCCACATGTATCGTAGTGCTAAGGACTAGTGTGATGAAAGAACTAGAATCCGATGAGCCTATGATGACAGCAAATAAGAATAGAACCGCTATTCTTTCCGTTTCAGAACGCGGTGCAAGGCTAGGCCAACGCATTAAGTCTTTGGCGGCGCCCCATGCGGATTGTTATGAAAAGGAAAATCGCCCTTCAGGTGGAGAGGCTATCTATTTTGATTCTCTCAAACATCACATAGGGCAGATTTTTAAGGATTATGACCAAGTATTATGCATTATGGCACTCGGTATTGTAGTGCGTATGATTGCTCCGTATATTGAGCATAAATCCAAGGATCCTGCCGTTGTCGTAATGGATGAGGCAGGTCATCATGTCATCAGTTTATTATCCGGACATCTTGGGGGCGCTAACGAATGGACGCAGTCCATTTCGCTAGCCATCGATGCGGACCCAGTTATTACAACGGCTACGGATGTGAATGGATTGCCAGCGCCTGATGTGTTGGCGCGCCACGAGCATTTGTTGGTCGACGATTTTCACACATTAGTGGATGTGAATTCTGCCGTTGTGGCTGGTGAAAGCGTCAATTACTACATCGATGAAACCTTAGTCGATGCTAATCGATTACGCGATGCTGCTGCATTACATATCGGTACGCATGGCACTGTTCAGGTGGTAGATGTATTTACATTGCCTGAGACTGATGGTGTTCGTCGTGTAGTCATAACAGATAAGGTGATTACCGAGTATCCAGAGCAACTCATCTTACGTCCTCGTACATATACGATGGGCATTGGTTGTCGTCGAGATACGCCAAAGGAACTCATCCTCGATGCTATTACGCAATCATTACAGGCGCATAAGCTTTCACCAAAAAGCATTGTCACAGCTGCATCGGTTATCGTGAAACAAGATGAAGTCGGTCTATTAGAGGCCGTAAACGAATTAGGGTGGGATATCCATTTCTACACACAAGAAGAGATAGCACCCGTTATAGAAGAACAGGATTTAAAAGAATCCACATTTGTAAAAGGAACAATAGGAGTAGGAAACGTATGCGAGACAACAGCATTACTAGCGGCCAAGAGCCAAACATTAATACAGCACAAAACGGTGTATCCCAAAACAACGGTAGCCATTGCACAGGTAATATCAAAGTAATCGGCATTGGCCCTGGGGACGCTGAATTTATGACACCGCAAGCACGGGAAGCGATTTTAGCGGCAGATCGTGTAGTCGGTTATTTAACATATCTTGATTTGATTAAAGACCTTATCGCAGGAAAACAAACAGTTGGTACAGCGATGATGCAAGAAGTGGATCGTTGCCAACAAGCCGTTGATTTGGCTGTAGAAGGTCACCAAGTAGTTGTTGTATCCTCTGGTGACTCCGGCGTGTACGGTATGGCTGGCCTTGTATTGGAATTGGCTAATAAAGTATCAGCAGACAAACGCCCTTCCGTGGACATCGTGCCAGGTCTTAGTGCTGTCAACGTAGCAGCCTCTGTATTGGGTGCGCCTTTGATGCATGACTTTGCCGTTATTTCCTTAAGCGATTTGATGACCCCATGGGATTTAATTAAAAAACGTGCTGACCTTTGTGCACAAGGGGACATGGTTATTTCCTTGTATAACCCACGCAGTAAAAAACGCGTAACTCATTTAGATGAAGTACGTGAAATCGTTCTAAAACACCGCGATCCTAAAACACCTGTAGGCATCGTGCAAAAAGCAGGTCGCCCAGGTCAACATATGGTGATTTCTGATCTTGAAAACTTCACAAAAGAAGAAGTAGATATGCAAACACTTGTTATCATTGGTAACAGCCAAACTTATGTTGAAAATGGTCGCATGATTACACCTCGAGGCTACAAATTATGATTTGGGTAATCGCTGGTACTTTGGATGGTCGTACCCTAGCGGTAGATATCCAAGAACGGACTGGTGAAGAGGTTCTCGTGACTGTCGTGAGCCAATATGGGGCGGAATTAGCTGCTCATGAAGGCATTACAGTTCATACAGGTCGTCTTGACCAAGAGGCTATGCAACAGTTGATTAAGGAGCATAATGTGCGCCTACTTATAGATGCAAGCCATCCCTATGCGGCTATTGTGACTGCAACGGCGCAAGATGCAGCAAAAGCGGTGGGCATTCCTTTTGTTCGGTTTGAACGAAAAGAGGTTCCATTGCCAGACTATGATAAATTGCATATCGTAGTGGATGAAACAGAAGCTGCTAATTTAGCAGGCAAATTAGCAAAGGAAAACAACAATCATGTGTATTTGACCACTGGTAGTAAGACGATGCACATCTTTGCTAAGTCTGAAGCTTTACAAGATTGTGAAGTATGGACACGTATTTTGCCAACTGCTGAGGTGTTGCAAATGATGGAAGAACTCAATGTGAGTCCTAAGCGTATCGTTGCCGTACAAGGTCCATTTTCTTACGATATGAATCGTATTATGTTTCACGATACAAAGGCGAGCGTCGTGGTTATGAAAAACTCTGGCCTCGTAGGTGGTGCTGATACGAAATTACAGGCTGCCATCGACCTTGGTATCCACGTTATTGTTATCGATCGTCCACGGGTAACATTAGAATGCCCTGTGGTATCATCGAATGATGAATTTTTCAAATTATGGGAGGACACTAATGGATTACGTTAAAAATCCTAAAGCCATTGAAGATAAAAGTATGGAAATCATTTACGATTATGTAAAGGATTTAGGTTTAACCGATGATGAAGTACGCGTTGTATCTCGTACAGTTCACGCATCTGGTGACGTTGAATATGCTAAACTCGTAAAAATGAGTCCTGATGCTGTTCAAAAAGGTATCGAAGCATTAGATAATGGTGCCGATATTTATACAGATGTTGAAATGGTACGTACTGGTATTTCTAAACCGGCTCTTAAACTTCGTGGCAACGAAGTACACTGCTTAATTAAAGATGAAAACGTAGCTAAAATGGCTAAAGAATTGGGTGTAACTCGTTCTATTGCTGCTATGCGTACATTTGGTAAACAATTAGAAGGTCAAATTGTTGCTATCGGTAATGCGCCAACTGCATTGTACGAAGTATTGCGCCTTGCTCTTGAAGAAGGAGTTAAACCAGCACTTATTATTGGTATTCCTGTAGGCTTCGTAGGTGCTGCGGAATCTAAAGATTATTTGATGGAAGTATCCCCAGTTCCTTATATCACTGTAAAAGGTAACAAGGGTGGTAGCCCAATTGCAGCATCCGTATGTAATGCATTGCTTTACACAGATGTAAAACGCAACGATATGCTCTTCGTAGAAGGCAAAGAATCTAAATAATAAGTAACCCGAATCGTTGCATACTGCTGGCGATTCGGGTTTTACTGTATCTATTATGAGGTTTATATGTATAATACGGGTGCTGATAGCACCATGTATTGGTGAAAGGAGAGGTTACTGTGGACTCTCTGAATGAACGAAAACTCTTTCGCATATCAGTTATTATTGTCTTGGTTATTGCTGTCATAGCTAGCATGATTATCTCACTGATTTGGGGCTCAACACCGGTGTCACTATCGGAGATTTGGCACACATTGTGGGCTAGTGAGCTAACAGATACAGCATCGCAAATCATTTGGAATATTAGGTTGCCTCGTAATATTGTTGCTGCATTAGTTGGTGCTTGTTTAGCCGTATCGGGTGCCATTTTACAGGCGGTTATGAAGAACCCTTTAGCAGATCCTCAAATCGTTGGCGTTTCCTCCGGTGCTGGACTTGCCGGTGTTATTATATTTATTCTTTTCCCTGGCTATGATCATATTGTGCCTCTCGTCGCCTTTATAGGTGCTATGGCTGCGGCGTTGATGGTATATGCTCTTGCTTGGAAGAATGGTGTACGCCCAAGCCGTATCATCTTGGCTGGTGTTGCAGTGGCTGCTTTTTTAGGCTCTGGTATTTCTGCACTACTTGTATTCTATGGAGATCGTGTGCAAGGAGCCTTACTTTGGATGGTAGGGGGCTTGGCTGCACGCAGTTGGCCTCAAGTAGAGGTTCTGTTCCCATACGCGTTAGTCGGTCTTATTTTTGCCTGTTTAGGTGCCAAACGTCTTACTATTTTAAGTTTAGGTGATGAAACAGCAAAGGGGCTAGGCCTTAAGGTAGAACAAACGCGGTTTATTATGACTGCTGTTGCGGCTCTATTAGCAGCAGGTGCCGTTAGTATTGCGGGCTTAATCGGTTTCGTAGGCCTCGTTATACCGCATATGTTACGACTTATCATCGGTAATGATTATGCTTATTTACTCCCCGGCTCTGCATTATTAGGGGCACTCATCCTCGTTGTTAGTGATACGGTAGGGCGTGTTATGTGGAGTCCAATTGAGGTACCGGTTGGCATTATCATGGCATTCTTTGGGGCGCCATTCTTCTTATATCTATTGAGGAGGGATAACTAATGAATACGGCTATTGATGTAAATCAGTTATCCGTCACTCTCGGAAATCGTCATATTTTACATGATATTAATGTATCTGTCCCTGTTGGTAAAATAACGACTTTAATCGGGCCTAATGGTTGTGGTAAAAGTACACTCTTACGGTCTATGATTGGATATATTCATAGTCCTCGTGAATGTGTGATTATTTTAGGTAAACCATTACAGTCGTATTCACAAAATGAATTGGCACGTCAAATGGCGTTTCTGCCACAGGTGCCTAATATGCCAAAGGATATGACCGTAGAAGAATTGGTATATTGTGGACGCTATCCATACCAAATGTGGTGGAAGAATACGGCCAAAGAGGACCGAGAAATCGTTGACTATGCATTAGGAATTACAAAAACGAATCATTTACGGAATCAATTGATTCCATCCTTATCGGGTGGTGAACGGCAACGAGTATGGATTGCTATGGCGTTAGCACAACAACCAAAATTATTAGTATTAGACGAACCAACAACATACTTAGATATTAACCATCAATTAGAAATCATGGAATTGTTAAAACGATTAAACGATGAACAAGGGTTAACCGTATTGATGGTACTCCATGAATTGACGCAAGCCGTACAATATTCTCATTATATGGCTATTATAAAAGATGGTCATTTAGTGATAGCTGGAGACACGAAAGAAATCGTATCGGATGAACTATTTAGAGATGTATTTTCCGTAGATGTACAAATCGATACCTTTGATGATAAACAATATGTACGCGTAAAAGGTTTAGTTGAGTAGATAGCTAGACTAATAGTGAAAGAGGGCATTCCCGAAATGGGGAATGCCCTCTTTAGCATGTTAGAATATGTTAAAATGTAACATCAACGCCATATGCTTCTTTCACTAAACGAGCCATAGCCTCAGGTGTTTGTAGACCTGGGTTAAGTAGGAATAGTTTAGATGGTAAGTAGATGACACGGTTGTTTTGTACAGCCTTAAGATTAGCCCATGCAGGATTATCTGTCATAGCTTTCTTCATGGCCTTTGTAATTTCTTCTTCTTTACCCATGGTAACGACGAAGATAATATCAGGATTATCAGCGGTTAATGTTTCAAGAGAATACGGTACCGTTTTATCTTTAGCTGTACCATCTAGGTGAGATGTTACAACATTTGTCATACCTAATTCTTTGACCATAGATGCAGTTACCGCTTCGTCGGTTTCGGCTGTCACACCTTTACCGGTAGCACGCAATACGGCAACACGTGCAGGTTGTTGGTTTTTAATGGCATCCTTTACCTTTTGAATGTTACTTTCATAGGTGGCAATAACGGATTTAGCCTTATCTTGATGGTTTGTTAACTCTCCAAGGAATGTTAGCATTGGCACATTATCCTTGATGCCATCGTAATTGAAAAGTACGGCTGGAATATTGTTAGATTGTAATTGGGATTCATATTTTTTATGTTGGTTTTCCAAACCCAATACCACATCTGGTTTTAAACCTAACAATTGTTCCATGTTGATATTAGCCGTTTGACCTAATGCTGGTAATGCTTCTAAGTCTGGTGCTAATTTATCTGTTGTGCTAGCACGGGAGATAGCCTTGCCATCCACTGCATATAGCATGGACAACACGGAATTTGAAAGAACGGCGATGCGTTGTGGATCCTTTGGTACAGTGTAGGTTTCACCATTAAAGGTAAGTTCCTTCGTAGTAGCAGAAGAGCTGGATGTGGATTTACCACACCCAGCTATTGCTAGTACAACCATGACCAAAGCGAGACTACAAAGTAGTAGTTTTTTCATGATGTACTCCTATGTACGTTAAATAACGATACTAGTTAAATTGTAAATTGATTATTTTTGTAAAGCGTCCCAAGATTCGTTAGCACGTTCAACGAACAAGTTACGGATGTTAGGGTTTTCACCTAAACCATGGATGTAAGTGTCAACTTTGAAGCCTTCTTTTTCAAGAATGGATTTATGGGATTCTGGTTCTGCACCAGCCATGTCATTATTTGCATGGTCGCCAGCTACCATCATGAATGGCATCAATGTAACATGTTTAATACCATGTAATTTTAATTGAGGGATAACTTGTTCAAGATTTGGCGTACCTTCTACTGTATAGATGTATACATTTTTCATACCAAGAGTATGGATACGATCTTGAATTACGGAATAGTAGGCATTAGAAGGATCTGGAGTACCATGAGCCATGATAAGAAGAGCATCTTCTTTACCTAATTTAGGGAATTGAGATTGAACGGCTTTTAGAGCTTCAATGACTTGGTCAGATTGATTTTCTTGCCCCATCCAGTATATAAGAGATGTACCAAGTGTCATTTTTTTGAAATTATCTTTGTACAAATTATATACTGCCGCATCGTAGTTGTATTCCATACCAGGAATTACATCTAGAGATGCTAATGCAATGCGAGTGTAACCATCTTTTTTGAGCTCTGCCAAAGCTTCTTCAGGAGTTGGGTATGTAATACCTTCTTTTTGTTGGATACGATCACGAATAATGTGACTTGTAAAAGCTGTTACTACTTTAGTGTTTGGATGAGCTGCTTTAATAGCATCTACAGTAGCATCAATTGTTTTAGCACGAGTATCTTTATAAGTTGTGCCAAAGCTCATAACAACCATAGCATCTTTGTTTGGCAAGTTTTGTAAAGCTTCAGTATTGTGTGTACGAACACCAATTGCAGCAGCTTCTTTCAATGCTGGAGTAGGATCTTTTACTTCAGAATTTAATTGGTATGCAGCGTGACCAAGCACAGGAGCACCAAATGTCAATGCGAAAGCTGCTAATGCAGCAGAAACTGTTAATGCACGTTTTTTTACACTATACATAAGTGAATCACCTCATTAAACAACATCATCTGCCTATGCAGATATAACTATATAATCTATAATCAATCGTAGCAACCTATGGTATGGATGTCAATAAACCCTATACCTGTACATGTATAAATTATACAACTATTTTTTTATAAAAAATCATAATAAATGAGGAATAATCCAATTTTTCATAAAAATATTCTTATTAGTTATGTTGGTATAAATATAAGTAATTCAATATTTATGATAGGATTAATCATTTTGGTTGGTTAAAATGATTAAATGTATAAGATGTTAAATTAATTGGGAGGATTTTATTTGCTGTGGAGAGACAATTATTAAAATTTTTAAATGATCAACGTTTTCGATGGGTTTCATCGTTGATATTATTAGGTGGTTTCTTTATAGGTAGTTTGCAAGATGTTAATTATGAGTTCTCTATAGCGGTTTTAGAAGGTATGTTTCCTGCATTTTTATATGCATGTATTTTCTTAATACCTGTATATAGAAGAAGAAAACTGTATAAGCTTATATATAATCGAGCATTAAGAATGTGTGGATCAAAAAGAAAAGTATTTTTATATATTCTATTAGGACTGCATGGTAAGTTACTGGGAATCAATATAGCTCATAAAAATAAGTTTAAATGGGCAGTCATCATACTTGCTTATATTATTTTTGTGGGGTGGTCGATACAAAGTGAGATGACATTTGTTTTAAAATTACTAGTTATACTTATAGCGACATATAGATTTGTAGTTGCTATAAACTCTTAACAAATATATATTTTGTAATAGCTTGGCGTTTACTTGATATTAATTAAGTGTTTATAGAAAGTGTCTTATATAGAATGAGTAAATATATAAACATAGATAATGAAATAAGATTGTTTAAAGATAATATAGAATCTTTGCGAGTAACCAGTATTTTTAAAAATAGACGAATAAACATAACAACTGCGTTAATTTACTATACAACCATAATTTATATATATTTACTTACGTTGAGTGTAGCTTTTTTTATTAATCCAATGCCGTATGAGTATTTGTTTTATGGAGTAGAGATGACTACCAATATATTATTTTTAATAGTATTGGGGTATCGATGTCAGGATTATGGTATTCACAGATATGTAGGTATCATATTGGTTGTTATGGTTAGTTCCTTAATTACGCTCTGGCAGGGAGGAACCTTTTTCGTTAGTCCCGATAACTTTATAATATCTATAACTAAATCAGGAGCAAGTTCTATACTTAATCTAAATAAATCGTATTTTTTTTATGATTATGAATAGAATTATATTATTATTGCTATTGGTTCCCGGAAATAAAATAAATCGGTATGGAGAACAACCGAAGTCTGGATTTTGGGATGGAACGGATTTAGTTGTTGATCCGTTGAACGTATCGATTATTAAAAGTAAATTTCGAAAGTTGTGGCTCGATTTAATTCGAAGAACCGATGAAATTAAGGATATAAATAATAAAGAGTCTACAAAAGATGACTTGGAATTTATGGATGTCTTACATAATGTATTTATAAAGGATGTATTCAATTTTATTGGTCGTTCATCTAGAGATGAATTGTTACTTTTTACGGTTTTGTTTTCTATTCTATCTATGGTATTGAGTTATTTTGTACCATTTATTCCTAAAATTATGGGACAAAATAGTATAGTGATGATAAATGTATTTATAGTTGCTATTTTGTGTATTCCTTTTTTTAGTTTACTTGTTCGAAGACTTCATGATAGTGGTAATAGTGGTCTTTGGATTTTCTTTCTTATAGTGCCTGTTGTGAACATATATGTTTTTTATCTAATTTTTGTAAAGCCATCGGTTTAAAAGAGGTCAATTCATGAAAGTATTACAAAATATGAAAGTAAAAGATATTGTAATGACTATGGCTTATCAGATTGTATTGAAAAGGTCGGCTCTAATTTTATAAGAATTGATTTTGGTGGATTTGAACAATTTTTAGATGAGTTTTCCCTATATAAAATCGTACCGATTAAAAAAAAGATTTTGTCGTTGGAGTTATTTAACTGGCGGGGACGTATATCAAGATGTGAACTGAAATATTATATGATAATATTTCTCATTGACTTTCATATACTAATCCTGTATGATTAGTACGTAGTAGTTGATAATAATTTTCATTTATGAAAATTATTTCATATATATGGGTATATGGAGGTCACATATGAAAGGTATAATCATTGCATCCTTTGGATCAATTTATAAAGAAGCGGTGGAAACATCCATTGGTATTATAGAGTCTAAAGTTCGTTCTTTATATAAAGATGTAGAGGTACGACGTGTATTTTTGTCTGATGCATTAGTGGAAAAGTGGAATGAAAAATATGATGATACGATTGCTTCTTTCACCGACGTCATGCAAGAGTTTAGTCGCAAGGGAATTGATGAGGTATATATTCAGCCGATTACACTCGTAGCGGATCAATGCTATCAACAAATGCGTAAGCAAGCACTTAAATTTTTACATAGCAGTGAATATAATTTCTCTCAAGTTAATATTGGTAAGCCCTTATTAACATCATTAGGTGTTAAAAATTACGCTGATGATTATGAAGCTACATTAGATGGGATTATGCGTCATATTAACACTAAATCTCTTAATAAATCCGTTTTATTAATGGCAAATGGTCAAAATCAATTGGAATTCTCCACATTACAATTGAAAGCCATGTATGGTTCTGCTCCTAATGTAGCTGTATTTACCACAAATGGTTTCCCTACATTTAAGCAAGCCTTAACATTGGTAGATCGAATGGGTCATAAAGATGTGCTTGTTGTACCATTAGCTTTGATTGGTTCTACTCATTTAATGGATTACCTTGGCGGTGATCGTTCTGATTCTATTTATGCACTTCTTACAGAACAAGGATACAATGTAGATATTTGGAATGAAGGCCTTGGTGAAAATCCCTATGTACAAGATTTGTTCTTGAAACATTTAGGCCAAGCAATTCGTATGTCTGATAGAAAACGCAGCCCTCAACGCGAATCATATCAAACTGTTATTCGACCTTCTCGCATGGAGGCACAAGGAATGATTTCCTAATTGCTTTTGATAAGGTTGTAATATAAACCCTCTCATAAATACACACTATCATTAAAGAGCATCTGTCTTTGAAGACAGGTGCTTTTTAAGTCATATAAGGTTATGAAAGTTAATCATAATAGGTTTTTTATACATGGTATGGTATCCCACTATATGAATACGTATGGTATGATGAGTAGTGAATTATATAAAATAAGGAGACGGTTATGAAACAAGCTATATTAGTAGTGGCATTTGGATCGACAGTTGATTCAGCTCGCGAAAACCAGATTGATGCTGTTGTAAATCATATTAAAGAAAAATATACAAATTATGAGGTGCGACTAGCCTTTTCATCGCGTATCATCGTAAAGCGTTTGCGTGATCGTGGCATTGAGATTCCTACAGAGCAAGGTGCTTTAGATGCTCTTATTAATGACGGATATACAGACATTTATGTGCAACCATTACATTTCACTGGTGGTGAAGAATTCGATAAGTTAAAAGGAAATATCTTGCATCATGAACGAGCACAAGAACTTAACACCTTGCGTGTTGGTCGTCCGTTGGTATACTATATGGGACAAGAAGAACACCCAAATGATTATCAAATTTTAATCGACACATTTGTGAAATCATTAGCTATTAGCGACGAAGATGGTTTGTTATTTGTTGGTCATGGTGGATTGGGCTCTGGTAACTCTGCGTATGGTTATTTGCAATACCAATTGATTCGCAGTGGCCTTAATCATGTTCGTGTTGCCACTTTAGAAAGTGCTCCTTACGTTGAGGATATTGCTATACCTTGGGAATGGCTTGATGGTAAGATTCCTAATAAAATTTTTGTACACCCATTGCTTCTCGTACTCGGTGATCATGCGCTTAATGACTTATTTGGTGATGAAGAGGATAGCGTAGTAAATATATTACGTGAGGCCGGCTATGAAGTAGAAGAAATGCAACATGCATTAGGTGAATATACAGAGATTCAAGATATTTATTGTCAACATATTCAAGATTGTATTGATGATGTATATGGTAAACGTAGTAGCCATAGACCATCTATTCCTAATGTAAAATAAGGTGTAAATTTCACAAAATTTTTGTATATATTTAACGAATTAGGTATAATACTAATGTTAATCATATTGAAATATAGAATAGGAGAATCATCATGAAAGGTAAATTATATGGTATAGGTGTTGGTCCTGGGGACTCTGAATTAATGACTGTGAAAGCTGCGCGCATTGTAGGCGAAGCAGACATTATTATTACACCTAAAACAGAGAAAAAAGATGGTTCTGTAGCACTTAATATTGCAAAACCATATATTCAAGAACATACTGAAATTGTACCTGTTGTATTTCCAATGGTATTAGATGATGCTACACAACAAGAAGGTTGGGAAGAAGCGAAGCGCATTATCGTATCGTATTTAGAACAAGGTAAACAAGTTGTTTTCTTAACACTTGGTGATCCAATGTTCTACAGTACATATATGTATGTGTATCGCTTGATTGAAAATACAGGTTATGAAATTGAAACAATCCCTGGTATTACTGCGTTCTGTGCTATTGGTTCCCATCTTGGCTATCCAATTGTAGAAAAAGAAGAAGTATTGGCGATTGTTCCAGCTACTGCACCAAAGGAAAAAATTGATGCTGTATTGGCTGTTGCTGATGATGCAGTTATTATGAAGGTGTATAAAAACTTTGATGAAGTGCAAGATGTATTATTGAAACATAATATGGCTGATGATGCCGTTATGATTTCTCGTGTTGGTTTGCCTGATGAACAAGTTTTCGTAGGTCTCGATAATATGCCAAAAGACAAGAAATTAAACTACTTATCTACAATTTTAGCAAAACGTAAAGATCGTTAATTAACTATTCTCTGTTATCTGTAGTGCTTGTGTAAAAGTTACATGGATAGTATTAATAAGAGGTAATACATATGAATACTGTACCCATTCCACGTGTTGTTATAGCTGGTACTAATTCTGGTGTTGGCAAAACAACTATTGTTGCGGGCCTTCTCGCAGCGTATCGAGCAAGTGGCCATGGGGTGCAATCCTTTAAAGTGGGCCCGGATTATATTGATCCGGGCTTTCATAAAATTGCATCGGGCCGTGAAAGTTATAATTTAGATTCCTGGTTAGTCCCACCGGATACATTGCCATCATTTTTTGCATCCATGGCGGGTGATGCAGACCTAGCCATTATTGAAGGCGTTATGGGCCTCTATGATGGCGGTCGTGAAGGTGTGAGCAGTACGGCTCAAATCGCTAAGCAATTAGGTGCTCCTGTTGTACTCGTTATTGATTGCAAGGCTATGGGTGAAAGCGCTGCGGCCATTGCCATGGGCTTTAGAGAGTATGATAAGGATGTGGATTTTAAAGGCGTCATTTTAAATCGTTTAGGTTCTGATAATCATGAACGTATGGTTCGCGAAGGTATGGAAAAAATTGGCGTTCCTGTTATTGGTGCTATACGCCGTGATGATCGCATGCATTCTCCTGAACGTCATCTTGGTTTGACACCGGTTACAGAAGTTGATCCTACAGAGGCTATTGCAACGATTCAGCATGCCGTGGAATCTATGGTGGATTTAGAGGCGCTCTATAAGGTGGCGGCCAGTGCTACACCTATGCCGGCACCGATTGATATAACCAAGGGTGTTACAAAACGAACGAAAATTGGCGTTGCTTATGATGAAGCCTTTTCGTTCTACTACCCAGCAAGCTTGTCTGCGCTTGAAGCACAAGGTGCTGAACTAGTTTACTTTAGTCCGTTAAAAGATAGTGTTATTCCTGATGTAGATGGCCTCGTATTTGGCGGTGGTTTTCCTGAAATGTTCTTGCAGGCTTTATCCGTAAATACGGCTATGAAGGAATCAATCCGTAAAGCTAATCAATATCATATGCCTATCTATGCTGAATGTGGTGGCCTTATGTACCTTTGTGAACATATTCACGATTTTGATGGAAATGTGTTTGATACAGTTGGCGTTGTGCCTGCTAATTGTGTAATGCAACAAAAACTGCAAAAGGTAGGATATGTAACGGCAACAGCTAAACGCGACACATTACTTGGCAATACAGGAACATCTTTGCATGGGCATGAATTCCATTTCTCAACCATGGAACCTACCATAGAAGAATTTCCGTGGGCCTTTCATTTAGAAGGTGGTAGAAAACCTCAGTCCTATGATGGAGGCTATGCTACCGATAATGTGTTGGCATCCTATCTACATCTTAACTTTGCTGGTTCTCTTGAAGGGGCTAAGCATTTTGTAGATATGTGCGAAGCTTTCAGTCATGTTAAATAGATTTGTTGTAGTAGTATTCAAATCATCATCATAATAATAGATTGCAGCGCTATATAATAGTATGACATAATAGGAGTAGAAAATGAGTGAACGTGGTTTAATTCTTGTCAACACTGGCAATGGTAAAGGAAAGACAACAGCGGCACTAGGTGTGGTTTTACGTGCTGTAGGACAAGGTTTGAAAGTTTTGATTCTACAATTCATCAAAAGCGGTCATGGTTACGGTGAACTAGAAGGCCTGAAAAAACTGGGGGATGCGGTTACCATTAAATCCATGGGCAAAGGATTTATCTACTACAATCGAGATAAGGTGACTGTAGATGAACTAGAAAAACATAAAGCAGCAGCTCAAGAAGCGTGGAGAACCTTAGTAGAAGAGGTTAATTCCGACAAATGGGATCTCATTGTTATGGACGAAATCAACAATGCTATTAACTATGAACTCATTGACGTTAACTCCGTTGTAGATATGCTTAAACACAAACCAGAGCGACTACATGTCATCCTAACAGGCCGCTATGCAAAACCTGAAATCATCAACATCGCTGATACAGTGACCGAAATGAACGTAGTAAAACACGCTTACGAAAAAGGCATAAAAGCGGCAAAAGGAATTGAGTTTTAGTAGGTCGAGGCGAAGCCAATGACCTATAGATGGATGGATGCGATTTTGGCCCTGTCCCGAAGGGACAGACCTGGCCGGTTTTTCCCTCTCACCATGGAGTTTTCCGAAAATTTTCTAGAGTGCTGTAAAGGGATGGCTGCTGAGGCGACTTTTGGCCCTTCCTATAGGAAGACCCGGCCGATGGAGCCACAGCAGCCATCCCTTTACAAATAAATAGAAAATTTTCGAAAAAGTCCTTGCCTAAACTATATCGAAAATGTATAATATAGATATAAGCACAAGGTGCTAACATTATTAGACATTAAGTATGTATATAACTATAATCAGGAGGTTAATTATGGCTGTACATGATTACATTAAATCTGGCGATTTCGCTACTGAAAAACACGTTCCTGTTATTGAAGCTGCTGACAAAGTTAAAGCTGGTGAAACTTTCCACGTAAACTTGTCCGTTGGTAAAGATATTGCTCATCCAAATACTGTAGAACATCACATTAATTGGATTAAATTGTACTTTGTAGCTGAAGGCACTCAATTGCCTTTCGAAGTTGGTGAAGTATCCTTCAACGTACATGGTGATGGTGCAACAGCAAATGAAGGTCCTGTAGTAGCAGTTTCTGAAGGTACATTAGCAGTATCCTTGAAAAAATCTGGTAAATTAATTGCTGTATCTTACTGCAATATCCATGGTTTGTGGGAATCTGAAAAAGCTATCGTAGTTGAATAATAGAATGTATTTGACTGAAAAAGACCAGCCTTAGGGTTGGTCTTTTTTGTATGGATAGTATAATACATGACGAAGATTCACTATTGATTGTAAATAGGATGTGTCCGCGATAAAAAGAGTTTTGTTCTTTTGTAGTGGAAAGATACCAGTATATCCCTTTACAGTGCAGTTTGTTTTATGGTAAAGTATATGCATGTTAATTTTTAGTACATTGATAAATGAGGGATAATAGTGGCATTAATCGTCAAAAAGTTTGGTGGCAGTTCTGTTGCAACACCTGAAAAAATATTTAATATCGTTGATCGTGTCCTTCATGAAAAGAAAGAGGACGATCGCATTGTAATAGTTGTATCTGCTATGGGGGATACAACAGATGACTTGGTTGCTTTGGCAAAACAAGTAACATCTAAACCATATGGTCGTGAAATGGACCGCTTGTTATCTACTGGTGAACAAGTAACCATTGCCTTGATGGCTATGGCATTTAATGAACGCGGTCAAAAGGCCGTTTCTTTGACTGGTGATCAAGCAGGTATTACAAGTAGTGATAACTTTAATAAAGGTCGTATTTTAGGTGTTGATCCTAACCGTGTATTTGAAGCATTGGATGCTGGCAATATCGTTGTTGTTGCAGGTTTCCAAGGTATTACCGAATATGGCGATATGGTAACTTTGGGCCGTGGTGGTTCAGATACGACTGCCGTAGCTTTAGCAGGTGCTATGAAGGCTGACGTATGTGAAATCTTTACTGATGTAGAAGGCGTATATTCTACAGATCCTCGTGTAGCAAAAGAAGCTTTCAAATTAGAAGAAGTTACATATGGTGAAATGCTTGAAATGGCGCGATTAGGTGCTGGTGTAATGCAACCACGCGCTGTTGAAATGGGTTTCCGTTATGGTGTACCTATTCATGTTCGCTCTACATTCAGTAATAATACAGGCACAATTATTCGGGAGGATTATACCGTGGAATCTAATAAACATGTAATTACAGGCGTAGCCGATGATACAAATACAGCAAAAGTAGCTCTTGTAGGTGTTGAAAATAAACCTGGTATTGCAGCGAAAGTATTTAAAGCTTTAGCAGAAAAAAATGTTGATGTAGATATGATTGTTCAATCTATTCGTTCTGTAGGCGAACCTAAAACAGATTTAATTTTTACAGTAGCTCTTGATGACGTGGTTTTAGCAAGAGAGGTATTGTCAGAATTACAAAAAACAGTTGATATTGAAGCTGTCAATATTGATGAAAATATGGCAAAAGTATCCATTATTGGTGCTGGTATGTTAGGTCAACCTGGTGTAGCTGCACAAATGTTTGATATTCTTAGTAAAGAAGGCATTAATATTGAAATTATTAGTACTTCTGAAATTAGTATTTCCTGTTTAGTTGCTGAAAATCGTGTAAAAGAGGCAGTTCGTGTTATTCATAATGGTCTGTTACTAAATGAAAGAGGCTAATATAGCATGATGGATAGTCTACGTACATTTATGGACGAAATGCTCGATGATCAAGGGCGCAAAGAAGGTTTTATTAGTGATTTGTTGGCTAATTTAAAAACACAACCTATCCCTACATTAGAGCAAGCACAAACGGGCTATACAACAGTGAGCAATCTACATGGTATATTTTATAATTATGATGCATCAGAAGTGATTATATCGTATAAGGTAGTACCGGATATGTATGCTCCCTATACATTGAGTTTTCGCCAATTTGAAGTCGTTCTCGAAGGGTTATTGACGAGTCGGCGCAATAAAAAATGGCAAATGAATCAAGATAAATAATATAAACAGTAAGGGCACTCAACATTAGAGTGCCCTTACTTGTTGTATATATATTGTATTATCTGTAAACTATATAGTGTTATAGATGTAATTTGATAATAATTATTGAAAATTCGTGCAAATGTTGTGGATATGATATAATTAATAGTTAATAATAGAGTAAAATATGTACACATATGGAATAAATAGAAAGAAGGTTAGTTATGGAGTTGCATAAAATATATTCTGGTTTTCGCATTGATCGTATAGAACGTATTGATGAAATCAATGGTACAGCCTATGAAATGGAGCATGAAAAATCTGGGGCTCGTCTTATATATATTGATTCACCTGATACTAATAAAGTTTTTAATATTGCGTTTAGAACAACGCCTCAGGATAGCACTGGTGTTGCCCATATTATGGAGCATTCTGTATTATGTGGATCTCGTAAATTTCCTCTAAAAGAGCCATTTGTAGAGTTAGTAAAAGGTTCTTTGAATACATTTTTAAATGCTATGACATATCCTGATAAGACGATGTATCCTGTAGCTAGTAAAAATGATAAGGATTTCCATAATTTGATGGATGTATACCTCGATGCAGTGTTCTATCCACGTGCTGCAAATGATCCAGAAATTATGATGCAAGAAGGTTGGCATTATGAATTAGATTCAGTTGAAGATGAATTAACTTACAAGGGTGTTGTATTTAATGAAATGAAAGGGGTTTACTCATCCCCAGATTCTGTGCTTGAACGAGAATTAATGCATTCTTTGTTCCCTAATACGACGTATGGTGTTGATTCTGGTGGTAATCCTGATACTATTACAGATTTAACGTATGATAACTTTAAGGCATTTTACAATGTTCATTATCATCCATCTAACAGCTATATTTTTCTCTATGGCACTATGGATATTGAAGAACAATTACGCTTTATCAATGATGAATATTTGAGCCATTTTGACCGCATTGAAATTGATACTGATGTAACAGAGCAAGCTCCATTTAAAGAAGGTAAAGTCATTACGTATCCATATAGTGTTGGTTCTGATGAAAGCATAGATAATCGCACATTACATGCATTTTCTTATGTTTTACCATCTTTGACAGCAGAACAAAGTCTTGCTTTTGAGGTATTAACTCATGCTTTGCTGACATCTCCTGCTGCACCATTAAAACAGGCTTTAGTGAAATCTGGTATTGGTTCAGATGTATCGGGATACTATCTAGATAGTATCCGACAACCAATTTGGGTTGTACAGGCTAGTGGTTCTAATATAGATAAACAAAGTCAGTTACAAATGATTGTAGAGTCGACTTTATGCGAATTGTGTAACGATGGTATTGATAAAGAGTTATTAGAAGCGTCGCTTAATAGTATAGAATTTACACTTCGTGAAAGTGATTTTGGCGGTCGCCCTATCGGTTTAGCTTATATTATTCGTATGATGGATAATTGGTTATATGGTAAGGATCCATTAGAGTTATTACACTATGAAAAAGCATTAGTTAATATTCGAAACGGTTTACAAGGAACTTATTTTGAAGATTTAATTCGACACTCTATATTGGATAATAATCATAAGGTTCTTATATCTTTATATCCTGAACAAGGGTTACAAGATAAAAAAGATGCAGAAGTTAAAGCTCAATTAGCAGAGATTAAAGCCTCAATGACACAAGCGGAATTAGAGGCAATTGTAGAGCAAACAAAACGTCTTAAACTTCGTCAAGAAACACCAGATAGTGAAGATGCTCTTGCATCGATTCCTTTATTAGAATTATCTGATTTAAGTCCAGATGTTGAAGATGTAGAACGTCGTGAAAGTTTGATAGGCAATACAAAACTTCATTTTGTACCTACTTTTACAAAGGGCATTAACTATGTGGCCTACTATTTTAAGCTAGATTGTCTCACTGAAGATGAATTATTCTATGCAGATATTTTAAGTGATATTATTGGTCGTGTGGATACATCTAAACATACCTATGGGGATTTAGCTAAATTAATCAATTTAAATCTTGGTGGATTAAGTTCTGATATTACTGGCATTAGTAAAGTGGGTAAACGTGATGATTTTGTACCACTTATGGTTGTACGAAGTAAGGCGTTACGTGCTAAATTACCTGAATTATGTCATATTGTTAATGAAGTCATTCAAGATGCACAATATACAGATGTAACTCGTTTAACAGAACTTGTACAAGAAGGTAAAGCTATTTGGGATAATGAGTTATTCCGTAGAGGAAATACTATTGTTAGCCAACGTGTTATGGCTAAAGTTTCAAAGGTTGGTAAATTCCGCGATGATGGTAATTTAGGGTATTATCAAAAAATTAGTGAATTAGCAACGAATCCGGCTGCTTTGCCATTATTACCTGAAAAATTAGTTGATGTAGCTCGCAAAATTTTCCGCTCTAATAATGTGGAAATATTATTTGTTGGTGAAGAACAAGAATTGGCATTGTTTACTAAATTAATGGAACCTTTGGTTAGTGGTTGGAATGCAGACGTTTTACCTAATAATAAGTTAATTATTGAGCATACTAATAGTAATGATGGAATTATTACTGCTGGTAAGGTTCAATACGTGGCACAAGGTGGTAATTTTATTGATCATGGTTTTTCCCATGTTGGCGCCATGAGTGTATTGGAAACTATTTTGCGTTACGAGTACCTTTGGATTCGTATTCGCGTACAAGGTGGAGCGTATGGTGCATTTGCTAACTTTTATGATGATGGTAATATGATTTTCTGTAGTTATCGCGATCCAAATCTTGTAGAAACGTTTAATGTATATAAAGAATTACCTAAGTATTTACGTCAATTTACATTGACAGATCGAGAAATGCGTAAATATATTATAGGAACTATGAGTGGGCTTGATGTGCCTATGACACCTGCTTTACGTGGCCCTCGTGCGATGGGACTATATTTTAGTGGTGCTACTATTGAGGATAAGATAGCATTTAGGAAGCAAGTTATTGCTTGTAGGCCAGAAGATATTGTAGCTCTTGCAGATGTTGTAGAACCTGTATTAAAGGATCATCATATTTGTTCTATGGGGAATGAACAAAAAATTAAAGAGGCTGGTGTATTTGATAGTCTCGTATCACTTGGTTAATGTGCGTGTTGTAATGTAAGAGTGTTATTATGCTGTATTAATTTTATTGTGTAGTAGTACATTCTATAAGGAGATTTAAGTATGAAAGGACGATTTGCACCTAGCCCAACGGGGGATATCCATTTAGGGAATGTGTGGATCGCCCTTTTGTCATATATATCAACTCGTAATCAGCATGGTACTTATGTAGTACGCATGGAAGATATAGATTTACAACGATCCAAACGTGCTTTAGGTGAATCTTTATTAGATGATTTGGAGTGGTTAGGATTCGAATGGGATGAAGGCCCTCGTGTAGGAGGCCCCGAATCCTCTTATTGGCAAAGTGAACGGTTGCAGATGTATGACACTATTTTGCAGCGGCTAGAACGAGATCATCTTGTATATCCTTGTTTTTGTAATCGTACTCGTTTACAATCAATTGCTTCTGCCCCTCATCGTGGTGAAGTCGTTCATCATTATGATGGGCATTGTCGTAATTTAGATAGTGTTACGGTAGCACAGAAGAAGTTTGAAAAAAATCCATCTTTACGTATTAAGGTTGTAGACTCAACTGTAGAATTTATGGACACATATCAAGGGCCACAGGTATTTGTACTACAAGAAGGGCTTGATGATTTTGTGTTGCGTCGCGGTGATGGTATGTATGCATATAACTTGGCCGTTGTATTAGATGATATATCTATGGGGATTACAGAAGTTATTAGAGGCCATGATTTACTCGAGATTACGGCTCAACAGATTTATTTGTATTATATTTTAAATGCTAATCCTCCCTCTTATGGCCATGCACCATTGCTTATTGATAGCGATGGACATCGACTTTCAAAACGTCAGAAAAGTATAACTATAAAAGAACTGAGGGCTACAGGTTGGACACCACAGCGTATTTTAGGTGAATTGGCCGTATTGGCAGGATTTATATCTAAATGCGATAAGCCAAGTATATCTTTAAAATCGTTAGTAACGCATACAGCATATACTAAAGCCTTATGTTGTGAACATGTTGTTTTAAAAAAATCGATATAATATATTGACAATTTTCGATATTAATATATAATAGTATATAAGAGGTGGTAAGAATGACTATTAAAACTGCGTTAGCTGAAAAAGTTTGGGCTGTAATAGGTGCCACTCATAAAACCGATAAGTTTGGGTATAAGATTTATAAGTGTTTGAAAGAACATGGATATGAAGTCTATCCGGTTAATCCAAATGTAATGAGTATCGATGGAGATACTTGTTATCCAAGTCTATCTGCATTGCCAGTTGTTCCTAGCATTGTTGATTTTGTAGTACCTGAAGCAGCAGGGCTTGCAGCAATTGATGAATGTAAACAATTGGGCATTAAGACCATCTGGTTACAACCTGGTGCGGATAAGCCAGCAGTTTTAGCTAAGGCTAAAGAGGCAGGGGTGGATTATATTCAAGATTGTGTATTAGTTCAATTACCTTAGGAGGAAATAATGAGCGAATTAAAAGAGTTAAAAACAGCAGAATATCAAGATCTTGTTAATCAAGGTGGCGTAACAGTTATTGATTTCTGGGCACCATGGTGTGGATACTGTGTACGTATGATGCCAGTTATCGAAGAAATCGCTGGTGAATTAGAAGGTAAAGCTAACTTTGTAAAAGTTAATGCTGATGAAGAACCAAGCTTAGCTCGTGATTTACAAGTAGAAGTATTACCTACATTTGTTATCTTGAAAGATGGCGAAGTAGTAGATCGTAAAATTGGTTTCTTACCAAAAGGTGACTTACAAGGTGCTATTGAATCTAAATTTTAATTAGATTGATATAAGTTACAATATATAATATATAAGGCCTATTAATGTATACATATACGTTAATAGGCCTTTTTATCTATGTAAATAAAAATAGAACTAAAAAATATTAAAAAAATATAAAATGAAGAATGATATTTCTATATCGGAAAAAGTTGATTAGCTAGGCTTTTTCATAATTTATACCATGTGCAAGAATGAGTAAAATATGAAGCATAAGTTTAACTTATTAAAAAAACGCTTTAAATTTAAAATATCTTGTGGTACTATTTAGTTAGATATTGTGAATATTTAGTGAAGTATATTCCGATATTTTTCATTTATTTCATCTATGTGGGGTGAGAGCCGCATAAGTTGGGAGGGAACTTACAATATGAATAAGGTATTCAAAGTAGTATGGAGTGCGACGAAAAACGCATATGTTGTTACATCTGAGTTGGCTAAGTCGCATCAAAAAACAGCTACTACAGTTGTAGCTGCAATTTTATTAAGTGCCAGTTTGGGTGGAGGCATTGCTTCTGCATCCACACCTGCAGATTGGTATAGAACTGATTTGGCTGGTAGTCAAAAATGGTTAACACCAGGTCAAGGTAGTCAAGCGGTAGAACAACAACCAATTGATGTACAACAACAAGACCAACAACAAGGTCAACAATGGCAACAACAAGACCAACAACAATGGTCTCAACAACAAGATCAACAACAATGGGGGCAACAAGAACAAAAAAGAAAACCTCCTGTTAAAACTGGTCAAAAAAATGGTGTTGTAAATCAAACGATTATTAATAATCAATATATTACTTATGTTGCTGATAATAAAAAAATTAACAACAATACGGCTAATATTAATGTAAATAAAACCAATATAGCTAGCTTGACTACAAAGGTAACTGGAATTTCTAATGACCTTACTGCAGTTAACAAAAAAGTTAACGAAAATACTATTAAGATTGATAGCAACAGCAAAGCTATTGAAGATCTTAAAGGTCAAGTAGGTACAAAAATTAATGTTGCTGTAACTAATCTTAAAAATGAAGTGAATGAACAATTTAACACTGTTAACGCAAAATTCACAGAAATCAATAACAAGGTTAGCAATATCGAAACTAATGTTATTAACAACATAAATACAAACATTGATGCAAAAGTTGACGCTAAAATTGAAAATAATAATACAGCTATTATTAATACAGTCAACAAAACAATTAATGAAAGTATCCAAAATAATAACACTGTCATTAATAAAAACATCAAAAATGAAATTAATGCTAATAATGTAGAAGTTAATAAGACTATTAAAAATGAGATTAATGCTAATAATACTGTTATTAACAATAATATCAAAAATAGCATTGAGGCTAATAATGTTGAGATTAACAAAACTATCGTTAATAAGATTGATGCAAACAATGTAAACATTAATCAAAATATTGCTAATGTTAAGAATGAATTACAAGCAAATATTAACAAGGTAGACGTTAAAGTTGATGCTAATAATAAAGCAATCAATAACTTGACAGTTAATGTTAATAACAACAGCAAATCTATTGTTGATTTGTCTAAACAAGTTAACGAAAACACTAAAAATATTACTTTCAACAATACCATTGCGATAGAAAACCGCAAACTTATCGACGATAACAAAAAAGACATCAATGATAATAAAAAAGCTATCGAAGAGTTGAAAGGTAAAGTTGGTACTACTATCAACAACATCAACACAACAATTGATAATAAGATTAATGAAAACAACACTAAGATTATTAATCAAATCAATAAAGATGTAGACGTTAAAATTGATAATAGTAAAACCAATATTATCAATACAGTAAACACTAACATTGATAATAAAATCAACGCTAATAATACCGTTATTAACGCTAACATTGATAATAGCATTAAACAAAATAATGTCGAAATTAATAAGACTATTAAGAATGAAATTAACGCTAATAACACAGTTATTAACGCTAATATCGATAATAGCATTAAACAAAACAATGTCGAAATCAATAAGACTATAAAAAATGAAATTAATGCTAATAACACAGTTATTAACGCTAATATCGATAATAGCATTAAACAAAATAATGTTGAAATTAATAAGACAATCAAAAATGAAATTAATGCTAATAACACAACTATTATCAATAAAGTAAATGCAGATGTTGATGCTAAGATTAATAATGTTAAAACTGACATTAATCATATCAACACTACAATTAACAATGTAAATACTAAGGTTGATGGTAATACAACGAAAATAGTAGATAATAGTAAACGCATTGCTGTTAATGAAGTGAATATTGCGAATAATACTACAAACATTAATAAAAATGCGACAGCTATTACAAACTTGACGAATACGGTTAATAACAATCATGAGTATACAAAAACTCGTATCAATTATGTTCTTCAAGCTATGGGTGACCATGAAGGTCGTTTACAAGCTGTAGAAAATGATGTTAAGAATATTAAGACTGATTTGAGCAATACAACAAATCAAGTAAATATCAATACTAAAGACATTGCTGATTTGAAAGGCAAAGTTGGTCAAAATATTGGTAATGTTCAAGTAGAGATTAACAGTATTAAAAACGATATTACAAACATCAATACTAAGATTGATAAAAACGACATTGCTATCAATACAAAAGTAGATAATAAAGTTAATGAAATCAATACTAAAATTGACAATAAAGTTAACGAAATCAATACTAAGATTGATAATAAAGTAACAACTATTGATCAAAAAATTGATAATAAAGTAGCTGAAATTAATGCAAATATTGATAACAATGTAAATATTATTAACAAGAAAATCGATAACAATGTAAATGTTATTAATACAAAAATTGATAATAATGATATTGCTATTAACAAAAAAGTTGATAATAAAGTAACTGAAATCAATGCGAACATTGATAATAAGGTTAACGAAATTAATACTAAGATTGATAATAATGTTATTGATTTGAGTAAAAAAATTGATGCTAATATTGTTAATGTTAATAAGAAAATTGATGCTAACAGTACCGCAATCAATAATGTTAACGTACGCGTAGATGGTGTTAAAGGTGATTTAGATGGCCTTAAAGGTCGTGTTGATCGTCATGACCAACGTTTGGATTACTTACAAGATAATATTGTAGATAACTCTACACGTATTACTGCTAATGAAGATGCTATTAATAAATTGAAAGGCCAAATTGGTACATCAATCACTAATGTAGAAAATAAAATCAATGCTAAGATTGAAGAAAATAACACAGTGATTAGAAATGATATCAATACTGCAATTTCTAATAACAACACAGTAATTAATAAGAATATTGAAACTGCTATCAATAATAACAATACAGTAATCAATAAAAATATTGAGACTGCTATTACTAACAACAACACAACCATCCTTAATAAGGTTGATAAAAATATCGATGTAAAAATTAATGAAAACAATACAACGATTCTTAATAAAGTTGATAAAAACATCGATGTAAAAATCAATGAAAATAACAAACAAATCAACAACACAATCAATACTAAGATTGGTGAAGTGAATGTTAAAATTGATGGTGTTAAAGGTGATTTGGATGGCTTAACTAAACGTGTAGACCAAAATACAAAAGATATTAATGTAGCAGGTACAATTGCTATTGAAAACCGTACATTAATTGGTAAAAACCAAACAGCTATCGTAGATAATAGTAAACGTATCAACGAAACGAATGTTAAGGTAGAAAATAATACTACTAACATTGTAAACAATACTAAGAATATTGCTGTTAATGCACAAGCTATTGTAGATAATAGCAAACGTATTAATGAAACAAACGTTAAAGTAGATGCTAATACAACAGCTATTAACAATGTAAATATTAAAGTAGATGGCGTTAAAGGTGATTTAGATGGCCTTAAAGCTCGCGTAGATCGTCATGATCAACGTTTGGATTACTTACAAGATAATATTGTAGATAACTCTACACGCATTAGTGTTGTAGAAGATAGTGTAAAAGTTAATGCTACAAACATTACTAATAACACAACAAATATTGCAAACAATACAAAAGCAATTGCAGAAAATAGTAAACGTATTGATCAAAATACAAAAGATATTAATGTAGCAGGCACAATTGCTATTGAAAATCGTACATTAATTGGTAAAAATCAAAAAGCTATTGATGAATTGAAAGGTCAAGTAGGTAAATCCTCTACAGTTATCAACGATATTAAAACTCAAATTACTAATATTAATGGTAAGGTAGAAAATAATACTACTAACATTGCAAATAATACTAAGAATATCGCTGTTAATGCACAAGCTATCGTAGATAATAGCAAACGTATTGATGCAACGAATGTAAAAGTCGATGCTAATACAACTAATATTGCAAATAATACAACAGCTATTAATAACGTAAATGTTAAAGTGGATGGTGTTAAAGGTGATGTAGCAGGTCTTAAAGATCGTGTAGATCGTCATGACCAACGTTTAGATTACTTACAAGATAATATTGCAGATAACTCTACACGCATTAGTGTTGTAGAAGATGGTGTAAAAGTTAATGCTACAAACATTGCAGCTAACCGCACTGATATTAATGCTAATACAAAAGCGATCAATGATTTGAAAGGCCATATTGGTACTCAAATTACAAATATCGAAAATACTATTACTAACAAAATTAATGAAAATAATGTAGTTATTAATAAGTCTATCGATACTAAGATTGATGCAAACAATACCACAATTCTTAACAAGGTTGATAAGAATATTGATGTAAAAATCAATGAAAATAATAAACAAATCAACAACACAGTTAATACTAAGATTGGTGAAGTAAATGTTAAGATTGATGGTGTGAAAGGCGATGTATCTGGCCTTAAAGCACGCGTAGATCGCCATGATCAACGTTTGGATTACTTGCAAGATAATATTGTAGATAACTCTACACGTATTACTGCTAATGAAGATGCTATCAAGAAATTGAATGGTAAAATTGGTACAACTATCACAAATGTAGAAAATACAATCAATACTAAGATTGAAGCAAACAACACTGTGATTAGAAACGATATCAATACCGCAATTTCTAATAACAACACAGTAATCAACAAGAACATTGAAACTGCTATTAATAACAACAACACAACTATTATTAACAAGGTTGATAAAAATATCGATGCGAAGATTGTAGAAAACAATACGAAGATTGATAGTAAGATCAACAATGTAAATGTAAAAGTTGATGCTAATGCAAAAGCTATTGAAAACAATAGCAAATCTATTACAGCTATTCAAAATAATGTAGCTAATATTAATAGTAAAGTTGATGTGAATGCAGCAGATATTAAAGCAATTCGCACTGATGTAACTAATAATACAACAGCTATTGCTAGTGTATCTAAACAAGTAGCAGGTAACACAGCAAACATTGCAAATGTTTCTGCTAAGGTAAATGCTAACTCCACTCGTATCGATGCAAATGTAGCAGCTATTGGTAACTTGAATGGCAAAGTTGATTCTAATGCGAAAGCTATTGAATCCTTGAAAGGTCAAGTAGGTAAAGGCAACACTACAATTGTTAATGTTGAAAAGAAAGTTGAAAACATTACAAACAACATTAAAGCTCAAAATAGTGTAATCAATGCTAATACTGTAAATATTCAAAACAACACTTCTAACATTAACAATATTAAAGCTAATGTAGTAAACGTTGAAAAGAATGTTAACAATATCAAAGCTGATGTAACTATCGTGAAGAATGATATTACAAACATTAATGCAAAAGTTGATGCGAAGATTAATATTGTGAATAACAATGTTACAGATATTAAGAATGATGTGAAGAACATTAATGCACAAGTTACAAATATCAAGTCTGATGTAACTAATGTGAAGAATGATGTAACGAACATTAAATCTGATGTAACAAATATTAAAGCCGATGTAACAAATGTGAATGCAAAAGTTGAAAATAATATTAAGATTATCAACGGCATCCAAACAGATGTATCTGGCTTAAAAGATCAAGTTGGCAAAAATACACAAGCAATTAAAGACTTGCAAAATGTAAGTGCTGATGTATCCAAGGTGAAAGAACAAGTTAGTGCAAATACTATCAAAGCTAATGCTAACGAAGAACGCATTAAAAATGTTCAAAGCCAAGTAGAAGTTAATACTGATAAGATTAAACATAATACTGAAAATATCAATATTAACAAAGCTGCTATCAAACAAAATGCACAAGCAATTCAAAATACTAACGTAACAGTACAAAAAGTAATCAACAAGGTTGATGAACATACTACAGCAATTAATAATGTATCTGCTCAAGTTAATAAAAATACTAATAATATTGCGACTATCAATGCATCCGTTATTGAAAATACAAACAATATTACAAAAGTAAATAACCAAGTAACAGCAAATACTACTAACATTGCTACAGTATCCAATCAAGTTAATACGAATATCAATAATATTAATGTAAATGCTAAAAATATTAGCGTGAATACAGAAAATATTAAAAACATTGATAGCCGTGTAACAACTAATGCAAATGCTATTGTTGGTATTACTGAATCTGTGAAAGCAAATGCTACTAATATTAATGCTGTTAATAACCGTGTAACAGATGTATCTAAACAAGTTAATACAAATACTCAAAGTATTGCTACTGTAACAAATCAAGTTAATGACAATACTAAATTAACTAAAGCTGTTGGCGCGATTGCATTGGAAAACAATGAACGTATCAATGTAATGGGCTTACAAGTTAACAAGAATACTGAAGATATTAGTACATTAGCTGAAGCTGCAAATTACAGCTTGCGTGCAAGTGCAGTAACGCTTCAAGATCATGAAACTATTGAACAACATACCGCACAAATTCAAGATAACTCTCGTCGCATTAGTAGTGTAGAACGTGAAGTTAAAACTGTAGGTGCATCTGCAGCCGCATTGGCAGCATTGAAACCTATTGAATATCATGAAGGCCAAAAAGCTCAAATCATGGCTGCTGTAGGTACATACAAAGGTAAAACAGCAACTGCATTGGGTGTTGCTCATTATGCAAATCCTGATTTGTTAATTCATGCTGGTGCAGCGTATGATGGTGACAATGGTGTAATGGCAAATGCTGGTGTAACTATTGGTATCGGTTCTGCTCCTACAGCACCTTCCAAACCTGCATCTCCTGCAACTGTAAAAGTTCTTGAAGATAAAGTTGCTAACTTAGAAGCACAAAATAAAGAAATTAAACAAGTGCTTGAAAAAGTATTGGCAGCTAACCCTCAAGCAGCTAAAAAAACAACTAAATAGGGTACCTCCCAATAGGTAAACGACGAATACCTGTTTACCTAAGGTATGTATAACCGCGTAGTGCATTCATACTACGCGGTTTTCTTTTTCGTTGTTTCTGAAACTTACATCAGGTGGTGAATGTGTATAACTAGTGGTGGATAGTGGTACATATATGGCGAAGGATTATTAAAACAACTATATAAACACGAACATATATTTGTGAAAATTAAAGAAAAATGATGAAAAATAGTGGAAGATGAAGAAAAATTCATGATTTTGTCATTTTTTATGTTTTATTTATTGTATCAGGTGGGGGATTGTGGTAAAATTTACCATATAGTGGTGAATAGGGATTGTAAGGCGGTGATTTTAGATGTTCATGGGTGAATATAATCACACTATAGATGCAAAAGGGCGGTTGATTATACCAGCTAAAATACGTGAACAACTAGGTGATCATTGCGTACTTTCAAAAGGTTTAGATAATTGCATCGCTATTTATACTGCTGAAAGTTGGGAACAACTTTCAAAAACGTTACAATCATTACCGTCAAATAAAGCAAATGCTCGTGCTATTAAACGCTTTTATTTTGGTAGTGCTGCAGAACTTGAATTTGATAAACAAGGCCGCATTTTGGTGCCAAGTGCCCTTCGAGAGCATGCTGAGCTACAAAAAGATGCGGTTATTATTGGTACTGGGGATAAGGTTGAAATTTGGAGTCGCGAACGCTTTGATGCATATGATGCGGAAGTGGCTGACAGTGTAGAGTCCTTAGCCGAAGGATTAGAGGGTATTGTATTGTAGGAGGCTATCGTGGAATTTAATCATGTCAGTGTGCTGTTGAATGAAACGGTAGATTCTGTTGTTACCAATCCTGATGGTATATATGTGGATTGCACCTTAGGGGGTGCGGGCCATGCTCATGCCGTTGGTGAACGATTGAGTTCAAAAGGTATGATTATTGGTTTAGATCAAGATGAAGATGCGTTAGCTGTAGCAAGACAGCGTTTATCTGATTTAACTTGTCATGTTATGACAATACCTACAAATTTTTCGAATTTAAAATGTGCTTTAGAAGAGCATGGTATTTATAAAGTAGATGGATTTATATTTGACTTGGGGGTTTCTAGCTACCAATTAGACACTCCTGAACGCGGTTTTTCATATATGAATGATGGACCTCTCGATATGCGTATGAATAAAGAGGCACCTATCACTGCAGAAATCGTCGTAAACGAATATAAACCTGATACATTGTTACAAATTATTCGCGATTACGGTGAAGAACGATGGGCTAAACGTATTGTTGAATTTATCGTGACTGCCCGTAATGAGAAGAGAATTACCACTACTGGTGAATTGGTGTCAATTATAAAGAAAGCTATACCGGCAAAAGCGAGACAAGATGGTCCACATCCTGCAAAACGTACATTTCAAGCAATACGCATTGAAGTAAATCGAGAACTTGCTATTTTGCATGATAGTTTTGTAGATGCTGTGAGTATGTTGAAGCCAAAGGGGAGAATTGGTGTCATTACATTCCATTCCTTAGAGGACCGCATCACAAAACAAACTTTTAAAGAGCTAAGTACATCTTGTATATGTCCACCTGAATTACCAGTTTGTGTGTGTCATCATAAGGCTATTATTAAGGCTAAAAATAAGGCGATTGAGCCTAGTGCAGGGGAAGTAGAATCAAATCCTCGTTCTAGGAGTGCAAAACTTAGAGTAGGGATTAAATTGTAGTATTGGAAGGGGTTATTTTAATGTTAGCGAGAAAGGCTGTTGTGGGCCAAGTTAAACGTGATGTGTTGATAGGTGTACAAGCAAAAAAGGCGAAAGCTAGTGTTGTTTTTGATATTAGTCCGTTAATGAAACAAATTATTCAAGGGATAGCAATTCTTGCTGGTTTTTTGATGATTATAATGGCTATGAATGCATATACAACAAAATTAGGCTATGAGGTAGTTAAAACACAACAAACTGTAGTACAATTAGCAAAGGATAATGATACACTTGATGTAGAGGTGGCATCTTTAAAATCTCCAGTACGCATTCAAAAAATTGCGGAAGAACAATTGGGGATGGTTTTGCCTGATTCTTTTGTGTATAGCACTAAAAGTACGACTTCAGAACGCAATGTACAATCGAAACAGCAAATTATAGATTAACAGGCAAAAGCAGCTCTTATGGGCTGCTTTAATTTGCGTATATAGAGGAGAATATGGTATGAAAACCTTAAAAGATATTATTAGTACAATAAATGTACAAAAAATAGAAGGAAATCAAAATGTATCTATTCAAGATATTACAGCTGATTCTAGAACGGTAAAACCTAATAGTTTATTTATTGCTCTTGATGGGGCTACAGTTGATGGTCATAATTATATTGATAAAGCGATTGCTGCTGGCGCTGTTGCGGTAATTGTTTCGAAGCCTGTAACTGTATCTAATGGTGTATGTGTGATTACCGTTACTGATACACGTCAAGCTATGATGGCGTGTGTGCCATATTTCTTTGATTACCCAGCTAATCGCATGCGCATGGTTGGTGTTACGGGAACAAATGGTAAGACGACCACGACACATATGATTCGTCATATTCTTAAAGCACAAGGCTTTAAGGTGGGCGTAATTGGTACGGTCCATATTATGATTGGTGATACTAGTTACCCAATTCATAATACGACACCAGATGTTGTTGATTTACAGCATATTTTGCATCAAATGGTTCAAGAAAATGTGGAATACTGTGTGATGGAAGTGTCTTCTCATGCGTTGGCACTCGGCCGTGTTAGTGGTGTTGAATTTGATACGGCAGTATTTACGAATTTGACTCAAGATCACTTGGATTTCCACAAAACATTTGAAAACTATTTGGCTGCTAAATGTAAACTATTTGAACAAGTTAGTGCACCTGATCAAGTTAAAGCTAATAAGGGTGCAGTTATCAATATTGATGATACTTATGGTCACCGTGTTATAGAAAAAACTACGGTATCAACAATTACCTATAGTACCTTAGGTAAGGGTACATTAAATGCATCGGATGTTCATATGTCTACTAAAATGAGTCAGTATACTGTGACCTATAATGGTGAAAGCTATCCTGTATCGATGAATACAACTGGCTTATTTAATGTGTATAATACATTGGCCGCTATTGGAGCTTGTTTACAAGAAGGTATCTCCATGAA
Source organism: uncultured Veillonella sp. (assembly GCF_934230905.1). Taxonomy (GTDB): domain Bacteria; phylum Bacillota; class Negativicutes; order Veillonellales; family Veillonellaceae; genus Veillonella. The sequence goes on along the minus strand of NZ_CAKQFJ010000004.1, from coordinate 38,632 downwards.
AGCGATTGATACGGCATTAAAAACTTTTAGTTCCGTTCCTGGACGTTTTGAATTAATTGAGGCAGGTCAAGATTTTGCTGTTGTTGTTGACTATGCCCATACACCGGATGGTTTAGAAAATATTTTAAAAACGGCAAAAGCGATTAAAGAAAACCGTATCATACTTGTATTTGGTTGTGGTGGTGATCGGGATGCTACAAAACGACCAATTATGGGGCGTATTGCTGCAGAGTACGGGGATAAAATTTATGTAACATCTGATAATCCGCGTACCGAAGATCCGATACAAATCGTGAAAGATGTTGAAGCAGGGGTAAAAGAAGCGCTTCGTGATGGTACTTCTTATGAGGTGATTGTCGACCGTAGAGAGGCAATTAATCATGCAATTCATGATGCAAAAGCCGGTGATATTGTTATTATTGCTGGTAAGGGTCATGAAAATTATCAAATACTAAAAAATGAAACAATTCATTTTGATGACCGAGAAGAGGCTCGAAAAGCTCTTAAGGAGATCTAATATGGCAGAATTTACATTACAAGAAATAATTGATGCTACTAGTGGCACATGTAAGGGCGATGTAAGTTTACAATTTAAAGATATATCTACTGATACTCGCACGATTAAGGCTGGATATGTATTTGTAGCTTTGCGAGGCGATACATTTGATGGCCATGACTTTATTAAGACGGCCATTGAAAAAGGGGCAACGGCAGCAATTGTTGAAAAAGGACGCAGTGTAGAGGGCATCATCTGCATTGAAGTGGAGAATACGCTAAAGGCGTACCAAGACTTAGCAAACTTTCACAGACGACGTTTTCAAATTCCTGTTGTAGCTATTACGGGGTCATCAGGGAAGACAACAACAAAAGAAATGGTGGCCGCTGTTCTTAGCACAGAGCTTAATGTGTTAAAAACAGAAAAGAATTTTAATAATGAAATCGGTTTACCTAAAACATTATTGCAACTTTCACCAGAACACGAAGCCTGTGTCGTAGAAATGGGGATGCGTGGATTAGGTCAAATCGAAGAGTTAGCTCTCATTGCAGAACCAACTATTGGTATTATTACAAATGTAGGAACTAGTCATATTGAATTACTAGGATCTCAAGAAGCTATTGCACAAGCAAAGGGTGAATTGATTAAATGTTTAGGCCCCGAAAGTGTGGCAATTCTAAATGAAGACGACCATTTTGTAAAGTCTATGAGTTCTATTGCAAAAGGAAAAACTGTTACCTATGGTATATATAGCAATGCTACAGTCATAGGTAGTCATTTACGCTATAAAAAGGATGGCATTAAGTTTACATGTAAATGCTATGATGAAGTATTTGATGTATTTTTACCTATGATAGGCGAACATAATGTGTATGATGCGTTAGCTGCTATCGCTACAGGGCGAGTATTAGGTGTTAAATCTAGTAAAATAAAAAAAGGCCTTAGTGACTTTACAGGTACACCTATGCGTCAAGAAATTGTAGCTTTTGAAGATATTGTTATTCTTAATGATGCGTATAATGCAAATCCTTCTTCTATGAGTGAGTCTATCAAAGCATTGGGGCAATTAGAAGGTAAACGTAAGATTGCTATGCTCGGCGATATGCTTGAATTAGGTGATTTCACAGAGGAAGGTCATCGCCAAGTTGGAAGGCTATTAGCTGAAGAAGGTTATAGCGTTGTATTTACCTTTGGAGAAGCAGCTGGGTTTATTGCTAAAGAAGCGAAATTAGCAGGCGTAGAAGTTCATCGTTGTAATAGTCATCTTGAAATGGCAAATGCCTATAATGATATTCGTGAAAAAGGTGATGTTATTTTGGTAAAAGGTTCCAGAGGTCTTCGAATGGAACGTGTAGTAGAGGAATTAAAAGAACGTGAATGAGGTTATAACGGCTAGATTCATCTAGCCGTATTGGCCGTTATTAGAGAATAGGGGAGTAATATGATTTACCACATTCTATTAGCATTTATAGTGACATTTGTAATTACATTAGTATTGGGCAAGATAGGTATTCCTATGCTTAAATCGTTGCATGCTCAACAAAGTATACGTGAGGAAGGCCCTGAAAGCCATCAAGCTAAGGCTGGAACACCAACAATGGGTGGAGCATTTATGATGGTCGCACTTACAATTGGCGTGGCTATTTTTGCACCATGGAATGTGGCTACAGGTATGTTATTATTTCTTACACTTGGACATTGTTTGCTTGGTTTTTTTGATGACTTTGTTAAAGCCGTTAAAAAACGTAATCTTGGCTTAACAGCAAAGCAAAAATTGTTGGGTCAATTTATCCTAGCTGCGATATTCTGCTATTTTATTACTGAAATTATGGTTATTCCTACAACATTATGGATTCCTGTTGTAGATGCACATGTTCAATTGGGTTTTGCTTATTATGTTTTGGCGTTTTTGATCATTGTAGGTGCTACAAATGCCGTGAATTTAACTGATGGCCTTGATGGTTTAGCATCTGGTACATCTGCCGTAGCATCGATTGCTTTTTCTGTAATTGGTTTAATGATATATTCTACTGAAAGCTCTGTTGCCGCTGAAAGTGTAGCTTACTATGGAGCAATTGTAACTGCTGTATGTTTGGGATTTTTGGTATTCAATATCAATCCGGCAAAAGTTTTTATGGGAGATACAGGTTCTTTGGCACTTGGTGGTGCTTTTGCAGGTATGGCTATTTTGACTAAAACAGAATTATTACTAGTTGTGATTGGTGGTATTTTTGTAATGGAAGCTTTGTCTGTTATTATTCAAGTAATTTCTTTTAAAACCCGTGGTGTTCGAGTTTTTAAGATGAGTCCAATTCATCATCACTTTGAATTGTCTGGTTGGACTGAACAAACTGTGGTTAATCGTTTTTGGTTTGGTGGAGCGGTGCTAGCTGTTTTAGGCGTTATACTAGCAACAGTAACTATTTAATTGAAACTGTTTGTTTTAACAAATTAATAGTTAAGTACGTTAAAATACTTAACTTGAACGGCATTTAATGGTATTCTTATAAGATAAGATAAAAATTTTTCGTGCTTAGTATATTTAGGTGATATCAATGGATTATGGAGAGAAAAATATTCTTGTTCTTGGTGCCGGTTCTAGTGGAATTGGTGCGGCTTGGGTATTGGCGCAGTTGCATGCAAATGTAGTTTTAAATGATTATAAAACAGTAGAGCTTGAACCATCTACGCGTAAACGATTAGAAGATGCAGGTGTAACTATTATTACGGGTCGACAAGATAATAGTTTACTTGATGGTGTGGATCGTATTATCATTTCTCCGGGCATTGCATTATCTATTCCGATTGTACAAGAGGCATTACATCGTAAGATAGATGTAGTCAGTGAAGTGGAACTTGCTTATGATGTTTGTAAATCTCCTATTTTAGGTGTTACTGGTACCAATGGTAAAACTACGACTACGACTCTGTTAACTGAAGTTATGGAATCTACTGGCCTTCCTATAAAAGTAGGTGGAAACATTGGTGATTCTTTAAGTGAAGCTGCTTATCATATGCCAAAAGGTGGGTATTTAGTAGCTGAGTTATCAAGTTACCAATTGGAAACGATTAAGTCTTTTTGTCCATTAGGTGCCATTGTATTAAATGTTACGCCTGATCATTTGGCACGGCATAAAACAATGAAAAATTATGCGGCTGCTAAAGCACGTATTTTTATGAATCAAAAAAGTGATAATTTTGTTGTTCTTAATGATGATGATTCAATTGTAGCAGCTATGAAACATGATGCACATAGTAAAATTCTTAGCATCAGTCAGCATCATAAGGTAGAAAATGGCGCTTATTTCGAAGGGGATACTTGCTATGCCGTATTAGATGGTAAAGCGATTCCTATTATTGATACAGAACATATCCACATTAAGGGTTCTCATAATATTGAAAATATACTGGCTGTAATTGCCTTAACATATGCTTTAGGTGTAGATGTAGAGCATATTAAGCTTAGTATTGAAGGGTTTCATGGTGTAGAACATAGATTGGAACGGGTCACAACATTCCATGATGTTACTTTTTATAATGACTCCAAGGCTACTAATACTGACTCTGTAGTAAAAGCTTTAGATGCCTTTGATAAACCCGTTATTCTATTGGCTGGTGGCCATGATAAGATGACGCCTTTAGAAGACTTTATGAATATTGTAAAAGCACATACTAAAGAGGTCATTTTTATGGGGGAAGCAGCAAATCGATTTGAATCTGTTGCTGTAAAAATGGGCGTTCAAAATATTCATCGTGCACAGTCTATGAAAGAGGCCGTTGCATTAGGGTATCAATTAGCAAAGACTGGAGATATTGTATTACTTTCACCAGCATGTTCTAGCTTTGATTGGTATAGTTGCTTTGAAGAACGGGGCGAAGATTTTAAAAACTGTGTTAGAGAATTAGAGGAAAGGGGCTAAGGGCGTGAAACGAATCATCATTTCAGGCGGTGGCACGGGTGGTCATATTTACCCCGCTATTACGATTTATAAGGAAATCATGAAGCAGCAACCTGATGCACAGGTCCTCTATGTGGGTACAGAACATGGGCTAGAAGCTGATTTAGTACCAAAGGAACATATTGATTTTGTGACATTACCTGTACAGGGATTACAACGAAAACTTTCTCTAGGAACTTTGGTTACTATGGGGAAAACAGCATTTTCACTTATTAAGGCTAATTCAATCATTTCTGATTTTAAACCCGATGTTGTGATTGGTACTGGTGGCTATGTATGTGGGCCTATTTTAATGGCTGCTGCATTACGGAATATTCCTACATTAATTCAAGAGCAAAATGTTATTGCTGGTATTACGAACAAGATATTAAGTCGTTTTGTTGACATTGTTGCAGTTGGTTATAATGAGGCCGCTAAATCATTTGGCAAGGCAAAGCGTGTTGTATATACGGGAAATCCCGTACGCCCAGATGTGTTAGTAGATTCCCGTGAAGAGGGACGGCAACATTTTGGATTATCAGATGATATTTTTACGGTTCTTATTGCTGGTGGATCGCGCGGTGCTCGTACTATTAATACAGCCATGGTTGATGTACATAAACACTTTCAGGGTAAACCAGGTATTAAACTTATACATATTACTGGTAATGGTGAATATAAAACTGTATTACAACAATTAGGTATTGATGATGGAGATGGTTTGGGGAAATCATCGTTGATTTTGCCGTATTTACATGATATGCCAAAGGCTTTAGCAGCTACAGATTTAGCTGTGTTTAGATCGGGGGCTATTGGCCTTGCTGAATTGGCTGTACGTGGTATCCCGTCTATATTGGTGCCATATCCATATGCTGCAGAAGATCATCAAACGTATAATGCACGTATTTTTGTACAAGAAGGTGCGGCGCATATGATTGTGGATAAGGTTTTGACAAGTCATGATTTAATTAATGAAATCGAAATGTTTATGGCAAATCGTGATCTATTGGCTCAAATGGGAGCTAGTGCACTATGTTTAGGCAAGCCAAATGCAGCACATGATATTGCTGAATTAGCACTGTCTATTGCGAAATAGTTAAGGAGAGTTATTATGTTAGAAGGTATCCATAAAATCCATCTTATTGGTATTGGTGGATCTGGTATGCGCGCTATTGCGAATATTTTAATTCAAAAAGGATATGAAGTATCTGGCTCTGATGTAAAAGAATCTGATGTGATTGAGCGATTCAGACAAATGGGAGCTACTGTTCATATAGGGCATAATGCTGATTATGTACAAGGTGTAGATGCTGTAGTTCGTTCTACTGCGATTCGTGAAGATAATCCAGAAATCGTAGCGGCAAAAGAACAAGGTATTACTATCCTACACCGTTCTGATATTGTAAAAGCCGTATTGGATGTAACAAATGGTATTGCAGTAGCTGGTGCTCATGGTAAAACATCTACTACATCGATGATTGGTCAAATTCTTGTAGAGGGAGGAATGGATCCAACCGTTATTATTGGTGGTGAAGTTGATTACTTAAAAGGTAGTAGTTGTTTAGGCAAGGGTGAGTATTCTGTCGTAGAAGCTGATGAAAGTGATGGTTCTTTCTTAAAATTAAGACCTAAAACAATTGTTATCACTAATATTGAAGATGATCATATGGATCACTATAAGACGATGGAAAATCTATTGAATGCATTTTGCCAATTTGTGGAAACATTACCAATGGATGGAAAAGCCGTTGTATGTGGTGATAATAGCAATATTCGCTATGTTATGGGTAAAGTAAATCGTCAATTTATCACATATGGTTTAGAAGAAACTAATGATTATGTAGCGAAGAATATTCATTATGAAGATAGCTCTTTAGTGTATGATGTAACTCATAAAGGGGCCAACTTGGGGCGTGTATCTTTGCGAGTGCCAGGTAATCACAATGTGTTAAATTCTTTAGCATCCTTTATTGTGGCGCATGAATGTTGTCAAGTTCCAGCTACAACAGTTGTGAAAGCTCTTGGTAAATTTATCGGTGCTAAACGTCGTTTTGAAACAAAAGGCCATGTAGCTGGTGTATGGGTTGTAGATGATTATGCCCATCATCCTACGGAAATTAAGGCAACATTAAAAGCTGCTAAAGAACTTGAAAAACATCGTGTTATTTGTGTATTTCAACCACATCGTTATTCCCGTACATCTTTGTTGAAAGATGAGTTTGCCACTGCTTTCGTCAGTGCAGATGAAATTTATATGACAGATATTTATAGTTCTGGAGAAGATCCTATTAACGGTATAGATGGACATACAATTCCTAATATTATAAGCGAAGTAACTCATCAACATGTAAATTATGTAGAAGATGTAAATGATTTGCCAGCGGTTCTTGCTAAAGTAGTGCGACCTAATGATTTGGTTATTACTATGGGAGCGGGGTCTATTAATCAGTATGGTCCAAAATTATTAGCATTATTGGAAGAAGGTTTACAATGAAAGATAAACATATCATCGTATTAATGGGAGGACCATCTGCTGAGGCTGAAGTGTCTCGTAGAACTGGTGCAGCTATTGCAGAGGCCTTAATTACTAAAGGATATCACGTTTCTACATTAGAGTTGAATCCTCGAACTGTATTGCAAGATATAGAAAATCTTAAGGGTGATGTTGTATTTAATGCAATTCATGGACGATATGGTGAAGACGGTGCTTTGCAAGGATTGTTAGAAATGGCTGAAATTCCATATACTGGTTCTGGTATTATGGCACATTCAGTAGGAATGAATAAAAAAGTAAGTAAAGATGTGTTTAAAGGTGCACAGATTCCAACTGCAGAAGCTGTTTCATATAATGGGAATTTACAGTCCAAAGAAGATATTATTAAGGATATCGAAGCAAAATTCTCTTTGCCAGTTGTTTTGAAACCAGCCACACAAGGATCTAGTATTGGCGTTACCATCGTAAAAGAACAAGGTCAATTGGCTAAGGCTGTCACTGAAGCACTTACGTATGACCCAATCCTTGTGGTTGAACAATACTTAAATGGTCGTGAGTTTACTGTTTCTGTATTAGATGGTAAAGCATTAGCTATTATCGAAATTAGACCTCATTCTGGTGAATATGATTACACTAGTAAGTATACCGCTGGTGCTACTGATTATTTAGTACCGGCACCAATTAGTGACACTATGACAAAAGAAATGCAAGCTATTGGTGAGCTCGTTTACCGTGAAGTACAAGCAAGTGGTGCTATTCGTGTAGATGTTATGACTGATGATAAAGATAATATGTATGTATTGGAATATAATACGATTCCAGGAATGACAGCTACATCTTTGGTGCCAAAAGCAGCAAGAGAAGTGGGCATAGATTTTCCTGAATTATGTGAGAAAATTCTATTAACAGCAGGCTATGGGAAGTTTTAAATGCTGTAATATGTAAGGAGTGTAGTTATGGATGATTTTAAACAACATCCACCCGATTCAAAGAAAAAGGATTCGGCTCAGTTTAGGCCTTCATTTCTTCATGATGAATCGGAGGTAATTCATAAAGATGACCAAGATACAGTCCATAATAGTAATAGAGAACTAATTCATAAACGTGAAAGAGAAAAAGCGGAGGTTAGAAAAAAGTTACTAAAAATAGGTGGTGTTGTAGCCATTGTATTGTTAGGGTTATTTAATCTACCGATTCCACTGGGGTCTATTAAAATTGTGGGTTCTGATAAGGTCACGGTACAAGATGTAGAGGTAGCTGGTGATATTGGGGAACCAGTTAATGTACTTCGTATTAATAGAGAGAATTTACGGCATCGATTATCAAAAGATCTTAGAATTGAGGATGCTCAAATAAGTTATGAATTGCCATTAACAATGGTTATTCGAGTGGTTGAGCGTAAAGCTATTGCAGTCATACCTGCTCAATTTGGTTATTTAACACTAGATAAAAATGGGCAAGTAATTGCATCTGATAATGTTATCGAAGATACTACGGTACCGATGATTTCAGGTGTTAAAGGCGGTAATATACTGTTAGGTGATTTGGTTACTGATAAGCTGATTGTTCAGGCTCTTGATTATTTGCGTGCTTTAGATGATGATACATTTAAGCAAATTGCAGAGATTAATATTGGTGACCCTAATAATATGTTGGCCTATACTGTTTCTGGAGTACAGATTCGATTAGGCAATGGCGAAGATTTGAAGAATAAAGCTGAGTTAACAGCATCTATGTTAAAAGATTTATCCAAAAGTCAAGGTAATGTTCAATATATAGATGTTAATCCTTCATCACCTTTTATTAAGACTGATAAGATAACGATACAGCCAAAATCTAATAAATCTAAGTCAGACACTAGCCAATCTGAAAAGAAAGATACATCAAAACAAAGTACTAATGTGTCGAAATCAAAACAAGATTAATTATAGGCACAAAAAAGGTGGATGATGTTGTGAAACATGAGCGATGGGCTATTGGTCTTGTTAGTTTTATATTGGGATTCATGGTTATTACTCAATATAAGATGACACAAGACAATATTGAAGAAAACATACGGTTACAACGTACTGGTGACTTGGTAGCTCAATTAAAGGATGCAGAACATGAAAAAGATGCTTTGCTAAATCAAATTGAGCAATTAAAGGCTAGTGGTTCAGGAGGAAGTGCAGATGAAATATTACTTCGAAAGGCTGCATTAACTAATGTAAAGGGGCCAGGCGTAACCGTTTTGATAGAAGATAGTTCTAAACCGATTCAAGGTGGAGAAAATCCTAATTTATATGTAATTCATGATGAAGATATTTTACGTATTGTTAATGAATTACGTGCTGGTGGGGCCGAAGCTTTGGCTATAAATGATCAACGTTTGATAGGCACTTCTGAAATTCGTTGTTCTGGTCCGACCATTACCGTTAATGGTAAAGTGTATGGGGCGCCATTTACAGTTAAAGCTATAGGAGATCCTAAAACATTAAACTCAGCTCTTACTATGCGTGGTGGCATTGTAGATTCTTTGAAACATTGGGGAATTAAGGTGACCATAAAAGAAGAAGAATCAATAGCTATTCCAGCTTTTACAGGTTCGTATAGAGAAGAGCATTTACAATCAAATGAGTTAGGAGGTAAAGAATGAATATCTATGTCTTTGCTGTTGTGGGACTCATAGTTGGTGTTGTTGTAGGTTGGGTTACTCCATTACATATACCTGCAAGCTATGCTAATTATACTTCTGTAGCTGTATTAGCTGCACTGGATGCTGTATTCGGTGGTAGTCGTGCCGCATTAGAGAGAACTTTTGATTTAAGTAATTTTATTACCGGCTTTTTTTCTAATGTAATACTTGCTGTCTTATTAGTTTATATCGGTGATTTAATCGGAATTAATTTGTACTATGTTGCCTTAATTGGTTTTGGGTTACGTGTATTTATTAATTTAGCTGCTATTCGAAAAAATATTATGACTAAACGATTTTAATTATTATGTTTCGATTATAGTTGTAGTGGAAAGTTTTTAATTTTTAGTGTAAAATAAATGTAATTGTTATAATTAACTCAGTATATAAATAGACGCATTCGAATTTATATTGACAAAAATAGATAACGATAAGAGGAGGAAGTTCAATGTCTGATTTTGCAAATATTAAAGTTATCGGTGTAGGTGGCGGCGGTAACAACGCTGTTAACCGTATGGTTGAAAGTGAACTTAAAGGGGTTCAGTTCTTAGCCGTTAACACTGAAAGCCAAGTGCTTGAATTATCTAAGGCTGATGTAACTATTCAAATCGGTGAAAAAGTTACTAAAGGTCTAGGTGCTGGCGCCAATCCACAAATTGGTGAAGCAGCTGCTCAAGAAAGCCGTGAAGATATCATTAAAGCTCTTGAAGGTGCTGATATGGTATTCGTAACTGCTGGTATGGGTGGTGGTACTGGTACTGGTGCTGCTCCTGTAGTGGCTGAATGTGCTAAAGAAGTTGGTGCATTAACTGTAGGTGTTGTAACAAAACCTTTTGCATTTGAAGGTAAACGTCGCCGTGCTTCTGCAGAAAAAGGTATTGAATTTTTAACTCAAAAAGTAGATACAATTATTGTTATCCCTAATGATAAATTGTTACAAGTTGTTGATAAAAAATGTTCCTTATCTGATGCATTTGGCAAAGCTGATGATGTTCTTCGCCAAGGTATCAAAGGCATTTCTGATTTGATTCAAATTCCTGGTTTAATTAATCTTGACTTTGCAGACGTAAAAACTATCATGACTGAACAAGGTGAAGCATTGATGGGTATTGGCTTGGCAACAGGTGAAAACCGTGCTGCAGATGCTGCTAAAATGGCTATTAACAGTCCATTGTTGGAAACTTCTATTGATGGTGCTAAAGGTATTTTGCTCAATATTTCTGGTAGTACTAATTTAAGCTTGTTTGAAATTAACGAAGCGGCTGAAATTATTTCTGATGCAGCAGATCCTGATGCAAATATTATCTTTGGTTCTGTTATTGATGAAAGCTTGGGCGATAGCGTTCAAGTTACAGTTGTTGCAACTGGTTTCAACTCTAGTACTAAAAATGTACCAGAATTTGGTAAAACAAATACTGCTGCTCGTCCTGCAAGTACATCTGCTCCAACAAGTGGTATCCCTGATATTCCTGTATTCATGAAACGCTAATATTATATATATATACTTATAATGTTAAAATAGTAACTTATTAAGACACATATATATGTGTGTATAGGAGGTACCAATGAAAAAATTAGTATTATTATCTTTAGCTGCAACAGTGATTACTGGTAGTGCATTTGCTGCATCTGTACCAGTAACTAAAATCAGTGATAATTCCACAAAAGTACAAGCTGATTATGCGTTTAATCAACGTGTATCTAATAGTGGTGGCACTAACAACGATGGTTTTGGTGTATCTTTAGAACATGATTTAAGTAATAAATCTGCTCTTCAATATTCTTATAATAAAGTAAATGCTAAAAATGGTGATATTAAAGATCATCAATTAGCATATGTTTATAAAGTACATCCTAATATTAATCTATATGGTGCTGGTACAGCTATCCGTACTCATGATACTAATTTAGGTGTTCAAGCTGGTGTGATTGGCCATGTGCCATTGACTGATAAAGTTAACGGCTATGCAAAAGCTGGTTGGGGTAATGATATTAAACAATCATATCAAGTGGGTGCTCAATACGAAGTAAAACCTAATATTGACTTGAATGTTTACTATGGTTACGATAAATATAGCGTAAATGAAAATGATAAAACTTCTAAAGGCTTACATGCTGGTGTAGGTTACACATTCTAATCGTTATACATATAATGGAGACCACTCATCTAAGATGAGTGGTTTTTTTGTATAAATTCATGTATACAATATTTTTCATGAATACTCATTGTCTAAATGCTTAACTTTAGGTATGATAATGTAGTAATAGTTCTTTTTAGTTAGGATGGTGTATGCGATGACAAGTGTAGCAGCGAAACACGCAAGAGGAAAAAAATTAAAAGATGTAATCTTTGTGACAGCAGGGCAAGCGGCAGAAGATACAAAATTAACTGGTCGTGAAAATGTTATAAATGGTACACTAGGTGCTATTTATGATGAAGATGGTAATTTAGTATTCTTAAAGACTGTGAAAGAGGAATATTTAAACTTATCTGATACAGAACATATTGGCTATGCTCCTATTGCAGGTATTCCAGAATATTTAGACTGTGCTGAAAAAGAATGTTTTGGAAACTCTCGTCCTGATGGATTTATCCGAAGTATTGCTACCACTGGTGGTACAGGTGGTATTCACCATTTAGTGCATAACTATACTGAACCTGGCGATGAAGTATTAACTGCAGATTGGTACTGGGGTGCATATCGTATTATTTGTAGTGATAATGGTCGCACATTAGTTACTTATTCTTTATTTGACGAACATAACAACTTTAATCATGATGCATTTCAACATCGTGTTAAAGAATTAGCTGCTAAACAAACAAATATTGTTATTCTATTTAATACACCAGGAAATAATCCTACTGGTTATTCTGTGGAGGATAAAGATTGGGACTCGATTCTTAATTTCTTGAAAGAATTAGTTGCTATTGGTCGTAATAACGTTATCATCGGTGTTGATGTAGCTTATTTAGATTATTCGGGTGAGAAAGAAGAAGTCCGTTCATTCTTTAAAAAGATGGGACATTTACCAAAGGAAATTCTAGTTTGTGTATGTTATAGCTTATCTAAAGGCTTTACAATGTATGGTCAACGTGTAGGTGCTATGATTGGTATTTCTTCAGATGAAGAGATTGCAGATGAATTTTTAGAAGTAAATAAATCAACTAGTCGTGCAACATGGTCCAATATTTGTCGTCCTGCAATGTGTGCTATGGCTAATATCGTATCTAATCCTGATAAATTTAAGGCTTATGAGGATGAACGCAATTGCTATTATCAATTGATTCGTGATCGTGCAGATATATTTAAACAAGAAGCTGCACAAGTAGGGTTACCTATGTTACCATATCGTGGTGGATTCTTTATTACGATACCAACTGATTCTGGTACTGCTATTTGCGAAGAATTAAAGAAAGAGCATATTTATTGTATTGCTTTAGGCAATGGAATTCGTGTTGCTGCATGTGGTATTCCTAAATTTCAAATGAAGGGATTAGCAGAAAAAATTTATAATGCTATGAAGCGATTAGGAAAATTATAAATTGATAAACGTAAAAAAGGCACTTCAAAAATTTGAAGTGCCTTTTAGTATTAGTGAATGTCTTTATGTTCTTTTATATCGTTATCTGCCTTTAAGGCTAAGTTTTCAAGTGCTTTTTTAGGTGCTGTTCGTTCACCTGTTTTAGGATCAACAAATTCAACGCGATCTAAGGTGTCTGTGATTTGTCCTTTTATAAACCCTAAGTAGATATTATATAATTCTTTTTTTTCGGCCAGTTCTTCTGGTGTTAGTTGTTGACCTGATTTTTTCTTCGCAGCCAATTCATTTATCCGTTTTAATGTATCGTTAATATTACTCATAGTTGCCTCCTGTATTCTATATCAGAATAACATGATTTATTATAACATAGAACTTAATGAATACGTATGGTAAGATATAAATTGTACGAGTTTGTACTTTCACAAGTGAGAAAGGAGTCTATCGTGCGTGTTACAAAAGCAATTAAAGCAGAACAATTGGCATTATTAGAAGAACATTATATTGATGCTAAACCTGCTCTTGAATACACAAATGAATTTGAATTATTAGTGGCTGTTGTGTTATCTGCACAGTGCACAGATGAAAGGGTTAACATTGTTACAAAACGATTGTTTCCAGCATTAAATCAGCCGGCTAAAATGCTAGAGATTGGTGTTACAAAACTAGAAACTCTTATTAAGGATTGTGGTTTGTATAAATCAAAGGCAAAGAATTTGATTGCTACTTGTCATATATTGGTAGAACAATATCATGGAGAAGTGCCACGTGAATTTGATCAGCTTGTCGAATTACCCGGTGTAGGTCGAAAAACGGCAAACGTTGTGGTATCCGTATTATTCGGAACACCGGCTATTGCGGTAGATACACATGTGTTCCGCGTAGCAAACCGATTGAAATTAGGTATTGCAAAGACGCCAGAAGAAATGGAACAAAAATTACAAAAGGCTATACCAAAAGAGAAGTGGTCTGCAGCTCATCATTGGCTGATTTATCACGGACGACGGGTCTGCAAAGCTCGTAAGCCTCTATGTGAAACTTGTTTTTTACATCATCTTTGTCCGTCAGCAGGAAAGGTTTAATATGAAAAAGAATAATGAAGAACTAATTGCCCTTTATGCTCAATATGGCATAGAAGGTATTGATATCGTTAACGAATTAATGCGTTTTAAAGTATTAGATCAATTGCTCTCTAGCAATGCAAATTCTCGTGAATGGGGTGTTACACCAGAGGACCTATATGGATTATCTGAGAAATCTACAGTTGAATCCTTTGGACCTATTCCATATGATGTAAATACATTTCGTGCATTGTATGGCCCTTCATTTACGGTAGAACTCTTTGATTTTATTAGTGATACTGGAATTCTAGATGGTCTTGATGTAGGAACTATATGGGAAACTCCTGTTCGTGAAAGTATAGAAAGTCATAGTAAAACAGGAGAGCTCGTCTTATATGCGTATGTAGAAGAATACGCTGGCATGATAGATGAAATTTTACAATCTTATGAGGATAAAAAGGTTGTCCTCTATACAGCATCGCCTGTATGTTATAGCATTATTTCTCGATTGTATCCAATGGCTCAAATTATTAATCAATGGCCTCATCGTAGCTATTTTGATCATATCTTTACAGGTACAGTAGGGATGTTTCAAGCTTCTGAGGATATCGTAGAAGAGGTAGCCAATGGATTACATAATTTGGTTCCGGAAGGGACGGCTCAATTATTCTTACCAGCAACGATGGCACAAAATCAGTTGGGGTTGAATAATATGGCATTACAATTTTTCTTGAATCAAAAACGTGTAGAGTCTATTCGTGAATGGACTCCATTAGGTGCTTATGAAATTATTTATGGCAAATATGATGTTAAAAAGATGCGTGTAGGCCTTCGTGAACAGGTAGGTGATGAATGGAAATTTATTAATTATATTCCATTACCTCATGGCGTATTTGCTCAATTACCGGTATTTACTGTACTAAATTATGGATTGTCTTTACGCTCCATTTTGTTACCTGGTAGTCAAACTGATGTAGCCTTGGGTCAAGATGGCATTTATTGCATTGATAGTCGTGTATCAGAATTAGGTAGAAATGCACTTTATGAAAATGGTGCTTATTACTTAACTTTCATACGTTATAATAATCATGTAGATGTGTCTATGGGAACAGAATTACCTAATACTGGGGTATATTGGATGTTCCCTGATGCTGAGTTGGCTTATATGTGGTATACATATTTCTCTAGCACGATTGGACAAACTTTAATACAAGAGATTTCTATGCTTGTTCAAACGGAAGAGTCTTTTGGATATATGCTTAGTAGTGTGCGTCGTCGTGTACTTGATGTAAAGGATGAGTCGTTGCTAGTTAATGCTGTTAAAAACATAGACGAAGCCTATCAAGAAACTATCAAATCGGCACGAGAATCTTGGCAGAAAAATATGAATTCGTTGGGGGCTGATGTGATGCCACCAACTACATCTATTGATATTGAAGATTACAGCGATTATAAAAAATAATTGTCAATATATGTAATTTAGTTTACAATATATCGTATCCATTTAGAATAAAGTAAATATATTTTACATATAGTGAACGCTATAATTAGATGAGGAGGGAGGAAAATATGGCTGTTATTAATTTTGAAATCTTCAAGGTTATTGGTACTTTATCGGAAGATAAAGATGGCTGGAAAAAGCAACTTACATGCACAAGCTGGGGAAAATATAATCCAAAATTTGACCTTCGTGCTTGGGATAGTGAATATACAAGCATGAAAAAAGGAATTACTCTTTCCTTAGAAGAATTGATCGCTTTGCGTGACCTTTTAAATGAAAGCGATTTAGAAACTATTTTAGCCGAAGCAATTGAAGAAAAACAGGCTTCCAAAGAGTAGTTTCTTGATTTGTGCGTCTTATCGTGCTATAATCTATAAGAATAATATTGATTGCTGGAAAGAGGTGTATAGAATGAAACAAGGTATTCATCCAGACTATAAAGAAGCTACAGTTACTTGCGGTTGTGGTAACACATTCAAAACTGGCTCTGTAAAAGAAGACCTTCGTGTAGACGTTTGCTCCAAATGCCATCCGTTCTTCACTGGTCAACAACGTGCGGCTCAAGCTCGTGGTCGTATCGAACAATTTAACAAACGTTACGGTAAATAATAGTTTATGTAGCGAAACAACTATTGGCAGGGCTTTGGGCTCTGCCTCTATTTGTTTATGAAAGGAAATCTTTTGGCAAAAGAACGTATTAAGAAGTTCGTTGGTGGACAAGCTGTAATTGAAGGCGTTATGATGCGTGGACCAGGATATACGGCAACAGCTGTACGTGAACCTTCCGGTTCTATCGTGGTGCAAAAGGAAGCAACCACGTCCATACAAGAGCGCTATCCTATATTAAAGAAACCATTTTTACGAGGCTGTATAGCCTTATATGAATCTCTCGTTATCGGTATGAAGGCATTGTCCTTCTCTGCTAAAGCAGCTGGTGATGAAGAGGAAGAAATGTCGAATAGTGAAATTGTGATTACCATGATTGTTTCTACACTATTTGCAATTGCTTTATTTGTAGCCCTTCCTACATTTGTAGTTAAATTTATTCCCGGTATTCAAGATAATCATTTTATTTTGAACCTTGTTGAAGGTGCTATTCGATTGGCTTTGTTTTTGCTTTACATATGGGGCATTGGTCAAACTAAGGATATACAACGTGTATTCCAATATCATGGAGCAGAGCATAAGACCATTCATGCTTATGAAAATGATCTACCTTTAACAGTAGAAAATGTACGTGCTCAATCTCGGTTACATCCGAGATGTGGAACAAATTTTTTACTCATTGTAATGGTAGTTAGTATATTTGTATTTGCCTTTTTAGGTTGGCCTAACCTAGTGGAACGTATTGTTTCACGTGTTTTATTGATGCCTGTTGTGGCAGGTATTGCTTATGAATGTATTCGTTTTGCTGGACGTAGTGAAAGCTCTTTTGTGAAATCTTTTGTTAAACCTGGTTTAGCATTGCAATACATGACAACACGTGAACCAGAAGCGGATCAAATTGAGGTTGCGATTCGTGCATTAGAAGAGGTACGTCCTCCAGAAGAAGATGCTTATGAAGATGAAACATATTAAGATTGAGGTTACATATGTTAGTAGATAAATTACAAGTTATTGAAGATAAATTTATGGATTTAGAGCAACGCATCAGTGACCCTGAAGTTATTGCACGTCAAGATGAATGGCGTAAATTAACACGTCAACATGCGCAATTATCTGAAACTGTAGAGGCCTTTAGAGACTATAAAAAGGTTTTGTCTGGTATTGATGAAGCTATGGAAGTCATTGAAGATAAATCGATGGATGAAGAATTCCGTGAAATGGCTCAAGAAGAATTGAAAGAATTAAAACCTCAAAAAGAGGAATTGGAAGAGAAATTACAAATCCTCTTATTACCAAAAGACCCTAACGATGATAAAAATATTATCATCGAAATTCGTGGTGGTGCTGGTGGTGATGAAGCGGCATTATTTGCAGGCGACTTATTCCGCATGTATACAAAATATGCTGAAAGCCAAGGCTGGCGTTGCGAAATTATCGATGCTAATGCACCTGAACTAGGGGGTTTTAAAGAGGTTGTATTCTCTGTAGATGGTGAGAATGTATATTCTAAGATGAAATTTGAATCTGGCGTACATCGTGTACAACGGGTTCCAGCTACAGAAACGCAGGGCCGTGTACATACATCTACGGTTACTGTGGCAGTACTTCCTGAAATGGAAGATGTTGATATTGAAATCAATGATAAAGATTTGAAAATCGATACATATCGCGCTAGTGGTGCCGGCGGTCAGCATATCAATAAAACAGAATCTGCTGTACGTATTACTCACTTACCAACAGGTATTGTCGTAGCTTGTCAAGATCAACGTTCTCAATTACAAAACAGAGAAAAAGCGATGCGTGTATTGCGTGCAAAATTGCAAGATAAGGCTGAACAAGAAGCTACAGCTAGCATGGCCGCTGACCGCAAAAGCCAAGTTGGTACAGGTGATCGTAGTGAACGTATTCGTACCTATAACTATCCGCAAGGTCGCGTAACAGATCATCGTATCAATCTAACATTGTATAAATTAGATGCTATTTTGAATGGCGATCTTGATGAAATCATTCAAGCCTTAAATGCTGCTGACCAAGCAGCTAAAATGCAGGAGGCTAATACAAATGTATAAGGAGATTTGGACGATTGGTCGTATTCTCCAGTGGACAGAGCAGTACTTTCAAAGCAAGGGGATGGATACACCTCGACTTGATGGGGAAGTACTGCTTTATCACGTTTTAGGAAAGAATCGGATATATCTATATACGAATTATGATCAACCGTTAGAGCAAGAAGAACTTGATCGATTTAGACCCCTTGTTATTGAACGTGCTAAAGGATATTCTGTGGCATCTTTAACGGGAACAAAAGATTTTATGGGATTAACATTTTCTGTTAACGATAAGGTTCTCATTCCTCGCCCTGATACAGAAACATTAGTTGAATATGTGTTACATACGTATCATCAACAAGATTCTATTCGAATTCTTGATATGTGTACGGGTCCTGGTACTATTTTGCTAAGCCTTTTACATTACTTGCCGGCAGCATCGGGGATGGGTCTTGATATTTCTCGCGATGCCCTTATTATGGCTGTGCGAAATCAGGAAATATTTAATCTAGAAAGTCGTAGCGAATTTTACGAATCGGATATGTTTTCTTATTTAGAACATCATAATGAGTTGTTTGATGTGATTGTATCTAATCCGCCGTATATTCGATTAGAGGATAAGAAAATCCTGTCTCCTGATGTACTTAATGAGCCTCATATTGCATTATTTGGTGGTGAAGATGGCCTTGATTTCTATCGTCAGTTAGCTATGGAGTGCGTAAAATATCTTAAACCTCATGGACTTGTGGCCTTTGAGGTAGGATATGATCAGGCTGAAGCTGTAAAATCTTTATTGGAGGCTGTTGACTCCTATGTAAATATATCCTTTGCAGCTGATTTATCGGGCATTAATCGTGTTGTAACGGCTCGTATGAAGGGGTGAGAGTGTGGATACTAAAATCATTACTGAACTTACAAAAGAGAATCTTCAATTAGTTGCACATGCTTTGCGTTCTGGTGAGGTGGTAGCGATTCCTACGGAAACTGTATATGGTCTTGGTGCTAATGGCCTTGATGAGGAAGCAATGGATAAAATTTATGCTGCTAAAGGCCGCCCATCAGATAACCCATTGATATTACACGTATCAAATGCGGAAAGCATTAAACCGCTTGTGAAAGAAATTCCTGAAACGGCCAATAAATTAATTCATGCATTTTGGCCTGGACCATTAACGATTACATTACCGAAATCTGACCTAGTGCCAAATCGTGCTACAGGTGGTTTGAATCGAGTGGCATTACGATGTCCGGATCATGCTATTTGTCGAGAAATATTGGCTTTAGCTGGTGTGCCAATTGCAGCCCCTAGTGCCAATATTTCAGGCCGTCCAAGTCCGACTACAGCGCAAGCCGTATATGATGATATGAATGGTCGTATTCCATATATTGTAGATGCTGGAATCTGTACGATTGGTGTAGAATCAACTGTTGTAGAGGTTAGGGATGATGGTATAACCATTTTACGACCAGGTGGTATTACAAAAGAAATGCTAGAACGAGTTGTAGAGGCTGTATCTTATGATCCATTTTTATCGTCTCAAAATGAAGCACCAAAGGCTCCAGGTATGAAGTATAAGCATTATGCTCCTGATGCGCCTATGCGTGCATTTATTGGATTGCCAAAGGCGGTAGCTCAAGCTTTTACAGACGTTATAGACAAACAAACAACTAAACGTGGTGCATTTCTTGTCAGTCAAGAAACGTATGATTTGTTAAAAAATAATGTGCATGGCGAGTTTCATGTGTATGGACATTGTGGTGATGCAGTTACTTTAGCCCATGATTTTTATAAAACCTTACATTATTTTAATGAATGTGGTGTAGATTATATTTTGGCAGAAGGTGTTGAAAATTCAGGCCTTGGTGTAGCCATTATGAATCGTATGGAAAAAGCTTGTGGTGGAAATATTATTCATTTATAAGCAATTTTGTAATATTTATTATGTCCATTCATAATAGAAAAATGTCTTTACATATTGGATGTATTTGCTATAATGTATAAATAGCCACTAATGTTGTGGCAGTAAGGATGTAATTATGAATATTTTGTATGTATGTACTGGTAACACCTGCCGTAGCCCTATGGCAGAGGGAATTACTCGAACTTTAGCAAAGGAGCTTGGTTTAGATGTAACTACTGTTTCTGCTGGGTTATTTGCTGCGTATGGTGCCAAACCTACAGAACAAGCTGTGATTGCGATTCAATCTATCGCTGATATTTCTGGTCATGAATCGAGACCTCTTACGATGGAGCTTGTAAATTCAGCAGATTTAATTATAGGTATGACACAAGATCATAAATCGGTGTTATTTCGTCAGTTCCCTTTTGAGGAATCTAAAATTAAAACACTTGCTGAATGGGGCCATGAAGAGGGGGATGTGGTTGATCCCTTTGGTTCAGATCAAGACGTGTATAATCAATGTGCTAAGCAAATTTATAAATTAGTTAAAGCCGGGTTGACATCATCTAAAGGATAGGAGATGGAAAATTATGAAAATTGCTATTGGTTGTGATCATGGTGGATTACATTTAAAACAAGAAATTACAGAATTAGTGACTACATTAGGTCATGAGGTAGAAGATTTTGGTACACATAGTACAGAATCTTGCGACTATCCAGATATTGCTGAACCTGTAGCGCATGCAGTTACGGAAGGAAAAGCGGATCGTGGTATTTTGATTTGTGGAACTGGTATTGGTATTGGTATTAGTGCTAATAAAATTAAAGGTATTCGTGCTGCTCTTTGCCATGATTCTTTTTCTGCAAAATATAGTCGACTTCATAATGATGCTAATATTCTTACAATGGGCGAACGTGTTATTGGACCGGGTCTCGCAAAGGATATTGTTACGATTTGGCTTAATACAGAATTTGAAGGCGGTCGTCATGCACGCCGTGTAGAAAAAATTTCTGCTCTTGAAAAATAATACATCTTTACTTAACTAGTTATTACATTATTTATATATGTTTTAAGGAGGATTCCTATGAGTTTCTTAGCAAAACAAGACCCTAATGTTAAAGCAGTTATCGATCAAGAATTAATGCGTCAACGCGATAAATTAGAAATGATCGCCTCTGAAAATATCGTATCCCAAGCCGTTATGGAAGCTCAAGGCAGTGTATTGACTAACAAATACGCTGAAGGCTACCCTGGCAAACGTTATTATGGTGGCTGTGAACATGTGGATGTAGTAGAAACATTAGCGATTGAACGTGCTAAACGTTTATTTGGTGCAGAACATGCAAATGTACAACCACATTCCGGATCTCAAGCTAATTTTGCTGTATATTTTGCTATGTTAAAACCTGGTGACACCATTGTAGGTATGAATTTGTCTCATGGTGGTCACTTAACACATGGTTCTCCTGTAAACGTATCTGGTACATATTTCAATGTTGTTCCTTACGGTGTTAATGCAGAAACTCAACAAATCGACTATGATGAATTCCGCAAAATCGTATTAGAAGCAAAACCTAAATTGATCATTGCTGGGGGGAGTGCTTACAGCCGTCAAATCGACTTTAAGAAAATGGCTGATGTAGCTCATGAAGTAGGCGCGATTTTCATGGTAGATATGGCTCACTTTGCTGGCCTTGTAGCTGCTGGTTTACATCCAAATCCAGTAGAATATGCAGATATCGTTACAACTACAACACATAAAACATTGCGTGGACCTCGTGGCGGTATGATTTTGTGCAAAGAAGAATATGCAAAAGCTATTGATAAGGCTGTATTCCCTGGTATTCAAGGTGGTCCTTTAATGCATGTTATCGCTGCAAAAGCTGTTGCATTAGGTGAAGCATTGCAACCAGAATTTAAAGTATACGCTGAACAAGTTATTAAAAATGCAAAAGTATTGGCTGCTGAATTGATGGCTAAAGGTTTGACTATCGTTTCTGGCGGTACCGATACACATGTTATGCTTGTAGATGTGCGCAATACCGGCTTAACTGGTAAAGAAGCAGAACATCTTTTAGATGAAATTGGTATCACAGCTAATAAAAATACCATTCCATTCGATCCAGCTAGTCCATTTGTAACTAGTGGTGTTCGCTTAGGCACACCTGCATTGACTACACGTGGTCTTAAAGAAGACGATATGAAAGAAATTGCAGATATCATCGCTACAGTACTTCAAAATCCAGAAGATACAGCTAAGCACCAAGATGCTGCAAAACGTGTAGCTGCATTATGTGAAAAATATCCTTTATATCCCAACTTATAATTCATAAGATATTATCGGGATATTAAGACCTTTTAAGGGTGAGCAAGAGTTTTTGCTCACCCTTTTGGTGTATTTTACTAGTTATATTTATATGGCAAGAATTGTAAATATGTGATAGAGTAGGTATGAAAAGTAAAAGGTTGAAGTAGTAACTTCAGACTCGGATTGTTTTTATAGGGGGCATTATCATGAACGTTAATGTTATGACACATCCATTGATTCATCATAAGGTTACATTGATGCGTGATGTACAAACAGGTTCAAAAGATTTCCGCGAATTATTAGATGAAATTACATTGTTGATGGGCTATGAAATTACACGTAATTTGCCATTAGAAGATGTTGAAGTGCAAACACCATTGACTAAGATGACAGGGAAACGTATTGCAGGTAAGAAATTAGGTATTATTCCAATTTTGCGTGCTGGTCTTGGCATGGTAAATGGCATGCTTAGCTTGATTCCAACAGCTAAGGTTGGTCATGTCGGTTTATATCGTGATCCAGAAACATTAAAACCAGTAGAATATTATTGCAAATTACCTAGCGATGTGGGCGAACGTGATTTCATCGTTACCGATCCAATGCTTGCCACTGGTGGTAGTGCATCTGCAGCGATTACGTTGTTGAAAGAAAAAGGTGCTAAGAGTATTAAATTGATGTGCCTCGTTGCAGCTCCTGAAGGTGTAGAGGTTGTTAATAAGGAACATCCTGATGTACCTATTTATGTAGCAGCTCTTGATGAAACATTGAATGAACATGGATATATCTTGCCTGGTTTAGGTGATGCAGGGGATCGGATTTTCGGTACTAAATAATCGTATATATCTTAGAGATAATTTTATAAATTCAAGTAAAAGACGCCTGAAAGGGCGTCTTTTACTTGAATAAAGTTGTAATAAGGTATAAAATAATCTTGTAGAAGTATTTTTTTATTCTGGGTGGGACTGATTTCGTTTTTGTGGGACGAATATCGTTATTCTTGTTACAGGGTAAAGGAGGAACCCTATGAATGAGTTTTTAATGGTATGCGATCGTATAGCCCCGGAATTAATGACAGTCTTAAAGGATCGATACAAGTTATTGAGCCATTTAGCCTACGAAGAACCTCTGGGACGCAGAAGTTTAGCCTTAGCTACAAATATTTCTGAACGAGCTGTGCGATCTCATGTTGATGCATTGCGAGGTAATGGACTAGTAGAGATTTCTAAACCTGGTATTTGTTTAAGTGCTGAAGGACGAGAGTTAGTTCCTAAATTAAGGGATATTCTTTATGAATACGAACGTGTTGGCGAATTAGAGCAACAGTTGAAACAAGCATTACATATTGATGATGTTATTATCACACCTAGTGAAGGTTCATTAATGCTAAAACGTTTGGGCTTTACTGCTGCTAAAGTTGTTCAACGTATGGTAAATAATGAGTCTGTTGTGGCTGTTAGTGGTGGTAGTACTATGGCGGCCATGGCTGATGAAATGCCTAGTAGTGTATTGCATCCTGTGGTTGTACCAGCCCGTGGTGGTGTTGGTGAAGTCGTTGAGTATCAAGCGAATGTGATTGCTTCTGTACTAGCAGAACGCTGGCATGGCTCGTATAAGATGCTTCATTTACCAGATGGACTGTCTAAAGATTCTCTAGATATGCTTGTAACATTAGAACCCCAAATTAAGGAGATTAGCGAATTAATTCATAGAACTGATGTATTAGTTTTTGGTATTGGGCAAGCACTCCATATGGCTGATGTGCGACATATTCCTGGCGCTGTACGCCGGCAATTAGTTGATGGTAATGCCGTAGGTGAGGCATTAGGTCAATATTGCTCTATGGATGGTTCTATTGTCTACGCAACGAACAACATAGGGCTTTCATTAAGGGATATAGTAAACATACCGCATGTAGTGGCTGTAGCTGGCGGATTTGATAAAGCTAGTGCTATTATCAGTGTGATGAGGTCTTGTAAAAAGGGAATCCTTATTATAGATGATCAAGCTGCAGAAGGTATGCGCCAATTACTAGATATTCCTGTATTATAATTTAGTTTATAGTTTTCATTTATTTATATAGTTCTTTTGAGGAGGACAAAACAATGGCAGTTAAAGTTGGTATTAATGGTTTTGGTCGTATTGGTAAATGTGTAGTACGTGCTGCAATTAACAATCCAGAGGTTGAAGTAGTAGCTATCAATGCAACTGGTGATAATGAAGGTACTGCATTATTATTGAAATACGATTCCGTACATGGCACAATCCCTAATGAAGTAACATTTGATGATGAAAACATTTATGTTGATGGTAAACGTATTCGTGTATTCCATGATCGCGATGCTTCTAAATTGCCTTGGTCTGAAGAAGGCGTTGAAATTGTTATGGAATGTACTGGTAAATACCGTGATGCAGAGGAAGCAAAGGTTCATTTGAATCAACCTACTGTTAAAAAAGTATTGATTTCTGCACCTGGTAAAAATGAAGATTTGACAATGGTTATGGGTGTTAACCAAGATATGTATGATCCTGCAAAACATCACATCATTTCTAATGCATCTTGTACAACAAACTGTTTGGCTCCATTCGCTAAGGTGTTGTGTGATGAATTCGGCATTAAACGCGGTATGATGACTACAATCCATTCCTATACGAATGACCAAAAAATTCTTGACGCACGTCATAAAGATCCTCGTCGCGCTCGTGCAGCTGCAATGTCTATTATTCCTACAACAACTGGTGCAGCAAAGGCTGTAGCAAAAGTATTGCCTCAACTAAAAGGTAAACTTGATGGCTTCGCATTGCGTGTACCTACTCCTGATGTATCTGCTACAGATCTTGTTTGCGAACTTGAAAAACCTGCTACTAAAGAAGAAATCAACGAAGCATTCCGCAAAGCAGCTGCTGGTAAATTAAAAGGTATCCTTGGTGTATCTGATGTTCCTTTGGTATCTTGTGATTTTAGTTCTGACCCTCGTAGCTCCATTGTTGATGCTGATTTGACAATGGTTATGGATGGTAACATGGTGAAAGTTGTTTCTTGGTATGATAACGAATGGGGCTATTCTGAACGCCTTATTGATATGGCAGCTTTTGTAGCTAGTAAAGGTCTATAATTGGAGGAAATTCTAGGATGAAATTGACCATTTTAGATATGAATGTAGATAATAAACGCGTTTTTGTGCGTGTGGATTTTAACGTGCCTATGAAGGATGGTGTCATCACTGATGACACCCGTATCCGTGGTGCCTTGGAAACAATCAAATACTTAATTGATCATAATGCAAAAGTTATATTAGCATCTCACTTTGGCCGTCCAAAAGGGGAACGTAAACCGGATATGACATTGGCTCCTTGTGCTAAACGTTTATCTGAGCTTATCAACAAACCAGTTGCATTTGTCGATGATTGTGTTGGTCCTAAGGTAGAGGAAGCCGTTGAGGCATTACAACCTGGCGATGTATTGATGCTTGAAAACTTACGCTATCACAATGAAGAAACAAAAAATGATCTAGCGTTTGCTAAACAATTAGCATCTCTTGCGGATGTAGCTATTAATGATGCATTTGGGGTGTCTCATCGTAATGCAGCTTCTGTAGTAGGTATTGCTGACTATATTCCTATGGGGGCAGGTTTCTTACTCAAAAAAGAAATCGATGCATTAAGTGCGGCCGTTGTACATCCTAAAACTCCTATGGCAGCTATCATTGGTGGTGCTAAGGTAACAGATAAAATTTCTGTTATTTCCAATTTATTACCTAAGGTAGATGTTATGATTATCGGTGGCGGTATGGCGAATGCTTTCATTAAGGCTCAAGGCTGCAATATTGGCAGTTCCTTATATGAAGAAGGTCAGGATGCTATCGCTACAGATTTAGTTATGGAAGCACGCGTTGCAGGTGCTAGATTATTGACACCTATCGATGCTGTAGTAGCAGATGATTTCAGCAATGATGCTAATACAAAAATTGTTGATGTGGATAAAATTGAAGATGGCTGGATGATTTTGGATATTGGTCCTAAAACACGTGAACTATATACAGAAGCATTAGCTAATATGAAAACGATCATTTGGAATGGCCCTATGGGTGTGTTTGAGATGGAAAAATTTGCAGCTGGTACAAATGCTGTAGCTAAAGCGGTTGCAGAATCTGATGCTATGACTATTGTTGGTGGTGGTGATTCTGTAGCTGCTATTGAAAAAAGCGGTTTAGCAGATAAAATTAGCCATATTTCAACGGGTGGTGGTGCATCTCTTGAATTATTGGAAGGTAAGGTTTTGCCTGGTATTGCTGCTTTAACAGAGGCATAATATGAGAAAACAAATTATTGCAGGAAACTGGAAGATGAATGGAACCATTGCTTCTGGTTCCATATTAATCGAAGCATTTACCAGTTTTTTAGGTGATAAAGATTTGGACTGTGAGGTAGTTATATGCCCTCCTTTTACTGCGCTTGAGAGAGCTGTGTCTTTAACGAGAGATACACAGGTAAGCGTAGGAGCTCAAAATATGGACTATCATGATGCAGGTGCATTTACTGGTGAGGTTTCGCCTCTTATGCTTACGGAACTTGGAGTATCCTATGTTATTATTGGTCACTCTGAGCGTCGTGAGTATTATGGAGAAACTGATAGCATGGTAAATGAGAAAATTAAGAGTGCTTTTCTTCATAATTTACAACCTATTGTTTGTGTAGGTGAAAGTCTTGCTCAGAGAGAGGCAAATGAAACGATTCCTTTCATTCATAGACAATTAGAATGTGCATTAAAAGATATTCCAGAGAATCAAGTGAAACAGTTGATTATCGCTTATGAACCGATTTGGGCTATTGGTACGGGCAAGACTGCTACTGCTGATCAAGCAGAAGAAGTGTGTAAATCAATTCGTGATTATATAGCGGAATTATATACATCTACTGTAGCTGAATCAATACGAATTCAATATGGTGGTAGTGTAAAAGCTAATAATGCTCTTGAAATTTTGAGTGAGCCTAATATTGATGGTGCCCTTGTTGGTGGGGCCTCATTGGTAGTAGATGAATTTAATGAAATCATCATGGCAGCTCAAGATGTAAGTAAATAAAATACTAGAGGTATAAATATGGCAAAATTACAGGCTCCCGTAATGCTAGTTATCTTAGATGGTTTTGGTATGGGAGATCAAACAGATACGACGAATGCCGTAGTACAAGCAAAACCAAGTTATTTTAATTATTTATGGGAAACGTATCCACATACAACATTAGAAGCTTCCGGTCTTGCGGTTGGTTTGCCAAAAGGGCAAATGGGAAACTCCGAAGTCGGTCATTTAAACCTTGGTTCAGGACGTATTGTATATCAAGACTTAACGCGCATCACAAAGGATGTAGAGAGTGGCGAGTTTTATAACAAGCCTGTAATACAAGAGTTATATAAACATGCAAAACATGGTAAATTACAAATTATTGGTCTTATTTCTGATGGTAATGTGCATTGTTCGTTAGAGCATATTAAGGCTGTAATTGCTGGTGCTAAACATGAAGGTATTAAAGAAGTGTACGTTCATGCACTGCTTGATGGTCGTGATGTACCGCCACAATCGGCAACTACCTATCTTAAAAATCTCGAAAACTTTATGGTAGATGTTGACTGCGGTAAAATTGCTACTGTAAGTGGTCGATATTATGGTATGGATCGTGATAATCGATGGGATCGGGAGGAATTAGCTTATAATGCCATCGTTAATGGTGTAGGTAATAAGGCTGATTCCTCATGTGATGCAGTTGCGCAATCTTATAATGACGGTGTTAATGATGAATTTGTAGTACCTACAGTTATTGATCCAAATGGAACTATTTCTGATGGTGATGCTGTTATTTTCTGTAACTTTAGACCGGATAGAGCCCGTGAATTGACGAAAGCTTTAACAGTATCTGATTTTGATGGTTTTAAACGAGAACCTATATCTATCTACATGGCGACAATGACTAAGTATGAAGATGGATTGCCGGTTCATGTCGTTTATGAAAAGGATACATTACGTAACACATTAGGTGAGATTCTGGCTAATAAAGGATATCATCAGTTGCGCATTGCTGAAACAGAGAAATATGCACATGTGACATATTTCTTTAATGGTGGTAATGAGGTTCCTTTTGAAGGTGAAGACCGTATTCTTGTCCCATCTCCATCGGTTGCTACATATGATTTACAACCTGAGATGAGTGCTCCCGAAGTGACAGATAAGGTGGTTGATGCTATTTATAGTCATCAATACGATATGATTATCTTAAATTATGCCAATCCAGATATGGTAGGTCATACAGGTGACTTTAAAGCGGCTGTTAAAGCTATTCAAACTGTAGATGCAGGATTAGAACGAATAACTAAGGCTATACTAGAGGTTGGTGGTCAGCTTTTAGTTACAGCGGATCATGGTAATGCAGAGCAAATGGTTAATCATGAGACTGGAAAACCACATACTGCTCATACAACTAATGTGGTACCGTTGATTTTAGTAGATGCACAGAATGGTTATAAACATGTAAAGTCTGGTAAATTATGTGATATTGCACCGACTATGTTGGCTTTGGCTCATATTGATAAACCAAATGATATGACAGGTGAAAGTTTATTATTAGATTAATTTAGTATATAAATAAGAGGTAGTATTATGGCAGTAATTGAACAAGTTGTAGCTCGTGAAATTTTGGATTCTCGTGGTAATCCTACAGTAGAAGTAGAAGTTTGTTTGGAAGATGGTACAATCGCTACCGCTGCAGTTCCATCTGGTGCATCTACAGGTATGTTTGAAGCTGTAGAACTTCGCGATGGCGATAAAAAACGTTATGGTGGTAAAGGTGTTTTACAAGCTGTAGATAATGTGAACGCTAAAATTGGTCCTGCTATCATCGGCTATGATGCGACTGAACAAGTAGCGATTGATAATTTAATGCTAAAACTTGATGGTACTGATAACAAAGCTAATTTAGGTGCTAACGCAATTTTAGGTGTATCTATGGCTGTAGCACGCGCTGCTGCTGAATCTTTAGATTTGCCTTTATTCTTATATTTAGGTGGCTTTAATGCTAAAGAGCTCCCAGTGCCTATGATGAACATTCTAAATGGTGGTGCTCATGCTGATAATAATGTAGACCTTCAAGAATTTATGATTATGCCGGTTGGTGCAAAAACTTTCAGTGATGCATTGCGTAGCTGTGCAGAAGTATATCACACCTTGAAGTCTGTACTTCATGATAAAGGTCTTAGCACTGCTGTAGGTGATGAAGGTGGTTTTGCACCGAATTTAGCTTCTAATGAAGAAGCGCTAGAAGTAATTTGCGAAGCTATTAAACGTGCAGGTTATGAACTTGGTACAGATTTTAAATTAGCTCTTGATGTGGCTTCCAGTGAAATCTATGAAGATGGTAAATACCATCTATCTGGTGAAGGCAAAGTTTTGACTGCCAATGAAATGGTTGATTTCTATGAATATTTGGTAAATAAATATCCTATTGTATCCATTGAAGATGGTCTTGCCGAAGAAGACTGGGATGGTTGGAAAGTATTAACTGAACGTCTTGGCAAGCGCGTTCAACTTGTAGGTGATGATTTATTCGTTACTAATACAAAACGTCTTGAAAAGGGTATCGGCCTTGGCGTAGCTAATTCCATTCTTGTAAAAGTAAATCAAATTGGCACATTAACAGAAGCCTTTGATGCTATGGAAACAGCAAAACGCGCTGGTTACACTTGTGTAGTATCTCATCGTTCCGGTGAAACAGAAGATACATTTATTGCTGATATTGCGGTGGCTGTTAATGCAGGTCAAATCAAAACAGGTGCTCCTGCTCGTTCTGAACGTGTTGCTAAATACAATCAATTACTTCGTATCGAAGAAATGTTATATGAAACAGCACAATACAAAGGTGATGCGGTATTTTATAATTTAAAAAAATAGAATAGTTAAATCGCTGTTACATTATAAAAGAGATTCTCTTGAGTTATAAAAACTCAAGAGAATCTCTTTTTTTACTGTTCTTATACACGCATTGTGGATTTTTTTAAAATAAAGAGGACTTTGTATCAAGATGAAGAATTACATAGTGCAATAAGCAAAGGTGATGTATAAACACACCGCAAAGTATAAAGGAGGGGGTGACATTGTATGTAGATGTTGCATTAGATTCAATCATAACGTATGCCATTACAGTTAGTGCTAGTGATATACATTTTGATCCAGTTCCAAATGGTGTACAGGTACGATTAAGAGTTGATGGGTTATTGACGGAGTATATGCTTATTGATTCTACAGATGCAGATATGACTGTGAATCGTATTAAAGTATTTAGTGGTATGGATATTAGTGAAAAGAGGTTACCTCAAGATGGTCGTTGGGAATGGCATGCAAAATCATATGCTGTAGTTATGCGAGTATCTAGTATGCCCAGTTTATATGGTGAAGCAATAGTTTGTCGATTGATGGGAAACGAAGGTGTGCACAAAAATCTTCTAGAACTTGGTATGTCTGTTGAGTTACAAGAGAAAATTATAGCATTATTAAAGCGCCCATATGGTCTTATAACTATTTGTGGCCCTACTGGGAGCGGTAAAACCGCCACATTATATGCTATGCTTCGCATGCTAAATTTAAAAGAAACTAAGCTTATATGTTTAGAAGATCCTATAGAAGCTAAAATAGATGGAGCCATTCAAATTGGTATAAATGAAAAAATAGGCTTTACTTTCTCTAAAGGTTTGCGCACTGTATTACGGCAAGATCCAGATTCAATTATGATTGGTGAAATACGAGATAATGAAACCGCACAGCTTGCTGTAAAAGCTGCATTGACAGGGCATCGAGTGATTACTACGGTTCATACAAATACTGCTTTAGGTGTTATAGGTAGACTTGTTGATATGGGGGTTGAACCCTATTTGTTACATGCAACTTTAATTGGTTCGTTATCTCAACGATTAGTGAGACGTATTGATAGTATTACGCATTCATATCAAGGGCGATTAGGTCTATTTGAATATGTAGAATTACCACCGAGTAATATAGATTGGAATCATGTAGATACATATATGTATCTTTCACTCCAAGATTCTGCTCATGTTGCTATAGAATCTGGTATCACAACCTTAGAGGAGGTACACCGTGCAGGAATCTTATTGTAATAGTAAACAGTTGACTACTAAAGATAAGGCTATAACTATAGATCAGATAATTTCATTAGCTTTAGACTTAAGTGCTACCGATATACATCTTGAAGTAGATCAACCCATTTATATACGTGCAGCAAAAGGCTTAGAATCTATTTCACGTATATGCAGTACAGATATGCTTAGCGAGGTACTACAAAAGTGTGAGGTTACAGATGATGGTTGGCGATCGGTAGATAGTGCTTTCACCAGTAATGGTATTCGTATTCGGGCACATATTTATAGGGCAAATCATAAAGTTTGTGGTACGTTAAGACTATTGTGTCATGCTAATTTATCACTTGATGCCTCTAAGGATAGTGATGTATTAAAGTCGATATGTGAATATCATGATGGATTAGTTCTTGTTACAGGACCTACAGGAAGTGGTAAGTCATACACCTTAGCTTGTTGCATAGAATACATTAATAAAACTATGAATAAACACATAATAACACTGGAAGACCCTGTAGAATATGAGTTTGTACCATTACATTCTATTATCCATCAACGTCAGCTCGGTATTGATGTCGATTCAATGGCTCATGGTATACGTGATGCTTTACGAGAAGATCCTGATGTAATTATGGTGGGGGAACTGAGAGATAGAGATACTTTAGAAGCAGCATTACATGCTGCTGAGACAGGACATTTAGTATTAGCTACTATGCATACGCAACGTGCTGTTATGGCGGTGCATCGTATGATATCTTTATTTCCAGGTGAACAGCAAGATGAAGTCCGCAGTCAGGTATCACAAGTGTTGCGTGCTGTCATATGCCAACGATTGTTACGATGGGAGACATCATTTATAACAATACGAGATATACTGTTAAATACGAATGCCGTGGCTAATTTAATTAGAAATCGTAAAGAACCACAAATTGTATCCATTCAGGAAACACAGGCACCTATGAAAACATTAGAAATGGCTGTGCGTGATGTGAAAAAACAGTATGGATCGGCACAACAACTGCATGCTTTATTGGAACAACAGTTATCATAGAGGAAATACATGAATGCTTATGATTACACAGTAATAACGACAGATAAGAAAAAAATACAGGGCCTATTATGGGCTGATTCAGAAGATGAAGTTAGAACTAAACTTAAATTAGAAGGATATGTTATTTGTAGCATAGTTAAATCATCTAGTAAATCGGTACGCTGGAGTCATAAACAAGTAAGTGCTACATCGTATCAGCTTGGGTTGCTTTTGCAATCGGGTATTTCACTTCGGCGGTCATTGGAACTTTTAATGGAAGGTTCTAATACTATGCTATATCGTTCTTTATATGAGGGAATTCAACGAGGCCAATCTCTATCAGAGGTACTTCGACAAAAGTCATTTCCACCTATAGCATTAGCACTACTTGAAAGTGGGGAAATGTCAGGCAATGTAGGTGAATCTTTGCAATATATAGCCTCATATTATGAACGTGAACGAAAATATCAACAAAAGATTCTAAGTGCTATTTCATATCCTTTATTTCTATTAATCTTAATGAATATATTTTTTTTAGTTACCATATTATTCATTATTCCATCTTTTTCCCGTGTGTTTGTAACTATGCATATAGAATTGCCTTGGATGACAAAAGGTTTATTTGTATTAGGAAATTCCCTTCGAGAACATCCATTTATATATATAGGGATACATACAGGTATTATTGGAATATTGATATATGCTTGTAGACAATCCGCAATTAAGTATAGGTTTGATAGACAATTATGGTTATTGGCTCAACATAATATGTTTTTAACATCCCTATATTATACAAATATCTTACATATTTGGGCATTATTGTTAGACTCAGGTATTTCGATTATTAATACGATACATATAACAAAGCATATATGGAGAAATCAATATGGTGAAACTTGTAGTTGTCATGTGTATGACATGCTTTGTAAAGGGCATTCTTTTAGTGAAAGTTTAAAAACTGCCTCTATAGGAAATCCTTTTATATGGCAAATGATTTCTGTTGGGGAAGAGAGTGGTGAATTAGTGGCTATGCTTAATCATTGTAGTAATTATTATGAATCTTTATTAACACAATATATAGCGAGAATGGAGCGACTCATGGAACCAATTCTTCTTACAATTATGGGGGTTGGTATCGCGATACTTGTTATATCAGTTATGTACCCTTTATTTACATCTATCTCATCTTTAAGTGGTCAATAAAAGGAGACTTACAAAATGATTATCTATTGTAGAGAATATATAACTAAATTATCACAATCTATCTTTAGATATATTAGTCATTGTCGATTACGGAGTTCTAAACAAGGTGGTTTTACACTGGTAGAACTTATGGTGGTTGTAGCAGTTATTGCTATTCTAGCGGCTATTGCAATGCCTCAATTTATGTCCGCTGCGGATAAGGCAAAGAATGCAAAACAAGTTGCAGATATGCAGATTATACGCAATGCAACACAGCTTTATATGATTGATAAAAATCTAGATACGCCTCCTACAGTAGATACCTTGTATAAAGAAGGTTATTTAACGGAACATGTTAAAACTACAAAAGGGAAGGAATATGTTATTACTTATGAACAAGTTGCTGGTAATACCGGTAAATCTGTAGTTGTTACAGCACCGGAAACATAAGGATTCTAATATGAAAGGGAAAAAGGTATATATAGGTCTAATTATATGGATATTGGCAAGTATGATCCCTTTAATTTTTAGGGATTATACAATATTTGAAATTATATGTTATAGCTTCTTTTCACTATTTCTCATAATAGGTGCTACCATTGATAAGTTATATTATGTATTACCTGATGAAGGTGCTATCGCTCTGACTATTATAGGTATTATATATAGTATTGGTGAACAGTATACAGTTATCGACACCTGTTTACATGTTCTTGTTGTTTTATGCATAAGTATAATGCTAAGAGAATTGAGTCGAGGCGGCCTAGGTTGGGGAGATATTAAATGGATAAGTGCTATATCTATATGGTTAACAAGTATTCAAATTATAATTATGGTATATGTTGCTTGTTTTGTTAGTATCCTCTATCTCGCTAGCTTATATTGTATTCATAATACTTGTAGACGATATATTCCTTTTGGCCCTTTTTTATGTATTGGTGCATGGAATAGTTTACATTTTGCTACTATGTGGGAGGCGTTATATTGGTTAATAGTACAGAAAATACAAATCTTTGTAATGGCTCTATATTAGTGGAATGGATTGTTGCTATTACTATACTACTGCTGTTAATTAGTATAGGTACTAGTAGTATTATTACCATGCCACAACGACATGAATTGAATAGAAGTACCGAAGAAGTTGTATTAGCTATTAAAAAGGTTCAATTATGGTCTATGTTAGGTCATCGAAATGATCAAATGGCACAAGGAGAATTTATATTAAAGAAGCATACGTATTCTATACGAGAAGGTTTTATGCAAAATCCCATAGAGATTGAATTACCGGAGCATATAGAAAGTATATATACAATGAAAAGAGTTTATTTCTCTGCTTATGGATTACCTTATGATGGGACAGAATTTATATTACAAGACACTCAAACTGGTGCGACGAATCGCATATGGATTTCTGTACAGACAGGACGTGTTCGTTGGGAATCGTTATAATCGTGATTTGTGTTCATATAATACTGTAGTTATAGACAAAATTAAATCATTAAAAAGTAAACGAGGGTTTTTATATGGAGATGCACTAATGGCAGTAACGTTAGTGTTACTTTTTCTGCCAACAATTCTTTATGTATTAAATAATACCTTAACAATAGTACAAACGGCGTATATTAATGATTATATATTACAGGATACAGTGGCCTGTATAGAAGAGGGGAAAGCTCAATATGATTCCGGTAGTATACCAAGTAATACTGATATTCCACCTTCTAATGGGCATAATTTATCGAACATAGTATTTAAAAAGTATGTTGAAGAGGAAAATGTAAAAGGAATTACCTTATTAAAATATACAGTACAAGCTATTGATAATGGAGCTATTGTTTATGAATTATCTACATTTCTTGGACCACCTCGGTATTGAACAACGAAATATAGTAAAGAAAAATGGTTTTATATTACCATCATTGCTCATTAGTGTTACAATTAGTTCCTTTGTTATTCTTATGCTAGTCATGATATGCATGACGTGTTTTATATTGACTGAACGCATAGATGACAGTTTGGCTATGTTAGAGGATGGACGATATACAAGACGTGCCATTGTAGCACATATTATATGGAATAGTGCCATGACATCTGTTAATGAAGATGGACATATATTATCTATTAAAGATGATAAACGTACTACATTTACAGTGGTAAGAAGGGCATTATATAGAAAATTAAGTGATGGTAGCTTACAACCACTTAGTGGCAGTCGTATTATAGGTACTGATGATAAGCGTAAAGTTGATGGAATACAACCTTTTTCTATAAACACTAATAAACTTCTTAGTCTTAAATGGGTTGTTAATAATCGATTTAATAGTAGAACGGAATATGCAAAAGGCTATGGAGGTATAGCAAACTATGAGGTTGCGACGGCAGTATCAACACATTCTGATTGGTTTAAGAAAAAGAAAGAGCTCTAGTTATTCCTCTGGGATGGTTACTTATGTTGCTATATATATAATGCTTATACTTTTGATGCTTATATTAGGGATTAATAGGTTAGCAGATTTATCGTTGAGTAATACAAAGGATGAAATGCGTCTTATTGTGTCTCATTATGCTGCCGAAAGCGGGGCTCGATGGTTTTATGCTTATTGTAATAGTGGCAATCGATGGAATTTTGGATCAGATTTTGATATTGAAAATAAAGATAATCTCCATATGTATATTAAGGCAGATTCAATGTCTACAAATCCGAAGCATTTGATGAGTTATGCCGTTTCTAATGGTGTAACAAGTCGTGTTCATATATACGTAAAAGAAAAGAATAATAATACATTAGAAATTGTTAATGTAAAACCTTATTAAGGAGGAACTTCTATGAAAGAAAAAGAACAGGTTCATACTGGACTTTCTATCACGGAGAATCATATTGTTGCTGTTACAGCTCATATAGAAAATAAGACCATGATTGTCACGGATGCAATGGAAATGAAGCGAACTAGTACGATTGATGAGGATATCGTAGAATTTATTAGAACTTATGATTTACAAGAAGGAGCTTATAGTATTGTTGCTTGCATACCTACAGAAATGAAGATGGCTAGTTTTGATCCTCATAATTTTGACGTGAAAGAATTTATAAAATGGAATATAGAAGATACATTTACTTTTGGAGAACACGAGTTTGAGTTAGACGCATGTCGTAGAGAATACCCACGTCATAATTATTATTTATTTTTGGCTGCTGTAGACCGTCATCAACTTGAATTACTACGTCAGGGGATACGTGATACATGTGCATCTGTTGATACAATTGATTGTTGGCCATTGCCTGTTACTTACGGGTTGCTTCATAGAAGCGGAACTGTTACTGGTATTGTAGAACCAGATGGTATGCATTTATGGGCTTGGTGGAAAGATACTTGTGTAAAGGAATGTGTTATAAAGGTAAATGGCGCAGATATTAGTGCTGCATTGATTGAAATGGAAGAAGTATTACAACGTTTTGGGGTAGAGGAAATTCAGGGGGTTCATTTTTATAATATTCATGATTTGAATGAAGAGCAGCGCATTGACATTAGTGCCTTACAAGAGGTATATGGAAATACCGAATATATACCGTTGATGTTTCTTGGTAGAGGTCGTACGCGTTGCATATTAGGTAATCTAGATTGGGATATGGCAATTGGTATGGCTACACGGGGGTTACACTGGATTGGACAAGGATGGTAATGATGCGTTATTAAATTTTATGCCTCGTTCATTACGGTGGTATATTTGGTTATGTAAATATAAGTTGTATATTTATATTAGTGCAGGGATGCTTATACTATTGGGGGCTTTTTGTCTTGGTACAGCCTGTTATTCCTATAAAACTTATATTGAACAGGTGGCACGATATAAACAAATACAAGATGATGAAAGATCAAATGATGTACGTCAGCAATATCATACTATTCAAGAGAAAATATCGCAGTTATTAAAATCTCATGAAGAATTTAATGAGCAGTCTACTCTGGTCATATTATTAGATGGAGCGATGATTACAAAAGGAAATTTAAGCATACGGCATATAGAGTTTTCTGATGAGGGATTTTCTGTTGATGGTAGTGCAACAAATGAAAATGTATACCACTCTTATATTCAATATGTTCAATCTCATATGAAAAAGGTGACATTTGATGGAAAACAACAAGTGGAAAAAGCAGAGGGAATTTGTTCATTCCATTTGGAAGGACATACAAAGCAGCATGACGCCCCAACTAAAGAAAGTAATTCTGACGTCTAGTATAAGTATTATAGTGGCTATTTTTTCTTTATGGATACATAGATATTATATTGAGCAATGTAAAATAGTATCAGAAAATATTGAATATTATCAGCTAGAAACAACCGTTCAAGAACAATTTTTATCTTCTGATACCTATAAGTTAATATCATCTTTGCTTGTTCATGAATATTGGGAAGATGATATATATGAAAGTATAAATAACGAACCACTTATTATTAATAGTAGTTCACGACATGATAATATATTAGATATTACTATAGTTGGATCAAGTCAGTCTTTTTTATCTTGGTTTAACACTGTGCAACAAAAAATGAAATATTGTCATATACAGATTGTTTCTGTTGATACAAAAGGAAAAAGCATATTTTTTAGATGCAAAATTACTCCTTTAGTTGTTTAAATAAAGGGGCTGTAACAAAACAGCCCCTTACACTAGAAAAGCTATTAGTTGATTTTATATGATCAACCAATAGCTT
>NZ_CAKQFJ010000003.1 GCF_934230905.1 uncultured Veillonella sp. | reverse complement strand
CATTACAGTTAATGGTGGGGGCTTCCTTAATACAGATCATGCTGTGTTAACTACAGGTAAACCAGAATTAGATGATGCTGGAAATTTACAACATTACCGCGTAGAACAAGGAAATATCTCTATCGAAGCTAAAGGCCTTGATGGGAAACGTGCAGATTCTGTGTCTATCTTGGCACGAACTATTGATGTAAATGCAGGTGTTTGGGCAAACAAACTTAATACTCGTACAGGACAAAATCACATTGATGCTAACAACTTAAAGGCTACAGCTTTAGAGGCTTCAACTGTTGAAACAAAACCAACGATTGGTTTGGATGTGGCGGCAGTAGGTGGGATGTACGCGAATCATATTACTATGGTTGGCACTGAAGCTGGTGTAGGTGTTAATCTTAATGGTGTAGTGGCAGGCACTCAGTCTGTTTCAGTAGATGCTAATGGTCATCTATCTGTTAATGGTACACTTCAATCCGATACAAGTCTCGTGGCTAAAGCAAACTCTATACAGAATACAAAAATAATTGCCTCTGGTGGAGAGTTAGCATTAGAAACAAAAGAACTAACAAATACAGGGCATATTACATCTGTTAATAATGGACATATTCAGGTAGAAGAATCCTTAACTAACAAAAATACAATTGCAGCTGGTGCTAACACGCAAGGCGCTGTTACAAGTAAGGGTTCCTTGTCTGTTGTGGCAGGTACCGTTCGTAATACTGATGCAGTGATTGTATCTGGTGGTACTACGACAATTAATAGTAAAGAATTACATAATACAGAGAATGGTCGCATTTATGGTGGGAAGATAGCGATACAAACCAAGGTACTCGAAAACCGCAAGAATGTAGCGTTAGAATCTAAATTAGATGCCGCTATGGCAGATATGAAAGCAGCAGAAGATAAGCTTGAAGCAGCCTATGCTGTAGATACTACAGCTTTTACATCAAAAACTGAACAAGATAACTATTTGAACCGAATTAAAGAACTATCTAAAGTATATGATGAAAAACTAAAAGCTGTTAAGTTAGTACAAGAGGAATTATCTGCTCATAAAGGGAGTACTATTGCAGGTCGAGAAGATGTAACTATTGAAGCGGACTCTATTTTGAATAGAGAAAAATCTCTTATATATAGTGGTAGTACTATGACGCTAGCTGGTCGTGATACATTACACAACATTGGTGGTACTATTGACGGAATGGGCAATGGTGTCATTCAAAGTAAAGACTACCAAAATAAGAACTCGTCATTTACCGCAAAACGTGTTAGTCCTGAAATTGAAAAAGGCCTTTCTGGTGAAAGTAATGACGCTATGCTTACAGCGCAAGAAGACCAAATCTTGATTACAGACAAAGATCATAGCGAGCGAGGTCAAACATTTAAAAAGTCTGAATTTAGCTCGTTAAACAGTGGCTATGGTGCCTATCACAGTCATAGTAGTAAGGCACCAATGCCTATATACGAGGCTGCAGAATATGTTACTGTAGAACAAATTACACCAGAAGAACAAGCGGCTGGTGAAGCGCCAATTCCGGCAGAATATATTGGTACACAAGTACCATCGTATGCCTATAATGACCCTATTTTTAAGGAGTTTGGCATTACATCTATGACGACAGAGCGCCCTCAAACAACAGGTCCTGAACAAGAGGCGTGGGATGCACAATTTAAGCCGATTTTGGCATCATTAAATGATAAAATCAAAGCGCATAATGAAAAGGCTAAACTATATAACCAACAGATTTCTGGTGTGGCTAATGAAAAAATAGACGATTATACTATTATTCGAACTAAAACAATGACCTCTAAAGAAGAGGTGAAAAACAGTACACCAGGTGTTGTGCGCTTTGGTGGGGATGTGTCATTCACCGGAAATGGGACCAATGAAAATAGTCAAATGGTTGTAGGTGGTACATTAACTACTACGGGTGCTATTAATCAAGTTGCTAAAGAAAATCAAGAAGTAACTAATACATTTGGCACTACAGAAGCATCGTATACCTATAAACGAAAATGGCCGCATAAATCTAGACGAAGAGGTTATAAGGGTCAAGTGTTTATGACACCACAAGTGAATAAAGAAAATCCAATATCACTTGAGGTGGCTAAGAAAGAAGATAAAAATGGTAAGGCAAAAGGTGAGGTAGGGGTTAATCACCGTAAAGAGGTACAAGACTTCTTAAATCCATTTGCACAAGATAGCAGTAATGATGCATCTAAACCAACAGCAGGAGCTAATATTTTGGCATTGCCTACAGAATCTTTGTATAGAATACATCCTGAAAGCACTGCTAACTATGTAGTTGAAATAGATCCACAATTCACAAATAAAAAAGCCTTTTTATCATCCGATTATATGTATAAAGAGATGAAGACAAAGCCTGAGAATATTGAAAAACGACTAGGCGATGGCTTGTATGAGCAGACCTTAGTTAGAAATCAGATTGTCTCTGGTACAGGGTATAGATTCCTTGATGGGTATACAGATGATGAAAGTCAATTTAAAGCTTTAATGGATGCTGGTATTGTATACGCTAAGCAACATGGTATTGTTCCAGGTGTAGCGCTGACAGCAGAACAAGCCGCTAGTTTAACTAGTGATATGGTCTGGCTTGTAAAAGATGTTGTTATGGTAGAGGGGAAACCTGTTGAGGTAATCTATCCTAAGGTATACCTTAAACAAAGTCATGGCTTACAGTTGCATAATGATGGAACATTAATAAGTGCTAATACATTGATTATGAATGCAAAAAACAGTATTCGTAATGAAGGTGCTATTCAAGGTAAAACAGTAGTTCTTGCATCTAACCAAGATATTATTAATAGCGGTCATATTAATGCAGACAAGGTTGGTTTGCAATCGGATACAACTATTTACCAACAAGGTCAAATTGTTGGCCGTGATGCTGTAGAATTACAAGCAAAAAAGGATATTACCTTTAGCAATTCTATTGCGCATTTAACAAACCAAGATGTTTTACATAAAACAACAGGTATTGCTGTAACTGGTGATACAGGCGTTATGATTGTATCTGCTGGTAATGATGTAAACCTAGGTGGTGCGACTATCGAAGCGTTAGGCAAAGATGGTGCTATCACTATTACTGCTGGACATGATATTAATAGCACTACAGATACTCTTACTGCTAAAAAAGATATGACTCAAGATGGGGATAATTATTTACGAACCTATCGTCAAACTGAACTAGGAACGACAATAGAGGCTGGCGGACATGTATCTGTTGGTGCCAAACATGATGTTAAAGCTCGTAATCTGACTGTTAGTAGTGATTCCGGTGCTGTAAAAGTGATTGGTGAACATGACGTATCTATTGAAAATGGATATAGTGAATCTAAGGATGCGTTTGCGTTAACATATAAAGAAAAAGGGTTCCTGAATAAAAAAGAAACTAAAATTAAGAATCATGATGAATCTAAACATGCATTAATGAGCAACATTAGTGGTCATACTGTAGTGGTGGGTGCTAATAATGATGTAACTCTTACATCCTCTAATGTGGTGAGTACTGCAGGAACATCTGTATTAGCAGGTCATAATATAACAACTGATGCAGCAGCAGAGCATACGTTAAGTACCGCATCTAAAGATGTAAAAAAATCTGGTATTATGGGTGCTGGCATGGGTATCA
Source organism: uncultured Veillonella sp. (assembly GCF_934230905.1). Taxonomy (GTDB): domain Bacteria; phylum Bacillota; class Negativicutes; order Veillonellales; family Veillonellaceae; genus Veillonella. The sequence goes on along the minus strand of NZ_CAKQFJ010000003.1, from coordinate 97,760 downwards.
TGATTGGTAAAAAACAATCTAAAGATAACTACTCTATCGATGAAACTACTCATAAAGCCACTACTTTAGGATCTACTAATGGTGAAGTTACTGTGCAAGCTGGTGATACAGTTCATCTGACTACCACAAATGCGGTTGGCAAAGATGGTGTTATCATTGTAGGTCAAGATATTATATTAGACGGTAAAGATGACGTATATAAACAAGAGGAACGTCATGAACGCAAATCCTCTGGTTTAACAGTAAGTTTAGGTGGCAGTGTTGTTGAGAAATTAGATAGTGCTGTCAAAAAACAACATAGTGCATCTAATAGAAAAAATAATCATTTTAAATCATTAGAAGGCAAACAATCGAGAGATAGGTTGCTTTCTGCCCTTGGTGAAGCCAAACAAATTGTTGATAGAAGTTATAATGGTCAGATGAGGACCATTGAATCGCAATTGGAGCGCGTTAATACTGATATAGTTAATACCCCAGAAACTGATACGACTAAATTAGCTGAGCTTAAAGCTAAACAAGATGTTTTGTTGAAAAAACGAAGCCTTTTAGAAGAGAATAAGGAAAATATAAATAAAGCTACTGATAGAGCCATTGATAGAGCTATTAATATACAAGTAGGTATTGGATCTAGTAAAAGTGTAGCTGAGTCGAAATTAGAACGCCATACGTACTCTGGTGGGACTATTGACTCTGACGGAACTGTTTTAATTCATGCTAATAGTGCAGATTCAATTAAAGGTAATATTACTGCAATTGGTGAACAAATTAAAGGGAAAAATGTACAATTAGCTGCTTCTAATACTATCAATTTAGAGGCCGGTTCAAATACGCAACGTGTTGAAACAAATAGTAAATCTAGTGGATGGAATGTTTCTGCTAATATTGGTATGAGAACTGGTGGGCTCGTAGGCTGGTCGGCTTCTGCTTATAAAGGGTCAGAAAATGGCATAGAAGATACTACTACGCATACAGGAACACATGTTGTAGCTACTAATAACGTATCTATTGAAAGTGGCAGTAATACGAACCTTATTGGGTCTACTATTTCTGGACAAGGTGTAACGGCGAAAGTAGGTAATAATCTGACTGTAGAGAGCTTGCAAGACAGTCAGATCTATCATGAAACATCTAAGAACAAGGGGATATCTATCTCTGGTGCAAACTTTATATCTCAACCTACGATTAATGGTGTTAATGTAAAAGGCAATATTGATAGTACTAATACAAGTGTTACAGAGCAATCTGGTATTCATGCTGGTAGTGATGGTGTAAATATTGTTGTTGGCGATACGACAACATTAAAAGGTGCCACTATAACTAGTAAGGCTACACCTGAAAAAAATAAGATATCTACCAAATCTCTAGTTATGGAAGATATTCATAATGAAGCTTCGTATAAGGCTAAAAAGTCTGGGATAGCTATGAACACATCTGGATTGACAGCAAAGGGTGTTCTCGGTAAAATCAACCCATTGGGGCTATCTCCGGTAGTTTCTATTCCAGTATCAGATGAAGCCCAATCTACAACAAAATCTGCTATTAGTAATGATATATTGGTAGAAGTAGAGCGTAAACCACTTACTGCTATTAACAGCGATACTGAGCATGCACTCAATAGTATTAAACCTATATTTGATAAGGCTGATGTAAAAGAACGTATGGAATATGTCAATGCTGTATCTGATGAAGGCTTTAGGTTAATTGGCGATTTAGCATTTGCTCAAAAGACAAAATACGAATTAAAAGCACAATCAGAGACTGATGCTGCTATGAAAGCTAGGTATGAGAAAGAAGCTAAGAATTGGAGTGAGGGTGGTGTATATAAAGTTGCCTTACATGGTGCTTTTGGTGCATTTGTTTCTAATTTGTCCGGTGGGAATTCTTTAAATGGATTAGCAATTGGTGCAGGGAATGAATACTTAAATAAAGTATTAGATAAGCATAGAGATGGAAATTTACATAAGTGGTTCAGTACAGTTGTTGGAAAATCATTAGGGAGCACAGAAAGTGGGATTGCTTTATCTGCGACCACAAATAATTGGTTAACGCATGGAGATCAGTTGAATTTTTCAATAGATTTTATGTTTTCTAAATCAAGCCAAGACATTTTGATAAAAAAACTTGCTTACTATGATAGTCTGATGGAATTTGAGCATGCTTATAATGGATTCTACAAAACTAGTAATTATTTATCATCAGAGGTTTATGAATCTTTACGTCAAAGTGATCCAGATGTATTAACTTCAGGGCGGCAAACAGCTTTTTCAGATGTTATGTATAATATTCTGCAAAAGTATATTTATAGTCAGGGTGATGCTGTTATAGCTGAATTTGAGGATCAAAAAGCTGTACAAAGTGAAAAAATATTAAGAGATAAATCAGATGTGATTTTTCTAGAGTCTAGAAATAATCGGCCAGCTTCAACTGATTGGCGAAATGATTTAGATAATATTCATATGGAAAAACATAGTGGTAGTGATGGCTATTACTCTAAGCAATATGAAAGAAACAAACCTAAAGTTTATGAAAATGAAGGCGATAGATTTGCTGATGAGGGAGCACATGTTATTACTATTGGCGGGCAGAATTATGCGATAGTTGGTAAAGATAATATAGAATTTCACTATACGACTCGTCCCGCTCAATATACAGAAAAGGAGTTCGGCAATGCCTTGGCTGATCAAATGGTCCCTGTATACCCTCCTAATCCACCCTATATGACTACAAGATATGTTCTTTATGGTGGTAAAGCTTATTCTACAGACAGACTTCCTACTAAAACAATAGCAGGTACAGACCTTGAAGCGATAGGAGAAGCATATGCGTTTCAAAGAGTTGGTAATGTGATTGAGGGAAAACTCAGCGGTAGAATACAAGAAGAAAAAAAGAACACAGGTTTGAATATTGAATATGATATTTTTAAACCTCAAGATGGTGTTCATGTTAATATGGAGTATATTTTGAATACTGGTAAGGAACGACTCTATTACGATAGAGGCGAATGGGGTACTATAGACGGTACTATAAGTAATGTTAATATGGCAGGGAAACTAGATGCTATAATAAAACCTGGGAATATAAATTTTTCAGGGGAAGGGAAATTTAGTCTTCTCGAATTTGAAGGAAGAGCTAGAGCTGGAAATGATATGCTTGCCTTAGAAGGAATCGGGACCGGAGGAATAGGTTTTTCTGCAAAGTATAGTACTAGTGAAAAAGTAGATAAAAGTGGTGGAACTGTTGGTAGTGAGGTATCTAAAAATTATAGGGGTTTTTATGGTAGTGCTGCGTTAAAGATGACTTCTAAGATCTTTAATGAAACAGATTATCTAAAAGATAATAATCAAAATGATAAAGAAAATAAAGACTCAAAATTAGAATCAAGGGAGAAGTAAGAATGTCTGCTAACAATAAAAATTTTTTTAAAGCTATATATATGTTTTTAGTTCTTTTTATATTGGATGCAGCTCTTATATATTCGCTACTTCAATCAGGAGATGGGCCGTATCGTAAGATAGATGCTATAGCATGTTTTGGGGCTATTAATGCAGTATTTATATATGTAAATATTGAGGAAATAAAAGTCGGTTATAGATATATAAAGGAAGGACGGTTTGTGGAAGGTATAAAAAAGGCTATACGTTTATTGAAATATAGTAAAACAAGTTATTTTGCCCGTATATCAAGTATAATTATAGGTATTTGTTTTATTGGTTGGGGCATACAAGTTGAAAGTGGTATATTGATAAAACTAATCGCGTTTACTATTGGTGGTATTAATCTTTGGAGATCAATATAATCATTATTTTAGAACATCTTAAACAATTAGTTACGTATATAGAAGCGTAAATATAATGAGGTTGAACCTCCTATGATATAATTAAGTATCGTATGAATTACTCCATATATTATATTATTTTATAGAAAGAGGTTCTTTATGGCATCCGGCAGATCTGAAAAAGAGTTACAAGGTGTAACGATGTTAGGTCACAAGACCGATTACCCTACTGATTATGCACCACAGGTATTAGAGGCATTTGATAATAAACACCCTGATAACGATTACTTCGTTAAGTTTAACTGTCCTGAGTTCACTAGCTTGTGCCCTATGACAGGTCAACCAGACTTTGCGACCATTTACATTTCTTATGTACCAGATAAGAAAATGGTAGAGTCCAAGTCTTTGAAATTATATTTATTTAGTTTCCGCAATCATGGGGACTTTCACGAGGACTGCATTAACATCATCATGAAAGACCTCATCAGGTTGATGAATCCTAAGTACATCGAAGTGTGGGGCAAGTTTACACCGCGTGGTGGTTTGTCTATCGATCCATACGCAAACTACGGAAAGCCTGGTACAGAGTGGGAAAAAACGGCAAAAGAGCGCCTTCATTTTCACGATATGCAGCCTGAACGCGTAGCGTACCGTTAAGATGAGTTACGAATTTATAGCGGTCATCTCGACATTTATAGTTTGCTTTGTTTTTGGCCTATTGTTGTCCTTACATCCCGCAGCGCTCGTCGTAGGTAGTCATAGTTCACTACATACATACAGTCGATGGACACGGTGGAGTGCTTACGTAGCGTTGATACTATTAGTATTGCAAATCGACATTACTGTAACAGACCGTATGGTACCATCTAGCTGGATGTTTAGTGAATGGTTTCAACTTGTCACTATTGGTATATTCGCTCTCGTCCTATTACAAACACTAGGCTTTGTAGATTTTACGCATGGGGAGCGAAATGTACAGTTTCACTATTGGCAAATTGAGCAAGGTTATAGTTCAAACTCTTGGATGGAACGATATTTACAACAGCATCATGGTCAAGTAGCAGGGGCATTGGTAAATTATTGTTATGTCTTATGGATGACATGGCGCTCTATGTGGCCTGCCATATTAATGTTATTCTGGTATAAACTATGGGCCGTTGAAGTAAATGGCGTGCTTTCCCCAATTATATCTAGAAAAGAGCATATGCCGGATGTGGTTTCTTATTTAGTGTTAGATCCACATATTATAACGTATACGTTAGCTGGTTTTTTATGGGGCCATATTGTATTACATGAACGAAAGAAAATCATTGTATATGGCAATAGCAGGGCCCTTCAGTTTGTGCTTTCTAGGCTTGTAGTTATCGTTGGTAGTCTTTTATGGATTGGAATTGCCGTGGCCATTATGACGATGCCTATTACGTGGGATTTGGTAATTAACACACTTAGTAAGATACGATAAACGCAGTTATTTCCTGTAAACTGCGGGCTTTAAAGGTGCTCAAAATTCTTGACAGATATATTCCTAGGTGTTAGAGTAGGAATATATTTATAGAGTGCACAAATGATTATACCCAGTGTATAGTTTGGTGATCGTTAAAACCGTGACTTACGCCCTTGGGAGTATCCAAGGGCGTTATATTTTTGATATCTAAGAGAGACGGTTCGTATAATGAACGTAGATATGGAGTACTTATGATGCAAGGTTTGCGCGAATTATGGGGCAAAATTCAATATAATATTAAACGCGTCATGGATTCTGATCCGGCTGCCACTAATGTGTGGATGGTTATATGGACGTATCCGCATATTACGGCTTTGTTTTGGCATTTTTTTGCACATCGTCTTTATAAGGCAGGGTGGCCTACATTGGCACGGCGTATAGCGCTTCACTCTCGTCATGTAACGGGTATTGAAATTCATCCAGGCGCTACCATTGGGCGAGGCTTATTTATCGATCATGGCATGGGCGTTGTTATCGGTGAAACCGCTATTGTAGGGGATAATGTAACTTTGTTTCATCAGGTAACATTAGGGGGCATGTCCTCTAAGAAGGCGAAACGCCATCCTACGATTGAGGATGATGTTCTTATTGGTACAGGTACAAAAATTTTAGGGGATATTACGATTGGTGCCCGTACTAAAATCGGTTGTAATCTAGTTATAAAACACGACATTCCGAAAGATATGGTTATCTTTGAAACGGATCCAGAAAATATGTATGTTCGGAAACCTAGACGAAAAGATAAAAATGGGACCTCTAATGATAGCCCATATCCTGAAAACTACATAGAATACTATATATAAGATAGATTGGTTAAGACCTCTTGCTGTTAGATGTATATCTGATGGTAAGAGGTTTTCTGTTTATAAAAATTTCATTGAAAATTACTGTAAAAATATTGACAAGGAAAATCATTATTGTTAATATAATTATGTAATCAATATTGATTACAAATTATATAGATAAATAATAGGTTTAGAAACTGACTGGGTTTATCCTGTGTTAGGATGAATTGTAACTGAGAATTAAATAAAAAAGGAGTTATTATTATGAAAAACGTACAACAAGTAAATCAATATTTAGCAGATCTTTCTGTATGGAATGTAAAATTACACAATCTTCACTTCAATGTAACTGGTCCACAATTCAAATCCATCCATGAATACTTAGAATCCATTTATGATGAAGCCTTTGAATATTTTGATGCCGTAGCTGAACATGTAAAAATGCAAGGTGAATTTCCATTAGTAAATTCTGTTGAATATGCTAAATTAGCAAAAATCGGTGAGCTAGGTCAAGAAGATGTTCCTCAACATAAAGTTATTGAAATTTTACTTCACGACTTCAAATATATGAAGGATCAAGCTGCTGCTATCCGTGAAGCTGCTGGTGAGGAAGATAATTTCTTGCTTTCCAACATGATGGAAGACCATATTGAATATTATGTAAAACAAATTTGGTTTATTGAATCCATGTTGAAATAATTCAATTGACAACGCCTTATTGGGTATGATATGATTACCCAGTAAAGCATGGAGGATTACTCAAGAGGCTGAAGAGGACGGTTTGCTAAATCGTTAGGGCGGGTTACCGTCGCTAGGGTTCGAATCCCTAATCCTCCGCCATGCTGAGACCTCACATCGTCCGATGTGGGGTCTTTTTTATTAACCATACAGTGTAAGGAATGGGAATAGAGTTGACGTATTCATATCTGATTGCTTATAATAAATTGTATAAAATTTAATTTAAGGAGACTTTTATGAATACACAATATACACGTCATTTATCTATGATTCGTCGAATTCTTGGTATTGGGACCCTTTGTTTAGTGGCTTCCTTCGGTGTGGCTCATGCGGAAGACTTTGCAATTCCTAGTGCACGTCCTGTGGTAGATGGTATGAGTACTGATGATGTTAAAGTAGTATCTTCTGCACATCTTGGTAGCGCCAACCTTATTACACCAAATGATTGGACATATAAAGCACTGAAAACGCTTGTAAAACATGGAGCCATTACGGATACTCATGGATTTATATTTGATGATAGCACTAGTTATACGAAAACTGAGTTGATGCCTTTACTTGACGAAGTTGTAGAAAAACGAGAACAAATGAATGATAACGATCGTCAATTTGCATTGCGTATTTACCAAGAAAATATGCGTGATATCATGGATTATCGCATTGAACGAGACAAGAAAAACACCAAAGAACGGGCGTTAACAGATAAACAAATCAAGGAAAAGATGAAAAAATTCAAAATTGATGATTCTCGTGTAAAGACCAATGGTGATGTTCGTATTCGCTATACAGGTTCTAAGAATGGGAAATCTAAAACCGATGCACGTGTACAGACAGAAATGAAGTTTACTCTATAATCCCTATAAGGGAAAAACATGATTAATTTTATAAGGAACAAATTATTTACTGTTCATCAGAATGGTAAACAGCAGGTTAGTGAAGTATTTAAGTATATTGGGCCTGGTATTATTGTAACCGTTGGCTTTATTGATCCAGGCAATTGGGCTGCTAACTTAGCAGCTGGTGCTAGCTATGGTTATGAATTATTGTGGGTTGTAACATTATCTACACTTATGCTTATCTTATTACAGCATAATGTGGCCCATTTGGGGATTGTCAGAGGGCAGTGCTTAGCTGAATGTGCCTATGAATTTTTACCGAAATGGTTATCTCGTACAGTATTGAGTACGGCGGGGATTGCAGCCGTAGCTACGGCACTGGCGGAATTTATTGGGGCTGCTATTGCCTTAAAGATGCTGTTCGGCATCCCGCTTGTCATCGGTAGCGTATTAACGGCTATCGTATGTACCATTATGCTGATTACAAATTCATACAATAAGTTAGAACGTATTATAGCTGGATTCGTATCCCTTATTGCATTGGCCTACCTTGTGGAAGTGAATATGGTCGATGTCGATTGGGTTTCCGCTGGCATTGGATGGGTTAATCCAAGCATACCAAACGAATCAATGCTCGTTATTCTGAGTATCCTAGGTGCTGTTGTTATGCCACACAATTTATTCTTGCATTCCGAGGTCATTCAAAGTCGTCAGTTTAACCGACAAGATAAGGCGATTATGCATCGACAATTGCGGTATGAATTTGTGGATACATTATTATCTATGGGTGTTGGTTGGATGATCAATTCCGCTATGATTTTGTTAGCAGCGGCCGTATTTTTTAGTCATGGCATTGAGGTTACTGAGTTAGAACAGGCTGAGGAACTATTAAGACCTTTAATCGGACCGGCAGCAGGTACTATCTTTGCATTAGCCTTATTATTTGCAGGTCTTGCATCATCGGCAACAGCTGGTATGGCTGGGGCGAGTATATTTGCCGGCATGTTTGGTGAGTCTTATGATATGAAGGACTTTCATAGTCGGTTGGGATTAGGTTTGACATATATTCCGGCATTATTATTAATCTTGTTTATTACGGACTCATTTCAGGCTTTACTTGTGTCACAAATGTTTTTGAGCTTGCAATTGCCGATTACTATATTTTTACAATTATATATGACGAGCAGTCGTCGTGTTATGGGGAATTATACAAATCGCCGATTTACTGGCATTATTCTTTGGAGCATTGGCATTATCGTAACATTGATGAATATTTACTTATTGGTTATAGGCTAATATATACCGCTTGTTTTTGTGAAAGCTTTCACAGAAATAGGCGGTATTTTATTTTGTATGGAATTAGAACAAAATAGATTGAAGAAATGTAGTTATAGTAACGTATAAGCCTTTGAAATATGGTACAATAAAGAATAGAATTTAATTGGCTACTATAGCAGTTTATATATGTTTTGGAGGATTTTATGGCAACAGAAAAAGATTTGAATGAACTAAATGCACCATTACAATCTGATTATAAAGAGGTTGTTCGAGATATTGCAGAGGAATTATTAGCTCGTCTAAATATCGAAGAAGATGGTGCTATTATTGATATGTTCCAGACAGGATCGTTAGATCCTTGGCAGTTGTTCGTATTTTTCTCCGCATTAGAACATGCGCTTATGGAATTTAGAACTGACAAACGTAAAAAAACTGTTATCGTTCATGCTCAACCAGAGGCTCTCGTTGGTACTGGCCCGGTTGTGACTCCTGTATCTACTATGCTTGAACATATTTTAATGTCTCGCGTAAATGATATGAGCGAAGGCCGTTTAGAGACGGGGTTACTTACTGTATCTGGTGAAAGCATTGATTATGAAGGGGTTAATCTTAAGGGACGTCACGTAGTGATTATTTGTGACATTCACGATAATGAATCTCCATACTTGGCAGAATGTATTAAATTATGTAAAGAAATGAAAGCAAGTCACGTTGTGGCTGTGCCTCTCATGTTGTGGAATCCAGATCTTATCGATCATTTGACAGAGGAAAGTATTAAGGCAGAATTATCTCATGAAAATCGTCCTCTCTCCTAGTAAGACAAAAACGATTCTTTCTGCTACCTGTAATGACAGCGAAGTACGTGACGGTCAGTTCCAATCACATATTACGCAAAAGATTGTAAAACATATACAATCTCTCGATGTAGCAGCACTTGGTAAGGCCCTAAAACTAAAAGGTGATAAGGCACAATCTATTTTCGATTTTTATGAAGCGTTTGAGTCTCATCCTGTAGGTTTTGCTTGTGAAAGCTACGATGGCATTGCCTTTAAATATTTAGATTGGGTAGGACTATCTGATGAGGCTAAGGCTTTTGGTGAAACTCATTTGGCTATTATGTCTGCATTATACGGCGTTGTAGAACCTACGATGGGCGTTAGAGACTATCGATTAGATATGGTCGATAAGGTAGGAATTAATTTATATGAAACTTGGCGTGAAGCGGTAGATGCGTACTTTCACAAGGAGGATTGGATCCTAAACTTAGCGTCTAAAGAATATGCAAAAATGGTGAACCATCCAAAGGTGGTAACTGTTGAATTTTGGGAATTACGAGGCGACACATATAAACAGATGAGTACGTCCTCCAAAATGAGTCGTGGTATGATGGCGCATGCATGTTTGATGAATCAAGTGAAGCATGTGCGAGATTTACCACGCAAAATTAATGGATTTATCTGCGGTACTGATATTGAATCTATTACGATACCAAGCGAATCGATGACGATTCGTTATGAAAGGAAGTGATGATTTGCTAGTGCAAGATATTCTCGCAAAAGACCTCGTCGGCGATGAATGGCTGACAGAGGATGAGCTAAGATTTCTTATGACTGTAACTGATGAAGAACAGCTGCAGTTACTCTATAAAAAGGCGTACGAGGTCAAGGCAAAATATGTACAGCCTGTGGCGTACTATCGTGGCCTCATCGAATTCTCGAACCGATGCATTAAAAACTGTAATTACTGTGGTATCCGCCGTGAAAATGATAAGACGGAACGCTTTGATATGAATCGTGAAGATATTATCAAGATGGCACAGTGGGCGTATGATCATGAATATGGTTCCATTACGCTTCAATCTGGAGAACGCTGTGATGATACATTTGTCGATTATGTAGTCAATCTTATCCGCGACATTAAAGCCATCGGCGATGGTTCCCTCGGTATCACGATGTGCGTAGGGGAGCAAAGCGAAGAGGCATACCGCCGTATGCGTGAAGCTGGTGCTAGCCGCTATTTATTGCGTATTGAAACGACGAATAAAGAGTTATATCACAAAATTCATCCTCGCGATGCGTTACATTCCTTTGAAACACGCGTTGAATGTCTACGCCGATTGCGTCGCGTAGGATTTCAAGTAGGTACCGGTGTTATGATTGGCCTACCTGGGCAAACTGAGGATGATCTGGTGAATGATGTTTTGTTCTATCGAGATATGGATATTGATATGATTGGTATGGGGCCGTATGTGGTACACCATGATACGCCATTAGGACAAGAGGCGTTAGCGATAGGGATCGATGATGAGGCAGGTAAGTTGCGTCGCATTCAATTGGGACTTAAGATGATTGCTTTAACACGTCTATTCTTGAAAGACGTAAATATCGCGGCTACTACGGCGTTACAAGCATTAGATCCATTGGGCCGTGAAAAGGGATTATCTGCAGGTGCCAATATTTTAATGCCTATTATTACTATCCCTGAGCATCGTGCAAAATATTTATTATATGATAATAAACCATGCGTAGATGATAATGCAGATAAATGTAAAGACTGCCTGACGCGTCGTGTTATGTCTATCGGCGATACTGTAGGTTGGAAGCAAAATGGGGATTCTAAGCATTATGGCAAGCGGACTGGGTCATTTTAAACGCATTGACATAGATTATCGATTAAATTATTGATAGCGCATATATTTATGTAGAAAGATACATAAAATCCATATATAATAAAGACATAGTTTATTTTGTTTTATTATATGAGGTGATTTTATGGAAACGAAATGGTATTCTGACTTTTGGAATCTACTGACGCAGCCATTTAAGGGCGGTATTGATCAAGTTGTACAGTATGGTACATTGAAAAAAGGTTTCTTAGGAACGGCACTCTTATGGGCTATTCCTTATATCTTGATAGGACTGTTTGGAGCCTTGTTGTTCCCATTGCTTCCAAGGCATGAGTTTACTATGCTAGGTATGCTCATCGGGGCTGGTGCAGGCGTCTTCTTTATTTTAGCTTATATTGCTAGTATCATTTGGTCTTTTGTTATGGTAGCTGTTGGTTCCTATGTATTTAACTGGGTGGCTGTAAAAATGGGTGGTACTGATGATGTACAGTCTGTTATGAAAGTTCAATGGTATCTACAAGGTTATGAAGTATTATTATGTACTTGTGTGTATATAATTGTTTTTATACTTATGGCTATCTTCGGTGGTTTATTTGGTAGCTCTACATTAGCTGAATTTATTTATAGTTTAGGTTCTATAGCAATTTTCGTTTTATCCGTATGGGTAGGCTTAGAATTGATGGCAAGACAAACTATGTTGACCAAGATGAAAGTGTTCATTGCTGGTATTGTAACATCTGTTATCTTCATCGTTATCTCGCTTATTTTCATGGCTCTTCTTGGTGGCTGTGTATCCTTGGTAGGACGATAATATAAATAGTATGAAAAATCCTCTTTTTTCGATAAATATTTTTCGAAAAAAGAGGATTTTTATAATATTACGTCGAAATCATATACCAAGAACTCAGAGTTTCACATAAGGAGGCGATTCCGATGAAAGAATATAGTAGTGATCAGATTCGTAATGTAGCTGTGGTATCCCATGATGGTGCAGGAAAAACTGCTCTAGTAGAATCTTTGTTATTAACCTCTGGTGCTGTTGATTTTGTTGGCCGTGGTCAAGATAATAAGCATATTATGGACTTTGAGCCTGAAGAAATTAAACGTAATGTTACTATTCAGTTGGGTATGGCCCCTTGTGAATGGCATGATCATAAGGTTAATTTTGTAGATACTCCAGGTTATAATGAATTCCATGGCGAAGTTCGTGCCGCTTTGCGTGCCTGTGATGGTATGTTGATGGTGCTATCCTCCACATCTGGTGTAGAAACTGATACAGTTCGTGCATGGGATTATGCCGTAGAATTACAAATGCCTCGCATGGCATTTATTAATAAAATGGACGTTGATGGTGCTGATTTCTTCGGTACGATTGAACGTATGCGTGAATTATTTGGTAAGGCAATTATGCCACTCCAAATTCCGATTGGTGAAGGTGCCAATTTTGAAGGCGTTATAGACGTGGCTAAAATGACTGCGTTTACTTACAAAGACGGCCAACCAACAGAAATCGCTGTACCAGCTCATCTTATCGAAAAGGCCCAAGAAATACGAGAAATGACCGTAGAGGCCGCAGCTGAAGGTAGCGATGAATTGTTGGAGAAATATTTAGAAGGCGAAGAATTATCTTTAGAGGAAATTCGCCAAGGCTTGCGAGAAGGGATGATTAGTGGCCGTGTATGCCCAATTATGTGTGGCAGTGCCACATCTCGTATTGGGTTAGATCAAGTATTGGATCGTATGATTCGGTACATGCCAGATGCTACTAAAAAAGTGATGACCGCAACTGATGCGGAAACTGGCGAACAATGTGTAGTACATGTAGACAAACCATTAACTGCATTCGTATTCAAAACATTGTTAGACCCATTCGCAGGCAAACAAAGCTTTGTACGTATCTTCTCTGGTGAACTTAAAGAAGGCGATCGCCTGTATGATGTAAACCAAGGTGTAGAAGAAAAATGGAGCAAGATGGTTACCCTTATTGGGAAGCAACAAACTCCTGTATCTGTAGCTAAAGCTGGTGATATCGTAGTGATACCAAAATTAGCGAATGCTAAGACTGGTGATACGTTGACATCTCCGGACTTTAAAGTAACATTCGATGCCATTCGATTCCCTCAACCTTTGTATACTGTAGCTATGGAGCCCGTGAAAAAAGGGGAAGAAGAAAAATTAGCTAGCGCAGTACTTAAAGTGGCAGAGGAAGATCCAACTTGTGTAGTTGTTAAAAATGCAGAAGCTCGTCAATTACAAATTGATTGTATGGGCGAGGTGCATCTTGAACATATTCTTAATAAGATGGATCGTAAATATGGCGTACAGGCGAAACTTGTAAAACCATATATTCCATACCGTGAAACTATTAAAGGCTCCGCAGAAACCGAGTCTAAATATAAAAAACAAAGTGGCGGTCATGGTCAATATGGTCACGTTAAAATTCAAGTGGATCCATTATATGATGGTAGTGAATTTGTATTTGTAGACAAGATTTTTGGTGGTGCTGTACCAAAACAATATATACCAGCTGTGGAAAAGGGTGCCAAAGAAACCCTAGAAAAAGGCTTAATTGCAGGATATCCTATGATTGGCGTGCAAGTGACACTCTTGGATGGATCTTACCATAGTGTAGATTCCTCAGAGTTAGCATTCAAAGTAGCTACGTCACAGGCTATCAAGGATGTGATTCCTAAGGCGAAACCAGTCCTATTAGAACCAATTTATGAAGTTAACGTGTTTGCACCGGATACTTTCATGGGCGATATTATGGGGGATTTAAATAGTCGTCGAGGTCGTGTATTAGGCATGGAACAAAGTGAAAGAACAGGTATATCTGTTGTTAAAGCACAGGTGCCATTGGCTGAAATGGCTGATTATGTGACTGCATTGCGCTCTATCACACAAGGACAAGGCGTATTTAATCGTCAGTTCTATTCTTATGAAGAGGTTCCACATAAACAAGCAGAGGCAATTATTGCATCTCATACAGTGAAAGATTAATAATTAAATATATAACTTAAAAGCTCTCCATTTTAGTATGTGTGGAGAGCTTTTTCTATCTTGTAGAATGTAATGGATAGTGCTTTATATATGTGCTACCATAGAAGATATATAGTTAATGATTTTGATGTAGCCTTATTGAACTAGCTATTGGGAAGGAAATATATATGTTTTTCTCAAATATTACAACAGATTATACAAAAATGGGATACCCTAAAGCAATCGTACGAGCTTTAGATTTCTTGAAGACCACAGATTTAAAAGCCTTACCTGTGGGCCGTCATGCCATTGAAGGGGATAGGATGTATGCCAATGTAGACGATGTAGAAACAAAATTATTTGAAACTACAAAACCAGAATCTCATAAGCAGTATATTGATATTCAGTTTATGGTATGTGGTGAAGAAAATATGGGATTCTTTGTAGACCGAGGATTGGTAAACCCGATTGAGTCACATCCAGATAGAGACTGTTATTTCTATCCGAATGAAGCTATTGATGAAGGTGTAATCCATTGTCCAGAAGGTTATTATACCGTGTTTTTCCCATCTGATATTCATCGTCCTCTATTAGCAGTTGATGATAAGCCTATGAAAATTAGAAAGGTTGTTGTTAAAGTACACGTATCATTGCTTGAGGAGTAATATGAAATCTTACAAGCTAATAGGCGTTTTCTTGACCTTGTTTGGCGCTATCTTGTGGGGCATATCAGGTACCTCCGTTCAGTTTCTTAGTCATTATAAACATATAAATTTGGAATGGCTTATCACTATGCGACTTCTTACTGCAGGTGTATTGACAGTTATATATGCATGGTATCATCAAGGGTCCTCTATCATCAAAGTGTTTCACAATCGAACAGACTTGTTGGACCTACTTACCTTTGGTGTATTGGGTATGGCTTTGTGTCAATATTCTTATTTCCAATCGATTGCCCTTGCCGGTGTTGGGGTAGCCACAGTACTACAATATCTTGCACCTTCTATGATTATTGTGTATCTGTTGATTCGTTATGGCAAACGACCATCTAGCGGTGAGAGTTTCTCGGTTTTATTGGCCTTGGTAGGTATCGTTTGCTTAATGGGACATGACGGGCTTTCTGTTGAAAGTATTCCTTATGCTGTTCTACTTTGGGGCCTATTATCTGCTGTTGGGGTAGCTGTATATAGTGTTTCTCCTGTTGCTTTGCTATCTCGCTATGGCACATTACCGATTGTTGGCTTTGGTATGATTTTGAGTGGGATTGTGGCCGCTATATTATTTCATCAACCTCATTCCGATGTCGTATGGGATTGGGAAACTGTGATAGGCTGCTTTAATGTAGTATTTCTTGGTAGTATAGTCTCTTTTAATGCCTATTTAGAGGGGGTTAAACGAATTGGTGCCGTACCAGGGGCTATTTTATCATCAGTAGAGCCTATTTCAGCGGCACTATTTGGATGGGCTCTGTTAGGAAATGAATTCACCCTTGTGGGTATCTTTGGTATGATTTGTATCATTGCTACTGTATTTATTATTGCGTGGGATAGACAACGACAAATTAAGAGAGATGTATTGAATAAACTTAACAAGGAAGAAGTGACATAAGACATATATGATACAAAAAGAACGTTTATTAAAAGATTTTGAAGCAATGGCTACCTTTGGAGGATCTAGGAGTGGTATCAATCGCATTGCCTTTAGTGATGCGGATTGGGCCGGACGCCAATATATCATAGAGCGTATGATTGATGCGGGACTTGATGTTGAAATCGATGGATTTGGTAATGTTATTGGTTATAAGCGTGGTACAAATCCAAATTTACCGATTGTAATGATCGGATCTCATACTGATAGTGTACCGAATGGTGGTAATTATGATGGTGTGGTTGGAGTATTGTCTGCTATTGAGGTAGTTCGTAGTATGATAGATGATGATGTTACACACGACCATACCATTGCAGTAGTATCCTTCATGTGCGAAGAGTCTAGCCGGTTTGGCGCGGCTACTTTGGGTAGTAAGGCTATGCGTGGCAAATTGACAGTACATGATTTACATCGATTAGTCGATACACAAGGTATATCTTTATATGATGCATTGAAAGACCGTCATTTGCAACCAGACGCTATTGAAAGTATGGAATATAAAATACCTGTGAAAGCTTTTATAGAAATGCATATTGAACAAGGCAAAGTGTTAGAACATGAACAGAAACAGATTGGTATTGTATCTGGTATTGCCGGACCTGAACGGTTTTATGTAACCATTCGTGGTCATGCCGATCATAGTGGTGCTACACCGATGAATTTACGTCATGATGCATTGTGTGGCGCCTCAAAGATCATTCTCGGCATTGAAGAGGTTACATCGATGCAAGAGGAACCACCAGTGGTAGGCACCGTTGGTATTGCGGAGGTGATGCCAAGTGCTATGAATGTGATTCCTGGTTCTGTAAAGTTGGGTGTAGATATTCGAAGCATCTCAAAGGTAGCTCGAGATTCTGTGGTATTTCTAATTAAAGAGTTAATTGATGTTATTGCCGAGAAACGTGGCTTATCGTATACCATTGAGCCCATTTCAAAAGATAGTCCAGTGTCTATGGCTTCGTCTATGATTAAGGAGATTGAAAGAGCCGTTACATCTCTACAGTTAGACTATATGATTATGCCTAGTGGAGCCGGTCATGATGCGATGCATTGGGCTGAGATAGCGCCTACAGGGATGCTATTTATTCCTTGCCGTGATGGGATAAGTCATAATTCAGCAGAGTTCGCTGCTATGGATGATATAGTAGCCGGTGCGGAAGTATTAGAAAATGTCATAAGGAATATAAGTCTAGTTGGTAATGCATTAGATTAATATAAAAACCTTCAACAATGATGAAAGTTGATGTATTCATAACATCTATTCTCATATGTTGAAGGTTTTGTTATATCGCATTATTTTAGTTTAACGGCAATCCATAGGGCACTAAGAATGAATAATCCACCACTTACCCAGAATAGTGTAGTGAAACCTAATAGAGCCATAAGGCTAGAGCCACCGATGGCACCAAGGAAATAGCCAAAAAATAAACAAGATTGATTATAGGAGAAAACTTGCCCCGTAAATTCTCTAGGCGTTTTAGAGGATAAATATGTATTTAATGCAGGAAGCATGCCGCCCAACCCGAAGCCTTGTAGGAATCTAATGAGTGCTAGTTGGTAAACGTCCGTTACATAAGCTTGGGGAATGTTGAATAGACCAACATAGATAAGCGATATTACGAGTACCTTTCGTGGGCCCACTTTATCAACGAGTTTCCCTAGAGGCGAACTACTCATCAATTGGGCAATGCCCATAGCAGAGAATACCGCGCCTGCAATAAATGCAAGATTTTCTGTATGACTAGGGACAATACCTTTGATATATACGGAGATGACAGGTTGCAATGACATGATGCATATGGCATAGATAAAGGAGGCCACACAGAGAGCTACAATACTACTAAACTCAGGAATTTGTTCTTTTAATTTACTAATAGATAGCTTTTCAATATTAGGCTTTGGTATATAGTTTTCATGGATAAATGCAGTGGCTAGCAAACCAGCTAATCCCATGAGAAGACCAACGATGATAAAATCATTGCGAATGCCTACCGTATCAGCAATATAACCGCCTAATAAAGGGCCAATAAGTGATCCAGCTAGATTGGCAGAGGCCAATAGCCCTAAGGCCCAACCTGTTTTTTCGAGGGGAGACTCAGAGGCAATCAATGTAATTGATGCTGAGTAAAAACCGCTTACCAAACCTTGGATTAAGCGAATTAAAACAACTCCTTCTGGTGTTGTTTGAAAAGCAATTAATACATTGCAAAGGGCCATGCCAAAGCTAGATCGGATTAATGTAATTTTGCGCCCTTTCCTATCTGCTAGACGGCCCCAAAATGGTGCAGCTAAACAAACAATAAGGAATGTAATGCCTGTAGCTAGACCAGACCATAAGGACATACCTTCTGGCGTATTGACACCTAAATCATGAAAATAGAGTGGCAAGATTGGGCCTAATTGGCTAACCCCAAAGGATGTACAGAATACACAGACTAAACTGATGTATACCGTTCGTTTCCACGTTTCCATAAAAACTCCTATAAAATAAGTCGAATACTAGTATGTAATTTATAGTATAACGTGATATGGTTTGTTATGCATTATAAATATTAGAAAAATAATATATAATTAAAAAAGTTTTCTTGACTTTCATTCTATAGAAAACGTATAATCAAATTATAATTTTATACTCGCCTGAAAGAAACCGATGAGGTGGAGATAAAAATAGGAAATGCACTCACAGAGAGCGGGATTAGCTGAGAACCCGTAGTACGCAGCTTATTAAATGGACCACCGAGGGCGCATGGAACAGAATGGATTTTCATTCCTAGTATGGTGCGACGTTACATGAGCGTTAATTGTGAGGGATATGTTAGTATCCTGCGAAAGGGGAATGCATTGCATTCAAACAAGGTGGTACCGCGATTTATAGCATAAAACATTCGATTGTGAAGATAGAACTATAAACTCGTCCTTGACGTCATATTGTCATGGGCGAGTTTTTTTATTGGTAATACCAGATGGAGGTTCTCATGATGTTTCCTAGTCTTGACCGTGTGAAAGCTATCGCACCGGGCTATGATATTGTACCTGTGTATATGGAAATTTTGTCCGATGTACGCACACCGATTAGCGTGTTAAAAGCGTTAAAACAAGTAAGTAGTCATACGTATTTACTTGAAAGTGCAGATAATAGTAATCATTGGGGCCGCTATTCTTTCTTAGGTTACGATCCTAAGATCGAGCTGTTTTGTAAAAATCATCAAATGACTATCAAAGATGGTACAACTCGTACTTTTGCGTGTTCTGATCCAGCGGCAGAGATTCGTAATATTTTAAATCAATATAAAAGTCCTCGTTTGGAGGAATTGCCAACATTTACTGGTGGATTTGTAGGTTATTTTGCTTGTGAATATATTCGCTATATCGAGCCAACACTTGATTTTCCAACACCAGATAATGATTCCGCTATGGTGAACGATGTAGACCTTATGCTCTTTGATAAGGTGATTGCTTTTGATCATTACAAAAATAAAATATACTTAATTGCTAACATTAGTACAAATGATTTAGAACGTAACTATAATAAGGCTGAGCTTGAATTGAAGGCATTAGCTGATCTTGTAGTGAATGGTAAAGAAGCCAATGTACCTAAAGGTGTACTTAAAACAGAATTCACTTCTGAATTTACAAAGGATGAATTTGAAGAGGTAGTTAAAAAGACACAACATTATATTAAAGAAGGGGATATCTTCCAATGTGTTGTATCGAATCGACGTGAAGCAGAGTTTGATGGTAGCTTATTGAATGCATATCGTGTGTTACGTACGTTGAACCCATCTCCATACATGTTTTACTTGTCTGGTGGCGATGTAGAGCTTACAGGGGCTTCTCCAGAAACCTTGGTAAAATTAGCAGAAGGTAAACTGTATACATTCCCGATTGCAGGTACTATGCGCCGCGGTAAAACCGAAGCAGAGGATCTTGCCATTGAACAAAGACTCATTAATGATGAAAAAGAGCTAGCTGAACATAATATGCTTGTAGATTTAGGTCGTAATGATTTAGGTAAGATTTCAAGATTTGGTTCTGTGAAAGTAGAAGCGTTACATATGTTGCAACGTTTTTCTCATGTTATCCACATTACATCGACTGTAAGTGGTGAAATTCAAGACGGCAAAGATGCTCTTGATGCTATCGGTGCTACATTACCAGCAGGCACTTTGTCTGGGGCTCCTAAAATTCGTGCTATCGAGATTTTACATGAGTTGGAAAAAAGCCCACGTGGTGTATATGGTGGTGCTGTTGGATATATTGATTTCTCTGGTAACATGGATGTATGTATCGGCATTCGCATGGCTATGAATAAAGGCGGTAAGGTCTATGTTCGCGCTGGTGCAGGGATTGTTCGTGATAGTGTTCCTGAAAGTGAATACAACGAAACGTTAATAAAAGGTCAATCTATGATTTCCGCAATTACAGATGCACAGGAGGTAGAATAATGGTACTCCTTATAGATAATTATGATAGTTTCTCTTTCAACTTATATCAATTGGTAGGATCTATCAATCCAGATATTAAAGTTATTCGTAGCGATGAGTTAACAGTTGAAGAAATTCGTGCTTTGAAACCGGACTATGTTATACTTTCACCAGGACCTGGCAGACCGGCTGATGCGGGCGTATACGAAGACCTATTGCGCGAATGCAAAGGTGAATTCCCGATCCTCGGCGTATGCCTCGGGCACCAAGCCATCGGTGAAGTATTCGGTGGCACTGTTTCTTACGCAAAAAAAGTTATGCATGGCAAACAAAGTGTAGCTAAACAAGTACACCCATCCAAAATCCTTAAAGGCGTACCGGAACAATTTGAAGTGGCAAGATACCATTCCTTAGCAATCATTGACGAAACTATGCCTAGTGAACTTATCGTTACATCCATTACAGATGACGGTGAAGTAATGAGCGTAGAGCATAAAGATTATCCAATCTATGGTGTACAATTCCATCCGGAATCTATCATGACACCAAATGGGGAACAAATGATTCGCAATTTCTTAAATTGCTAGTAGATAGGATGATAGGGGCACCCAAGCCGACACGCTACTGCGCTTCGCGGAGCCCGAAGTCGTTTGGGCACCCCTATCGTCCTATCATCGTAGACCTTTAGACATATACGAACCATTTCTTTCCTTAAACGCAAAAGGAAAAGAACGGCACCGCCGTTCTTCTTCCGAGCGCCGCAGAAACATTTTTAAATATTTAATTGTTGTTCATTTCTGGATTTTATATTGAGCACTTGTGATTATGGGGTTATTCATAAATTTTAGCTAATTTGTGTTTGTGAACTGATAGGGTTCTAACTCCGACTTTGGCCCTGCGAAGGCCGCAGGCCGAAGTCAGACCCGGCCGGTGGAGGAGGTAGGTCCCTATCAGTTCACAAGAGTTAATAAGACAACTAACCCCATAATCACAAGATGCATGTAAAATAGAAATGAACAACAAGTAAGGAGTTATAAATGATCCAAGAAGCATTATATAAAGTAACGCATGGTCAAGATTTATCTTACGACCTTGCTAAAGACACAATGAACAAAATTATGAGCGGCGAGGTAGCTGAGGTTCCTATGGCTGGTTTCTTGTGCGCTTTGGCGGCAAAAGGCCCTACTGTAGATGAGGTTACAGCGTTTGCTGAGGTTATGCGTGAGAAGGCTGGTTCTGTTCCTCATGAGCAAACTGTAGTTGAAATCGTAGGTACTGGCGGTGATGAGGCGAATACATTCAACATTTCTACTACGTCTGGTTTCATTATTTCCGCAGCAGGTATTCCAGTAGCGAAACATGGTAACCGTAGTGTATCTAGTAAATGTGGTGCTGCTGATTTAATCGAAGCATTAGGCGCTAAATTAGAGCTTAATGGTGAACAAAATGAGGCAGTCCTTAATAAAGCCAATATGTGCTTCATGTTTGCTCCTGTGTATCATCAAGCTATGAAATATGCGGGGCCTGTACGTAAAGCGTTGGGCGTTCGTACCGTGTTCAATATCCTCGGACCATTGGCAAATCCTGCAGGTGCTACTGTAGAATTAATGGGCGTTTATGATACATCTTTGGTAGAACCATTGGCTCGCGTATTGGCTAACCTTGGTGTAAAACGCGGTGCAGTGGTACACGGCTTTGATGGTCTTGATGAGATTACGGCAACAAATAAAACGTACGTCTGCGAAATTAATAATGGTACTTTCACAAACTACGAATTCGATCCTAAAGAATATGGTTTCGAATACGCTGATAAAACAGAGCTTGAAGGTGGCGATGCTACAGTAAATGCTGAGATTACACGTCGTGTTCTCGGTGGTGAACAGGGTGGTAAACGTACAGCTGTTCTCCTCAATGCTGGCATGGCAATTTATCTTGCAAAAGATGGCATTACATTGGCAGAGGGCATTGAAGAGGCAAAACACATGATTGACTCTGGTAAGGCTCTTGCCACAATGGAACAGTTTGTGAAAGCAACACAAGAGGTATAACCATTGATTTTAGATACAATTGTAGAGGCTACTAAGGTTCGAGTAGCCCAAGAGAAACATATGAAGTCTCCTGAGGCTGTGAAAGCAGCGGCTTTGGAATTACCATCCAATACAGGATTTCCTTTTGAAGCAGCCCTTCGTCAGCAAGATTTTAACTTTATTTGCGAAGTAAAGAAGGCGTCTCCATCAAAAGGCATCATAGCAGAGCACTTCCCGTATTTAGACATCGCTAAAGAATATGAGGTAGCAGGGGCAGCAGCCATTTCTGTATTAACTGAGCCAGATTTTTTTAAAGGCGATAAAAAATATTTGCAAGAAATTGCTAGCACTGTAAAAATCCCTGCCCTTCGCAAGGACTTCATTATTGATGAATACCAAATCTACCAAGCGAAGGTATGGGGAGCTAGCGCAATCTTATTAATCTGTGCATGCCTCGATGTACCTACCTTAACGAAGTTCCGTGAGTTAGCCGATTCTCTAGGTTTGTCTTCTTTAGTAGAGGCTCATGATGAGCATGAAGTACAAATGGCAATCGATTGTGGTGCCCGTATTATTGGTGTTAACAACCGCAATTTGAAAGATTTTACCGTAGACGTACAAAACAGTGTGCGCTTGCGCAATCTCGTTCAAGACGATGTGATTTTCGTATCTGAAAGTGGTCTAGAAACACCAAAGGATATCCAAGTATTGCGAGATAACAATATCGGCGTAGCCTTGATGGGGGAAACCTTTATGCGTTCACCTAATAAGGTTGAGAAATTAGCATATCTCTATGGTTCCACCTACTATACGCCAAAGGTTAAGATGTGTGGTATCTCTAAGGTAGAAACCATTCCTGCCATTGTAGAGGCAAAGCCACACTACATGGGCCTTGTATTTGCACCGAGCAAACGACAAGTGACTGTAGAACAGGCTAAGACATTAGTGGACGAACTTCATAAGCAATACGAAAAAACATATGGTGAAGTTACAGTACCAATGAATACTGATACAGCACAGGATAGTAAGGAATTTGCCCAAGAAAACTCTAATTTTGAGAAGATTAAAACGGTAGGCGTTTTTGTAAATGAAACATTAGATAATCTTGTTGCCATTGCAAATAAGGTTAATCTTGACGCGGTGCAATTGCATGGTGATGAAGATGAGGCTTTCATCAGATCCTTAAAAGAACGTATTAATGTAGAGGTTTGGAAGGCTGTTCAGATTCGTAGTGCTAGCGACGCAGAGACATGGATTGATAGTAGTGCAGACATGCTATTATTTGATGCGTACCATAAGGATGAGCGCGGAGGTACGGGGGAAGTGTTTGACTGGTCTTGTTTAGATGAGTTTGAACGCCCATTTATGCTAGCTGGTGGTATTGATAGCACAAATGTGGCTCGCGCGATTCGTACAGTACGTCCGTATGGTATAGATATTAGCAGTGGTATAGAAACAGACGGTATGAAGGATAATGATAAAATTAAAGCTTTCATAAATGTCGTGAAATATATATAGAAAGGTAAGTTATATGAGTGAACAAAGACATGGCTATTTTGGTGACTTTGGTGGCCAATTTATGCCAGAAACATTAATGAATGCAGTCATCGAATTGGAAGAGGCATACAACAAGTATAAAGATGACCCTGATTTTGTACGTGAACTTGAGGATTTACATAAAACATATACAGGCCGTCCATCCCTTTTATATTATGCAGATCGCATGACAAAGGATCTTGGTGGAGCCAAAATCTATTTGAAACGTGAAGATTTGAACCATACAGGTTCCCATAAATTAAATAACGTAATCGGCCAAATGTTGTTGGCAAAACGGATGGGTAAAACTCGCGTTATTGCTGAAACAGGTGCTGGTCAACATGGTGTAGCAACTGCTACTGTGGCTGCGTTAATGGGTATGGAATGTGAAGTGTTCATGGGTGCTGAAGACTGTGAACGTCAAGCGCTTAACGTATATCGCATGGAGCTATTGGGTGCTAAGGTACATCCTGTAACAACTGGTACTAGTACGTTAAAAGATGCTGTTTCTGAAGCAATGCGTGAATGGACAAATCGCATGTCCGATACACATTATGTGTTGGGGTCCGTTATGGGTGCGCATCCATTTCCTATGATTGTTCGTGATTTCCAATCTATCATTAGTCGTGAAGCACGTGAACAAATTCTGGAAGCGGAAGGTAAATTGCCAACAGCTGTTATGGCTTGTGTCGGTGGTGGTTCCAATGCGATGGGGATGTTCTATAACTTTATTCCAGATGAAGGCGTTCGCCTTATCGGTTGTGAAGCAGCAGGTCGTGGCATTGATACAGAAGAACATGCGGCTACCATGGCAAAAGGTACAGTTGGTATTTTCCACGGTATGAAGTCCTACTTCTGCCAAGATGAAGATGGTCAAATCGCACCGGTATATTCTATTTCTGCAGGCCTTGATTATCCTGGTATAGGACCTGAACATGCATATTTACGCGATAGTGGTCGCGCTGAATATGTGCCTGTAACAGATGATGAAGCGGTGGATGCATTCGAATATTTGTCTCGTTTAGAGGGCATTATTCCAGCTATCGAGAGTGCTCATGCAGTGGCACATGCGCGTAAAATTGCGCCTACTATGAGCAAGGATGATATCATTATTATTTGTTTATCTGGTCGTGGTGATAAAGACGTAGCGGCTATGGCGAAATATAGAGGGGTGGATCTACATGAATAAAATTAAAGACGCTTTCACAAAGGGCAAGGCATTCATCCCGTTCATTAGTGCTGGCGACCATGGTATTGAAAATACAGAACGTTATATTCGCGTGATGGTGAAAGCTGGTGCGGATATGGTAGAAATTGGTATTCCATTCTCAGATCCAACAGCGGAAGGTCCTGTTATCCAAGAAGCGAGTACACGTGCTCTTTCTACAGGCGTAAAAATTAATGATATCTTCGATATGGTTCGTCGTTTGCGCACTGGTGATGATGCAGTAACAGTTCCACTCGTGTTCATGACTTATTTGAACCCAATCTACGTATTTGGTCGTGAAAAGTTCTTTACTCTCTGTGAAGAGGTTGGTATTGCTGGCGTTATTGTGCCAGATATGCCGTTTGAAGAAAAAGGTGAACTCGCTAGTGTGGCTAATAAACATGGCGTTGAAGTAGTATCCTTAATTGCTCCAACATCTGAAAATCGTATTGAAATGATTGCTAAAGAAGCGGAAGGTTTTGTGTACTGTGTATCCTCTCTTGGTGTTACAGGCATGCGTAGTGAAATCAAAACAGATATTAAATCCATTGTGGAAACAATCCGTAAATATACGGATATTCCAGTAGCTGTTGGCTTTGGTATTTCGACACCAGATCAAGCGGAAGCGATGGCACGCGTATCTGATGGTGCTATTGTAGGTTCTGCAATCGTTAAAATCGTAGCAGAACATGGTGATAAGGCTGATGAAGTGTTATTTGATTATGTACAATCTATGAAGCACGCTGTATTAAAAGCAGGCGCATAATCATATCGTTATATCATATATAAGGCTTATAATGATTAAGACCTATCTAGAGAAAATGTAACATAGTCTATCGATGTGGGTATACTATGTTAGAGCTATATTCGCTAGATAGGTCTTAATTTATACATTTTATTATATAATTATTATGTATTTTTTTACTCATTGTAGAATCTATACTATATTTGGTATTATGAATCTAGATATATCGTTTGAGAAAAGGATTTTTAATGATACAACAATTAGTGATTGATACAATAAAAGATAATATTATAGACCGGTATTGTGATTTTTCCGGCACCATTTCTCGGGGCTCATTTTGGCGATTTATGCTCGTTGAGCATTTAATTGTTGGTCTATGCTTAGCCGTGCTAGGTCTATTATCCCTTCATAGTGCTCTATTTATATATACGATAGGCATAGTTTTTGCGCTGTGGTTCATTTCGATTATGGCTCTTACATTGCCTAATTTGGGTGCTATGGTACGCCGTTTGCATGATACAAATAATAGCGAATGGCTTTTGCTATTAGGGTTTATTCCCTATATAGGCATTCTAATCGTTAACGTATTATTGCTGCGAGGTACAAAGAAACATCCTGCTGTTAAAAGAACAGTAGAGCCCTTTGAAGAAGTCGATTTATTTAGCGATGAAATGGGAAACAATATACAAAATCTAGATGGTTCTAGTAATGTGGTACGTACATCGTATAGTAGAACAAGTATTATTGTTACCATTATTCTTACTGTTGTTAGTTGGGGGATTGGGATATATAGTTTTTCCTCTGCTGTAGATAAGGAAATCGATGCGTATTTACAAATGAAACCTGGTGCATTTATGATTATGGCACAAAAGACATTAGGCAGCGATGTAGCACTTGAATCTGCTAAACAGGTGGTAATAGAGTATTATGCTGATCTTAATAAAGGGCAATATCAAGAGGCATATCGACTACTAGCTCATCGAGAACGTGAGAAATATGGCACCTATGATCAATGGAGCAAATCTGTACAGTCTAACCATAATCGTCAAATGAATACGCTCTTTTTAAAAGGAGTATTTATAGATGATGAGGACGTCAATCATATTTCCTTTGATATGACTTTTAAAGAAAAAGACTATCCTAATCGAATGTTTATAAAGATGAGATATGAACATGATACGTGGCGCATTGAATCTATTGTACCGTATGATCAAAAAAATGAATTGAGATAAGGAGGGCCTATGGATCAAAATATGATATATGATGTGAGCTATATGGAGGCCATTAAACGTGGATTTAAACAATATGCGATATTCTCTGGTAGAGCTAGCCGTAGTGAGTTTTGGCGTTTTATAGTGAGTCGTGAAATTGTGTTAGATGGTATGGCGGTTTTCAGTAGTATTGTAGACATGATTCTTGGCAATACATCAGATGTAAGCGACTATATATTGGCACTCATTATTATATTACATCTCATTTACCTTTTGCCGACTCTTGCTATTACGTGTCGTCGATTACATGATGTAGGAAAGAGTGGTTTGACATTTCTCCTTGTTTTTATTCCTATTATTGGTGTTTTTGTGCTCTTATCTAATCTTGTTAAAAAAGGTGATAATGCTATTAATGTGTATGGGGACAAAACAGGATATACAGCTATTACACCTATTATGGAACAGAAAGTGGGATTAGAGCATACACCTACATTACGAGAAGATATATTGATGGGGGCTCTTGCTATTATTTTATATATCTGGATATTTACCCAACAGTTTATTGCAAGTGCATGGATATCTTTTAACTCTAGAGGAGTATTGTAAATGAAACCTCGTTTTACGGTTGCGTAAGACGAGGTTTTTTTATATGAAAATTTTATGAAAGTTTAACTGTCGATTTATTGACTATATTGAAAAATATTGTAAAATGAATGATAGATGAATATAATGATTTTGTTTAGATAGTAATTATTGATATAGATTTATTAGAGAAAGAGGTTTGGCATGCGTGCTTGTCCAAAATGCGGGCAGAGAATATCTATTTCAGAGCGTTATTGTCCGTATTGTAGGCATATGAAAAATATCCCACTGCCACTTGATGCCTATGAATTAGGCTTTATAGAAAATTTCAAAAATTGTGTAGTTCATAAATATGCGGATTTTGAGGGCCGTGCTAGTCGCGGTGAATATTGGCATTTTATGCTTATCTATCAATTAATCGTAGCAATTATATTGTTTATATGTGCTGCTATTAGTTGTGTCACACCTGTATCGGGAACAACTGGCGTTAGTTTGGGCTTGGTTATACTTTTTGTCTTGTCGATTGGGTTTATCATCCCAGGTGTAGCTGTTGCCGTTCGGCGTTTACATGATGTAGGGTGGTCAGGGTGGCCTATTTTATTAGCCCTGGTTCCTTTTGTAGGAATTCCTGTAGTACTCATCTTAATGGCGTTACCTGGTAAAACAGTGAGCAATCGTTTTGGAGCCCCAACTGGAACAGAAATTATTACCAAGCAAATGGCACATAAATATGGTTTTATTGATGCAACACCATCTACAATATTAACGATGGGACTTGTAGTGACTCTCATTGTTTTGTGGATATTAGTGGATTGGATGTTGGCGTCTTAAAAAATATATATAATAAAAAAGTTTGTAACAGAATGTGAAAAATGCATTTCAGTTACAAACTTTTTTTTGTAAAAAACTAAAAGTTATGACAACTCATTCAAAATACATATGACTGAATGCGTTGTATTGAGGTATATAGAAAGCCTTTTAATTGACTAAGCACAGAGTACTTTCTTATAATAGATATATTATAATACTATAGTTTTGTAGTGGGATTATTATACCCTAGTTATATGCAGGAATTATAATGCCTGTTGATATGATTGTGTATAGGAATATATCTCATCAGATATATGTAAGGAGACGATACGATGAAGTTTAATACAAAATGTGTTCACGGTAGTGGTAGACCGGATAGTACAGGAGCCATCTCTCCAGCAATTTATATGTCCAGTACATTTACACATCCTGGTTTAGGTGAAACAACAGGATTCCAATATACGCGTGAGTCCAATCCAACTCGT
The DNA here is from genome assembly GCF_934230905.1 of uncultured Veillonella sp. Lineage (GTDB taxonomy): Bacteria > Bacillota > Negativicutes > Veillonellales > Veillonellaceae > Veillonella. Next base: position 68,565 of record NZ_CAKQFJ010000003.1, on the reverse strand, counting down.
GATCGTCTTGAAGTACAAATTGCTGGATTGGAAGAAGGTACGGAAGCGATTGCGTTTTCTTCTGGTATGGCTGCTGTTGATGCAGTATTTCATTTGTTCTCGCCAGGAGATCATGTTATTTTAGGGGACGACTTGTATGGTGGCTCCATTCGATTATTCACTAATATTTATGAACAGAATGGTGTTGAATTTACTTATGTAGGGACATCAGACCTTGATGCTGTACAAGCGGCTTTTAAACCTAATACTAAAGCTGTTTATATAGAAACACCGACTAATCCAATGATGGAGATTACAGATATACGTGCGTTAAGTAAAATAGCACATGACCATAATGCACTTGTTATTATTGATAATACATTTTTAAGTCCTTATTTCCAAAAACCATTAACATTGGGCGCTGATATTGTTGTGCATAGTGGTACGAAATTTATCGGGGGCCACCATGATGTGATTTCTGGTTTTACTATTGTGAAAGATGATGATTTGGCAGCTCAACTACGTCTTATTTATAAAACGATAGGTGCTTGCTTGTCCGCATTCGATAGCTGGCTCGTTATTCGTGGTATTAAAACATTGGCACTGCGCATGGAACAGCATCAAAAAAATGCCATTGCTCTTGCAGAGTGGTTGAAACAAGAACCAAAGGTAACAAAGGTGTTATTTCCAGGCCTTCCAGAACATCCCGGTTATGAAGTGAATAAATCTCAAACTACGGGTTTTGGTGGCATGTTATCTTTTGAAGTAGATAGTGAAGAAACGGCAAAACAAGTGCTAGAAGGGATTCAATTGATACAATTTGCTGAAAGTTTAGGCGGTACTGAATCCTTATTGACATATCCTGTTACACAAACACATCCTGACTTAAAACCAGAGGATGCAGAACGTAAAGGTATTACGCGCCGTTTATTGCGTCTGTCCGTTGGTATTGAAGATACTGACGATTTGATTGCTGATTTAGCACAAGCTTTCAATAAATAAAAGGAGGCTAATATGGGCCGATATAATTTTGACAAAATCGTAGATCGTAAGCATACGAAGTCTTTGAAATATGATTTTGCTGTACAACGTGGTAAACCTGCTGATGTATTACCATTTTGGGTAGCAGATATGGACTTTGAAATTCCTGGTGAACTAAAGCAAGTCTTGTTAGAACGTGTTAATCATGGTATTTTCGGATATACAGAGTCAGATGATGCATATTTTAATGTTCTAAAACAATGGTTCGCTAGCCGTTTTAATTGGAATATTGATAAAAAATGGCTGGTGAAAACACCTGGTGTTGTGTTTGCTCTTGCTATGGCAGTGCGTGCTTTCACTAAGGAAGGAGACGGTGTGCTCATTAATCAGCCTGTATATTATCCATTTAGTATGGTGATTGATGATAATGACCGTAACTTGATTAACGTTCCTTTAATTCAAGGCGAGGATAGGTATACCATTGATTTTGAAGGTGTGGAACGGGCTATCATTGAGCATAATGTGACATTGTTTTTGCTCTGTAATCCGCATAATCCTGTAGGACGTGTATGGACTGAAGATGAGTTGAAACGACTTGGTGATATTTGCATTAAACATAATGTGATTATTATTAGCGATGAAATTCATGCAGATTTTGTGTGGAATGGTCATAAGCATACGGTTTTTGCTAATCTAGGTGAAAGTTATGCTGAGCATTGCATCGTTTGTACAGCGCCTAGTAAGTCCTTTAATATTGCAGGATTACAAGTATCTAATATTTTCATCCCTAATGATTCCTTGCGCCGCCGATTTATTAAAGAGATTGATCGTGCAGGATATAGTCAATTAAATACTATGGGATTAGTAGGATGCCAAGGTGCTTATGAAGTTGGGGGACCATGGCTTGATGAATTAAAAGAATATATTCAAGGTAATATTCAATATACTCTTGATTATTTCAAAAAATATTTACCAAAGCTTCACATGTACCGTCCTGAAGGGACTTATCTCATGTGGTTTGATTGCTCTGCATTGCCATTGACGCCAAAGGAACGTGAACAATGGTTGTTAAATGATGCAAAACTATGGTTAGATAGTGGGTCCATGTTTGGTAAAGATGGTGAAAAGTTTGAACGTATTAATGTGGCTTGTCCGCGTGCTACATTGATGGAAGGTTTAGAGGCATTGCGTCGCGCTTATGATGCTAAAGAGTTTTAGGAGGTTTCACAATGCCAATTAAAGTTATTAAGAATTTACCGGCTATAACAAAGTTAGCACAAGAGAATATTTTTGTGATGGATACGGAACGAGCTGAAACCCAGCAAATTCGGCCTCTTCAAATTTTACTTGTTAATTTGATGCCTACAAAAGAAGTTACGGAAACGCAAATCCTTCGTGCTCTTAGTAATAGCCCATTACAAGTGAATCTAACTTTTTTGCACACCGCATCTCGAAAATCCAAGAATGTAGACGAAGAATATTTAGATACATTCTATCGCACATTTGATGAGGTTAAAGATAAGTTCTTTGATGGCTTGATCATTACAGGTGCTCCTGTAGAATTGATGCCTTTTGAAGACGTTGATTATTGGGATGAACTCGTGGAAATTATGGACTGGAGTGAAGACCACGTATATTCTACGTTCTATATTTGTTGGGGCGCACAAGCTGGTTTATATCATCATTTTGGCATTGATAAACAAATTATGGACTCGAAGTTATTTGGTGTTTATGAGCATGATATTTATAATGATCAACCGGTTTTATTGCGTGGTTTTGATGAAAAATTTTGGATGCCACATTCTCGACATACTACAGTTCCATTAGAGCAAATTAACGAGCATCGAGAATTAGAATTATTAGCTGGATCTGATCCTACAGGAGCTGCTATTGTCCGTAGTTTGGATAATAAACATATTTTTGTCTTTGGTCACTCTGAGTATGATTGGGATACCCTTAAACGTGAGTATGAGAGAGATCTTACTAAAGGTGATGATATTGCAGTGCCAGAGAATTATTTTCCCGATGACGACCCTAAACAACGCCCAATTATGAGGTGGAGATCAGTTAGTACATTGTTATTTACAAATTGGTTAAATTATTATGTATATCAAGAAACACCATATATTATTGAGCAAATTCAGAAGATGAAATTTGAACGAGATAAAAATTTTGGTGCTTATATTTAAATACATTAGTATTCGAACCTGTGGGACATCAAAGCCGATATGTTACTGCGCTAAAGCGGAGCCCGAAGTCGTTTTGATGTCCCACAGGTTCTTTATATCAATATTATATTTAAAGGGCGCCAAAATTTTTGCCATAGCTTATAGTTATGGAGAATATATTGTAAAAAGTTGTGGACATATTTTTTAAAACATAGTAATATAATAGGCATAAGAAATGAAGTTTATTCCTTTATATGAATGGGAGTTGAATTTGATGAGCAAACAATATAAATTTGAAACATTACAATTACATGCTGGTCATACGGTAGATCCAACAGGTTCTCGTGTAGTACCTATTTACCAAACAACATCTTTTGTATTTAAAGATGCAGAAGAAGCAGCTGGCCGTTTTGCATTGACTAATCCTGGTGGTATTTATTCTCGTCTTGGTAATCCGACTACTGATGTGTTAGATGCTCGTGTAGCTCAACTTGAAGGTGGTGCTGGTGGTATTGCTGTAGCATCTGGTTCTGCAGCGATTACGTACTCTGTTTTGAATGTAGCAAGTGCAGGTGATAATATCGTAGCCGCTTCTACATTATATGGTGGTACATATAATTTATTTACCTCTACATTACCTCGCTTTGGTATTAAAACTAAATTTGTTAATTCTGACAATTTGGAAGAATTTGAAGCAGCTATTGATGACAATACTAAAGCTGTATATATCGAAACTATCGGTAACCCTGGTATCAACCTTATTGATGTTCAAGCTGTAGCGGATATTGCACATAAACATAATATTATCTTAATCGTAGATAATACATTTGCATCCCCATATTTGTTCCGTCCATTAGAACATGGTGCTGACGTAGTAGTTCATTCTGCTACTAAATATCTTGGTGGTCATGGTACAACTTTGGCTGGTGTAGTGGTAGAATCTGGTAAATTTGATTATAAAGCATCTGGTAAATACCCTAGCTTCGTTGAAGGCGATGAACATTATAATGGTTTAGTATATGGCGATTTACCAATTCCTTTTACTGTAAAAATTCGTGCACAATTACTTCGTGATACAGGTGCATGTATTACACCTCTAGCAGCATGGCAAATTTTGCAAGGTATTGAAACATTGTCCTTGCGTGTAGAACGTCATGTTGAAAATACTCGTAAGGTTGTTGAATTCTTGCATAATCATCCTAAAGTAGCATGGGTAAATTATCCTGAATTAGAAGACAGCAAATATAAAGAATTAGCGAATAAATATTTTCCTAAAGGGGTAGGTGCTGTATTTACATTTGGCGTTAAAGGTGGTAAAGAAGCTGGTATCAAGTTAGTTGATGCATTAGAAATCTTCTCCAACCTTGCGAATGTAGCAGACGCTAAGTCTCTTGTTATTCATCCAGCATCCACAACACATGCACAACTTAATGAAGAACAACAAAAATCTGCTGGTGTAACTCCAGACATGATTCGCTTATCTGTTGGTCTTGAAAATATTGATGATATTATTGAAGACCTTTCCCAAGCATTGGATAAAGCTTAATCTTAACTTCTAAACTCCTTAAAGCATAACTCCATAAAAATCTATAGAACATAAAAAGAAAAACCTGTATAAAAGGCTGTACCGGAATATAGTAATACTATTTGGTACAGCCTTTTTGTCATCTTTTTTTATTCGTAGATATAAGAAAAAGGCCTTGAATTTGATCATTCAAGGCCTTTTAGTATGTGTATATGTGTGTGTGTTAAAAGGGTTTGTTTTATGTGTGTATAGTTTTTATGAGTGTTTAGTTTTATGAGTGTGTTAAGAAATTGGAGAGATATATTATATAGCGGTTAGGTAATCTATATAATATATAGTTTGTGCTTAGTATTTTGTTGTTTTTACTTTAGCACTAAGAACTTTGCCGGAAACAGCATCGATCTTAACGTCAGCTTTTTTGTCGCCACCGTTAGTCATATCTAAGCTGTAAACTACTTTGTTGCCTTCCATTTTCAATTCCCATTCCATTGTTTGGAAATCACTGCCTACGCGTTCGATAGCTTTTGTTTCAGCAGTTTCTGGTGTAATTGTATTTTGTGGATTAAAGCTGTTAGATTTCTTTAATTTGTTCCACGCACTGATGGATTTGGCTTGATTAGAAACAACTTGGCCTGTTGCTTCATCAATTTTCATTTCTACTTTTTGTGTCTTAGTATATGCTTCTACTTCGTAAGTTGGATGATGTTTTGCATCATAGGAAATAGAAGTAACCATTGCATCTGGATAGTAGCGATGTAATGTAGTAACAGCACCTACGTAGTCGATTTCGCTACTTTGCATAGGAGATGCTACACTACCAACGCCATTCCAAGAACTAGTAGTTGGGTAAGCTGGTGCTGCAGATGCTACACCTGCTACTAGTACTGTGCTTACGCCAAGAGCACATAATACTTTAGACAAATTATTTACTTTTTTCATGTTAATTACCTCCATAAAAGGGTTTTGCCTAATAGCAATCACACAAGTAGATTTTGCTCAATCTACTTACGTATAATTTAATACCAAAAAATGAAAACAAAATGAACTAATAGAAATATTTATTTAAAATTTGGAATATACATAATATATTCGACGTAAATAGGGAATATCCTTTTTTTAAGGCTACATTACATAATGTAAACCACATAAAAATACTGTTGGTTGACATAAGTTAGAGAGAATGGTTTAATAACTTTGAAAAGATATGTAGTTTGTTTAGATAGGTTTATTTTATTGGATTAATGGAGGTATAACTATGAGTTCCATTTCAAAGCAACGCTTGAGTACAAGAGAGTTGACAATGACTGCCTTATTTGTAACATTAATAACAGCTGGCGCTTTTATACGTGTGCCACTTCCTAATTGCCCATTTACCTTGCAAATTTTATTTACTACATTAGCAGGTATTATTTTAGGTCGCCGATTAGGGGCTATTAGTGTTGGTATTTATATTATATTAGGCCTTATTGGTGTTCCTGTTTTTACATCTGGTGGTGGTCCCGGATATGTATTTCAACCAACCTTTGGTTACTTAATCGGCTTTATGGTTGGGGCTTATGTTGTGGGGCGTTTTAGTGAACTTTCACCAACTCACTCTGTTAAGATGTTACTAATAGGTGCTATTATCAATTTGTTAATCGTATATGGTTTTGGTATGGTCTATTTATATATGATAATGAATATATATTTAGGTACACCTATTGGCTGGTGGGCTGTTATTTGGTCTTGTTTTTTGATTCCAGTTGGTCCAGATATATTCTTATGTGTTGTTGCTGCTGTGATGGGAAAACGAATTATTGGTCAATTACGATAATGTTTGTAGAGAATATAAAAAAGGGGCTATCACTTGTGTGGTAGTCCCTTTTCTGTATTATGGATATACATACCCTAAAATTTCTTGTGCATCTTTAGTTTTGTTTATTTCTATATATGGTTGTTTTCGCCCGTGAAAGTCTCTCGTCGATACTGTACCTTCTACAGTGATCCATTTCTTATTATTGTAAGAATCACCATCAGTCTTATGCATGGTTAGACCAATGGGGGACACATCTGCTATACAGCATGCCATTGACATTCGTGAAAGTGTAAATTCATTGGACTTTAAGGTATTGTCATCACGATTAACATAACCTGTCATATAAATTTTATAGCCAACATATGCTTCTGGATTTGATCCGAGTGTAACGATTGTACGATAATAATTATCCGAGTTTAATACGATTTCTTTTTTATCTTTAGAAATACCAGGGTCTTTGGCTGTATTGTTAACTGTAATCACATCACCAATATCGTCTTGGGAGAAATCAAAATCATTACGATCGTCTGTTACAGCTGTATTGCCTGTTACTTGTACAGAATTTGGAGATAGAATTGGTGGAACAATTAATAAAACAAGTGGAATTATGATAGGTGTAATGGATTTCCAATTGTGTTTATATTGTTTATTAGGTGACCATAGGATTGAAATAATACCTCCCAATAATAATGTTATGCCCGTTAATAGTAAAAATAATTGGTATCGTGGAGCTATATATGATTTATATTGTCCCGTAATCAGTAGATATAAAAAACTAATACCTAAAGCCGTGTATAGAAGGCCTCTAATGACACAGAGTATATCTTTATTGTGTAGCTTTGATAACATAGACTAATCTCCTTATAGAATATATAAAATTTGAAATAGTAATGTCATGATATACGTGGTAATGGCGATGGTGATAACTAGACGAAGTATAAATGATGCTGAGATATATTGGCGTAGCATATAGACGTTTTTAAGGTCGATCATTGGTCCTAGCCAAAGAAAACCAAGAACTGATGATATAGGGAATAGATTATTTAGGGAACGGCCTATAATGGCATCCGATGTAGAGCATAGAGAAAAGAGAAATGCCAATATTATTAATAATATACTAGCAATAGGTGCGGCTACATCTAGTGAACTGGATAAGAATGTAGGTTTTATCCATACTTGAAATAGTGCTAATGTGAAAGCTGCTGCTGAAAAGTATATAAGTAATTGACTGAACTCTTTTTCTACATGTAATAAAAATACTTTCTTTTTGTTAGATTCCTGAGATGATAAAGTATATTGGTAGTCTTTAGCTAGTGGTAAATTATTAGTGACTTTAGGTAATTGATGTGGCTTCCATTTAAATGTAAGTGATACTATACATGCAATTATAATGCCTCCTAGTATTCTGTATAAAAGAATACTAGGAGTATCTGGAAAGGCATAATACGTTGCTAATAATGCGATAGGATTCATGATAGGGCTAGCTAGCATAAATAGTAAGCCTATATGTTGGGGAATCCCTCGTTTTAATAATGCATTAAACATTGGAATCGTAGCGCAATCGCAGATTGGTAATAACAGTCCACTACCAGCCGTAATACAGTAACTTTTAATAGAGTCACCTTTCAGATAACGCATTAGCCACCTGTCTGGTACAAATAAAGCGATTCCTGTAGAAATGATGGTCCCTAATAATAAAAATGGTATTCCTTCAAATATAATGCCCGATGCAATGGCGAGCACTTGATGGATGGAATAGGAGATACTATGACGAAATACAGTAACGAGTAATATATATAATGTTAATATGGCTATAATACCGTACAATGACCATGGCCATACTGGATGAGACAGTTGATTATGAAAATCCTCGATACTAGGATTGATTAGTATAGAGCATTCTGAATTATATGATTGTAATAAAGTTCTGACTGATTTGGTTTTCCTCGTATCATCAGAATATAAAATAATATGATCTGCACTATATATTTGTGATAACACTCGTTCTCCAAGTGCCTGAATCATGGGTGTTATGTTGTTGGTATTGGCTGTATAGATGACTCGTTCAAGATGACAAAATTCTTTTAGAATAGAGTTAAAAAAGATGTCTTCTAATTGTTGAAATGCGAACATACCATTCCATTCAATCCAGATTTCTTTGGGGTTTGTTGAGGAAATATAATCTTGGATTTGGTGTATAACATGGGGAAGGTCTTCTTCTATATCATCTGGATCAATGGATAGCGGCTCTTTTATACTGTTTGTGGCACCCTCTTCAAAGCAGATGATTTCAGTAGAACCTAGCTTTTTTCGTTCTCGTAATTCTTGGTTGATTAAGGTAGTTTTTCCAGTACCTAATAGACCTGTTACGATATATACAGAAATCATAATGGACGACACACCTTTCTGCTGATAGATGAAATATCTATCTCTGTGCCGATAACCACTAGGTGATAGTCTTTTAATTGAGTGTGAGTCAAGGAATAGCTTTGTGGTGTATATTGTAATTCCATAGGGCCTGATGCAGTAGGAATGATGCCTTTAATCCGTAGTATCGTGGATGGTAACTCATTACAAAAATCGATCCACTGTGTATGTTCTAGGGGTTGTAGATTATGGAATGTGTAGGTAACAAATGGTTGGTGCTCATGATGATGATCATCATCATGATTATGCTGGCTGTGGCCCCCATGATGAGCCGTATTGTGATGTTTGCTATTTTCGCATTCGTGGCAATGGCTGGTTTCAAAATCATGTTTGTAATCTGCATGATTTGCCTGTTCTAGTTGATGTATATCTTGCTGTATTGTGTTTATATCGGTATAAATTGGTGTATGAGGTGCTAGCTTAACAATGAGCTGTCTTGTTTTTTCAACCTGCTTTTCATCCTCTATATGGGTAAGGAGAATGGCATAACAGTTCATAATTTGGTCTTTGAAAAAGGGGCCAAAGTTTTTGATTGCCATTGGTGCCTGCATTGCATCTACAATCGTTATAATCATATTGATATAAGCTTTAGCTGTGATATCTTCATCATTACACGTATATAAAATCTCACTTAATTTACTTACGCCAGAAGGTTCTATATAGATTTGATCGATATCTTGAGTGGATAGAATATCAATTAAGGCATCCTTAAAGTTACCTTGTAGGCTACAGCAGATACATCCAGATGTTACTTCTCGCACGGTTGCACCTGTTGTAGATAATTGTTTCGCATCCAAACTAGTTTCACCAAAATCATTTTCTATGATTAATATACGTTCACTTTGATTACGTTGGTTTAATATATGTTGTAAATATGTTGTTTTTCCAGCACCTAGAAAACCGGATATGATAGTAATTGGTATCATAATGCACCTCCCGTGTAAATGTAAACATAGTATACTACTCTTACTTAACATAAAAAAATACCCTTATAGGTATGAGAAAAGGTTGGGCAGGTCAATAACAATGTGGTTTATTAGAAAATTTGATAATATTATACTCATATGAGTATATGTGAACGTGTTTATATGTTTCTGTATTAATTTTATAAAAAAGCGTATGTCTCATAGTAGTTATATGAGTACATACGCTTATGTGAATAAATATTATTTTGTAAAATTTTGAAAATTAATGTAATTTTTTCAATAATTCTTTGAGAAATACATATACATGTTCTACAGAAGGTAAGTGTACACGTTCCATATTGGTGTGTGGGCTAATAATTGTTGGTCCAAAGCTAATCATTTCTGTATTAGGTAACACATTTTTTAGTAGACCACATTCGAGACCAGCATGGACTGCACTTACACGGGCAGGGGTATCGGACATCGTATTGTAAAGGGAAATAACTTGTTCTTCCAATTTTGAACCTTTATCATATTCCCATGCTGGATAACCACCGCTACGTGTAGCTGAAACACCTAATGTATCAGCGAGGAGTAATAATTTCTTAGCTAAGTATTCTAAACTGTTTTTATTGGAGCTACGAACTGATACGAGGATGTCTATTGTGTGGGTGCTTTCAGAAACGATGGCAAGATTATCTGATGTTTCTACAAGACCTTCGATGGTTTGGCTCATGGAATGAACTCCATCTTCTGCAAGGTAGAGATAAGAGATTAACGCTTCAGATGTATCATCCGCATACACTGTTTCAGGTGTAGGAATTTCTTCAACTACGAATGTAAGATTAGGATCTTTAATGGCGAATTCATGCTTATATTCTTTTTCATAGAATGCGATAAGAGTTTTGATCGCCTCTATATCTTCCTTGCGTACGGACATAGTTGCCACTGCTTTAGATGGAATAGCATTATGTTTAACACCACCTACAAAAGAGGCTAAGTTAAAGGAGTATTGCTTTTCTAAATCATAAAGAACTCGAGCTAGCACTTGGTTAGCATTGGCGCGTTGTTCGATGATTTCAATACCAGAATGACCACCTTTTAAACCTTGAACAGTTAAAGCTAGCCCCGCATCATAACCTGGCAGATTATTTTCGCGTAATAAAGGTATTGATACATTAACGTGGCAACCGCCAGCACAGCTAACGCAGAATTCATGTTCTACTTCGGTGTCTAGGTTTATTAGATAATCACCTGTCACTTGTCCCTCTTTTACCGCTGCAGCACCATCCATACCTGTTTCTTCATTGGTTGTGAATAACACTTGTAAGGGACCATGTTGTTGGTTTTTATCCTCTAGGACAGCTAAAATCATAGCGCCGCCCATCCCATTATCTGCGCCTAATGTTGTATCATCGGCATGCATCCATTCTCCTTCGATAATATTGGCAATAGGATCTTTTGAAAAATCGTGGTTAGAGTCATGACCTTTTACACATACCATGTCGATATGACCTTGAAGAATAACGGATGGACGATTTTCATAGCCTGGTGTAGCTGGCTTTTTGATGACTACATTCCATTCGCTATCTTGTGTAGCTTCGAGCCCAAGATTATGTGCAAAGTTAACAATGTAATCACTAATGCCCTTTTCATTACCAGAACCACGTGGAATTTGGCTCATTTCCTTAAAAATTTCTAATACGCGTTTTGCTTGAACGATTGTGTCCATTTGGTACCTCTCATTCTAAAATATAACCTATATCAGTCTAATTTTTCTTGTATAGGTTTATTTATCTTTATTCATTAATTAATAAGTAATTATTATCTATAATATAGTTATATCATATGTACTATGAATAGAAAAGACAATGTATATAGTTTATAATAGTATCAAGCGTAATGAATAACGAACGCGCTGTATGCTGTATAATGTACTTTATATTTATTTAGGATGGTGAAAGTATGCAACATGAACGTCGTAACATTAGTATGCTTATGGATCTCTATGAGATGACCATGGCTCATGGGTACTTTACGAAACAAGACAATACAGACCGCGTTGCCTTTGACGTATTTTATCGTCGCAATCCAGACCAAGGGGGCTTTGCAATCTTTGCTGGATTAGAACAAGTAGTAGACTATCTTTTAAATCTCCATTTTGATGAAGAGGATATTGCGTATTTTAAATCGTTGCATTTATTTAGCGATGAGTTTTTAAAATATTTGCATAACTTTAAATTTACCGGTGATGTATATGCTTTTAAAGAAGGGTCCATTATATATCCTAATGAGCCAATTTTAACTATTGTGGCACCGCTCATTGATGCACAAATAGCGGAAACAGCCGTACTTACAATGATTAATCATCAATCACTGATTGCTACAAAGGCAAATCGTATTATGCGTGCTGCAGATGGTCGCATTGTATCCGATTTCGGTGCTCGTCGTGCTCATAATGTTGATGCCGCTGTATATGGTGCTCGTGCGGCGTATATTGGTGGTGTTCATGGTACTGCTACTGTGTTAGCAGGACAGCAATTTGATATACCTGTTAATGGTACTATGGCTCATAGTTGGGTTATGTACCATGATTCTGAGTATGAGGCCTTTAAAGCGTATGCTGAGGTATATCCGGAAAGTTCCGTGTTCCTCGTAGATACGTATGATGTATTGAATTCTGGCATACCTAATGCCATCAAGGTAGCAAAGGATGTTTTAGAGCCAAAAGGCCATCGGTTAAAGGGTATACGATTAGATTCTGGTGATTTAGCATATTTAGCAAAACATGCACGAAATATGTTAGACGATGCAGGAATGGAAGATTGTAAGATTATGGCGTCGAATAGTCTTGATGAATATACAATTACTTCTATCTTATCGCAAGGTGGTCCCATTGATATATTCGGTGTAGGGGAACGATTGATTACGTCGAAAACGGACCCTGTATTTGGTGCAGTATATAAAATAGTAGGTATTGAAAAGCAGGGCAAATGGGAACCTCGTATCAAGGTGTCAGAATCGGTTACTAAAATTACGAATCCAGGCCTCAAAAATGTGTATCGCGTCTATAGTGCAGAGGGGAAGGCTATAGCAGAATTATTGACCTTACCTGGTGAAAAGCCATCTACGAATTCCCCATATTGTTATATTGATCCAGAAAAACCATGGAAAGAATTATATTTTGAAAACTGTACATTTAAAAATATGCAAGAATTAGTTATTAAAGATGGTAAACAGATTGTGAAACCTCCAACATTGAAAGAAATTCGTGCATATGTACAGGATCAATTAACACATGAAATATGGGAAGAAGAGCAACGCTTTGAAAATCCACATAGCCATTATTTAGATATGAGTCCAGAGTATTATCATATGAAAATGGACTTGTTAAATCGTATTGGCCGTAAAAAATAGGAGGTCCTATGCTTATAAATCCAGAAAAGACAAGAGAGGAATTAGTAGCGTGGATCCGAGATTATTTTGATAACAATGGGCCAGGATGTACTGCTGTTGTAGGTATTTCTGGTGGTAAGGATTCTACCATCGTAGCAGCTTTATGCAAAGAAGCACTTGGTGCTGAGCGTGTTGTAGGGGTACTTATGCCTAATGATATACAATCAGATATTGATGATGCAAAAGCTGTCGTGGCTCATCTTGGCATACCTTATATGATTGTCAATATTGGCGATGCTTATCGCGCTTTAAGTAAGTCTATTGTACAAGGTGAAGGATTTACAAACGTGACGGGCCGTGTAGATTTAGCACATGATGCGGAAATTAATACACCTCCGCGTTTACGGATGGCTACATTGTATGCTATAGGTCAAAATTTACCACATGGTGCACGTATTGCTAATACGTGCAATGGTTCAGAAGATTATGTAGGATACTCTACAAAATTTGGCGATTCAGCAGGCGATTTTAGCCCGTTGGCACATCTGGTAGTGGAAGAGGTGCGTCAAATTGGACGTCTTTTGGATATTCCACTGCATTTAGTAGATAAAACACCGAGTGATGGGCTTAGTGGTCAGTCTGATGAAGATAAATTAGGATTTACCTATGCCATTCTTGATCGGTATATTCGGACTGGTGAAATCGATGATATAAAGACGAAGGAACGTATTGACTATTTGCAACGTATCAATCGTCATAAATTAGAGTTAATGCCATCCTTTATACCTTCTAAATTATAATGACTACAGGGAGAATATAATGACTAAGAAAATAGCAATCATCGGTACAGGTGGTACTATTGCTGGGCAAGGCGCTTCTGATACAGACTTAACAGGTTATACAGCGGGTGTACTGCCTTTAGAAGACATAATAGCTTCTGTGCCTGGTGTTAGAGACTATGGACCTTATGTTTGTAATCAATTTTGTAATATTGAAAGTTCAGATATAACGCTTTTTCAATGGGTTCGGTTATCTAAGTTAGTACAAAAATGTGTTGATCATGATGATATTGAAGGTGTCGTTATCACACATGGGACAGATAGTATGGAAGAAACGGCGTATTTTTTGCATCTTACGGTTCATACTAATAAACCAATCGTTCTTACTGGTTCTATGCGCCCTGCCGGTTCTATTAGCGCTGATGGTCCTATTAATTTATTACAAGCTATTCAAGTAGTTCGGACTCCCGCTTCTTATAATAAAGGTGTACTAGTGGTTCTTAATGGGTATATCGATGGAGCACGAGATGTTACTAAGATGAATACAACTAATGTAGCTACTTTTGGTAGTCCTAATTCAGGTCATTTGGGCATTGTTCAGGATGGGGTGGCACATTACTATACGAGTCCATTACGTAAGCATACGATGGAATCTGAATTTGGACTGCCTGATGATGAGGAGTTACCACGTGTTGAAATTCTTACATGTTATGCAGGCATAGAAGAAATTGTAGGGCTTGCCCTTGTGGCAACAAATCCATCTGGATTGGTATTAGCTGGATTAGGGCACGGTACAATTCCTCAGTCCATTCGTAAGGTAACATCAAATTTAGCGATTCCTGTTGTACGTGCGTCTCGAACAGGAAGTGGCATTGTATCCAATGTGCTTCAAGATGCAGAGGTAGGTTATTTTGTTAGTGATAGTTTATCTCCTCAAAAGGCCCGTATCTTGTTGATGTTAGCGTTACAGAAAGAGCGTACATGTAAGGATTTAAAAAGAATATTCCAAGAATATTAAGTGTAATAAAGGTTAGGGGTTAGACCTTATACTTGTGAGATATACAAAAGAACCTTTGCGATAGTATGAACTGCCCTCCTAAAATTGGACACAATTTTGAGAGGTTCCATTCAATGATTCACAAAGGTTCTTTTTGTATGTCAATTATTCAAATTCTACCGCATTTGCTAATGCACGTTGTACTCCAATATATACAGATTTGGCTAACGTGTCACCAAATAAAGAATAAGATCCTGCATCAGTTAGTACATCACCGTTTGTATCAATTGTTAGTATGATTCCATCTGTAGCGGTACCCGTAGCAGAAGTATGTTTTTCTTTGGCTAAACTGCGGTCTATATTAGTATTATATTTTGGTACTTCATTTGTGCTCTCTACTCTCCAATCTTGTAGTGCTGCCGTTTTGGCTTCTGTAATTGTCATGATAGCTTTTACCATAGCACTGTCCGTGAGAGCTTTATTGGTAAATACAAGAATATTAATCGTGCCAGGAGTATGAAAATCACCATTTTTTTCTTCGTAACAATAGCCTGTACCTGCACGATGAGCTGTTTTATTATAACCACCAGTGATGATTGTTTCAACAATTGTATCGTTCTCTTGGATTATTGTATAGGCGTGAAGTGAGATAGTAGCAGATGTTAATAGTGCTGTACTAAAATGAACAGGCACATCGATATATTCAAACTCTTGGGCTAAATAATTTGCTACAGAACCGCCTGGTAAATCTTTTTCTGTTTCTATATGATAGGTTAATTGTTGATTGCGCACACCAAGGGTGTGGTGAAATCCGCCGTTTAATTGTCCACTACTCAAAGAGTAGTGAATATCGTCAAATAGAATAGTTATAGAAGTAGATTCTTTGGTAATATGACCGCCTGTTATTAATGTATCAGGTGCTATATATGGATTGTTAGACATATAGGACTCCCTAGTTTATCATTGTTAGATATAGAATATAAAGCTATAATAAAAGATAACAATTTCTTGTTTTAATAGCTTATTTTTATCGTATGTAATGTTATATGTGAAATTATATCATATGTTTATCATAGATTTGAGTAGATTACTGTAAGATGTGTGGAGGTCTAGATGTACGAATTTTTAGCTGCTGCTTCACAGCTGTTATTTAAGGATGCTAATGTCTTATTAACGCTGCGAGAGTGGTTCTTGAGCCAAGCTAGTAATATTTTACTAGCACTCATCATATTTGTGATAGGCCGCTATATTATTCATTGGATTAAAGCTTTTGCGGTCCGTGTTATGTCTCGTGCACATTATGATTCGGCAGCGATGAGTTTTATGACTCAAATTATAAATTATGTATTACTCGTGGGATTGCTGTTGATTTGTTTTAATCAAATAGGTGTTCCTACAACATCTTTTGTGGCAGCTTTTGGTGCTTTTGGTTTAGGTATTGGATTGGCATTACAAAATAATATGTCTAATTTAGCATCAGGTTTGCTCATTTTAATTTTTAAGCCTTTTCGTGCTGGTCACGTTATTCAGGTAGGGGATATAGTAGGTAGTGTTACATCTATACAATTTATGTATACTATTATCACTACAAAAGATAAAAAAAGAGTGTATATACCAAACTCTATCCTTACATCTCAATCTGTTACTAATTATTCGTATATGAAGGAACGCATGATTCCGTTCGTATTTGATATTGGATATAACAACAATCATCATGAGGCTATTAAAGTATTAAAGGATGTTTTTGCTAGGGATAAACGGATTTTGAATGCTAAATATATGGAGATTGGTATATCTGAATTTGGTGAGAACTCTGTGCGTATTTCTGCGTTTGCAGAAGTTAAAACACATCAGTTTATTGATGTTCAATATAGTATAATGTCTGATGTGAAAGATGCTTTTGATAAACATGGCATCGATATTCCTTATCCGCAACGTGTAGTATATGTACAAAATGTAGATACTTCTACAGGTGAACGTAAAGAGACAAAGAAAAAAGCGACTGCAACGAATGTTGAACTATAGTTTATGTAAACAATAATTAGAAGTTAGAACTAGAAAGAAGAAGTATATGACAGATTTAATCATGAATAAGCGTTCGATATGGCAATATTTTGTATTGGTGCTAGCTTTCATAGGCATCATGTGTATTGGCACAGTCGCTCGTGCTGATGCCCCTACGCCGCCATCAACTGTTGGTGAAGCGGTAGTACTTATTGATGCAGATACTAAGGAAATTCTATTTGCTAAAAATCCAGATAAATGGATGCATCCAGCGAGTACCACAAAAATGGTAACTTTATTGACTGCTCTTGAGTTAAAAGGCACACAATTAGATGAATTGGCAACGATTAGCCCCTATGCGACGAGCATGGAGGAATCGAATCTTGGCGTACACGTAGGGGACCAAATTACCTTGGAAGGTGTTCTAGAGGGTATGATGGTGGCCAGTGGAAATGACGCTGCTGTTGTTGTAGCAGAAAATGTAAGTGGTTCTGTCGAGAATTTTGCTAAGGATATGAATCGTATAGCTGCTAAGGCTGGTGCTAAAAATAGTGTGTTCCTTAATCCTCATGGATTGACGCAAATGGGACATCATTCTACGGCGCGTGATTTAGCTTTGATTGCTGCATATGGTATGAAATATCAAATGTTCCGTGATAAAGTGGCGAATGACTACTATAAGGTGCCGTATCAAAACCGTACACCAGAAACAATTCGGACCACTAATCATTTTATTCGGAATAAATATCCTGGTGCTAACGGGTTAAAGACTGGTTTTACGAATGCAGCAGGAGAGTGTTTAATTGCATCCGCTACACGTAATGGTCATACTATGATTGTGGTAATGCTCAATGATGATAATCGTTGGAATGAGGCTGTTCAATTCTTAGATTATGGGTTTAAATTACGAGGTGTCATTTAATAAGACAGTTATTAAGTGATATATACTAAAAAAGGTCCTACCTTCTGGTGGGACCTTCGTTGTAAGGGGGATATGTATGAGTTCATTTTTTGCTTTTTTAAAACGGATGCGCTTTATTAATCGTTGGAGCTTGATGCGTAATACGGAAACTGAAAATATTCAAGAACACAGTCTTGAAGTAGCTCTGGTAGCGCATAATTTGGCGGCCCTTAAAAATGAATATTTTGGCGGAAGCCTCGATATTAATAAAGTGGCAGTGATTGCCATGTATCATGAAGTGAGTGAAATTTTTACGGGAGATATGCCAACACCGATTAAATATTTTGATCCTAAACTTCGCTCCTTGTATGGTGAAGTGGAATCCTTAGCACAGGAAAAAATGTTAACTACACTACCAGAACGATTACAAGCTGTATACAAACCTTATATTGTAGAGGCCGAAACATTGCCTGAATGGCCGATTGTTAAAGCTGCAGATACTTTGTCTGCATATATGAAATGCGTCAATGAATTACATGCTGGAAATGATGAATTCAGAGAGGCTCACGATACAATCTTAGCGAAGTTGAAAGCACTTAATATGCCAGAAGTAGATATGTTTATTGAAGAATATGTGCCAGCCTTGAGCCAGTCCTTAGATAAACTTAATTATTACAAAATATAAGGTGTATTAGAACTAGTACTTATGAAGTGATATCAAGATTTAGTGATATATTCATGGTTTCGTAATATTATCTTTTTTCCTCGCCATGAGAAGGCACGATGTCCGTATTTTGCTTTAAATTCCTTGTTTGTTAGTGATTCTAGTTCGTTGATGTCTACATAGGGTTCAATGGATTGAAATTCTGCAATAGGGGTTATAGGTATATCTTTGTTGTGAGGACACACCTCTTGGCACACATCGCAACCGAATAGTAAAGGTGATTTCTTGATGATAGATTGTTCTTCGTCGGTGAGATCACCTTTTTTTTGCGTTAAATAACTTTTACAAGTGGAGTACTTGAATTCATCAGTATTTAAACATTGGCCAAGACATGATGAAATGCATCGGTTGCAGCCCATACAAGTATTTGTCAGAGGAGAATTAGGTTCAAATTCTAGTGTGGTAAGTACAGTGCCGATGACAATATAGGAACCCCAAATTGGATTGATAAAGCATTTGTTTTTTCCATAGAAGCCAAGCCCTGCTAAATAGGCCATATATCGATCAGCTAATGGGCTTGTATCGCAGTGAATGGAAAATAATGCATTAGAATTTATATTCATTAACTCATCTATGAGATTCTGCAAATAATTTGTTACGACAAGATGATAATCGTTAGCCCATGTGTAACGAGACAGATTTTTTGGACCATCATATGGTACATGGTAGGGAAATAGGCAGACAATGGCGCTGCGTGGCATAAAGTCAGGTGTACCCGTTAAGCGTGTTTCTAAGTCGGCTGCTGTAAATGGACATGGGTTAGCCTCGCGTAAGATTTCACGTGCTTCAGGGGGAAGTGGCCATGATGTGGTACCAACTACTGGTATATGTAATTGTTTGCAAACTTCTTGTAATTTTATATTGTTTGTCATAGATTTACAGTCTAATAGTTGTTACAATTATATATATAATTAAAATAAAAGGTTTTATATCAAAATTACTAACGGTAAATGTATTAAGCTGATTATTATTTTTAGTATACCATTATGAGGATAGATTATGTTAGCCTTTTTGAAAGTATTACAACCGAAGACGGTGGAAGAGGCCTATGAAATGGCCGTAAAAAATAAGATGGCACCTATGCTTGCTGGTGGGTGTTGGCTGCGGTTAGGTCGTCGTACATGGCCTGCAGTGATCGACATGGCAGGACTAGATTTACGATATGTTCGTGAAGAAGATCATGAGTTTGTTATTGGTGCCATGGCGACTCAAGGCGATGTAGAACGGTTTGAACCATTACAACAATTTTGTGGTGGTGCCGTAGTGCGCGGCATCAAAGAAATTTTAGGTGTCCAATTTAGAAATATGGCTACTATGGGTGGATCTGTGGCTAGTAAGTTTGGTTTCTCCGATATTATTCCCGCTTTGTTGGCTGTTCATGCAGATATTGTAACCCATAAAGGTGGACGTATGTCTATGAAGGAATATATGAATTATCGAGAACGCGACATTTTGGTGGAAATTCGCATTCCAAAACAGGAAGCATCTGTTGCCGTTGAAGCGTTGCGTATTTCTCGTGGTGACTTCCCATATTTAACAGGTTCTATTCGCCATGATGATATAGGTTATGAGGTTTATATCGGTACGCGTCCAGGTGCTCCACAATTGGCTGAAAAAGCGAGTGCTTTGCTTTCAGAAAAAGGCGTAGCTGCATTGGATGACGCAGCACAGGTGGCATCAGAGGAGCTAGTATTCCAAAAAAATTCACATGCTTCAAAAGAATACCGTGTAGAAATGGCTAAAGCCATGGTTCGACGTTTAGTTAAGGAGGTGGCACAATAATGGAATTAGTATTGAATATTAATAATAAAAACGTAACCGTTAATGTGCCAACAGATGAAATGCTATTAACTACGTTGCGCAACTTAGGCTATTATAGTGTGCGTTGTGGGTGTGATACGACGAACTGTGGTTTATGTACTGTTTGGATAGATGATGAAATCACACTATCTTGTGCGTACCCTACATTCCGTGCACCAGGTCATACAATTATAACTCTTGAAGGACTGGAAGAAGATGCATCTTTACTAGCTGACTGCCTTGCATCTGAAGGGGCGGACCAATGTGGTTTTTGTACTACTGGTATGATGATGAGTGCCATCGCATTGAAGCGTAGAAATCCTAATGCCAGTGATGATGAAATTCGAGAATACTTGATTGGAAATCTCTGTCGCTGTACTGGCTATGAATCACAACTTCGAGGCGTTCGTAAGTATCTACAAGGAGGTTTATAATGAAGCACATTGGTAAGTCTTATGATAAAGTCGATGCCAAGGGGATACTGAGTGGTAAGCCTTCCTATACAGGGGATTTTGTACCAAAAGATGCCCTCATTATTAAGGTGTTGCGCAGTCCTCATGCGCAGGCGAGAATTAAATCTATCGATACATCTAAAGCTAAATTAATCCCTGGGGTAGAGGCTATTTTTACCTATGAAGATGTACCTAATACACGGGTTACCCTAGCTGGTCAGACGTATCCGGAGCCGTCTGCTTATGATGCATTGATTCTCGATCCTGTAGTTCGCTACGTAGGCGATGAAGTGGCCCTTGTTGTAGCTAAAGATGAAGCTACAGCATTAAAGGCAATGCCTCTCATTAAGGTGGAATATGATGTTCAAAAACCTGTGCTTGATTTGCATACGGCTATAGACCATGAAACAGTGGTTCATCCTGAGGAGGATATCCTTAATCATATTCCAGTGGGACAAGATTATAAACGTAATATTTGTGTATCGTATCATAAACGTGTTGGCGATATTGAAGCAGAACTTGCGAAATGCGACTATGTTGTAGAAGGCACTTATTTTGACCAAGCAACACGTCAATCCGCAATGGAACCATTTCAAAGCTTTGGTTATATCGATCATTTAGGACGTATTGTCATTGTAAGTTCCACGCAAATCGTGTTCCATGTACGTCGTCATATCGCACGGGCACTAGGTATTCCTGCCTCTAAGATTCGTGTTATTAAACCTCGTATTGGTGGTGGTTTTGGTTCCAAACAAACGGCTTGTACAGAATTGATGACTGCTTTTGTAACATGGAAATTACAAAAACCATGTTATTTACTATATGATAGAACGGAAGCACAAACTTGTTCTACCACACGTCATGCTCGTGAATGGTATATTCGCGTAGGTGCTACAAAGGATGGCATTATCCAAGTTATTGATATGGATTCTATTACTGATGCTGGGGCTCATGCAACCCACTGCTTTACGACAACTACAGCTGGGGAACATAAATCTGTACCATTGTATAATAAGGCAAAAGCTGTGCACTATGGTACAGAAGGGGTTTATATGAACCATACACCTGGTGGTGCCTTCCGTGGTTATGGGGCTACAGAATCTTTATGGCCATTGGAGTGTGCAGTTAACCGATTAGCAGATGAAATGGGTGTTGACCCAGCAGAGCTCCGTCAAAAGAATTTGATTGCTGCTGGTGAACGTAGCTTAGTCTATGATCCTGATGAAATTATGGATTCTGGCCTATTCCAAGAGACAGTTAATAAAGTTAAGGAAATGGCTCGTTGGGATGAACGACCACATAGTTGGGACATTGATGAACGTTATCGCGGTGGACTTGGTATGGCACTTGCTTTACAGGGGTCCGGTGTCGCTAATATCGATGTGGCATCAGTAGAAATTCGTCTCGGTGATGATGGTAACTATACATTGTATACGGGATCTTCCGATATGGGCATGGGGGCAAATACCATTCTTACACAAATGGCTTGTGAAGTCCTTGGATGCCCGATGGAATCTATGACGGTTATCGAATCTGATACGGATATCGTACCATTCGATCCAGGCTCTTATGCATCGAGTACCACTTATGTAACGGGGACGGCTGCGAAGATGGCTGCTGAAGAGTTGAGAGAAAAGATAATTAATAAATTAGCACAATTTATGGATGTTAAACCAGAAGAAATCGATTTTGATGGATTGGTTGGAACAACTAAGGACGGTGCTAAGCAGTTATCTGTTCAAGAATTAGCGCCTATGCTATTAGTTGGAACTACACCGGAACAATTAACGGGTTTTGCAACTTGGGGTAGCCATACGTCTCCACCACCATTTATGGCATCTATTGCTGAAGTCAAGGTTGATAAACAAACGGGACACATTATACCTCTACATATGTATAATTGTGTAGACTGTGGTACCGTTGTGAACCCTAAATTAGCGCGTGTACAAGTTGAAGGTGGTGCGGTGCAAGCTATTGGTATGGCTTTGTATGAAGATGTTAGATACTCTAGTAATGGGCGGTTAGAGACTAATAATTTTATGACCTATAAGATTCCTACACGTCAGGATATTGGTGAAGTGCATACAGCCTTTGTTGAATCATATGAGGAAAGTGGCGCATATGGTGTTAAATCCATTGGTGAAATTGTTATTAATACAGCTTGTCCTGCCATACAACATGCTGTAAAAAATGCAGTTGGTGCGGATGTTCGTACATTACCTATGACACCAGAAAAGGTATTTATGGGAATGGACGAAAAATATAAAGTATAACTATTCCTTCATTCCTAAAGGGGGCCTCGTGCTATGATATCACAAACGCAGTATTGGAATCGTCTTATTCAACCCGGCATTGTTGCATTGGTTGGTGCTGGCGGAAAAACAACGGTTTTATCTAAGCTTGTCGAGTATGGTAGATTGCAAGGACAACCTGTTGTAGTAACGACTACGACACATTTGTATGAATCACAAGTGGCTCAATATGAGCCCGTTTATACAAAGGACATTAACCATGTTGATGAGTATTGTACAAAACGTATTCAACAGGGGTATTGTGGGGCTTGGTTTAGTGGTATTACGAGAACTAAGGTTGATGCTGTAGATTGTGAAAGTATCGATGGCCTTAGTGCATTACATCCTAATTGGCAAATTGTCGTAGAAGCAGATGGTGCTAAGGAAAAATGGCTTAAGGCGCCTAAACATACAGAACCTGTTATCCCTAATCACACAAAGACAACTATAGGGGTAGTCAATCTTCAAATGTTGGGTGCATCACTTGATGAAGATCATGTGCATAATTTAGAATTAGTGCAATCCATTGTGTGTCGAGAAGAAGGTGCCGTTGTAACGCCCCATATGCTTGCTCAAATTGTTCTTCATAAACAAGGGCTTTTTCAGTATAGCAAAGGTAAGAAAATTTTGTTTTGTACTGGCTATGATACAGTACAACATCGCATGATTGATGATTTTATCAGTCATGTTGTGGATAGTGATATTACTGCTATTGTATTGGCTGATGGCTATAAAGCTAGCTGTGAAATTCGACGTATTATTCAATGTCGTTAGGTACCGAAATGGAATATAAGACATGTGAAAGCGCCTCCTTAGGGGGCGCCCTTTCACGAGAAAGTCCTCGTATTGGTATTGTTCTGTTAGCAGCAGGGCAGTCGCGAAGAATGGGGGAAAATAAACAACTACTCCCCTGGAGAGGAAAGACCATCCTTGATGCTGTATGTCATGCATTACAAGTTGGATGGGAACAAAGTAATTCTTCATGGGATTTAGAAAACTATCCTATGGTTGCCGTTACAGGTGGGGACCACGATATTGACCGTATTGCTAGCAGTTATGGATTTTCCATTGCTCATAATAGTTCTTCTGCTTTAGGTCAAGGTACATCTATCGCATTAGGCGTGCAATACTTGATGAATACATTTGGCACGTACCCTTTAGATGGTATTATATGCTCTGTATCTGATCAACCGTTACTAGATTCTATGGTTATTGAAAAACTTATCGCTAGCTTTCAACAACATAGGGATGAAACTAATAGGTCAATCGTAGTACCTAAATATGGACCTACGCAGCATCTCGGGAACCCCGTTTTGTTTGGGACCCATTGGTTTGAGGCTTTGCAACAAATCGAGGGGGATCAAGGCGGTCGAACGATTATTCGCGGTGCGGGGCATAATTTTGTAGAATATGTAAGTATTATTCCTGAATGGGGATTTGATATAGATACGCCAGAGGATTATAACGATTTACAACATCGTGAAAGTGAGGGTGTATGAAACCTTTAATACTTGTGCGCGGAGGCGGAGACATCGCCTCCGGTGCTATTTATAGATTGAGACGTGCAGGGTACCCTGTAGTGGTTAATGAAATAGCTATACCTACTATGATTCGTAGAGAGGTTAGTTATGGCAATGCTGTTCATTGCGGTGAAATGATTCTTGAAAGGTTAGTTGTCCGTCATGTGTGCATCGATGAAATTCAGGATACTTTAGCACAAGGAGTGATTCCTGTTGTTACATCGTCCTATGAAGAGCTATTAGAACAACTGCATCCAGATGTTGTTGTCGATGCCATTTTGGCTAAAAAGAACTTAGGGACTACGAGACTCGATGCACCTTTTGTTATCGGTGTAGGTCCTGGATTTAGTGCAGGTCGTGATGTGAATGTAGTGATTGAAACTATGCGTGGTCATCATTTAGGCCGTTGTATTTATGATGGCGAAGCAGAACCTAACACGGGAATCCCTGGTAACGTAGGTGGTTATACTCATGAACGTGTGATACATTCTCCAAAGAGTGGATTGTTTACTGCAAAACGCCATATTGGGGATGAGGTACAAGCTAATGAAGTAATTGGTTATGTTGATGAAGAACCAATACGTGCAAAAATTACAGGTATATTACGAGGTATTTTAAAAAGTGGTCTCATTGTATCTGATCATTTTAAATTAGCGGATGTAGATGCTCGTTGTGAGGAGTCTCATTGTTATAGTATTTCTGATAAATCCCTAGCTGTTGGTGGCGGTGTTTTAGAGGCTGTTACTGCATGGGACTATGAAAGGAATAGAGATGGAAAGCATTTATGATATTATGAAAGACCGACTACAGGTGATGGAACCAACCTTTTTGGTGACTGTTTTATCGGGACCTCGCCAAGGGGATAGGACAATTTATACTCAAGATGGTGATGTCTTATATGGTGATGCAATAGAAGGTTTTACATCAAAGGCGATTAAGCCGAATGCTCTATGTATGTTTGGCAGTACAGAGTGTTTTGTTGAACCTGTTGAAAAGGATCCCTCTGTACTTGTACTGGGGGCAGGCCATGTGAGCCGTGCTATTACAGACTTACTTTTATTTATAGGTTGTCGTGTTACAGTAGTTGATGATCGTCCAGAGTATGTGGTGCCTGAATTCTTTGATGAGCGTGTAACAAGAAAATGTTTGCCTTTGAATGATTTTAGAGACAAGTTACCTCTTGATGAATATAATGGCTTTATTATTGTTACGAGAGCCCATGAATTTGATAATACGTGCTTGGAACAATTGAGAGATCGATTGCCTACTTATATGGGCGTTATGGGTAGTCAACAACGCATTCATTATGCATTGGAGAATTTAAAATCTAAAGGTTGGACGCAAGAAGAGTTAGACATGATTTATGCTCCTATTGGTTTAGATCTTGGTGCTCAAACACCAGAGGAAATTGCATTATCTATTGTAAGTGAATATCTTGCAGTCGTACGTGGTAAACAAGGTCAATTTTTACGTAGAAAGAGAGTGGCAACACATGAATCGTGAGTTTGTAGAATATTTGAGTCAACGCACGAATGAAACGCTAGCGGTAGCTACGATTCTTCATACTGCTGGCTCTACGCCTCGTAAAGCAGGTACTTCGATGGTCGTATTTCCAGATGGATCTATTTTTGGTACTATCGGTGGAGGTCGAGCTGAAAATGAAATACGCTTAAGTGCTATTGATTCTATGAAGAAAAAAGAACAACATCGACGTATTGAAGTAAAACTAAATGATGATGTAGCTGTAAAAGAAGGTATGGTATGCGGTGGTTGCATGGATGTGTGGATTGAAACACAAAATGTGTAGCTTCGTTTTAAATTTACAGTGCTCATAAAATACGATAAAATATAAGGTGCAGCTAAAATGATAGTTGTACCTTATTATTTTGTATAAGGAGTTGCGAATATGCATTTTGAAGCTCTCATACATACCTTTAGGGTCCTTGATGTTATCGACATCTTGACGGTTGCTATTGGTATTTATTATATGTATAAACTCTTAAAGGATACACGAGCTGTAGCCTTGTTAAAAGGGTTATTGTTTTTGGCTATTTTGAATGTATTAAGCCATGTAATGAATTTGTATGTAATTAACTGGATTCTTCAACAGGGGATGACGGTTATTCTCTTTGCTTTGCCTGTCGTATTTCAACCAGAATTACGCCGTGCCTTAGAACAATTGGGGCGGGGACGTATTTTTAGTAAAGCACAGAATGTAAACGAAGAAGAAATGGATATGGCCATCAATGAAGTGATGGCTGCTGCTCGTGTGATGTCTCGTGAACATACGGGGGCTCTTATAGTATTTGAACGTGAAGTAGGATTAAATGACTTTATCGATACAGGTATTATTGTTGATGCGGTACTGAGTCGGGAACTGATTAAAAATATTTTCGTTCCTAGTACGCCACTTCATGATGGTGCCATGATTATTCGTAATGGACGTATTCAGGCTGCAGGTTGTTTGTTACCACTTACAGAGGATCGTACATTGAGCACTGAACTTGGTACTCGTCACCGTGCAGCGATTGGTTTATCTGAACAAACGGATGCTGTTGTCGTTGTTGTCAGTGAAGAAACAGGCGTTATTTCGTACACATATGGTGGTCATATTTATCGTCATTTGCCAGAAGACCAAATTAAAGAGGCTCTTCGTACATTTATGGAAAGACCTCGTCAAAATATTACGAGTATGTGGAAATGGGGTGGCAAGAGATGATGATTCACTTAAAACGTAACTGGCCTGCAAAAATACTTTCATTATTAGCAGCCATCGTCATGTGGTTTTTCATCATGCGTGACCAAAACCCTGTGATGGAGGTTTCTTATACGGTACCTGTACAGGTGCAAAATTTAGCATCTAATTATATTATTGAAGATACACCACAATTTGTTCGTGTTACGCTTAGTGGACCGCGTGATACGATTATTAATTTAAAATCTGAAAACCTTAAGGCCTATATTGATGCATCTGGTGTTACCACTGGTCAAAATAATGTAACGATTCGTTTTAATCCACCATCGGGTATGACGTTAGTAGAGGTTAAGCCTGATACGGTAACGATTAATGTAGATGAATATGCATCAAAAAAACTACCTGTTGAAATTGTACCAATAGGTCAAATTCCAGATAATGTAGCCTTGAAGTCAGTTACAGTGATTCCTAAGGAAGTAACGGTATCTGGTCGTAAACAACAAGTAATGGCAGCAACACGTGTAGTAATGAAGGTTAATGTAGCTGGACAAACTAAAAACTTTAGTGCTGTAGCCGATTTAGAAGCTTGGGATAATGCGGGAAATGTGCTTAGTGTGAATATCAGTCCAACACAAGGTCAAGCACAGTACGAACTAAACTTACTTAGAAAAGATAAAGCTGTACCTGTATCGGCGACGACTATAGGTCAAGTAGCGGACGGCTATGAAGTTAAAGGAATTACGATTCAACCTGTACAAATAACAATTACAGGACGTGAAGAAATGGTGGATGCTGTTTCTGAATTAAAAACAGAAGCTATTGATATTAGTAATGCTACAGCACCTATCGATTCTACCTATAATTTAGTAATTCCTGATGGTCTTACAAGTAAGGTGACTACGGTTCATGTAACAGTAGATATACAAAGAAAAGCATAGATATGATAAGAATAATAAATCTTCGCGTAGCTGTCACTGTAAAGGCTACAATTGAAGACATAGTAGAAAAGAAATACCCTCAATTAAAAGGGCATATACAAAGGATACATGTTGTGAGACGGGCTGTAGATGCACGTAAAAAACCTAACATTGTATTTGTATATACTCTTTTTGTAGAGGCGCAACATGAAGAAAAACTTATTAAAAAATTAGGTAAGCAAAAGGATGTTACCTTGTTTACACCAGAGGACCCTGAACCGATTGTAATTGGTGACAGACCTCTCGCACATAGACCTGTTGTCATGGGGTTTGGTCCAGCAGGTATGATGGCTGCTTTTTATTTAGCCCGTGAAGGCTATCGACCTATCGTGTTGGAACGAGGGCAGGATGTAGATACGCGTGCAAAGGATGTGGAAACATTTTGGAAAACGGGATCCTTTAAACCGGAATCGAATGTTCAATTCGGTGAAGGTGGGGCCGGCACATTTTCTGATGGTAAGTTGACTACTCGCGTTACACATCCGCGGTTGCATGAAATTTCTAAATATTTTGTAGAGTTTGGTGCACCTGAAGAAATCTTATATAAACATAAACCTCATGTAGGAACAGATAAATTGCGTCATATGGTAAAAGCTATGCGTGAGCGCATTATTGAGTGGGGCGGTGAGGTACGCTTCGGTGCTAAAGTGACAGATGTATTCATTGATGATGGCCGTATAGTCGGTATTGAGGTGAATGGATCTGAGCGTATTGATACAACGTTGGTTTTATCTGGCGTTGGTCATAGTGCCCGAGATACATATGAGATGCTATTTAAACGCGGTATCGATATGATAGCTAAGCCATTTGCTATTGGTGTTCGTATTGAACATCCACAAGAAGTTATCGATCATTCTCAGTATGGTGTGGATCCGAAGAGCTTAGGTCTAGGTGCTGCGGAGTATTCCTTGGTATATCATGATAAGAAATCGGGGCGTACAGCTTATAGTTTCTGCATGTGTCCTGGTGGACAAGTGGTAGCATCTGCATCTGAACCAGGTGGGGTTGTAACCAACGGAATGAGCTTATATGCGCGTGATAGTGGCGTGGCTAATAGTGCTATCGTCGTGAACGTAGGTCCTGATGATTTTGGCACACATCCATTAGATGGCGTAGCTTTTCAACGGGAATGGGAATGCAAAGCATATGAGTTAGGTGGTTCAAACTACAATGCACCAGCTCAAACGGTGGGTGCTTTCTTGGGGCAATCTGATGCGCCATCTGTTGAAAGTACTATTCATAGCTATGAGCCTCATATTGTAGATTGTGATTTGCATCAATGCTTACCTGAGTATGTATCCGCTGTTTTAGAGCGAGCTTTACCGTATTGGGGACGCCGCATCAAAGGGTTTGATCATCCTGATATTTGCATGACTGGCGTTGAAACACGGACATCCTCACCTCTTCGTATGGGCCGTGATGATAATCGTGTATCCACTACGGTGGGTGGCTTTTACCCAATGGGGGAAGGTGCTGGCTATGCAGGTGGTATCATGAGTGCTGCCTTAGATGGTGCAGAAACAGCAATTGCTTGTATGAGCATGTATGCTAAACCTAATGCTTGATACTTTCATACATAGATATATATGTATCAATTTTGTGAAAGTCTACTTGATTTTATAAATAGTACAAACTCGTGTGATATAATACACACAACATAGATAGAAATACATTCGTTTGTAGACGGAGGAAAATATGGCTCGATTATTTGGTACTGATGGTGTACGTGGCGTTGTTAATGAATTTTTAACACCTGAATTGGCATACCATTTGGGACGTGCAGCAGCAACACATTTTGGTAAAGAAAAAGAACATCCTACATTTTTAATTGGTAGAGATACGCGTATCTCTGGATCCATGTTGGAATGTGCATTGGCATCTGGTATTTGTTCTGTAGGTGGTAATGTAGTTATGGCAGGCGTAATTCCTACACCTGCTGTAGCCTACCTAGTAAAACAACAAGGCTTTGATGCGGGCGCTGTTATTTCTGCATCTCATAACCCATTCCCAGATAATGGTATTAAATTTTTTGATGGTAGTGGCTTTAAATTACCAGACGAAGTGGAAGATCAATTAGAAGTATATGTACGTCAAAGTGCAGATAATGAATTACCTCGTCCTACAGGTGCTGGCATTGGTCATGTAGAGTATAATGCAAATCTTGCACATCACTATGCTCACTTTGTTCGCCATACTATAGATACATCCCTCGAAGGTATGACTATCGTTTATGATGGTGCTAATGGTGCCGCTTCTAGTGTAGGTCCAGAAATTTTGTCTGGCCTTGGTGCTAAAGTAATCAATATCAATGTAAATCCAGATGGATTGAATATTAACCATCACTGTGGCTCTACACATATTGAAGGATTGCAAGTAGCTGTTCAACAACACCATGCTGATTTAGGCATTGCCAATGATGGCGATGCTGACCGTTGCTTGTTAGTAGACGAAAAAGGTCAAGTCCTCGATGGAGACCAAATTATGCTACTATGTGCTCTAAAATTGAAAGAAGAAGGCAAACTCAAAGGCGATACTGTAGTTGGTACCGTTATGAGTAATATCGGCTTCCACAAAGCGGCTGAAGAACTCGGTATGAAAACCGTTTCCACTGCTGTTGGTGACCGTTATGTATTGGAATATATGCGTGAACACGACCTTTCCATTGGCGGTGAACAATCTGGTCACGTTATTTTCCTCGATCATAACACAACTGGTGATGGCATGTTGACTGCTGTTCAAGTGGCGGCTCTTGTAAAAGAAAAAGGCCAACCACTTTCTGAATTGGCTGGCATCATGACAAAATACCCACAAGTTCTTGTGAACGTTCGTGTTGCTACAAA
Source organism: uncultured Veillonella sp. (assembly GCF_934230905.1). Taxonomy (GTDB): domain Bacteria; phylum Bacillota; class Negativicutes; order Veillonellales; family Veillonellaceae; genus Veillonella. Next base: position 37,409 of record NZ_CAKQFJ010000003.1, on the reverse strand, counting down.
GACTGGTTGGGAAGAAAACGATATCATCAAAGCTGCTATCGTAACAGCTGAAGGTGAACTTGGTGACGAAGGTCGCGTACTGGTACGTGCATCCGGTACAGAACCACTCATCCGCGTAATGGCTGAAGGTCCAGACCAAGAAGCATTACAATCCTTATGTCAAGAAATTGCCGATATTATCGGAAGAGAACAAGGGTTGGCTGAATAAGATTAAGAAATATAATTTATTAAATCCTGTATAGGTACTATCTTTGTAAAAGATGAGATAGCATCTATACAGGATTTTTTACTTATAAAGTTTAATGAAATATAGATGTGTAAGTTTTGTCACGTCAAATCTAGAGCATATTGACTGATAGTATTATGTAACTTATAATTTAGCCATAGAAGATTCATGAATTTAATATGAAGGAGCACGGAGACATGGTAATTAGTTATAAAAAAAAGAAAGAAGAAGTTTTATCAATTTATAATGATATGGAAATTTTTTTGCAGGAGGTTTTGGAATATTATAAGAATATAAATATAAGTAATCCATTGAAGAGAAAAGAGGGGCTTATAAATAAAATTCAGGCTGATATAGAGAAGATTAAAGAAGATAAGTTTAAAATCATAGTAGCAGGAGAAGCGAAAAGTGGGAAATCTACATTTATTAATGCATATTTAGGCATAGATTTATTGCCTGTAGATGTGAAGCAGTGTACTAGTGTTTTACTTGAAATAAAATATGCTAATAAATTTAAGCTGGTTGCAACTTATGCTGATGGTAGGATAGAAGTAGTTAATGAACCAGAAGCCGTTAAATCTTTTTTGAGGAAACATGCTGCATTAGATGATAATTATAGAGATATTCCTGTGCCTACAATTAATGAAGAAATATTAGTAAAAGCAGGTAGGAAGGCTAATAATAAAAATAAAAAAATAAATATACTGGAGAGTGATATTGATAATTTGATTGCATCTGAGTCAGTTCAAGCTGCTAATATCTATCAGTTATCTTTAGATAAATATAACAATAAAATTAAAGAATATATAAATAAACATAAAGATAATTGGTTTAATATAGTAACTAAAATTGAGATTTTTTATCCTTTAAATGAGTCATTAAAAGGTATTGAAATTATAGATAGTCCTGGTGTATGTGCAAAAGGTGGGGTTTCTGAGGTAACAACAAAGTATATAAAAGATGCTAACGCAATTATTTTTTTGAAACCTATAACTGGACAAGCTATAGAGTCAGCTCAGTTTTCTCAATTTGTGAATAATACAATTATTGGACGAAATAAAGAAGCACTTTTTTTGGTGTTTACTCGTGTAGCTCAAATGCCTGAAAATGATTTTATGTGTTTACAAGAGGAAGCTTATAAGCAATTCAAGCAATTGAATAAAGAAAATATATTGTTTGTAGATAGTAAAGCTGAAATTTCAGCAAAGATTTTTAACTCATTGGCGACGATTAACGATGTACATAATAAAGTAAAAGAATTAATTGACTCAAAAGAACTGGAGGATTTTATACAACTATCGTATTACAATACAATAGGTGGATATGCAAATGGGAGTATGAGTGATTTTATTTCTTCCTTAGAGTCCAAATCTAGATTTAGAAGTGTTTATAGTCTATTAGAAAAGTTTGGGAGAAAGTCGCATTATATATTATTAAAAGATGTTTTAAAATCTATAATTCGTTTATATGATGGATTATATCAAGAATTTGATGATCAGATTCAATCTTGGGGAAAAAAAGTAAAGAATCCTAATGATATAGAGACTAAAATAAAAGAATTAGAATCCGAGAAGGAGCGGATTGAAAATAGAATCTGGCGTGGTACTGGAGATATTAAGAATAATTATATTGGTGATGAAAATGGCAAAATAAAGAAGGCTGCTGATACTATAGTTCATGAGTATAAAAGTAATAAAGCTTTATTAAACCCAGAGGAAGAAGGCTCTGTTGATCGTTTAAAATCTCTTTCATTAGAAACTATAGAGGAATGTAAAGAGATTTCTGAGAGAATTCAACGAGATGTGATAAAGGATTGTAATGCTTTATTAGAATCAATCTCAGAAAATCTAAATCTGATTGATTTCATAAAGCCTGATTATGAATCAATTAACTTTGAAAATATTGAAAATTTAAGTAAAGAAGATGCTCAAGAATTAATTAAAATAAAAGAGGCTGGAACCTTTTCAGATGCAAAATATGAATCAAGATTTTCCCAGAAAAAATATTTCAAAAAGTTTTCTGATAATATTGATAAAAGACTTGATGAGATAAGAGGTAGATTAGTAGCTGAGTTGAATAACTTTGTCTCTCATGCAATTAAGGAGTATAAGTCTGAATTAAATAATAATGTTGAGAATAAGATTAATGAATTGAAAGAGATTAATGAAATAAAAGTAGAGAATAGTGAAATAATGAAATATATTGAAGAAATAGAGTTATTTTGTAGTTTCTTAAAGGGAGTACAAGGAGATTTAATGACTATTGAGAAAGGGATTTTATAATATGTATAGTGATACTATAGTTACAAAGATTAATGCTCTATTCTCGGATTTGTTTGAAAAGTCTTGTAAAATTGTAGACTTATCTATTGACTTAAAGACGATTAATGATGAAATATATAATATTGTCTCTTTAGAATTATCTTGTAGAAGTAAATCAATGATGAGTGATTTATTATATATGGCCTCCAAGAAATATTTAAGTAGTATGGACCCTATGGATATTAGGTTACAAAACAAGTTCTTGGGCTTGGAGTTAACAGATGTATTGTTGAAAAAGTTTGAATTCCAGTTGCCAGAAAAGGTGATTTTTAAAGTTAATAATAATAAAAGATTTATATATGATGGTGGAGTTGCTTTAGGGGTATTTACAATTAGTGGGGGATTTATAAAATTTGTAATGGGGACTTTGGTGGGGGGATATATAATTATTCCTACAATGAGTTCTTTGGTAGCTGCAGTACTATTAGATCATTTTATTATAAAAGATAAAGTAGAAAAACAAGAAATTAAAAGGGCAATATCATCATATTTATTAAATTTAAAAGAGCAATTTATTCATAACTTGAATTGTGTTGAAAGCGAATTTTATGAAAGATTAGACGATTTTGAGTCTTCATTTGCATTACATGAGGTCTAAAATGAATAGCAATGAAATTAATAAACTATCTAAAGAAATTAATATTCTTAGTGATGATACTTTTAAATATTTGCAATTAGTGTCTCCTGCATATACTATAAGTCCGAATAACATAGAACAGTATTTAGAAGATAAAAGTTCTGCTCTGATAAAAAATATGACATTTTATAAAATTGTATCTTGCACTACTGAAGAAATAAATTTTGTTGGAGAGGAACTTAATGGAAAAATAGAAAAACTATTTATTAGCTTGAATTCTTTAGCTGTTCCAATTACATATGGAATTATTAGTCAGGATGGGATTGCTAATATAGTAATTGGTGTTTTGGGGGATAGTGATAATGTAAAATCCATTACTGAAGGGTGTTTAACTGGGATTGAACTTGAGCATTATAGACCAGAATTTGTTGAGAATGTATCAGAAGAGAATTATTATGGTTTACTAGCTGGAATTCCTACGATAAATATTGATGGTGAAAAACAAAAATTTAGTATATCCTCTATACTAAGAACTTTAAATGGAAAATCTTATACACTTTTATTTTTAGCAAAACCTATTCCTCGTGTATCGACAGAAAATCGAATCTCTGGTTTAATTAATATTCGCGATAGAGCTTTCGCTCTAAGTAAACAGACAATGGCGGATTCATTTGGTACATCTAATTCTAAAACTGTAAGTACAAGTAACTCGGAGTCTGAATCTATTAGTAAAGCTAATATGAGTGGACATATATTGGGAGGGCTTGGAGCTGCTGGAGGTGCTGCTATAGGTTCAGTAGTCCCCGTAATTGGTACTGCGACAGGTATGCTATTAGGTGGTCTTATCGGAAATGCACTAGGTATTGTAGCGGGTGCTGGAAAGACAGAATCTTATAGCACTAGTAGAACAATTAGTGAAAGTATAGGACAAACTATATCTGAGAATAAATCTATTTCAAGAGACATTCAAAATGGCTTTGCATTGGAATTAATGTCGTATGCTGATACCGCTATAAATAGAATGAAAATAGGCCGATCTTGCGGTATGTGGGAAGTATCAATCGCATATTCTGCATTATCTTTAGATGCAAAAAAAGTTATAGAAGCTTGCTTGTTAGGGGAACTTTCAAAACCTAGCATAGAGCAATTACCTATGATTACATTTACAATTGATAAAGAGAGTAGAGAATTAATTCAAATACCAAGATTCTTGAACGGATATAAAGTTAATAGTTATGAAGAAAATCCATTGTGTTCTTCTTTAACTTCAACAGAGTTAGGCTTATTATGCACATTACCAACTGAAAGTGTTCCTGATTTTGAAGTACGTTATGAAAAATCATATCCTCTAGTTCGCTCGTCTACTGAAAAAGATGATATTAAAATTGGATATTTATTAGATGGTAGTCGTATTTTAAATAATATGCCATTTACTTTTAGTAAACGTGATTTGAATAAACATACTTTTATTTGTGGACTGACAGGTAGTGGCAAGACTACAACTGTAAAAAAGATACTACATGAAGCTGGTATGCCTTTTTTAGTTATAGAGTCAGCCAAAAAAGAGTATAGAAGCTTTAGTGATGTAGATATAGATGGAATATATACGATGGGAAACCCACAGCTTAATTGCCCACAAATCAATCCTTTCTATATCATGCCAGGAGTTAATTTACAGAGTCATATTGATTTATTAAAAGACTTATTCAATGCATCGTTTGGATTATATGGACCTATGCCATATATATTAGAAAAATGTCTCTATTCAATTTATCAGAAGAAAGGTTGGGATTTAACATTAGGTTGTCATCCATTATTGGTAAATTTAGATTCAGAACTGTATTTATATGATGAACAATATATTTTTGAACAATATCAAAACAGTGCACATCGCTATTTATTTCCAACTATGCAGGATTTAAAAAATGAGATAATTCGTTATATAGAAGATGAACTTGAATATAAAGGTGAAATTTTAGATAATATAAAGTCCGCAATGCTAGTTCGCATAGAAAATCTATGTTATGGGTCTAAAGGCTATACATTTAATACATCAGAATGTATAAATTTTGATCAATTATTAAATAAACGTGTTGTATTTGAACTTGAAGATTTAGCTGATGATGCAGATAAAGCTTTTGGAGTGGGACTTCTTATTATTTTTGTCAATGAATATAGAAAAATAAAAAAAGAGTTGCAAGGATTTTATAGTGAAGGCTTACAACATCTTTTAGTTATTGAAGAAGCTCATCGCTTATTAAAAAACACAGTACCAGAAGTAAATTCGGAATTTAATGGGAATGCGAAAGGCAAGGCTGTAGAACATTTTGTTAATATTCTTGCTGAGATGCGATCTTATGGTCAAGGTGTTATTGTAGCGGAGCAAATTCCATCAAAATTGGCGCCTGATGTAATAAAGAATTCATCCAATAAAGTAGTTCAACGCCTTGTATCAAAGGATGATCAGAATGTGATGGCTAATACTATTGGTATGCTTAGTGAAGATGCTATACAGTTAGGGACTTTAAAATCTGGGTATGGATATTGTCATAGAGAAGGCATGTCTAATCCTACGCGTGTTAAAATTGAGAATACTACAGTTGATGAATCTGGAGATTTTTCAGGATTGAACAGATATATAACTGATGAAGATATATATGGTTATAATTATAATAGATTTAATTTATTGAATTTGAGTACTGTCACTAGAGCATTTGATGATGATATAAAAGTGCAGCGTTTGATTATTGCCTTTTTTAATACAATTTTAGTAGAGTCAAAAGAAAATATAAAATTATCAATAGAACAAATATTTGTAGATTTAGTAAAAATAGCTAATCGGAAGTCGTTATCATTATTATTCTGCGATAATATTAGAATTCTTATTAGAGATTATTTATTTATATCAATATTAAAGTTACTTGTAACTGGTATTTATTCAGTAAAACAGTTACCATCAGGTGATTTAGCTTCTACTATAAAAGATGTATTGAATTTACGTACTGATGAAGCCATTGTTAGGTTGAAAAACTTATTGGAAAAGTCTTATAAACGAGATATTTTATTATATGGACGATTTATTGTGATGAGTTTGATTGCTAAGGATAAAATTGAAAACTTAGATTTAATGGGGACTATAGATAATTATTTTATAGTTATTTCAAAAACAGAAAAGAGTCGTATATATAGAGGTTTAATGGAGATACGAGATGGGATGTCTGAATATGATAAATACTAATAATATTAGATTGGATGATTTTGAACAGACACAAAATGTTTCAGAACTCAATGAAATCGATTTGAGTAAAACTATTCAAAAATCGATAGGAGAGATAGATTCAGAATATATTTTTACTACCGCACCTAAAGAATTAAACTATATCTTTGATGATGAGAATATTATTTGGCAATCTGCATTAAATACTCAGAACGAAGAGGGGATAGTGGATAACGTTGAAATAAATAATATTGAATTTTCTGATCCATTACTTTCAAAGTTGACTGAAGACGAAAAGATTAAAGTGAAATCAGAAACAGGTTGGTCTGATGAAATTATTGATAATATTGAAAATATGAGACAATATGAGATTTTAAAAGATGCAGATCTTGTAGAGGTTGAGATTAATGGACGGCCATGTTTGATTAAGAAAGATATCAATTTAGATTATACAGATGCTGATGGAATTAGTAATAGAGATCGTATAAAGAGGGGCTTAGCACCTATTGATGAAAAAACTAGAAAGCCATTAGAATTACATCATCTTGGGCAAAAAGCGGATTCTCCTCTTGTCGAATTGTCAATAGAAGAGCATCGGACAGGTGAATATGTAGATGGTAAGAAAAATCAGACTCTATGGCATGATAATACAAAAGTAACAGAAGTTCATGGTGAGGGTAATACTTGGGATGAAGAGCGTAAGAGTCATTGGAAAACAAGAAGTGAAACTATAAAGGAGTAGATTGATGAAAACTGATATAACTACTACAATTAATTCGTTGCCAGACCTTCTTTCATTAAAAAAAGCAACAGAAGAAATGATTAATAGTGCTGAAGAAGAATTGGATTTGACGTTTGCTGATGAATTTAAACAGTATTTGAGGGAGTTTGGGGCAATTATTGCAGAAGGGATTGAGTTAACTGGAATTGCTAATTCAGAATATAGACATGTTGTACCAGTAACAAAAGAGGCCTGGAATTTGAATCCGAATATACCTCATAGATTTTATGTGATAGAGGATACACATGTAGATGGGATTGTTATTTGGCAAGAGAGTTCAGGTAAGGTATATAGAAGTGCTCCTAATTCTCAACTTGTATTTATTGCAAACAGTATGAAACAATACATAGAAAGAAGATTTAATATAGTATAAAATATGGCTAAATTTTATCCTACGATAATAAATGGTTTTCATTCTAGTGAAGGAGAACGCCTTGTATATGAGGCGTTCTCAAAATTAAATAATGAGTATATTATTTTCCATTCTTACCATTGGTTAGGTGAAATTAACCAACGGCGGAGTGAAGGCGAAGCAGATTTTGTTGTTTTGCACCCTAAAAAAGGTATCTTGTCTATTGAAGTTAAAACTGGAGGTATCTCGTATTGCAATGGTAATTGGGTTCAAACGAATCGTTATACAAAAGAAAATAAAATAATTGACCCATTAGGTCAAGCTGCAGAAAGTCAATTTAGGATTCAGAACTATTTACGTAAACATTATCATGGGCAAATGCCTGTAATTGGGCGTGCGGCATGGTTTCCATCAGTATCTATTCATGATAAAATTACACTACCCTTAGAAGTTAATCGCGATATTATATTTGATGTAGGTTCATTAATTAACCCATCAGAAGATTTAGATAAAGCGTTTTTATACTGGAAAGAAAATCTTGGATTTAGGCAAACAGAGCTTTGTATGCATGATTTTAAAGATGTAATCAAGTTATTAATGCCTAATTTTAGAATCGTGGAGTCCGTCGCTAGTACTGCATTAGAGGCTAAGCGTAGTTTTATTCTAATGAACAGACAACAAGCATCTATATTATATTTTTTACAGGAGCAACCTACTGCTGTTATTCATGGACCTGCTGGTACGGGTAAGACAATGCTAGCTATAGAGAAAGCTAAAATACTTGCAAGTAAGGGTGAAAAGGTCTTATATCTTTGCTTTAATGAGTTTTTATTGTCTTATTTACAGGAGCATTATAAACAGAGTAGTATTATATTTCACAATGTCCGTTCTCTTGCGGAGGAGTTAATGCCACAACAAGAATATTCAATTTCAGAAATTATCCCGATGTTTATTGAATATTTTTTGAATGAATATGATGACTGTTTATGGCCTTATGATCATGTAGTTATTGATGAAGGTCAGGATATTCCGGAATCTATTCTTGAACATATTTCGATATTAACAGATATGTTAAATGGTCATTTTTATGTATTTTATGATAAGAATCAATATATTATGATGCATAAATCAACATGCTGGTTGGATACATATGGTGATTGTCGTTTAGTCTTATATAAGAACTGTCGGAATACTGCAGAAATTGCTCGTACTATTGGTACCACTGTCGAAAATATAAAGGAAGATATTTATGTCAATGATTTATCCGGTATAATTCCCAAAGGTTCTTTTTATCAAAACGCAAAAGAGTTGATGTGGATTGTATCGAATTTTGTAATTCGAATGATAGAAGATAAGTTAAAAATTGAGGATATTGTAATTTTGACGACGAGTAGTATTGAAAACAGTATATTGCAAAATATTAAGCGTGTTGGGGGAATTCCAATTTCTACAACTCCAAAGAAAAGTCACATTTTATTTACATCTGTAAGAAAATTTAAAGGATTAGAAGCTAAGGCAGTACTTCTTATTGATATTTATGTAGATAAGCTTAATGATGAACTTCATAAGCGATTGGTATATGTTGGATGCTCAAGAGCAAGTACATATTTACAAATGGCTTTTTATGATAATGTAGAACCATCAGAATATAAAACTATTATTAAACACTATTCTGATAAAGCGGTATCAGAAAACCCTAAATCAGATTTATTAAATCTATTTAGGATTGATATAATATAATAAGAATAATAGGAGTCATCATTACTTTGGTGACTCCTATTATTCTTATTGTTTGTTTTTTATCATGAGTTTATATCCATTCAAGTGAATATTACTGCCTGTTGTGTCTTCGTTAGTTAAAGATTTTACATAGCTATCGCCTGTAAGTGTCCACGTGGAATCTTTGCTGAGTTTCAGTGTAATTTCTTTTGCAGTATTGTCAGTGTTGATAGCGCCAACAAGGCTAGATCCATTTGTCATGTCTAGCGCAATGGTGCTAATTGCATCGGCTACAATATTGCCGCTTAAGGCTTGGTTGGAGGTGCGAAGTGTAAGGTGACCGCCATTTTCACCGGTTTTTCCCCAACGGGAGTCGGCCGCTGCTTTCACTAGTGTAGTAGTATTGGGAGTAGAGATAGCATTGCCAGTAAGGTCTACCTCTGCAGTGGTGTTGTTTACATAGATAAATGCGCCTGTAGCGTGAGAGGTGAGTGCATTATTTTCGGCTTTGAGGCGTGCAATGCCGCTTTCAGCATCTCCAGAAAAGCTTTGATATAGCATAAAACCATTGTCTTTGTAGCCTGTTACATTAGAGTTGGTAAGAGTAATGGAGTTTTTACCTTCTACAACACCAATTTCACTATTTTTAGCTTCCCCCGTAATGTAGTCAGCTGTAATGTTGCCAGTGGAGTAGATGATAGGGCTACCTTCGCCAGATGTCGTTAGTTTGGCAGCTTCGGCAGTAATCGTACCTTCACCACGGTCTGTAGCTAATGTAGCGGAGTGAGCCCCTTCGGTTGTAATTGTAAGATGTTTACCGTTTACAGTGCCTTTATAGGTAGCGTCTAAACCACGAGAGGAATTGCGTTTGGTATGAATATTAGTATTTTCTACTGTGATGACAGAACCTTCACCAGTGGCAAATACAGCATTTGAACCATTGGAATTGGATGTAATATTGCTGCCTTTGATATTGATTTGGCTACCGTCGATGCCCAGAACTACTGCATTTTGACCATGAAAATTACTGTTGTCATCGCTGGTTGTGTTACCTGTTTTGTCGAATACACTGTTTTCGATATTTACGATAGCCTTGTTTTTACCGATAAAAGCATTTTGATCAGATGTTGTATTGGACATCAATTCATGAGCAATAGATTTATTTTCTGTTACTACAGTAGTACCTGTGAAAGTATTAGGATTAGCTTCTGCCTTTGGTGTTGGACCATTAGGTGCACTCATAGGTGGATTCCCAGTTGGTGGAACACTTGGTGTTTCTTGCGCAAAGGTTGGAAGAAAGGCCAATGTAGAGAGGGCTGCACCTAATATGGCAGGGAGTACCCAACGACGCAATTTTCTATAGGAATGTTTGTGTTTTGTAGATACAGATTTATTATGTGTTTTATGTTTAGATGTATTCACTTTAATCTCTCCTGACAACAAATACTTATTGTGTAAATTTTAATAAATATGATTGTATAAAATTAATATAATGTGTAGTATAGTGATATTATATGAGTAATTTATGAATTGATGTAGTAGGTGATAGTTGGTATAAGAAAATAAAGCTTAACTTGTGTTACGTGCTTTCATAGAGCCTATATTCTTTACATTCATTACATCGATTTAGTATAATATAGTTTAGTATGATTACAATTATACTAGATCTGTCATATAACAGTGAAAGGAGTCCCAAATTCGTAAAGGCGAATAGCGCATGTACCCGTGGAGACAGCCATTAGGGTAGACGAGGGGAAGGGTTATCGAATCATCAGCGGATGCTCTTCCGGCATGTTCATGTCGTAACAAATATTAAAAATCCTATCGGTAACGATGGGGACAAAATATATTTGATTGAACAATAGGTAGAATAGTAATTAGTATATTACTGAGAACATTAATTTGTTAGCCTTAGTTTTTGGCTGGGGCTATGAATGCCCCCAGTTTTAGGAGGATATACATATGTGCGGTATCGTTGGATACATTGGCTTTAATCAAGCATCTGATTTTTTATTGGACGGTATGTCTAAATTAGAATACCGTGGTTATGACTCGGCAGGTATTGCCATCATCGGCCCTGAAAATGTAATTAAAATTCAAAAGAAGGTTGGCCGTTTAGCTAATTTAGAAGCCATCGTGAAAGCAGACCCTAATGAAGGTACTGTAGGTATTGGTCATACACGTTGGGCTACACATGGTCGTCCATCCGATATGAATGCCCACCCTCATGCATCTGAAGATGGTAAATTTGCTGTAGTTCATAACGGCATTATTGAAAATTACATGCCTTTGAAAGAGGAACTTCTTGCAAAAGGGTACCATTTCAAATCTGAAACGGATACAGAAGTAGTGGCTCATCTATTAGAAGATATGTACGATGGTGATTTTGTAGGTACTGTTCGCCGTATGCTTGATCGTGTTGATGGTGCATATGCGCTTGAAATTATCTGTGCTGATGAGCCAGATAAAATCATTTGTACTAAAAAAGAAAACCCATTGGTTATCGGCCTTGGCAAAGGAGAAAACTTCGTTGCTTCCGATATTCCAGCAATCATTAACTATACACGTGATACATATATCTTAAATGATGGTGAATTAGCTATCGTTACTCGCGATAATGTATCTGTATTTGACCGTAAAGGCAATCCTATCGATAAAGAAGTGTTCCATGTTAACTGGAATGCAGAAGCTGCAGAAAAGGGCGGTTATGAACATTTCATGTTAAAAGAAATTCATGATCAACCTAAGGCTGTACGCGATACATTCGGTACTCATATCTCTGAAGATGGCAAAACAGCAATTTTTGATGAGTTAAATTGGACAGCTGAAGATGTAACTGCTTTCAATAAAATTCTTATCGTTGCTTGTGGTACTGCTTATCATGCAGGTCTTGTAACTAAACAATATATCGAAAATTTAGCACGTATTCCGGTGAATGTAGAAATCGCATCTGAATATCGTTATAGCAATCCGTTGACAGATGACAAAACATTATGTATCGTTATCAGCCAATCTGGTGAAACATCTGATACATTGGCTGCTTTGAAAGAGGCTAAACGCTTAGGTGCTAAATCATTGGCGATTACGAATGTAGTAGGTTCTAGTATTTCTCGTGAAGCAGATAACACTGTTTACACATGGGCTGGCCCTGAAATCTCTGTAGCATCTACAAAAGCATATACGACTCAATTAGTAGCAGGCTTATTGTTCGCTGTATACCTTGGCCAATTGAATGGTAAGATGAATCCGGCTTTAGGTGAAGAAATTCTTAGTGGCATTAAAAACTTACCTTCTTTGATTCATGAAATCTTTGAAGTAGATGAGGATATGAAAGCCTTTGCTAAACATTATGGTTTTAAATCTGATGCATTCTTCTTGGGCCGTGCCATTGACTACGCAGTAGCCATGGAAGGTGCTTTGAAATTGAAAGAAATTTCTTACATCCATGCTGAAGCATATGCTGGTGGCGAGTTGAAACATGGTACATTGGCTCTTATCGAAGAAGGAGTGCCTGTTATTGCATTGGCTACACAAGAAGATGTGTACGATAAGATGATTAGCAACATTCGCGAAGTAAAAGCTCGTGAAGCTGTTGTCATCGGTATTGGGATGAAAGGTGACGAAGAATTGTCTAAACACGTCGATCATACAATTTATGTACCTCGTGCAAATAAATTCATCGCTCCGATTTTAGTAGTTGTACCATTGCAATTATTGGCATACTACGCAGCGATTACACGCGGTGCAGATGTAGATAAACCACGCAACTTGGCTAAATCTGTAACCGTAGAATAATATATATAACCAACAGTGCTTTGGCACTGTTGGTTTATTTCAATATAGGGAGACTATTATGGCAGTTATATTTTCCGGCATCCAACCAAGTGGTGAATTGACACTTGGTAATTATTTGGGAGCTTTACGTAATTTCTTAGACTATCAAGATACTGATGAATGTTATTATTGTATCGTTAACCAACATGCGATTACGGTACCGCAAGATCCAAAGGAGTTATTTCAAAATACTCGTAATTTGGCTGCATTGTATCTTGCTGTTGGTCTTGATCCTAAGAAAGTAACATTATTCGTTCAATCCGAAGTACCTGAGCACGTTAAACTCGGTTGGGTTATGCAATCTATTAGTTATGTTGGCGAATTAGAGCGAATGACTCAGTACAAAGATAAGTCTCAAAAGCAAGGTGATTCTATTCCTACAGCGTTGCTTACATACCCACCATTGATGGCGGCAGATATTTTGTTATATGGTACAAACTATGTTCCTGTAGGTGAGGATCAAAAACAACATCTTGAATTGACTCGTAATTTGGCAGAGCGTTTTAACCGTAGATTTGGCGAAACTTTCGTAGTACCTGATATCAAGGTAGGTGAAGGTGGTGCTCGCGTTATGAGCTTACAAGAGCCAACTAAGAAAATGAGTAAATCTGATGATAACCAAAATGCTACAATTCGTCTTTTGGATGCACCAGACTTGATTGTGAAAAAATTGAAACGTGCTCAAACTGACTCGGATAATGCAGTACGTTACGACAAAGAAAATAAACCTGGTATTTCCAATTTGATGGGGATTTACCGTGCTATCACAAAAGATAGCTATGAGAAAATTGAAGATATGTATGCCGGTAAAGGGTATGGTACATTTAAATCGGATATTGCTGATTTGCTAGTAGCTACATTGAAACCAATTCAACAACGATATAATGAACTGATTACAAGTCCAGAACTCGATATCATCTTAGATGAAGGTGCAGCAAAAGCACATGTTAAAGCATCTGTTATGTATCGCAAGGTTGAACAAGCAATGGGTCTTTGCCGTAAGTAGGTGTTTACATACATTTTTTGAGGTCAAATATGACGAAACAAGAGGTAAGCGAACGATTTTCGGGCGGCCGTGTCAAACATATGGTTACCACTCATAAGGCAGTGCAGTGGCTAGGGCGAATTTTAGGTATCATCATTTGTGTTGCGTTGATTAAATGGGCCCCCCATGATATAGGCAATCGTATGCTTTGTTATGCAGTAGTTGTTTATTTATTATGGTGGGTACACGGTCTTGATGTCATTCTCGTATATATTTGCGAAAATGGTTTTGTCATTAAGCAGAGACCGACTAATTTACGTGATTATTTTCGCAGTGCTATTAACACGGATGAGTATTATGTATGGATACCTTTTGAAAATGTAGTTGGATTCACTCCTAATTGGAAAGAATTACAAGCTGTTAATATGCATGGTGGTATTTATGTAGTGCCATTAGATTTACAACTTGCGCCTTATAAGGATAAATTACGTCTTCAAGCAGCTATAAAACATTATAGGGATACACATGGTCAGTAATGATTAAAAATTTATTGATTTATCTATTTACAACTTTAATATACTAAAGTATAATAGGTTCATAAGCTAAAGTACGAGATGTAATGAATTGCATGGAGGACATTATGAACTGGAAAAAGATTATGGCTGTAGGTTTGGCTGCGGTCTCTATGATGGCTTTTGTAAGTGGTTGTGGTAGTAATACTAAAAATGCTGATACGCAATTACCTAAAAAAATTGTTATCGGTTTAGATGATAGCTTCCCACCAATGGGCTTTAAAGATGATAAAGGTGAAATCGTAGGTTTAGATATCGATTTAGCAAAAGAGGCTGCTAAGCGTGCTGGCATGGACGTTGAATTTAAGGCGATTGACTGGTCCAGTAAAGAAGCTGAGTTGAAATCTAAGAAAGTAGACGCATTGTGGAACGGTTTAACTGTTTCTCCTGAACGTGAGAAAAACATCTTGTTCTCGAATGCATACATGAAAGATAAACAATATCTTATTGTTCGTAATGATGATAATTCTATTAAGAATAAATCTGATCTTGCTGGCAAGGTTGTAGGTGTACAACAAGCTAGTACTGGTGAATCTGCATTACAAAATGATCCTAGTGGTAAAACTGTTAAAGAAATTAAATCGTATGCTGATTTCGTAAGTGCTTTTATGGATCTTGGTATTGGTCGTCTTGATGCAGTTATCGCTGATGGTGTTATTGCGCGCTACTTGATGACTAAAGAACCTGGTAAATATAAAATTGTAGAAGGTACTGATTATGGTGTAGAGAACTTTGCCGTAGGGTTCCGCAAAGAGGACACTGCATTACGTGATAAAATTAATGCTATCTTAGTTGAAATGAAAAAAGATGGTACTGCTGATAAAATTGCTGAAAAATGGTTAGGTTCTGGTGCCGATTTAGATAAGAGCGATGCTAAATAGTACGATTCGTGATATACTTATAGTGCTATGGTCAGTATGTATAAGTGATAATTAAAGAACGGAATGTACACTAGAGAAGAGGCCAGGTGCCTCTTCTCTAGTCGTGTTTTGAAGGAGTATTTCATGTTAGACTATTTATTGCAGATTATCCCAACCATTGCTGATGGGCTTAAAGTCACTATTGCACTTTTCTGTGTTGTATGGGTGCTATCTATCCCTGGCGGGATTGTATTGGCTTTATTACGGTTATCTAAACTTCCAGTAGTTGATAAAATTGTAGAAGCCTTTGTCTATTTAATGCGTGGCACGCCGTTGATGCTACAAATTTTATTTATGTATTTTGCATTGCCTATCATGACCGATGGGGCCATTCAAATGGATGATGCGACGGCAGCTGTCGTTACATTTGTACTTAACTATGCTGCGTATCTTTGTGAAATCTTCCGTGGTGGTATTCAATCGATTCCGCGTGGTCAATATGAAGGGGCAAAAGTTCTTGGTTTTACCTATGGTCAAACGATGCGTACCATTATTTTGCCACAAATGTTTAAACGTGTATTGCCACCTCTTGCAAATGAAACGATTAACTTATTGAAAGATACATCTCTTGTATATGTATTGGCAATGAACGATATTTTGCGTATTACAAAGTCCATTGTTCAACGTGATTTTGATATTTCTGCCTTTCTTGTGGCTGCAATATTCTATTTATTCTTTACGTTCATTTTGACGAATATCTTTAATTATTTAGAAAAACGTTTCTCTGTATATGATGAGTAAGAGGTAATTATGACTTTTGTAAATATGGAACGCATAGAGAAACACTTTAATAATAATGTGGTATTAAAAGATGTTTCTTTGCAAATGAATAAAGGTGAAATCGTATCTATTATCGGCCCATCTGGTTCCGGTAAATCTACGTTTTTGCGTTGCTTAGGCCAGTTAGAAACTATTGATAGAGGGAATATCACTGTCGATGGTGTAGAATTGGTTTCCACTGATGCTAATGGTGTTGTTACCTATGCAAATAAACATACTATGCATGATTTACTACTTCGCATGGGGATGGTATTCCAATCATTTAATTTGTTCCCACATATGACTGTTCTTGAAAACATTATGGTGGCACCGCGTATGGTGAAAGGCATGAAAGATACCGATATCATGCCAATCGCAGAACGCTTACTTAATAAGGTAGGTCTTTGGGATAAACGAGATATGTATCCATCGAGATTGTCTGGCGGTCAACAACAGCGTGTAGCTATCGCTCGTGCATTAGCTATGAATCCTGAGATTATGTTGTTTGATGAACCTACTTCTGCTCTTGATCCAGAGTTGACCGGAGAAGTATTGAAAACGATTAAGCAGCTAGCAGATGATCGGATGACTATGATTATTGTTACCCATGAAATGAACTTTGCTCGAGAAGTTTCAGATCGTATCATCTTTATGGCAGATGGTATAATTCAAGAAGAAGGGGAACCAGAACAATTATTTACAAATCCACAATCCCCTAGAACTAAAGCTTTTTTAGAAAATATGTTATAATCCTTACCACCTATGAAATCATAGGTGGTACCTTCGCATATATGAAAGGAACTTTATGAAATTATCTATCGCATTAGTATTAGCTGGTTTGTCCATCGTATCTAGCGTTGCTTACGGGGCCTCTCCTGAACATGCTACACCAAAGGCTATTGTAGCCTCGCAAGCAGATGCTCTCTCCGTATTGCCAGAGCAATACAAATCGTATGCTACTAAGATGAATACAGTCGTAAAGGATACGAAAAACGGTTATACTTTCACAATTCCATGGCGTGTTAGTGATGGTGTCATGATTGATATGGATGTACGTAGTGAAAGCGAACATATACAAGGGTATTCGTTTAATTTATCAGGTCCAAATCAAGATGATGCATATACAGTGTCATTTACAAAGCGAAATAATACACCGCAAGGCAATGTATCGCAAAAAGTATGGAATACAACTTGGTATGATGTGCCAATTAAGGGGATGACTGATGAGGAGTATCTTCGCATTTGGCGTCAACATAGTAATGTATTCGATAGTAATGATATAGTGGGTGGTTTCTTTCCAAAGAAAGGTGCACAAGCAGCTCGTTGGAGTCGTACTACGCCTAAATCGTATGCAGAGATGACATCTACTGAACAGGTTCATTCTGTATTTGAAGCTGAATTTATCATGGAAAAGGATCCAACTCATCGATATAATCTAGTAAGTACGTATCCACCTAATCAGGCTAAATTTATGGAACAAGGTCTCATGGAAACTGCTATTCCTACGTTTTCTTTACTAGATACAAAGAAAAATGATTCCACATTGCATAGTGTTAAGAAAATGTTGTCTGGATCCGGTGATATTAATGTAGCAGAAGGCTTGAAGTTTGTTACTCCTAAAGGATTTACGCGACTTAATGAGCCTAAAAAGATTGCTTTTACAAGAGATAAAATTCGTCTTGATGTAGAAAACTTTTCTGTTCCTGTTCAAGCGGTGAGCAGTGCTATGCCAACGATGATGGGTAAGCAGATGTTGGGCGACCAATACGTAAAATCTTTGGTTGATGTCAACAAGGCTACTATTGAACGATATGAAACACATATTATTGATGGTGCAGTTATGTTTTATGTAGCTGGGACTATGAAAAATCCAGAATCAGCAGATACAGATGTAGCGGAAACTGTTGAATTTGGGGCTACCATTATTCTAGGTAATAATGGGAATGTTGGCGTGGCGCGTATGATTGCACCTATCGGTACTATGCTATCAACCCCTGAACTAGTTGATATTTTGGATGGTTTCAAGTTAACGAATTCCTTAAATATTAATAATTCTTCCCAAGTTCTTTAATCTGTAAAAAAATGTGCTATAATGTATATAAATCCTAATTGAAAAAAGAGGGGTTTTCCTAATTGGTCTAGAATATTATAAGTAGACTAAATGATTTTTAATCATATCCCTTCATGGGGATTGGAAATAGGAGGGGTTAATATGGTTACCTATAAAACTATTGTTGTACCTACTGATGGTTCTGAAAATGCTAAACGTGCACTAGAACATGCACTTGCTGTAGCAGATCGTAACAAAGCAGAATTGATTGTTGTTCACGTAGCAAATATTGTATCTGCTATTTCTAACTTTGATCAAACACCAATTTCTGGTGGTTATGTATCTGAACAAATTGCAGAAGATATGGAAGAAACAGGTAAAGAAATCTTGAACGATGTAGTGAAAGAAATTCCTGCTGGTGTTACCGTTAAATCTGTATTTGAAGTTGGTTCCCCAGGTCCAGCATTGTTAGCTGTTGCTAAAAAATATAATGCTGATCTTATTGTAATGGGTAGCCGTGGTCTTGGACCTTTGAAAGGCTTATTCATGGGTAGTGTAAGTAGTTATGTAACAAGTCATTCCTCTTGCCCAGTATTAGTCGTTAAATAATATCATATAATTTAAGAGACTTTGTCATTGTGTGCAAAGTCTCTTTTTGTATATAATAGGTATAATAGAGATAGTGTTCTGATTGAAATATTAACCGTATTAGTATAAAAGAAAGGAGCCCTATGAACGACGGAAACGAATCATTGTTAAAGTTAGCAGAATTGTTTAAGATTCTTGGAGATCCAACACGCCTAAAAATTGTTGAATTATTATTAGAAAATGAAATGTGTGTTAATCATATTGCTGAAACAATGGGAATGGGGCAATCTGCTATTTCTCATCAGTTGCGTGTATTACGACAAGCACGTCTTGTAACATATCGTAAAGAAGGGAAAACGGCATATTATTCTTTGAATGACGATCATGTAGAAGGACTTGTTCGATTGGGCATGGATCATGTGGCACATCAATAATCAGTTTTATTATAATGAACATCTTTTATCATATTATGAATGAAAGGTGTTTTTAGTTGCGTTAAATATGAGGATGGATATATATATAGTGAATCTGTTAATGAAAAATATAGGTATATTTGTGGTATTTCTTGCCACGGTATTTTTATCAACCAAATCAATTTGGGCAAAGTTAATTTATCTAGATTCATTAAGTCCTTTGAGTGTTCTGGCATACAGAGCTCTTTTATCATTACCTTTTTTTATCCTTCCAATGATTCATTTTAATTGGCGGAGTGTGAGTAAAAAACAAGTTTTTAAGTATTCTTTTGTTGGATCAGTTCTTTATTTAACTTCGTCTATGGCAGACTTTATAGGTTTATTATATATTTCTGCTTCTTTAGAGCGTGCCGTTTTATTTACATTTCCGATCTATGTATTTTTACTATCTTCAGATTTATCTAGGATTACGATTTCAAAGATTGTGTTAATTATTTTTACTGTTTTAGGATTAGGACTTATGTTTAATCCTACTGTTGACAGTTATTTTACTAATACTTTAATAGGCATATTATTAGTTTTAGTTTCTGCTATATCTTGGGCTTTATTCATGATTTATAGTAAGCGGGTTGTTTTAAGTATTAGTCCTACTATCTTCACTAGTACATATATGTGTATAACTACAGTGCTTTTACTTTTGGGCTTTATACTAAATAGTGGTAGCTTTTCAGAGGTTATAGCGCTCCAACCTCATACTATAATTTATTTAATTTTCTTGGCTATTTTTTGCTCTATAGTTCCATCATATTTAATGTCCTTTGGGTTAAAGAAAATTAGTGCATCACTTGCGGCAGTTATTAGTGCAATGGGGCCAATAGTTACTTTAGGTCTAGATGTAGTAATTCTTAATCATCATCTAGGATTAAATGAAATTATAGGTGCTATAATAGTTACAATTTGCGTAACTTGTTTGACAAGATTAAATGATAAGGCATAAAAAAATCACCCATAGTTGATTTTTTCTATTTTAATATAATGGGAAAAGGTAATAGGCTATAGTGATGAAAAGCGGCATAGTTATAGCAGATAATATTGTAGTTCCCATTACGATTTGTGTAGCATATTCCGGATTGTTTTTCATTTCTATGGCAATGAGGGCCATGTTGATTGCTGTAGGCACACTGTATGTAATGATAATCGTCTGAGCTGCTATTGGGTGCATGGGTCCGTAGAATATGATAAATAGTATTGTTATAATGGCAGCCAATAGAGGACTGACGATGAGTCGTAATGCAGTGGCGAGCATAATATCAACTTTAAAGAAATTCAATGGTGTTCTGTTGATTTGAACTCCTAAAGCAATCATAGCTACACCGACAAAGGCATTTGCAAAGATATTAAGGGGAGCAAAGAAAAATAAGCCGTGTAAATCAAATGGTAATAACTGACATAGTAAGGCTAGCGGTATGGCATATACCATAGGCATATGGAATACAACGTTTAAAGCATCTCTTGTGCTTAATCGTCCGGCACCTGCTTGGTAGAAACCGTAGGTGTTGCTCGTGATGGTTTGAATGATCATAATCGATACAACGCTGACGAGTCCTAAGTTGGCATAAGGCGTAGCCCCATCGATCACATATGGTACATTGGCAAATACAAAGAGAGCAAGGGCTATGCCCATGTTTCCAACGTTATTAAACATAACACAATTTTTTAGTGTTGCTGTTTTTGCTACATCGTAACCTTGTACACGTCCTACAATTCCAGAGATAATGGAGTTTAATATAAGCACACACAGTGCACAAAAAACAATTTCTAATGTACTAGAAGTAAATTTGGCTTCATACATAGCCCGAAATACAAACGTGGGCAATAAAATGTAAAAATTAAGTTTACTTAATGTGTATAAATCGAGTTTAAATTTTTTATCTAACACAAATCCGATACCTATAAGCATAAATATAGGTATCATGGAATTCATGAAAATATGCCCTATTAATGTTATTAAATTCATAGTCTCACCTAGAGTCTTGTAATATATAATTGTGATTAAAATCATGGTATATATTAACTATGATAAAATATAGTATATGTATTATATGCATAGAATATATATAATTCAATCACTTTATATGACCTTATATTAATATCATACCATAGGATGTAGAGTTTAGGTTTATATTTTTTTGTATTTATATGTATTAATCCCGCATGGGCAGGAGGTTTTATGAGAAAGTTTCTGTTGCTATTAATTAGTATTTGCATGTTGGGTTTTGTTCTGGGCTGTGGTAATGATACCAGTAAAACTACAGATAGTGGGAAACCAACTACATCTGAAAAGATTACGGTACAAGCTGCTGCAAGTCTAAAAGGGGCTCTTACTGAATTAGCAGAAATCTATAAAAAAGATCATCATTTAGCAGATGATCAAATTGCTATTAATTTTGCGGGCTCTGGCACATTAAGACAACAAATAGAACAAGGTGCACCAGCTAGCTTGTTCATTTCTGCGGACGAAAAGAATATGAACATGTTACAAGATAAAGACCTTGTAACAGATGTAAAACCATTAGTAACTAATGAATTAGTTCTTGTTGTTCCTAAAAATGCGGAGAAGATTGAATTAAATCAAATTACATCCGCAAAACGCATTGTATTAGGAAATCCTGAAACAGTACCTGCTGGTAACTATGCTAAGCAAGTATTAATAAAATCAGGCGTATGGGATCAAGTAGAATCTAACGTAGTATATGCGAAAGATGTAAAAGCAGTAACGGCTTCCATCAGTCAAGCTGCTGGTGATGCAGGATTTATCTATAAAACTGATGCTATCGCCGCTGGTGATGCTGTTCAAATTGCTGCGGTAACACCAGCAGATTCTCATGATCCTGTCATCTATCCAATTGGTATTATCAAGAAATATGATAATGCATTAGCTCGAGATTTTTATAAATTTGTAATGAGTCCAGAAGGTCAGAACGTATTAGAAAAATATGGTTTTTCTACTGCTAAGTAAAAGTCAAACGCTAGCTATTAGGGCTAGCGTTTTCTTATGATACAATAGAGTTATAATTGGATGATATATATTTGGCAATGAAAAGGGGGGATGGTATGAGTCCGTTTTGGTTATCATTGTGGGTAGCGAGTATTGCTCTGATTATTGTAATAATAACTGGTTTAGCTACATGTTATTGGATGAAACGTTGTCAGTGGAGTGGTATCGCTATACTCGATGCTCTTATTACATTGCCACTTGTATTACCTCCGGTAGTCGTTGGTTTTGCTTTACTCATGGTATTTACGCCAGGATATGCATTTGGGGCTTGGTTAGAATCGCATGGCTTAGGTGTCGTATTTACTGCCGTTGGTGCAGTTATAGCCTCTTCTGTTATTGCCTTTCCTTTGTTTTATCAAACGGTACGCTCTGCCTTACAATCCGTTGATCATAATATGGAGGATGTTGCGCGTACACTGGGGGCCTCTGAACTCCGGATCTTTTTTACTATTTCTGTACCATTAGCATGGAAGGGAATTGTAACGGGGAGTATATTAGCTTTTTGTCGGGCTATGGGAGAGTTCGGCGCTACTATATTAATTGCCGGGAATATTCCTAAAATTACACGCACTATGCCACTTGCTATTTATTCCTATGTGGAGGCAGGGCAGTATATGGATGCCTTTGAGCTTGTTATCTATATTTGTGTACTTACATTAGCATTATTGAGCGGTATTCATCTTATTACAAAAGGTTCATTATTCCGCCATACAGAAGCTAACTAGGAGGTTCTATGATTACATTTTCTTTTACTGTAGCTAGACCTTCTATGATTGTGAAAGCAGAAGGTAGTTTATCATCGGGAATTACCGTATTAACCGGTTCGTCGGGAAGTGGTAAAAGTACGGTTATTAAATGCATTGCAGGATTGGTGAAGCCTACAACTGGAATTATTCGTTGTGATGAACAAACATGGGTTGATAGAGATCAAAATATATGGGTTCCAGCTCAGCATCGCCAGGTGGGCTATATGCCACAAGGGAATATTGTATTTCCTCATTTATCCGTGGAACATAATATTACTTACAGCAAACGAGGTACACCGGATATGTGTGAAACCTTATTAATGCGTTTAGACCTAGAAAAGTATCGTAAGACCAAGGCGGGAAATTTATCTGGTGGTGAACAACAGCGTGTGGCATTAGGACGGGCATTGTATTCAAAACCGACGATATTACTTCTTGATGAGCCATTATCTGCTCTTGATTGGAATCTTCGTAAACAAGTGCAAGAGGACCTTATTTCTATCATTCGTGAATGGGATGTGCCATGCGTATGGGTGACTCATGATGAAAGTGAAGCAAAAACCGTAGGTGATGGACATTGGACCTGTGAAGAAGGAAAAATTATTGTTGTTAAATGAAAATGATATTCGGGATAATAAAACCCAGTGTATAAAAATCTATTTTTTATACACTGGGTTTTATTTATATTGTAATGATAGTATCTGTAGCATGTATGTAGTATTTAATTTTTATATTTTAAATCCTAAAAACTTTATCCTATAAAACCTTGAAATTAAATGTTTGATGAAATTTAAAAAAAGTTATATGTGATTTTTATCACATATATAGACCTCGGGATAGTAGATAAATAGTGGCTTCATAAATTCCTATAAAAAACGTGAATATACATCGGCTCGATAAAATATACAATATGAGTGTTGACAGGTAAATGAGAAAAGAGTAATATCCTACTCAAGACATAGGTTATGAAAGATAATTAAAACATATCTACATGATATGGATTGAGGAGGATGTTATCATGGCTATTTCAAAAGAATTAAAAGAAGAATTAATTGTTGACTATCCTACATTTATAGAAAATACAAAAAAATTCTATAATAAAGGAATTTCTGTACAAGATTATAAAGGCTTATCTGGTCCATTTGGTAGTTATGCAGAAAAAGGCGCTAATACAGGCATGAGTCGCTGGCGTTTTCCTGGTGGTGTTTTAGATCAAGATAAGATTCGTTTTGTTGCTGAGACTATACGTCGTTATGATTTGAAAGTCCCTCATTTTACGACAGGTCAATGTATTCAATTTCATAATTTAGATGGTGACACTATTATTAAACTTTTTGAAGAATGTCATAGACATGGCATTTATAACCGTGGTGCTGGTGGGGATCATCCAAGAAATACGGCTGCATCTCCATTGTTAGGATTATATAAAGACGAAATATGGGATTTTTCTCCGTATGTAAAAGCTTTATCTGAATATGTCTTAACTTTTATTAAGGATATAAAGTTTCCACGGAAATTTAAAACTGCTTTTTCTAATGGTCAAGAAAACTCAGCTCATGTGACGTTCAAAGATTTTGGTGTATTAGCTCATCCTGAGGATAAAACGTTTTCTATTTACGTTGCTGGTGGCCTTGGACCAAATCCTAAAATGGGCGTTCTTGTAGGAAATCATATTCAACCTGAAGAGTTATTATACTATGTTAAAACGTTAGCCTTAATTTTTTCTGAACATGGTAACTATAAGAATCGTAGTAAGGCACGTGTACGTTACTTACAAGATATACTGGGAGGTCCTGAGGCATTACAAAATACATTTAAAACATATTTAGCTAAAGTTAAAGAGACAGAGAAGTTGACTATTAATCCATCTGAATTTATATATTCTATTAATAAACATGGACAGGTTGATCCTAGCTTACAGAATTCACGCGTAGGAGAACAAAAACAAGAAGGATTGTATTATGTAAATTGGCATCCATATGGAGGTAATCCTTCTCAAAAACAATTGTTACAAGTACTTGAATATGTAGGTGGTCTAGATGACGAAGTTCAAATTCGATTGAGTTCAGATGAGTCTATGTACATCGTTAATTTAACAGCTGATGAGGCCCGTCAGGTTTTGGCAATTACAGAAAATGGAGGTACTAATGATTTTTATAACTCTGTTTCTTGTATAGGGGCTACAATCTGCCAAGTAGGGTTACAAGATTCGTCAGGGTTACTAATTAAAATCTTTGATGCTGTACGTAAAGCGACAAATGTGAATAGCGACTTATTACCTAAATTCCATATTTCTGGATGTCCGTCATCGTGTGGTACTCATCAAATTGGCACTATAGGATTTCATGGAGCTATGAAGGTCGTTAATGGTGTTCCTACACCAGCATTTAGAGTGTTCCGTGGAGGCAATGAAAATTTAGAACATGAACATTTTGCGGAGCAGATTGGAACAATCGTAAGTTCAGATATCCCT
Organism: uncultured Veillonella sp.; assembly: GCF_934230905.1. Classification (GTDB taxonomy): domain Bacteria; phylum Bacillota; class Negativicutes; order Veillonellales; family Veillonellaceae; genus Veillonella. The sequence continues at coordinate 11,818 of NZ_CAKQFJ010000003.1, read as the reverse complement.
TCCTTCTTTGTAGAGCTTGGCCAAATTTTGACAAAAGCGAATCTTACATTTGATGCATGGATTCAAATTCATGATGCGGACTTTGATGAACTAGTGTCCAAATATGAATAAGCATAGTCATTTATAGAGTATTTATAAACTTGATAGTAATAGATTTGCTATATATAAATAGTTAGAAAGGTTGGTGCAATATGAACGTAGATGATAGCATTTATTTTATAATTTTTATCCTAGTAGGATATATAATAATTGGCTGTATTCATATGTGGCGACGTCAATTATACCCTAGTTTTATTGTTACCAATCTGATTAAGTATTTAGTTATTTTACATACAACTCTTAGTATAGGTATCTTGTTAAGTTAGTTCGAGGTGCTCATGAAATATATACTAGTTGTCATATGTTTACTTATGTTAGTAGTATATGGTGGTTGTGGAAAAGAGAATAAAGTAGATGGGAACCATGTTAGATTAACTAATGTTTCATATGACACGACACGTGAGTTTTATGAACAATATAATCAACTTTTTCATGATACATACTTAGCTAATACAGGATTTGATATTAAGGTTTCTCAGTCTCATGGTGGATCAAGTGGACAAGCTCGATCTGTGATGGAAGGTAACAACGCCGATATAGTAACACTTGGGTCGGAGCAAGATATTAATTTATTGGCTAAAGTCCACTTGCTATCAGATGATTGGATTAATACATTTCCATGCCATTCCGCACCCTATACATCAACTATTGTTATGTTGGTTAGAAAAGGGAATCCGCTTGGTATACACGATTGGAATGATTTAATACGACAGAATATACAGATTATAGCTCCAGATCCTAAAAGTAGTAGTGGTGCTTGTTGGATTTTTCTTGCCGCATGGTATTATGGAACACAATATTATGGAGATGATGAGGGTGCTAAATCCTTTGTGCGCCAGTTATATCGTAATGTGATTATTCTTGATTCAGGTGCACGTAGTTCGACTACAACATTTGTAGAAAATGGACAAGGTGATGTGCTTTTATTATGGGAAAATGAAGCCTTACATTTGTTAGCCCAGTATCCTGATCGTTATGAATTAGTGACTCCTTCTGTTAGTGTACAAGCGGAGCCAAGTGTAGCCGTTGTAACTGGGGTAACAGATAAAAGTGGCACAACTCAATTTGCCAAAGACTATATTTCTTTCTTGTATAGTGAGCCAGCTCAACGGTTATTAGCTGATTATGGATTTAGACCTTCTAATAAAGAAGTGATGAAACAATATACTCATCGCTTTAACACGCAGATAAAATTGATTACAATTCGTGATTTTGGTGGTTGGAGTACGGTATATAATCGATTTTTTAAGGATGGAGGTGTATTTGATGAAATTTATAGCTCCTAAAGAAAATACACTAATTCCTGGATTTGGTATAACGTTAGGAATTACACTTTCCATGATTTCATTGTTAGTATTGATACCCCTATCATCGATTGTATGGTTTGCCACTACTATACCTATTGATGAATGGTGGCGACTTATTACTGCTCCTAGTGTATTGTATGCATTTGCTACTAGTATTGGAACATCATGTATTGCAGCTATTATTAATGTTGTTTTTGGAGTCTTAATTGCATGGGTACTTGTTCGATATGAATTCCCTGGAAAAATGCTCATCAATGGTCTTATAGAAATACCTTTTGCACTACCTACAGCCGTGGCAGGTATTACTTTATCTAAATTATATTCTTCGAATGGAGTAGTAGGTAGCTTATTTTATCAATGGGGAATCCATATATCATATAGCCATATAGGTATTGTTATTGCACTTATATTTGTAGGGATTCCTTTTATTGTAAGAACTGTGCAACCAGTATTGGAACAGTTTGATAGAACTTACGAAGAAGCTGCTCATGTATTAGGCGCATCTAAGTGGATTTTGTATCGCCGCATTATTTTTCCAGAAGTGAAATCTGCTATTTTAACAGGATTTGGCTTGGCTTTTGCGCGAGGCATTGGTGAATATGGAAGTGTTATTTATATTTCTGGTAATAGTGTTCGAGAGCATACACAAGTTGTATCATATGTGATTATGCAAAAGCTTAACTATGCAGATTATGCAAGTGCTACGGCAGTAGCTATTGTATTGTTACTTATTTCCTTCCTTGTTATGTTTACCATTAATTCTATACATATTTTAAAGGCAAGACGTGTAAGGGGGACGTAGAATGAAAAGTAGATCTGTTGATGAAATAATTGCTATCGTTCTTGTCTTTTTATTTGTTATAAGCATGTTAGTGATTCCTTTGATTAGTGTTTTAGGTAATGGATTTTCAAAGGGCTTTGCATTTTTTATTGACTCTATATCAAATGATTATGTAATGTCTGCTATTAAACTTACTTTTCTTACAATGATCATTACGGTACTTGTAACAGGTATATTTGGTTTAGTTGCTGCCTATTGCATTGGTAAATTTGAATTCCCAGGAAAATCCATATTAACCACTGTAATTGATATTCCATTTTCTGTATCTCCAGTTATTGCAGGGCTTGCCTTTATTATGACGTTTGGTCGTATGGGGTGGTTGCATTCTTATATTGAAAGTATTAATGCGTATTTTAATTTAGATATTCGTGTAGTATTTGCTATTCCTGGTGTGATATTGGCAACTATTTTTGTAACATTTCCTTTTATCTATCGTGAGATTATTCCTGTTTTATTTTCACAAGGAAAAGAAGAGGAAGAAGCAGCAGCTTTAATGGGTGCATCTGGATGGACTATCTTTTGGCGCATTACATTTCCAGCAATCAAATGGCCGTTTATATATGGAGTCATTCTATGTAGTGCTCGTGCAATAGGTGAATTTGGTGCAGTAGCTGCATTATCTAAAGCGAGAGGCGAAACATTTACATTGCCGTTGGAAATAGATGCTTTATATATGTCGGGTTCTGAAAATGGTATTGTAGCTGCTTTTGCTGCGTCTTCAATTTTAGTATGTATATCGTTAATTATGTTATGTATCCGTAGTGTTGTAGAAAAGAAAGGACATTCCTAATGTATGTAGAGTTGTGTAATGTTAATAAATATTATGGCACATATCATGCGTCAAAAGATATTAATATTAGTATTGAACAAGGAACTGTTCTTGCGTTGTTAGGACCTAGCGGTAGTGGTAAGACAACTATTCTACGAATGATTGCAGGCCTTGAAATTCCTGATTCTGGAGATATAAAAATTAATGGTGCTGTTGTTAATACTATGAAGCCTCGAGAGAGAGGAATCGGTTTTTTATTCCAAAATTATGCATTATTTCGTTATATGACTGTTTTTGAAAATATTGCCTTTGGTCTTGAAATGCAAGGAATTAGTAAAGCAGAAATTAAACGACGTGTTACAGAGTTATTAGATCTTATTGGTCTTCGTGGCTTAGAAAAACGATATCCTAGTGAGTTATCTGGTGGACAAAAACAAAGGGTTGCTTTTGCACGTGCATTAGCACCAAGACCCAATGTACTATTGTTGGATGAACCGTTTGCAGCTATTGATGTTAAAGTAAAAGAGGAGTTACGGAGTTGGTTGAAAGAGACTATAAAAAAAATAGGAATTACAACAATATTTGTGACACATGATCAAGAAGAAGCTGTGGAGTTAGCCGATTACATAGTTGTAACCAAGCAAGGACGTGTTGAACAGATGGGGACACCTAGGGATATTTATGGAGCACCTAAAACACCATTTGTAGCACAATTTATGGGTAAATCTACGGATATCAAAACGTATCATCATTTAAAAGGATTTAATATGGATATACAAGGTGATTCGGCCATTATTAGACCTGAATGCGTTAGAATCTATAAAAAAGGTACGTTACGGCAATATATGAGTGCTGCTGAAGAAGGCATCATTGAACGGATTTTATTTAAGGGAAATCATATGGAATTATGGGTTCGAATTGATGAAATCTTAATTTATAGTAATGCCAGTATAGATGATGAAGAGTTCAAAGTTGGAGAATCAGTAGATGTTTTGATATATCGTTTATATGTATTCGACCAAAATAAAACGTATGTGATAGAGAACAGTAAGATGAATACAGATAACTTATATTATATTTAAGGTGGTGAGTTCTATGGCAATAACAGATACTCAGCAATTCCATACAGATGTCTTAATTATAGGTGGTGGCACGGCAGGGTGTTATAGTGCTTTAACATTGAGAAAACATAGTGCGGCATCTATTATTATTGCGGAGAAAGCTCATATTAAACGAAGTGGATGTTTAGCTGCTGGTGTAAATGCATTAAATGCGTATATTGTACCAGGACGTACTATTGATGATTATATAGATTATCAAGTAAAAGATGCTAATGGTATTGTGCGTGAAGATTTAGCGCGTACCATGTGTGAGGGGTTAAATCGTGTAACGGAGGAACTTGAAAAGTTAGGGCTAGTTATCCTTAAACATAATGATGGATCTTATGTAGCAAGAGGTAACCGCAATATTAAGATAAATGGAGAAAATATTAAGCCCATATTGGCGGAGGCAGTACAAAAGTTAGATGATGTAATGATTATTAATCGTCTAGTGATTACGGATTATATTGTAGAAGATAATACCATTAAAGGAGCTATAGGATTTCATATTGAAACAGGTGTAGCTTATGAAATTCGTGCTTCTTATGTCATTGTAGCTACAGGAGGTGCTTCTGGGTTATATAAACCGAATAATCCTGGCTTTTCGCGTCATAAAATGTGGTATTCTCCATTTAACACAGGTGCGGGATATGCTATGGGCATACGACATGGTGCAGAAATGACTACCTTTGAAATGCGTTTTGTTGCCTTACGTTGTAAAGATACAATAGCCCCTACAGGAACGATTGCACAAGGTGTTGGGGCAAAGCAAGTAAATAGTCGTGATGAGGTGTATGAAACTAAATATGGACTTACTACTTCTGAACGTGTATATGGAACGGTAAAAGAGAATATTGATGGTCATGGACCATGTTACTTAGATACGACTTCTATTACGGATCAACAGAATCATGATCTTCTAAAAGCGTATTTAAATATGGCGCCTAGTCAAACTCTCAAATGGATTGATACTGGGTATGGACCTAAGCAGCAAGCTGTTGAGATTGAAGGTACGGAACCTTATATTGTAGGGGGGCATACGGCCAGTGGATATTGGGTTGACACTAATCGTGAAACAACGATACATAATCTATTTGCTGCTGGTGATGTAGCCGGTGGGTGCCCGCAAAAATATGTTACAGGTGCTTTGGTAGAGGGCGAGATTGCAGCTTTGGAAATTGTTAAGCGATTATGTCAATCTGCTCCAGTAGAAGAACATAATTTGAGTGGTGCATTAGAACAGGCGATACAAGAATATAATCATTTTTTGCTTTCACCAGATGAGGAAAAACCTAGATTTTCTGTTTCTGATTTAGAAGAAGCTATGCAAAAAGTAATGGATACTTATGCTGGTGGTATAGGAACTATGTACCAATATACGACAAATCAATTAGAGCGAGCGCAATTAGAAATACAACGAATTAAAACATTAGTCCCCATGTTGCGTGTTCAAACGATTAGGGAATTGGTATTCATCTATGAGTTAAAAAATCGATTGACCATTTGTACTGTGTTAATTGCTCATTTGTTAGAGCGTCAAGAAACTAGATGGCACACATTTGGTGAATATTTAGACTATCCTAAATGTGATAGTAATGGATTATGTTTTATAAATTCTAAAATGGTGGATGGGACTGTTACAATGATACGTCGACCATTGGTAAGAAGGGAGGATTCGTATGAGCATAGCTATTGATTCAAAACGGTGTATTGGATGTAAGCGTTGTACTGTAGTGTGCCCAGGAACACTGATTGAAATGAATGAATTTGGAAAAGCTCATATGGCATATCCTCGGGACTGTTGGGGCTGTGTTTCTTGCGTTAAAGAATGTCCTGTGCAAGCAATCTCCTTTTATTTAGGGGCAGATATGGGCGGACAAGGTGGCATGATGACAGTGGAAGAAAAAGGCCACTTTTTATATTGGCATATTAGGACTGGTGATGGTCGACATGAAACGATTACTATTAATCGACAGGAATCTAATCAATATTAGAAAGGATAAAAGTTATGAGTACATTTTCTCATTTAGATGAATTAGAGGCAGAAGCTATCTATATCATTCGTGAAGTAGCAGCCCAATGTGAAAAACCGGTTATGTTGTATTCGATTGGTAAAGATAGTTCCGTTATGTTACATTTGGCGTTAAAAGCATTTTATCCAGAAAAACCACCATTTCCATTTCTTCATGTAAATACAACGTGGAAATTTAAGGAAATGATACAATTTCGCGATGAAACTGCTAAAAAACTTGGCATTGATATGATTGAATATATTAATCAAGATGGCGTAAAAAGAGGTATTAATCCATTTGATCATGGCTCTGCTTATACTGATATTATGAAGACGCAAGCTTTGAAACAAGCGCTTACTAAATATGGATTTGATGCGGCTTTTGGTGGTGGGCGTCGCGATGAAGAAAAATCGCGAGCTAAAGAACGCATTTTTTCATTCCGCAATGAAGAGCAAGCATGGGATCCTAAAAATCAAAGACCAGAAATGTGGAACTTGTTTAATACCAAAATTAATAAGGGTGAAAGCATGCGTGTATTCCCTATATCGAATTGGACAGAAACAGATATTTGGCAATATATTAAACGTGAAAAAATTGATATTGTACCACTTTATTTTGCTGCAGAACGCCCTGTAGTAGAGCGAGATGGTAATATTATCATGATTGATGATGATCGTTTTCCTTTGAAACCAGGTGAAAAACCTGTTATGAAAAGTGTTCGCTTTAGAACTTTGGGATGCTATCCTTTGACGGGTGGTATAGAATCAACTGCACATACATTGGATGAAATTATTGATGAAACGTTGAGCGCAGTATCTTCGGAACGAACAACACGGGTTATTGATAGTGAAGCTGCCGGTAGTATGGAACGTAGAAAAAGAGAGGGGTATTTCTAATGAAAAGTTTATTGAAGTTTATCACCTGCGGGAGCGTAGATGATGGTAAATCTACATTAATTGGACATATCCTATATGATTCTAAACTATTATATGCAGATCAAAAGAAAGCTTTAGAATTAGAAAGTAAGGTGGGTAGTCGCGGTGGTGAAATTGACTATTCCTTATTATTGGATGGGTTGATGGCAGAACGTGAACAAGGGATTACGATTGATGTGGCCTACCGATATTTTACGACAAATCATAGAAGTTTTATTGTAGCAGATACACCAGGACATGAAGAATACACACGGAATATGGCTGTAGGAGCTTCTTTTGCTGATTTAGCTATTATTCTTGTGGATGCCAAACAAGGGGTGCTTGTGCAAACACGACGACATGCTCGTATTTGTAAGTTGATGGGCATTGAACATTTTGTTTTTGCTATTAATAAAATGGATTTAGTAGGATATGATGAAGACCGATTTAATGAAATTAAGTCTGAAGTGTTAGCTTTACAGGCTGAATTAGAACTTCATCAAGTTGAATTGATACCAGTATCAGCAACAGAAGGGGATAATATTACTACATTATCTACCAATATGCCGTGGTATGTAGGCCCTGCTTTGTTGCCATATTTGGAGTCTGTAGATATTGAAACTAAAGAAGAAGTTGGTTTTTATATGCCTATTCAACGTGTATCAAGGCCAAATCATACATTTAGAGGATTCCAAGGGGAGGTACAATCAGGTACCATTCATGTTGGTGAAGAAATCAAGATTTTACCAAGTGGTGAAACAGCCAAAATTAAATCAATTATTATTGGGTTTGAAACAGTAGAGAGTGCAACTAAAAATCAACCGGTATCTATCCAACTTGATCGTGAAGTAGATGTATCGCGAGGTTGTGTATTTTATAAAGGTACTGATCTTAATGTTAGCGCTAAAGTAGATATAAATTTACTTTGGATGGATGATAGCGAGTTGAGAGAAGGTACAGAATATTGGGCAAGTATAGGTACAAAAATAGTATCTGCTGTAGTCACTAAAATTAGATATAAAATTGATGTCAATAATGGTGAGCGACTTCAAGCTGATGAATTACATAAAAATGAAATAGCACATGTTGTACTAAAATTCCAAGAACCTGTAGTTGTCGATACATTTGAAAACCATAAGGGTCTAGGTGAATTAATTTTAATTGATAGAGTTACGCATATGACATCTGCATGTGGAACTGTTTTGGCGCGACTTGACGATCATCAAGAATTATATACTTTTATTAATGGAGCAGTAAAAGCTCGTGGTGATATATTTGAAGAATTTTTCTATGATATAGAAGGGTTTAATGTTAATAAAGAACATAATGATATACAAGTATATAAGGTAGGAGATAGAATTCCGATTCAAGGTGAAAGTTATTCTTATCCGGTAGATTTTGATATTCTTGTATTGCGTGATAAAGTAGCAGTTAAGGTGCGTGACTCAACGATTATAGCTATAGAGTCGTTGCGTGAATACACATATCAAAATTTACCACTGCTTAATGGACGAGGCTTTTCTATTAATATTCAAAATAGTGCTGTATATGATATTTTTAAACAATCGTTGGATACAGATGAAGCTTTTACTGTACAATGGTATAATACATGGTTGAATTTTGGCACTTATCGGCGTATCGTCTTTAAAAAATAATATAGTTAGTACCATATACATGATTTTATAATTTCATTTATATCGTTATAAATAGAAGCCCCCTATATTTAGTAACCACTACAATTACTAAATACAGGGGGCTTATTGTATTATTGTTGTCTATGTGTTTGTAAACGGCCGACAAGTATAGTTGCTATAAATGCAACGATAAAGGCTGGGATAGTAGCGCCAATAAAGTTTTCAGTATGTAACATATAATGGTATACACCAACTGAAATCAGCCAAATAATAGCGCGAATGATATGTGCAATTGTAGTTTGTGTCGCTTGTTGATTGATAAAAAAGTCAGCTAATAATATACCAATCATTGGGGTAAATACAGAGCCGATAAGGTAAAGAAAATCCGTAATGTCATCCATAGGATATACTAGAGCTGCTATGGTTCCGATAATTGTAATAACAATGGCTACACCTTTGGTAGAAAGTGCACGACAGATGGCAGTACTGGAAACACCTGCTGAGTAGGTCCCCATAAATGCAGTAGTTACAGTGGAAAATATAATTACAATAAGTCCTGTAATGCCAAGCCCTGCATTCATTAAAATGGCAATAATAGAGTCTCCACCACCAAATAAAGCGGTACTAAGACCCAACGCATACATAGCAATACTAGTGATTGTATATACACCAGCACTGATGAGGGAGGCTGATAATGGTTTTTGACTTTCTCGTGTATAGTCGCTGATTAATGGTAACCAGGATAATGGCATAGCAATAGATAATTCAAAAGCTGCTATAAAGCTCATGGAGTTATTGCTAATAGATAATGTATGAGATGGCCAATCGGATATGATGTGGTATCCCATATATATGGTGAGAATAAGTAGTAAAGTAGATACAATACCGTGTATATAACCGGTATTATGAAGTCCGATAAAAAGCCATAAAATAACAAGACAACCAATTGCAATAGCCCAAATATGAGGATCAAAAGGAATTAGTTCTTGAAGAGCTAACATAGAATCATATATCATAATGCCAGTCCAACCTAATAATTGTAAAATGTTTAAGATGGCAAAACCTTTTGCGCCCCATGGGCCAAAGCTAAAAGCTGTTGTGTTCATACTACCTTGGCGTAATCGGCCGCCAATGAGTCCAGCCCCAAATAATAGTATGCCACCTACAATATGACCTAGGATGATAGCATACAAACCTTGTGTAAGGCCTAATGGAGCTAGATAGGTACCGGTCATGATTTCTGCAATTGATAATGCAGCACCGAACCATATCATAGCGAATTGTGGTTGTGTGATGTGTGTGTCTTTCATACGTCCTCCTTGCCAGGAAGTCATAGAAAAAGCCGAGTCCATAGGAACTCGGCTATTAATCCTCTATGTTCCCTACGTTGGCATTATCCAAATCAGGTTATGGGTTAAAGCAATAGCTTACTCTCAGCCCACTCTTGTGAGCACCCCGTTATGGGTTTTATTATACGAGTTCAATTGTAAATGGTCAAATGTTTTCTTGCATATTTTGTATAATAATGCTATAACTAAATCATAAAAATATATTGCCACTAGGGGTGCTTTTGCTGAGATTGATCATTCAAAACCCTAGACCTGATTCAGATAATGCTGGCGTAGGAAAGTGGAGTGAAACATAATATTACACTATTACGAGACCATTCCATATGAGGTGGTCTCGTTTTTATTTTTGAATAGTAGTATTTGTACTGATTTAATCTATAATACAAGGAGGCATAATGAAATTACATACTGCATTAACAATTGCTGGTACCGATCCAAGTGGTGGTGCTGGTGTTATGGCTGATTTGAAGTCTTTCCAAAGTCGTCATGTATACGGTATGGCTGTAGTTACATCTGTAGTAGCCCAAAATACCATGGGTGTACATCATGTGGAACATTTATCTTTGGAGAGTATAGAAAAGCAATTACATGATGTATATTCAGATATTATTCCCCAAGCTGTTAAGACTGGGATGATTGCTCTCCCTGAGATGATGGATCTTATCTATCCTTATGTGAGTAAAAATCTTCCCTATGTAATGGATCCCGTTATGATTGCTACTAGTGGCGATCGACTCGTATCGGATGAGGCTATAAATTTATTGAAATCTAAACTCATACCTACTGCAACTGTTATTACACCGAACCGTAGCGAGGCAGAGGTCTTAGCAGATATGAAAATTAGTTGTGAAAGTGACATAACAACGGCGGCTAATCGTATTTTACATGAGTTAGGACCAAAGGTAGTCATTATTAAAGGCGGCCACATTGGCGATGATGCGACGGATTATGCATTTGCTGAGGACGGTAGTGTGCGTACGTGGACGAGCCCTAAATATGATACCGTGCATACACATGGTACTGGGTGTACCTTCTCAGCGGTTATTACCGCTGAGCTAGCAAAGGGCCGTGACATAATGGATGCCATAGGGATTGCCAAGGATTATATTGCCATTGCTATTAAATATAATCCTGCACTAGGAAATGGTTGTGGCCCTGTTAATCATATGGCTTATGGACTGTTATCTAATGGACCTGAAACGATGGATGAGCTTTTGAAAAAAGATTAGAGGAGATAGTAATATGAACTATGAAAATCCATATATGAAGGGGCTAACCTATTCTAAGCTAAATATATTAGAGACTTTGCGCCAGAGAAATCCTCTCGTTATTTGTATTACCAATGATGTGGTACGAACCTTTACGGCTAACGGTTTACTAGCTATCGGTGCTTCGCCTGTGATGAGTGAGTGTAGTGAAGATTTGAAAAACCTCATCGTTCATGCATCGGCGCTACTCATCAATATTGGCACTCTTACCCCAGACAAGGTTAGTTACTACAAAGATGCCATAGCACTGGCGAAGAAACATGAGGTTCCTATCGTTTTAGATCCAGTGGGTTGTCATGCGGGGGCTTATCGTTTATCTGTGGTTTTAGACTTGATTCATACGGGGTCTATCTCTTTGTTGAGGGGAAACCAAAGTGAAATCAAAGCTATTTATGATGCACTTAATCCTGATAATAAGAAGGATGACTCTACTACCGGTAAAGGTGTAGATGGAGCACAGATTGAGGATAGTGCTGTTATCGCATATCGTTTAGCGCGCCTTATCAATTGCCCTGTTGTAGCTAC
>NZ_CAKQFJ010000002.1 GCF_934230905.1 uncultured Veillonella sp. | reverse complement strand
CCCTGCGAAGGCCGCAGGCCGTAGACAGACCCGGCCGGTGGAAGCTTTAGGCCACCCGTGTTCCCATTCTTCTTAAGCAAGAATGCGTAGTACATATATTTTTACCTTCGTATAAGCGATTAAAAATCAATTTTATTACGCCTCAATATGCTATAATGAAACATATGATTAAGCGAGGTGTACACATGAAAAAATTAATGATTATAGATGGCAGCAGCCTGTTATTCCGTGCCTTTTTCGCGCTTCCTCCGTTGAAGTCTGCTCTTGGCACGCCAACTAATGCGGTATATGGTTTTTTGACGATGCTCATTAAATTATATGAGGAAATAAAACCTGACTACATTGCTGTCGCATTTGATAAAGGCCGTCACACATTCCGTACTGAAATGTATAGTGAATATAAGGGCAATCGTCCTGATGCACCAGAGGATTTACGACCTCAGTTTAGCTTGATTCAGGATGTATTAAAGGCTCTTGGCATATGCGTTATCGAAGAGGAAGGATTTGAAGGGGACGATATTCTTGGTTCTTTATCAAAGACATTTGGCTCTTCTGATTTAGCGGTAAAGATCATTACTGGTGACCGAGATAATTTACAACTTGTTACCGATTACAGTCATGTATTCTTGACGAAAAAAGGTATCTCAGACATGCTAGAGGTTACCTTAGAGAATATGGCTGAATTATATGGTTATGGCCCTGATAAGGTTATCGAAATGAAGGCGCTTATGGGTGATTCTTCCGATAATATTCCTGGCGTTCCAGGGGTTGGTGAAAAAACAGCTCTTAAATTGATTAATGAATACGGTGATTTAGAGTCTGTATACGAAAATATCGATAACATTTCTGGCAAGAAATTGAAAGAACGTCTTGTTGAAAACAAGGATTTGGCCTTCTTATCTCGTCAATTGGCTACCATTAAAACGGATATGGATTTGTCCTATACGCTCGATCAATTTGTACAGAATTTCCACCTTGGCGAAGTGAAGCCCATGTTTGAAACACTTGGTTTTACTAAATTGACACCTCGCTTGGCTAGTGTGATGGGCACAGAAGGTAGCGATGCAGAGGATTTTGGTGGCCTCTTTAGTATGGCCGAAGAGATTAAAATCGAAGATTTGTTAGATTCATCTGCTCTTACTGAGGACTTTTACAAAAATAAAACCATTGGAGTTCATATCATTACAGACGGCAAGGCACCATTCCGTACGATTACGTCTGCTTTCATTAACAATGGTGAAAGCATTATCAAGCTAGATAGTTCTCATAATGATGTATTATTACATGCATTAAATGGTGCGAAAACGATTGTAACGACACAAAGCAAGGAATTGATGGAGGTTCTTTGCCATAATGAACCGGCTCAGATTCGTTTATATGATGATGGCGTTGCTCGTATTCACGATATATCCTTGATGGCTTATCTATTGGATCCAACGCGTACCAATTACGGATATCTTTATTTAACAGAGCGTTTTAGTGTGCCATCTATTGCCACAGGTAGCGTTGATGTAGAGTGCGTTTCTATGGTAAAAGCCTTACTCGCTATGGACGAGGCGGCTGTTAAGGCATTACAAGATGAATCCTTATGGGATTTATATAACAACATTGAATTGCCGTTGATTCATACATTACTTGTGATGGAGAAAAATGGTATTTATATTGATCCAGTAAAATTAGAAGAATCAACTGTTAAATTCAAGGCAGAACTCGAAGCTGTTCAGCAAGAAATTTATGAATTGGCGGGGGAAACATTTAATATTAATTCTCCAAAACAATTGGGTATTATCCTGTTTGAAAAGATGAATCTACCTGTCATTAAAAAGACGAAAACAGGGTACTCTACAGATGCAGAAGTATTGGATATGCTTCGTCATGAAAGCCCTATTGTAGAGAAGATTTTGGCTTATCGATCAGTGTCTAAATTAGTTTCTACTTATTGCGAAGGCTTAGCGGTCCTCATTAATCCTGAAACGCATCGCATTCATACCACATTTAATCAAATGGTGACAGCTACTGGACGATTGAGCTCCTCTGATCCGAACTTGCAAAATATTCCTGTCCGTACAGAAAAGGGTCGTGAAATTAGAGCGTTATTCTATCCTGGAGAAGGCTTTGATACATTAGTGAGTGCCGATTATTCACAAATCGAGCTTCGTATTTTGGCGCATTTGTCTGGTGATGAAGCATTAATTAAGGCTTTTAATGAAGGGAAGGATATTCATAGATTTACCGCTGCCGAAGTGCTTGGCAAGTCTCAAGATGAGGTAACCAGTGAAGAACGGTCTCATGCAAAGGCAGTCAACTTTGGCATTATCTATGGTATTTCTGACTTTGGTTTATCTAGAGATCTCAGCATTACACGCCAAGAGGCAAAAAACTATATTGAATTATATTTTAGCCGATATCCAAAGGTTAAAGAATATATGGACAACATGGTACAAGAAGCTCATGAGACTGGCAAGGTTCGTACTATGTTTGGTCGTATGCGTGAGCTACCAGATATTAATAGCCGCAATTTCAATCGTCGTTCCTTTGCAGAACGGACGGCTATGAATACACCGATACAGGGGACTGCTGCGGATATTATTAAGCTCGCTATGAACAAGGTGGAATCCATTTTAGAAGAGAAGAGCTTTAAGTCCCGTTTATTATTACAGGTGCATGATGAGCTTGTATTAGAAGTCATAAACGATGAATTGGATGCTATTCAAACGTTGCTTAAGGAAACTATGGAATCCATTGTAGAATTACATGTTCCACTTATTGTTGATGTACATAATGCGGAAAACTGGGCACTTGTAAAATAGATTTTTCATATGATGTTTGGATTGGCAGAATCAATAGGAGGCACATATGTTAAAAATAGGTTTAACAGGTGGTATTGCATCTGGTAAGAGTACGGTATTAGATTTTTTTAAAAAGAAAAACGTACCATATATTGATGCTGATGTAGTAGCACGTGAAGTTGTAGAAATTGGTACACCCGGTTTAGCGGCTATTCATCAATTGTTTGGTAATACAGTACTGCGGGATGATGGTAGTTTAAACCGAGAGGCACTTGGTGCCATTGTATTTCATAATGAAACTAAGCTTTTAGAATTAAATCATTGCTTGCATGGATTAATTCGAGACCGTATTGATGATCTGGCTAATACATTTGAAAGAGAACATGAACCTGTTGTTATCTATGATATTCCTCTTTTGATTGAAGGTAAGTGGTATGAGAGACTAGATACGGTTTGGCTTGTGTATGTATCGCCAGAGGTACAAATTCAACGATTAATGGCGCGTAATGGTTACTCAAAAGAGGATGCATTAGCGCGTATTCAAAGTCAAATGTTACTAGATGATAAACGGCCCTATGCAGATGTCATCATTAATAATGATGGTACACCTGATGAATTATATATTCAGTTAGAAAAATTGTGGCATGAGAAACTACTACCGTTGTATAATAAATAATTATCAATGAAATATATGTTTGAATTGATTCAAATATATACAGTTAAGAGTAAGGGGAGGATGTATGAAACGAACTACAGCAACAGCCTTGGCTATTGTAGTATTAGGATGGTTTTATTTTAACCATTTACAAGATCCTGTAGCACGCAATGTAGCATACCCCTTTGAGTATAGAGACGTAGTTATATCGGCTGCAGAAAAGGAAGAGGTATCACCAGCTTTGGTTGCCAGTGTTATTTTGGCTGAAAGTAAATATAAGAATACGGCGGAATCAGAAACGGGGGCCCTTGGATTGATGCAGCTCATGCCGGATACGGCTCGTTGGGTAGCACAACAAATGGGGCATAGTAACTATACAGATCGCCAATTAAAAGAACCGGAAATTAATATTCAATTAGGGACATGGTACTTAGGTTATTTATTAAAAGAGTTTAATGGTGATGAGGTACAAGCCTTAGCTGCGTATAATGCGGGGCGTGGGCATGTGGAATCATGGGTGAAGGAAAAAAATTGGAATGGTATGGTAGATACAATTCCATTTCCTGAAACTCGTATGTATGTTAAAACCGTTTTGATGTATCAAGAAAGGTATGAAGCATTATATGGAGAACATTATTGAAACATGTAAGTCTTTAGATTATTCTTGGTTACCACAGACGATTGGAAACTTTAGACTTGTTATAACGGGACCTGATGAAATAGTAAAAGCTCAAGAATCTTTGGCCGCTAATAAGGCGGTATTGACCTTACCTTTATTTCATTATGAAAATGACTTAGGTTGGAAATGGTGCGCTCTGTATGATAAAGAGGTAGAGGATTATACTGTGCATGTGGTTATGCCTTTGTTCACATTTGTAGATATATCTTTTGTGCGACAAGAGTTTGAACCGTATTGGCAGGGCTTGCAAAATCGTTGCGTACAGGGGCTTTCAAAATTACTCATCAACAGTGCAGAAAATTTTACTTATACCTATATGCGTAAGGATTTACAAAACTGGGATTTTGAAGCTGTTATGCCCGCTGAGTTAGAGGGATATGTACGAGATATTACCCCTAAAAATGCAGTGCGTATGATCAATGGTTCGTATATTATAGGTGAATATCGAAAGATGGATGAATGTACAGGATTGTTACTGTACTATAATGAGTATCGCGATGAATTTTTTGCAGAATTACGGTATAAAAATTACCCAGAAATTGATCATCATCTTGATGCTAAAACTTTAGATCAATTAGAAAATGTACTATCTGAACATTTAAAAAATATCCTAAGTGAACTAAATTCACGTAGTTAAATTGTACATTTTAGTTGAATTATGCTATACTATATATGACTTTTATATAAACTTTTTTAAGAGTGGGCTATTGTTGCTCACTCTTTCGTTTATGATTGGGTGAAATTAGTCGTATAATTTTATCAAATTTTATGTTAAAAACAGCGTATATGATCAATATGTAGTATGTTATAAGGAGGCGATGGCTATGAAAAGAGAGGCTGTCGAGGAATTTGTTTCCTCTGTAGTTGAAGGCATTATAGCTGGCACAAATCTGGAATTAGTCGATGTCGACTATGTTCGAGAACGCGATTGGTATTTACGTGTGTATCTCGATAAACCGGGTGGTGTTGATTTGGATGACTGTCAAATGGTCAGTGAAAAATTAAGTGCTGTCCTCGATGAGAAAGACCCGATTGCAGAAAATTATTTGCTTGAAGTGTCATCTCCTGGTCTTGATCGAGTCCTAAAAAAGGAGAAAGATTTTATTCGCTATAATGGCCGTGATGTAGATATCCAATTGTTTAAACCGATTAATGGTAGTAAACAATATACGGGTGTGCTACAAGGTTATTCAGATACTACGATAGAATTTTTAATCAATGGTGAAAGCGAAACATTTGAGCGTACTGCCATTGCACAAATTCGATTACATCTTGATTTTTAATATATGGAGGCGTACGAGTGAGTCAAGAATTAATTCAAGCAGTTATGGTGCTGACTAAACAAAAAGGTTTTGCACCTGAGGTTATTTTTGAATCCTTAGAAGCTGCGTTATTACAAGCATATCGTAAGGAACCACATTCTAATCCAGAGGCGTATGTGGAATTGAATCGTGAAACTGGTGCCTATAAGGTGATGGCAAAAAAACAAGTTGTAGAAACCGTAGAATTACCAGAAACTGAAATCAGCTTATTAGATGCTCGCAAAATTGATAAACGCTATGAAATTGGCGATATTGTTGAGGCAGATGTAACACCTGCTAACTTTGGTCGTAGTGCAGCCCATACTGCGAAACAAATGTTGATTCAACGTTTGAAAGAAGCTGAACGTAGTGTTGTATATGAAGAATACTATAGCCGTGAAGGCGATATTATTACTGGTGTGATTACCCGTGTTGAAGGTAAAAATGTATTTATCAATCTTGGTAAAACAGAAGCCATCTTACCTCCAACAGAGCAAATCGCTACAGAAACATATCATGAAGGGGATCGCATTAAATGCTATATCGTAGAGGTTAAGAAAACTACGAAAGGTCCTCAAATCATGATTTCTCGTACTCATCCGGGGCTATTAAAACGTTTATTTGAGCTTGAAGTTCCTGAAATTTATGAAGGTGTAGTAGAGCTTAAATCTGTAGCACGTGAACCGGGTATGCGCTCTAAAATTGCTGTATATAGCCGCGATGAATCAATCGATCCAGTTGGTGCTTGTGTAGGTCCAAAAGGTCAACGTGTTCAACATATTGTAGATGAATTACATGATGAAAAAATCGATATTGTAAAATGGGATGAGGATCCTGCTATATACATTGCGAACTCATTAAGTCCTGCAAAAGTAATCTCAGTAGATGTTAGTGAAGAAGAAAAATCTTCTTATGTTGTAGTACCTGACTATCAATTGTCCTTGGCTATCGGTAAAGCTGGTCAAAATGCTCGCTTAGCAGCTAAATTGACAAATTGGAAAATTGATATTAAAAGTGAAACACAAGCTGCAGAAAATCCTTTCACAGGTTTTGCAAGTACTGAAGCAGCGGAAAGTGAAGACTAATGAAAACCAAATCTCAACCTATGCGCACTTGTGTAGGCTGTGGTGAACCAAAGAGTAAGCGTGAATTAATGCGCATTGCTCTAAGTCCAGAAGGCGTAATTAGTATCGATAGAACTGGTAAAGCGCCTGGTCGTGGTGCTTATCTTTGTGCATCTATGGATTGTTTTGAGACTGCCTATAAAGGAAAAAAGTTAGAACGGTCTTTAAAGCATGCAGTGTCTAAAGATGTGTATGAAGCATTGAAACATGATTTGGAAAGTAATGAATAGTTTTGGCATATGAGTGAAGATAAAGTTTTAAATCTCTTAGGCTTGGCACAGCGAGCGGGAAAATTGAGTTCTGGAGATTTCATTGTAGAAAAAGCGATGAAAAACAAAATACCAAAACTTGTTTTGTTAGCCACTGATTGTGCAGCCAATAATGAAAAGAAGTACATACAATTAGCAGAAATACATCATATCCCATTGCGTAAAGTCGGTAGTAAAGAATCTTTAGGTACGGCTATAGGCAAGGAAATACGTGTGGTAGTGGCCGTAGAAGATGATGGATTTGCAAAAGCGTTACTAAAAGAGATTGATCAGTAAGAAGGGGGTATGTAGATGTCCAAAAAGCGCGTACATGAAATCGCTAAGGAGTTTGGCGTTGAAAGTAAACAGGTTATTTCTATTTTGCAACAACATAATTTTAATGTAACAAAAGCTGTTAACACAGTAGATGATGAAGGTTATACTGTAGTTAAAAATCAGTTAGGTGGTAAGGTTAATAGTTCTAATACGAAGGCAGAGTCCATTCCTGCTAATCCAAGCAAACATGAGAAAGCCAGCACAACTGAAAAATCTGTGAAAATAGATAAACCAGCAAAAGAGCATAACCATAAAAAAGAATCTAAACATGATAATAAGCATGAAGATAAGAAAGCTAATGTTCGTCATGTACAGATTAATGAGCCTACTAAAAAGCAAAATAATGGTGGTAATAAACAAGATGGCCATAATCATCAAAAACAAGATCGTCCTAATGGTCAACAACAAGGTCAAAAAAATGACAATCGCCACAATAATGGTAACGCAGAAAATCGAAATCGTAATGGTCGCGTAGATAATCGAAACAACAATAGTGGTAATCAACAAAATGGTAATGATCGCCGTAACAAGAAAAACAAAAAAGGCAATAATCGACCACAATCCCTATTGTCCACTTCTATGCAAAAGAAGAAAAATAAGGTAAAACATCGTAACGAGCAATACTTGCAACACAAGGCGGAAGAAGAGCGTAAAGCACAAGAAGCTATTGCTACAGAAATAGAATTAAGTGGTCCTTTAACCGTTAAAGAATTGGCTGAAAAAATGGGCCGTGAAGTTTCTGAAATCATCAAAAAATTGATGCTTTTAGGTGTTATGGCTAGTATTAACCAAGAGGTTGACGTTGATACAGCTACTATCGTAGCTGAAGAATTTGGTGTAGCTGTAACAGAAGTTGAACCGGAAGAAGATCCTACTGATATTATTGAAATTGAAGATGCACCAGAAACTTTGAAGCCTCGCCCTCCTGTTGTAACTATTATGGGTCATGTTGACCATGGTAAAACATCTTTATTGGATGTAATTCGTCAAACCAATGTAACTGCTGGCGAAGCGGGTGGTATTACACAACATATCGGTGCGTACCAAGTTCGTTATAATGATAATAAGATCACATTCCTTGATACACCAGGCCATGAAGCTTTCACAGCAATGCGTTTACGTGGTGCAAAATCTACAGATATTGCAGTTCTTGTAGTAGCTGCTGATGATGGTGTTATGCCACAAACTATCGAAGCTATTAATCACGCTAAATCTGCAGATGTTCCTATTATCGTTGCTATTAACAAAATGGATAAACCAGGTGCTAACCCTGATCATGTAAAACAACAATTGGTGGAACATGGTTTAGTACCAGAAGAGTGGGGCGGCGATGTTATTATGGTTCCCGTATCTGCTAAGAAAAAACAAGGTATTGACGATTTACTCGAAAATATTTTGCTTGTAGCAGAAGTTATGGAACTAAAAGCAAATCCTAATCGTAAAGCATACGGCGTAGTTATTGAAGCTCAACTTGATAAAGGCCGTGGTGTTGTATGTACCGTGTTAGTACAAAAAGGTTCTCTTCGTGTAGGTGATACCGTTCTTGCTGGTACTGCGTATGGTAAAGTTCGTGCTATGACAAATGAGCGTGGTGAAAAGGTTAAAGTCGCTCGTCCATCTATGCCAGTAGAAATTTTAGGCTTCTCTGAAGTTCCACAAGCTGGTGAAATTATCAATGGTATGGATGATAATGAAGCACGTACAATTGCTGAAAAACGCATTGCAAAACAACGTGTACAAGAGTTACAAGCAACGCATAAAGTTACATTGGATGATATTTTTAATCAAATTCAACAAGGTGAGTTAAAAGATCTTAACATTATCATTAAAGCTGATGTTCAAGGTTCTGTAGAAGCATTACGTCAATCCTTAGAAGGTATTAAAAATCCGGAAGTACGTATTGTTATCGTACATGCTGCTGTAGGTGCTATTAATGAATCCGATATTATGTTGGCATCTGCTTCTAATGCAATTGTTATGGGCTTTAACGTTCGTCCAGATGCCAATGTTCGTCGTGCTGCTGAACAAGAAAAGGTAGATTTACGTACATATCGTGTTATCTATGATGCTATTAATGACGTTGAGTCTGCTATGCGAGGTATGTTGGCACCTCAATTTAAAGAGGTTGTCGTTGGTCGTGCAGAGGTGCGTCAAGTTATCTCTACACCAAAAGCTATTGTTGCCGGTTCTTATGTAACTGAAGGTCGTATTACCAACGACTCTGAAGTTCGACTAATCCGTGATGGTATTGTTGTGTTTGAAGGTAAAGTTGACTCTTTACGTCGTTTTAAAGATGAAGTAAAAGAAGTTAAAACATCCTTCGAATGCGGTATCTCCTTGGAAGGTTACCGCGACATCAAGGAAGGCGACGTAATTGAAGCGTACTTGATGGAAGAAGTTGCACCTCAAATTTAGGAGGTTACTATGAGTGATGTTCGTGTAAGAAAATTACAAGAATTCATCAAACAAGAAGTAAGTCAAATGTTGATGCGTGGGTTGAAAGATCCTCGCATCGGCTTTACGACAATTACTGATGTTCATGTAACTGGTGATTTACGTGAAGCTACGATTTATGTTTCCTTGTTTGGTTCTGATAAAGAGAAAGAAGATACTCTTATTGCATTAACGCATGCATCTGGTCATGTACGTACCGAGCTTGGCAAGGTATTAAAATTGCGCCATATTCCTACGATTGCTTTTGATAAAGATACATCTTTGGATTACAGCATGCATATTGAGTCCCTTTTGAATGAAATCAAAAAGGATGAAGAAATAAATTAAGATAAAGGATAATACAGAACATGAGTAAAATTACAATTAATCAATTACACATGGCTCTGTGTGAAGCTAATTCTATAATGCTCACAGTCCACGTACGGCCAGATGGCGATGCTATTGGATCTATGGTAGCCTTTTATGAGGCTCTAGTAGCCCAAGGTAAAACCGTGTATATGGTTGTGGATGATGTAATACCAGAAAAATATTCTTTTTTATCGTATATTGATCAAATTAAAGAGGTTTCTTACTTTGAAACACATCCTGTATCGGTTGATATGCTTATGGTATTAGATGCTAGCACGTATGAACGGATTGGCCGCGTAGGTGCACTCTTTAGTGCACCTATTTTTAATATAGATCATCATATTTCTAATTCAGAATTTGCTGATTATCTATATTTAAAACCTGATTTTGCGGCTACCGGTGAAATTATTACAGATTTGTGTGAACAATGGAATTGGCCTATTACAGAGTCTATGGGCAATGCTCTTTATATGGCGATTGCCACAGACTGTGGATTTTTTAAGTTCAGTAATACAACAGCTAATACACTTAAAATGGCTAGTCGCTGTGTAGCTGCAGGAGCTCGCCCTAATGTTATTTCTGAAACGATTGAGGCCGTCAGTGCGGCACGTCTTGAAGTAACGAAACAGGTTATGCAAACTATTGCATTTTATAAAGATAATCGAGTTGCTACTATTGAGTTATCTCCAGAGGTTATGAATATTTTAGGAGATGATACAGATGGATTTGTTGATATTATTAGAAATGTAGATACTGTTGATGTAGCCATTTTGTTGAAAGGTGAAAGTACAAATCGTACGCGCATTAGCTTACGCTCAAAGGGCACTGATGTAAATGCAATTGCCAATTGCTTTGGCGGTGGTGGCCATATACGTGCTGCAGGTTGTACCATAGAAGCGTCTATTGATGAGGCTAAAGCTCGTCTATTGGAGGTTATTAAATAATGGATGGAGTATTGCCATTTCTAAAGCCTCCTGGTATTACTAGTCATGATGCTGTTGGTATATGTCGTCGCATTTTGAAAGAAAAACGCATTGGTCATAGTGGTACATTAGACCCTATGGCTTATGGTGTCTTACCTATATTCTTGGGAAAGGCGACACGCCTTATAGAATATACAGATGGGTTTGATAAGACATATGTAGCAGAATGCAAATTTGGTACTTTTACAGACACTGAAGATAGTACTGGACAACCGGTTTTGCCTGATGAAGATATGAAATTAGCCTATGGTGTTCAATTGTTAGAGAATTCTTCTATTATTAAAGAAGGATTGATACCGCCAACGTGGGATGAGTTAACGGCTTTGTTATCTAGATTTGTTGGCACACAAGAGCAACGCCCATCTAAGTATTCAGCTATTAAAATTAATGGAATACGTGCTTATGAATATGCACGTAAGGGGATACCTGTAGAGTTACCGATGCGGACTATTACGATTTCTAATATTGAATTGGTAGCCTATGGGTTTCCATATTTTACAATTCGTATCACTTGTTCTGGTGGTACATATATTCGTTCGTTGTTACGCGATATATGTATCCAATTAGGCATACCTGGAACAATGACATCTTTAACGAGGACTAGAGTAGGGCCATTCTCTATTCAATCGTCTTATATAGCCGAAGAATTAACCTTATGTGGTGAGAAACTTGTATTGCCTACAGATATTGCAGTATCCCATCTTTTAAAAGTGGATGTAAATAGTGTACAATTAAAGATGATGGTGCAAGGTAAAGAGTTACCAATCGTTGAGGCATTTTCTCATACGGTTCCATTTGAAAAGTATAGGGCTTATGGACCAAATGGTTTTATAGGTATACTAAGACGAACTAAAGACTCACTTAAGGTGGATAAAAATATTTTTATTGAAGGATAAGTATGAAACATTTACACTCGTTTGATGAATTACGTCAAATTAATCGTAAAATTGTATACGCATTAGGTACATTCGATGGTGTACACTGTGGTCATCAGCGGGTCATTAGTAATGCTATAGCAGAGGCTCGAGCGCATGATGCTGTCACGGTTGTTGTTACTTTCAGTGAACATCCTTTGACTATATTATGTCCAGAAGCTGTTCCTAAACGCGTGTTATCTTCTGATATTATGGATGAGATTTTAGAATCTTTAAAGGTGGATTATATTCTACGCCTTCCTATGAATTTAGATATATTTAACATGTCTCCGGATGAGTTTTTGGATGCACTTTGCTACAATATTGATGTTGTAGGCATTGTAATTGGTACTAATTTTACATTTGGCGCCAAAGGTGTTGGAAATCCTAAGTTAATGCGTGAACGTTTGTGTGAAAAAGGTATTCATATTATTGTTGAACCTTTATTATCTACAAAAGAAGGCCCAATTTGTAGTACTAATATTCGTAAAGCTATAGAAGAAGGCCATATGGAACAAGCGACTGCTTGGCTTGGACGGCCATACCAGTTTAGAGGTATCGTTATAAAAGGCGATCAACGAGGTCGTACATTAGGATTTCCTACGATAAACTTTTTGTTACCTAATGAGATGGCGATTCCACCAGATGGTGTATATGCTAATCGGGTTTGTATAGATGGAATATGGTATGATGGTGTTGGAAATATAGGGGATAATCCAACTTTTAAAAATCAATATCATCGATGTGAAGTACATGTATTTGATTTTGACCAAGACGTATATGGTAAGGAAGTAACTGTTCAATTTATATCTTATATACGTGGTGAGGTTAAATTTAATAATTTACAAGAATTGATTGACCAAATGAAAATCGATGAGGAAACAGCAATTCGGATTTTACGGAATAACCCATAAGGGGGAGCTATGGATATTAAAGATGCACGCAAGCAAATTGATACGATTGATACACAGTTAGTAGAGTTATTTACACAACGATTATCTATCATTAAATCTATTGGTAAGTTTAAAGATGAACATCATTTACCTCTTATAGATGAAGATCGTGATTATGAGATTATTTCTAGTCTTAAGGCTGAATGTGAGGATTCACGTATGTTGACCTATATTGAATCCTATATGAAAGATGTCATTTCTATTAGTAATGAGTTTTTAAAGGAACATATGCACAAACATATTTTCTTAATTGGCATGCCAGGTGCGGGTAAAACTACAGTTGGTAAAATGCTTGCTAAAGAACTCGGCCGAGATTTTTATGATTTGGATCAAACGATTCAAGATAAAGTAGGTAAAAGTGTACAAAATATCTTTATCTATGACGGTAAAGATGCTTTTAGTGAATATGAATATGAAACAATTAAAGAATTAATTCATAACAAACCATCTGTTATTGCTACAGGTGGTGGGACTGTGACATCTGAAAAAATTGTAAATCTTATGAGAAATAATGGTTTAGTTGTATTTGTAAATCGTGATGTTAACCATATTCTTGATGATTTGGATTTAGAAATTCGCCCACTCGTGAAAGAAAGCATTGAATATATTTTTAATGTTTACGAGGAACGATATCCTTTGTATGAACGGGTTGCTCATATTAAGATTGGTAATGAAGGTAGCATTACTGACGCTGTTCAAGAGATTATCGAAGCATTACCTAATACGGAGAAATAATGGAAGTATTACGAGGATTTGTATACCGAATTATATATCAGAACACACAGAACACGTATTGTGTATTTCTTGTGAAAGATTATAATGAGGAATACATTACTTGTACTGGTCGTTTTGAAGCCCCAAAAGAAGGGGAAGATATTGAAATTAAAGGACGCTATGTAGAGCATCAAAAGTATGGTATTCAGTTCGATGCATCTAGTATAGAAAAACTCAAACCCGATAATATGGGGGCTGCCAAACAATATTTAATAAATTTAGGTATAAAGGGCTTAGGGGAAAAGTCTGTAGATAAAATCTGTGATTATTTTGGTCTTCGATTACTAGATGTATTGCGTGAAGAACGGCCTGCAGAAATTAAAGACGTACCAGGTTTACGCAAAGGCGTTAAAGAGGAATTGTATAATACATTACTTGGTGAAGGTATATTATCCGATTTGAACCATTTCTTTGAATCTCATCAGATTTCTTCTAAATGGTCTCGCACTGTGTACACTTATTATGGTGCATCCTCTATAGGTGTCATACAAGATAATCCTTATAATTTATTGCGTATTGCGCCAGATATGTTGTTTAATACAGCTGATACATTAGCAATGAATTTAGATATTGAGGCCGATGATGAACGACGTTTAGAAGCCGGTGTAAATTGGATATTGGGGAATTTAGATAACCAAGGTCATACGTGTTTACCTGTAGATGAATTGATAGGGCGTACCTATGACTTACTGAATGTAGATGCAGATTTAATTGCTAATCATATTGACTCATTAATTTCTCAAGCTATCCTGTATAGTACCTATTATGATGATATACTTTATGTGTATCCGCCTGAAATGTATGTATCTGAAGTAGAAAGTGTACATTATACACGTGATTTTTTAGTTGAAGCTGATCCTATATCACTAGATATTCCAGATTTTATTGAACGTTTTGAAGTAGATAATCATATTACCTTTGGTTCTGAACAGAAAGAAGCCATAGAATTATCATTTTTTGAAAAATTTTCACTTATTACTGGTGGACCTGGTACGGGTAAAACTACGATTATTAAAGCCTTAGTTAAAGGTTTTCAATTAGGTGGATTGGGTCGAATTATTCTTTGTGCTCCAACGGGACGCGCAGCAAAGCGCTTAACAGAGGCCACTGAGTTTGAAGCTACTACTATACATCGTTTGCTCATGCCTGTAGCTGGCAGTGATTCTTATGATTTTACTAAAAATGAAGATGATCCTCTTGATATAGATGTTATCATAATAGATGAAGCATCTATGCTCAATGTACGATTATTTTATTCTCTAATGTCAGCAATTCCTCGTGAGGCTCATGTCATTATTGTAGGCGATGTTGATCAGCTGCCTCCTATAGGTGCTGGATTTGTATTGAAAGATTTACTTGATAGTGATATGGTTCCTTATACGCGGTTACAACATATTTATCGCCAAAGTTCTGGTAATAGTATTGTTGATAGTGCGTATGCTATTAATCGTGGTGAGATGCCAAATCTTGCTACGCCTAGTGATGAATTTACGTTTATACCCGTTAACTCTCTTGATGATATGATGAAAGCCATCATTGATGTGTATAAACGGGAAAAAGAATTTGTCGATGATGAACTTGATATTCAAATTATTTCGCCTATGCGTAGAGGTAAGGCTGGCAGTACAAGTATATCTCAATATGTACAGCAATCAGTGAATCCTCCAGATAGTTATAAAAGTGAAGTGCGTGTCAATGGAATTACATTCCGTGTTGGTGATAAGGTAATTCAAGTTCTTAACAATTATGAATTAGAGGTTTTTAATGGTGAAATTGGCGTTATTTATGCCATTACTAAATCTGATATTTGCATTCGATTTATTCACAAAGAGGTACGCCTATCTATTGATGAAGCTCATATGATTATGCCTGCGTATGCTATAACGGTTCATAAGAGTCAAGGTAGTGAATATGGTGTTGTTATCATTCCATTTGTGCCAATGTATGGTGGAATGTTGCAACGGAACTTACTCTATACTGCCGTTACAAGAGCTAAACGTAAGGTTATTATGATTGGTACAAAGAGCTCTGTAGAACGGGCGGTTAAAACAGTTAATGGTGAAGAACGATATACATTATTTAAAGAACGTTTACAAGGAAGATGTGATGGATAATGAATCTATTTGATTTTTTATTTCCTCCTATTTGCCCTCATTGTGGTACTCATGTACAACAACAAGGGGATTGGTGTGATGCTTGTATTGAAGAAGTTTTACATGTAAGACAAGTGCCATCTAAATTACTATCCTCGTTAGATTCTGCTTGGATTTTAGCTGACTATCGAGGTGGTATTAAATCCATGATATATGACGTTAAGTTTAATGAAAAAAAGGAGCAGTCCAAAGGGGCTGCTCCTTTTTTAGCATCGTACAACTTGAGGATGCACGAGTATAGGCCTCATTATGTGATTCCTATACCATCAAGTATAGAAAAAAAGAAGGTTAGAGGATATAATCAGGTAGATCTATTTTTTTATGATTGGGTGTTATCATTTTCAAATTCTAATTGTATTAATAGTAGAAAAAAAGATAGTAGTGTCAATGGACTTATGGACTGTCATAATGAAAATGAGGTTTGTTATAAATGGTTTGATTGTTTATATAAAATGGATACCCATAAAGAAATGTGGAGATTATCTGGTAGTGAACGGCATAGTACAATCGATAAGGCATTTATGTGGAAGAACACTTGCGATCCCTCATTGTTATATGATAAGCGGATTTTACTAGTTGATGATATATTTACAACGGGAGCTACTTTAGAGTCAGCAGCACGTATATTAAGAAGGTATCACCCTAACTATATTGAAGCATTGACATTAGCTAGTGGTAGTTTTTAAAAATAAAAGGCTGTAATAGATTTTAGTTCTATTACAGCCTTAATTATGTTGTTTAACCTAGTACATCGATAAATGCTTTTACAACATCTGGATCAAAGAGGGAACCAGATGCGCTAAACAATTCTTCTTTTGCTTTAGCTTTTGTTTTTGCCCAAAATTCAGTGGATGGATTCACAGTGGAATCATAGTAATCCGCAACAGCAATGATACGTGCCCCGAGTGGAATGTTGGCGCCGCGTAAATGTTTTGGATATCCTGAGCCGTCCCATTTTTCATGATGGTAACGAATATAAGACAAAATTTGTTGACAACATGGATAGTTTTCAATCATATTAGCTCCACTAGCAGCATGTTGTTTATATTTTGACATTTCTTGCTTATTTAAATATGGTGCTTTTTGAATCATCGCATTAGGAATCATTAAAAGACCTACATCATGTAATAGTGCAGCATGACGGATTTGTTCAATTTCATTTAAAGGTAATCCCATTTTAGCGGCAATACTAACTGCGTAGTTAGATACTTGTATAGAATGTGTGTACAAGTGATAGCTTTTCATTTGTATCATTTGTAATAGTTGAGCACTAATAGCCTCTAAACTATCTTTCTCCAGTTCATACAAACCAGATGGTTGCATCAATGATAACATAAACATAATAAACCCCTCTACTATACAAATCTGTAAAGTACCAACCCCAAGGTGCTTTACATCGTACAACTTATAGTCCGTTCTTCTTTAACAGTATTCGTATTATACAATAAATTTTATTCTTTGTGTATCGGTATAATGTTTGCTTTTTTAACATGTATTCATATTTGGCATAATTAAAACTGTTGACAAAAAAGAAATGCTTTAAAAATGGGATGTGAAATTTTGGCTTTAAGAATTATCATAAAAAAATGAAGAAATATTTTATATTCCTATTCCTATTTTCTATACATTAAAATTAGGACTTGCTTTTTCTATTTTTATCAAAATAGTATTTACTGATATATATGTTTGCTTTTACGTGCGTAATAAAGATATAGACATACATATAATGAATCATCTATAATATGAAAATACGGGTCTGTGGTTGAAAGTCGAGGCCAGTCGCAGGCAAAACGATCCACATAAGCAGTTTAAGAGACTGTGAGCATGGTGCGGCTTAGATGTAAGTCCTGCCGGTTAACCGAGAGAAGTAGTAGTGGGGAGTCATGGACTTATGAGCGAACCTTCCAGCAGGCGAGTGTGGGGGCAAAGACCAGGTCAGCCGTATACAGGCACATGAGGCTTTTCTCATGTGCTTTTTTGTTGCTTATACACTTGTATAAACAAAATTCAAGATAAGTGTGATAATTAAGCCATTATTCATATACAATAATTGTATAATAATTCATATATTGCATAAAAATAAATGTAGAAATCATTAATATCAATAATTTATTTATTGTTATATACATTTATATTGACATAATTATTCCACATATATATACTATATAAATAAACTTAGTTATATGTGAGGTTACTATGATGTTTAATAAAAAAGTAAAAAAATTAGTTTTAGGTAGCTTAATGGTCGTTATGACGGCATCGTTGATTGGTGGTTGTGGATCTTCTTCAACAACTACATCAAACAAACTTATTGTTGGAACTAATGCAACATTTGTTCCTTTTGAATTTAAAGATGATAAAACACAAGACTACGCTGGTTTTGATATTGATTTGATTCGTGCCATTGGTAAACGTATTAATAAAGATGTAGAACTTAAAAATGTTGCCTTTGATGCATTAATTCCGGCATTAAATACTCATGATATTGATGTCGCTGCTTCAGGTATGACAATTACGAAAGCACGTAGTGAAAAAGTATTATTTTCTTCTCCATACTATGAAAATGCGTTAGCTATTGTTTATAAAAGTAATGATACTATTCATTCATTAGATGATTTAAAAAATAAAAAAATTGCTGCTCAAATGGGAACAACTGGTGCTGATTTAGCTCATAAAATTGAAGGCGCTGCAGTAAAAGAATTTGACCACAGTAATGAAGCCTTGCTTGAACTAAAAAATGGTGGTGTTGATGCGACTGTTATTGATTTGCCTGTTGCTCAATATTACAGTACAAAACATCCTGATGAACATATTCAAATTTTGGCATATCCAAATACTAAAGAATATCTAGGATTGGCATTTAATAAAGATAATAAAGCATTAGAAGAAGAAATTAATAAGGCTATTGCTGATATGAAGGCTGATGGTGAATTTAATTCATTATATAAAAAATGGTTTAATGTAGATGCACCAGCAGATATGCCTGTTGTTATTGATTTTAAATAATAGGGAGTTGTAGATGGACTGGAATGTCATAACGAGTAATTTACCATTATTACTATATGGGGCTTTAATGACTATTAAGATTACAGCTGTTGCTGTAAGCTGTGGTTTTATTATAGGCTTAATTATTTCTTTAGCTAGAATGTCTAATTTTGTAGTTATTCGTATACTGGCTAAATGCTACGTCGATGTAATTCGTGGTACACCTATGTTAGTACAAATTTTTATGATTTACTTTGCATTACCACAAATTATTGGTATGAGAATTGATCCTTATGTAGCAGCTGTTGCTGCATGTAGTATCAATTCTGGTGCATATGTATCTGAAATATTTCGCGCAGGTATTCAATCTGTTGATAGAGGGCAAATGGAAGCAGGTCGTTCTTTAGGATTGTCTTGGTGGCAAACGATGCGTCATATTATTATTCCTCAAGCTTTCAAAGCGTCTATCCCTCCTTTAGGAAATGAATTTATTGCGATGTTGAAAGATTCTTCTTTGGTTTCTGTTATTGGATTTGAAGAATTAATGCGTCGTGGTCAATTAATTATAGCTAAGACTTATGCAGCTACTGAAATTTGGGGAACGGTTGCCATTATTTACCTATGTATGACAATACCGATTTCTCGATTGGTTGCTTACCTTGAAAGGAAATATAACGTAAAATGATTGAATTAAAAGACGTGCGAAAATCTTTTGGCAAAAATGAAGTGTTAAAAGGTATTAATTTATGCATTGAAAAAGGTGAAGTTGTTGTAATTATTGGTCCTTCTGGCTCCGGTAAAAGTACAGTTTTGCGGACGATGAATTATTTAGAAGCACCAACTAGTGGACATGTAATTGTTGATGGAATGGATTTGTCTGATAAGAATAAATTGAATGAAATTCGTACGGAAGTAGGCATGGTGTTCCAAAATTTTAATTTGTTCCCTCATATGACTGTTTTAGACAATTTGACATTAGCTCAAATTAAAGTAAGAAAGACTGATAAAAAAGAAGCAGAACAGGTAGCAATGAAGTTGTTGGAACGCGTTGGACTATCTGATAAAGCCCATATGTATCCGGACTCACTATCCGGTGGACAAAAACAACGTGTTGCTATTGCTCGAGCATTAGCAATGAAGCCGAAGGTTATGCTTTTTGATGAACCTACATCAGCTCTAGATCCTGAAATGGTAAGAGAAGTTTTAGATGTTATGAAATCATTAGCTGATGAAGGTATGACAATGGTTATTGTTACACATGAAATGGGCTTTGCTAAAGAAGTAGCTGATAGGGTATTATTTGTAGATGGTGGTCAGATTTTAGAAGACGGTACACCAAAACAAGTTTTTGATGAACCTACTAGTGAAAGAACTAAATTATTTTTATCTAAAATTTTATAATGTCTTAGTAAAGTACTCACGATTATATACTTTTGTAATTGTGAGTACTTTTTGGTATTAATGTTGCTATAAGAATGTTAAGGCAGATAATAAGGTAGAATATAAAGTGCTACTATATATGTTAATTCGTATTAATAGATATAAGATATAAATATTTGTGATATTTAGAGAGTTTATACAGACAATACTAAAAAAATAGCTTTTGTTTTTTATATATTTAAATAATAATGAGATAAATATAAGTTTTAAATGCCATAGACTATATAAAATAAAACATATAATTAAAAGATAATATCGAATAATCCAAATAATTTCTTAATGCTAAATATGTATAATAATTTATGTTAAATCGATGAGTCGTAGTTTGATATTTTATACATGCTATGATATGATACAAATATAAAGCAAGACAGTAAGATAAATATATTTTTAGGAGGATATTACCAATGTTAGGTAAAGTAAAATGGTTTAGTGCAGAAAAAGGTTATGGATTTATTGAGCGAGAAGATGGTAGTGATGTATTTGTACACTTCTCTGCAATTCAAGATGAAGGATTTAAATCTCTTTCAGAAGGTCAAAGTGTAACATTTGATATAGTTGATGGTAATCGTGGACCACAAGCTGCAAATGTTGTAAAAGCATAAGTTCATACAGCGTTAAATTAAAGCAACCAAATATTTCAACAGACTTTATTGTTGGGAGGTTTGGTTGTTTTATAATATGTACACATATTTCTATATAAAATATAAATTTTTTTCTAAAAAAGAGGAGTTTTATATATGTATGTAGAAATACTAACTAAGACACCAGAAATAGAGTGGTAACAAGGTTCTAACATCTGGTTGTTGATTTTTAGAAAGGGTGTTGAATATGAAAGTAGTAATTAGAGGTAAAAACATTGAAGTAACAGCAGCTCTTCGTGAGTATATTGAAAAAAGACTGGGTAAATTAACTCGTTACTTTGATGATGAATTAGATGCACAAGCAGTGTTATCTGTCGTGCGTGATAAAGCGACTATCGAAATTACATGTTTCGTTGATAAAATAGTACTTCGTGGCGTAGAAACTAATGCTGATATGTATGCTGCAATCGATTTAGTCATAGATAAAATCGTTCGTCAAATTCATAAACATAAAACTCGTTTAGCAAAACGATTCAAACGTCAAGAAGCGTTCCATCCAGATGTAGTAGCTTTAGATAAACCTGTAGAAGAAGAAAAAATTGAAGTAGTAAAACGTAAACATTTTGCTGTTCGCCCTATGGATGTAGAAGAAGCAATTTTACAAATGAATTTAATTGGTCATGATTTCTTTATGTTCTTTAATGCGGAAACAGAAACAATGAATGTCGTATATCGGAGACATGATGGTTTCTATGGTTTAATTGAGCCTGAATTGAAATAATATGATTGATTAACAATCTAAATCCTCTGCAATTTAATTGAAATTTAATTGAATTGTATCATATACATGATGGATGCCCTATTGGGCATCCATTTATATATTTATATCGATAGAAAAGCCTTGAATTCTTTGACTATTCAAGGCTTTTTCGTTATAATGAATTAGATATAATAATGTAAGATATCCCGAAGAGGAGTGATTTGTTTGTTCGGCTTTTTACAAAGTCTTATAGGAAATAATAGCGCAAAAGAAGTAAAAAAAATGCGCAAGATTGTAGATCATATTAATGATTTAGAACCTAATTATGTAAAATTAAGTGACGCTAATCTTGTTAGTAAAACAGATGAGTTTAAACGTCGCCTACAAAAGGGAGAAACGTTAGACGATATTTTACCAGAAGCATTTGCAGTATGTCGTGAGGCATCAAAACGTGTACTTGGGATGCGTCACTTTGATGTGCAAATGTTAGGTGGTATTTGCTTACATAGAGGTAATATCGCTGAAATGCGTACAGGCGAAGGTAAAACTTTAGTTGCAACCTTAGCTGTATATTTAAATGCTTTATCTGGTAAAGGCGTTCATGTTGTTACCGTTAATGATTACTTGGCTACACGTGACAGTGAGCAAATGGGCCGATTATATAATTTTTTAGGCTTGTCTACTGGACTAATCGTTGCTAATCTTGATTATAATCAACGTAAAGAAGCTTATGCTGCAGATGTAACGTATGGTACTAACAATGAATTTGGATTTGATTATCTACGGGATAACATGGTATCCGATGTATCTCAAATGGTACAACGTCCTTTGAATTATGCTATTGTCGATGAAGTTGACTCCATTTTGATTGATGAAGCGAGAACCCCACTCATTATTTCTGGTCCTGGTAGTCGATCTACTGATAACTACTATAAATTGGCACAAGTGGTTCCTCATCTAGTAAAAGATGAAGACTATACAATTGATGAAAAACAAAAAACCATTGCACCTACGGAAGCTGGTATTACAAAAGTGGAAAAAATGTTAGGCATTGATAATCTATATGATGCTGACAACATTGAACTTAATCATTTACTTGGTGCATCTTTACGTGCTTATGCTATGATGCATCGCGATACGGATTATGTAGTCAAAGATGGCGAAGTTGTAATTGTTGATGAATTTACAGGTCGTTTGATGTTTGGACGTCGTTATTCAGATGGCTTACACCAAGCTATTGAAGCTAAAGAAGGCCTTAAGGTTGAACGTGAAAGTCAAACATTAGCATCTATTACTTTCCAGAACTATTTCCGTATGTATGAAAAGTTGTCTGGTATGACTGGTACTGCTAAAACAGAAGAAAAGGAATTTAATGATATCTATGGTTTGGAAGTTATTCCTATTCCTCCAAATCGTCCTTTGATTC
This sequence comes from uncultured Veillonella sp., assembly GCF_934230905.1. Taxonomy (GTDB): domain Bacteria; phylum Bacillota; class Negativicutes; order Veillonellales; family Veillonellaceae; genus Veillonella. Next base: position 80,745 of record NZ_CAKQFJ010000002.1, on the reverse strand, counting down.
GTGTGGATTTACCTGATCTTATTTTTAAATCTAAAGCAGCTAAATACCGTGCTGTTGTACGAAATGCTGTAGAACGTCATCAAACAGGACAACCAATTTTAATTGGTACTACATCTATTACTCAATCCGAAGAACTTTCAGATATGTTATTACGCGCTGGTGTGCCTCATAAGGTATTGAACGCAAAACATCATGAACAAGAAGCGGAAATCGTTGCTAATGCTGGTCAAATGGGCATGGTTACTATTGCTACAAACATGGCTGGCCGTGGTACAGATATTACATTAGGTGAAGGTGTTCCTGAACTAGGTGGTTTAGCTATTTTAGGTACCGAACGTCATGAAAGCCGTCGTATTGATAACCAATTACGTGGCCGTGCTGGTCGACAAGGTGATCCAGGTTCATCCCAATTTTTCCTATCTTTGGAAGATGATTTGATGCGTATCTTTGGTGCAGATAATATTTCTGGCATTATGAATAAATTAGGAATGGAAGAAGATGAACCAATTGAACATTCCTTAATTACAAAATCTATCGAACGTGCTCAAAAGAAAGTTGAAGATCACAACTACAATATTCGTAAATATATCTTGGAATATGATGATGTTATGAATCAACAACGTGAAGTGCTCTATGAACAACGCCGTCGTATCTTAAGAAATGAATCTTTAAGAGATACTATTAATGAGATGATTGACAAGCTTGTAACAGAAGCTGTTGATAGATATGCTGATGAAAAATTATATCCAGAAGAATGGGATTATGATGGTCTTCATAAGCATTTGAGCCAATATTTCTTGACTTCTGAAATTATGTCTACAGAAGAAATGGAAGAATATACACGTCAAGAATTGGATGAACGTTTACATGAAATTGCACATAGTGAATATCAAGATCGTGTTGATCTTTTAGGTGATGCGATGTTTAGCCAACTTGAAAAAGCAATTATGCTACGTGTTGTAGATAGTAAATGGATGGAACATTTGGATAATATGGATATGCTTCGTGAAGGTATTGGTCTTCGTGCATATGGTCAAAAAAATCCATTAGTGGAATATAAATTTGAAGCTTATGATATGTTCCAACACATGATTGACACAATTCAAGATGAAACAATCATGGCTTTATACAAAATTCGTGCACAATTGATTCAGGAAATTGAACAACCAGTAGATCACTTAGAAGGTGCACAATCCCATCATGAAGATGTGTTGGAGCCACAAAACATAGATTAACATTTGTGAATGGCACGTTGCTCAATGGGAAGAATACCTTCTGGGCAACGGCCATTTTTCATTTTAAAAGATAGTTAATTATTACAATATATGTAGTAACAACATAAAGGTGGTGAACATAAATTGTTAGAAGATTTAAAGCCAATTATATCTGGTTTAGAGGAACGAATTTATGGAATGAGGGATTCACTTTAACATTGCTCAGAAAGAAGAGCGAATCTTTACTCTTGATGTACAGATGAGTGATCCCACATTTTGGGATAATCCAGATAAAGCTCGTGAGATTTCTCAAGAGGCCACACAATTAAAAAATTCTGTAGAGGGATATAAGCAATTAGTATCTGATATTGATGATGCCAGTGTTATGTTAGATATGGCCATAGAAGAAGAAGATTCCTCTATGGAAATTGAAATCAAACAATTTTTAAACGATATTCAAGAAACCGTAGAAAAGCAGGAAGTATTATTATTACTTGGCGGGGAATATGATAAAAACAATGCAATTTTAACTTTTCATGCTGGGGCTGGTGGTACGGAGGCACAAGATTGGTGCTCCATGTTAATTCGTATGTATTTACGATGGGCAGAGAAAACTGGATTTTCTGTAGAGCTAATGGATGAACAACCTGGTGATGAAGCTGGTATAAAAAGTGCGACATTTCTTATTAAAGGGGAAAATGCGTTTGGCTATTTAAAATCGGAAAAGGGTGTTCATAGACTTGTGCGTATTTCACCATTTGATGCTGCTGCTCGTCGGCATACATCATTTGCTGCTGTTGATGTAATGCCTGAAATTGATGATACAGTTGAAATAAATATCGATATGAAAGATGTTCAAGTTGATACATATCGTGCAAGTGGTGCTGGTGGACAACATATTAATAAAACTGATTCTGCAGTTCGTATGACCCATAAACCGACTGGTATAGTAGTACAATGTCAATCTCAGCGTTCTCAAATGCAAAATAGAGAACAAGCACTCCGTTTATTACGAGCAAAATTATTTGAACTAGAACTTGAAAAACAAGCCGAACTTAAAGAGCAGATTGGTGGAACCTATCAAGCTATTGAGTGGGGAAGTCAAATTAGGTCTTATGTTTTTCATCCTTATAATATGGTTAAAGATCATCGTACATCGGTTGAAACTGGCAATGTACAAGCTGTTATGGATGGTAATATAGACCAGTTTATTGAGGGCTATTTAAAGAAAGAAGCTAATTTAACCGTGTAGGAGCCATTATGAAGAAATTTTTATTATTCATAGTCTTACTTATTATTATTTGTTTAGTGGGAGCTCAATTTGTAGTACCTAAATATGTAGAGTCTCTTGTAGAAAGTGAGATAAACAAATCTCTTCAGCCGACGAATCAAACAGTTGTCATTGAGTCTACTCCGGCTTTTAAACTTGTTTATGGACAGGCAGATAAAGTCGCAGGAACTTTGGAAAATGTTCAACTGGGTAAGTTAAACTTTTCAAGTTTTCATTATGAAGCGAATAATCTTGTTATTAATCCAGTTTCACTTATTATTTCTCATGAAGTTGATGTACTTAGTCTAGGACCATCTTATGTGGAGGGGATTGTTCTAGAAGATGATTTAAAGAAATTTTTAATTCAAAATACAGAAGGATTACAAGATGCAAATGTCCGCATTAACAATGATCGTATTACCTTAACTGGAACCATTAATATAATGGGGTCTTTAAAAGGTCAAGCAAGCTTAGAGGGCTCATTACAACTTAAGGATAATGTTTTATCTTTTGCACCAAGTCGATTTACTGTAAGTGGATTAACAATTTCTGGTATTACTTCACAACAATTACAACCAATTTCAATTTATGATTTTAATAACTTCCCTGTTCCAGTAAAGGCAGAGTCTGTTACCGTTGAAAAAGGTGAAATTCACATTAAAATTAGACCTGTAATCGATTAGAAAGGAATTATCGTGCATACTGTTAAGAAAACTAAGCACTCACTAGTTCTTATACTATGTATTATAGTAGGACTTATTTCATCACTCTATTTGGTAATGGAGCGAAATACTATTGAAAAGTCACAAAATCATATTGAAAACATTGTAGATTATGATGCTGTGCTTCGTGCCAATGCTTTTGAAAAGCGTAATCAAAAAGATGCTTTTGATGCCTTAAAAGAAGCAGGTATAACTGCATTTGCAATTTATGATAGAACATTAGAAAAAGCAAACGATGCTGGTGAAATTAAATTGCTATCTTCACAAGATATGTCTGGTATTCGTATCAATGGTAGCTCAATTAAACCAGGAGCTACATATATTGCTCTTATCCCTGGAAAAGAAGGATATTATAAAGAGATACGAGAAGACTTATATCATCGTATTGGCAAAGATAAAGTTAAAGAGCTTAATACTAATATTGGTCCTGTCTTAGAGTTACAAGGAGCAACCGCAGATAGTTATGCAAAAATGAATTTGGGGATTTCTCGAATTCAAGCTTTAGAGGTTGCTAATCGAGGATTTAATGTCATCGTAAGACCTACTAATTATCGAAATGTAACATCTGATGATATTAAATATGTATTTAGCAGATTAGATGGAGTTCCTCATGTAACAGGTATTATATTTGCTGGTAAGGAAGCTTTAGGTGCTCCTAACCATATTGATGAAACCTTGGAAGCCATGAATAATCTTCATATTCCATTGGTTGGTATTGAAGCAGTCAATCAATTGCAGTATGAACCGCAATTGGGATTCTTAGAGATGGCAGCTAAGAAAAATTATAGTGTTGGTCGTGTCTATACTATTTCAAAAGATGAACTGAAGAAAATCACACCAGAAGAAGCTGCTCAACGATTTTATATTAGTGATATTGAACGTAATATTCGTTTTAATTTATTCCCAATGTATGAAGTTGGGCAAAATAATGAAACTGTTTTACAAACAACTATTAATTATGTTCATAGTACAACTGATAAATTAAGTACTAAAGGTTATGAATTTGGTCCCGCTGATATTTACCCTTCATACACACCTAACCCATTATTAATTGTGTTAACTTTGATTGGTAGTATTGCATTATTTGTATACGTTGGACAAATGTTTATAAATATATCTCAGCATAAACAGTTAGTGTTATTTTTTGCTCTATCACTTGTGTCTATCGTAGGGTTTATTGTAACTAGTGGAACATTATTAGTTCAAATTTGGGCGTTGTCTGCTGCAATTATGGCACCGGTTGGTGCTATGGTGATTCTTATGGAAGAATGGCGTAGATCTGATGGTATACGACCTGTAGGTGCTTGGAAGTCCACCCTATTAGCTTTACTTTATTTAGTAATAGCCACTTTATTTGCTGCTATCGGTGGTATGTATATTGCAGCTTTGTTAGGTAATACTAAATTCTTTATGGAATTTGAAATTTTTAGAGGTGTTAAACTTACCTTTGTATTACCAATTATTCTTGTTATGATAGCTTATTTACAACGTTTTCCATTGTGGAAAGGTCGTATGATTAATTCTGGGTCAGAAGCTAAATCTTTCATTAAAGAGTTTCTTACTACAGATATTAAAATGTATGTATTTTTTGTAATTGCAGCTATTGGTGCAGCAGGATGGATTTTTGTAGGTCGTAGTGGACATACGGCGGGTGTACCTGTTCCTACATTTGAATTGGTATTACGTAGATTTTTAGAAAATACTTTATATGCTAGACCACGGGAAAAAGAATTTATGATTGGGCATCCTTTATTGATGCTAGCAACATTTGCATTCTTACGTAAATGGCCTATGGTTATCCATTTTGTATTAACAATAGGTGGTGTTATTGGTATTGCCTCTATGGTTGAAACATTCTGCCATATTAGAACACCTGTATTTATGTCTATTATGCGTGGTTATGATGGATTATTACTTGGTTGTGTCATTGGTATAGCGCTTATTCTGGCAGTTCGTTTAGTTGTCTATATTTCTCAATGGGCTATAAATCGGGAGGACTGTCATGAGTAATATCGTCATTTCAGGTTACTATGGTTTTGGTAATGCAGGCGATGAAGCTATGCTTTCCGCCATTATCGATGCTATTCGTGATGTAGAAAACGATGTACATATTACGGTTATTTCTGGTAATCCTCAAGAGACTAGTAGAAAACATAATATTAAGGCTGTTGGAACGTTTGCTGCTTTTGGTATTTTTAATGCCATACGCAATGCGGATCTTGTAATTAGTGGTGGGGGCAGCTTGTTACAGGATGCCACTAGTATTCGAAATACCTATTATTATTTGAGTATTATGGGGCTTGCTAAATTATTAGGTAAGCCTGTTATGTTGTATTCTCAAGGTATTGGTCCATTATATCGTAAATCTACGAAACGGGCAGTTCGATTTATGTTGAAATATGTAGATGGAATTACTGTCCGTGATTCCATCTCTAAGAATGAGTTACATGCTCTTGGCATAGATGATGTAGAGGTTACAGCTGATGCTGTATTAGCTATGCACAAGGCTGATTTAGATATTGGTGCTAATATTTTAACTAAATATAACTGTACCCCTATTGAAAGTGGGAGAAAACGTGTTGGTATTGCTGTTCGAAGTTGGAAAGATAATACGGTTTATCGGCAAAGTTTAGCTGATGTGTTGACGCGCCTTTGTATAGAGCAAAATACTGAAATTGTATTTATACCTATGTCGCATCCTGATGATACAAATGAAGCAAAGTGTATTGCTTCGCTTATGAAGGTAAAATCAATTGTATTAGAAGGGCCATTTACAACAGAGGAGCAGTTATCATTATCAGGTAATGTAGATTTGATGATTGGTATACGGTTACATGCTCTTGTATTTAGTTCTTTAATGGGAAAACCAGTAATTGGAATTTCCTATGACCCTAAAATTACAAGTTTTTTACATATGATTGAACAAGAGCCCATTGGAACAATGTCAGATTTAGATTCTAATATTCTTTATACAAGATGTATAGAATTGTTACATTCTACGGAAGGTTATCAACATTCTTTTAATCGTATTCAAAAATTGCGTAAAGTATCGAAACGCAATGCTGAATTTGCTATTTCACTTTTAGATAAGTATTAACTATACATTGGATATTATCCGGAAAGAGAGGTCTTTATGACTACATTGAGTCAAGATCAAAAACAATTAGTACAAGAAAAAGCTAAAGCGATTCGCGTTAGCATCGTACAGTCTGTTACAGCAGCTAAATCAGGTCATCCAGGCGGATCCTTATCTATTGCTGATGTGATGTCTCTCTTATATTTTGTAGAAATGAATGTAGATCCAGTTAATCCTAAGAAAAAAGACCGAGATCGTTTTGTTTTATCTAAAGGTCATGCTGCACCAGCACTTTATGCAACATTGGCAGAAAAAGGATATTTTCCAAAATCAGAGTTGTTAAACTTGCGCAAAATTAATCATTTTCTTCAAGGCCATCCGGATATGAAGCATACACCAGGTGTTGATATGTCTACTGGTTCTTTAGGCCAAGGTATTTCAGCAGCATGTGGTATGGCGTTAGCTGGTAAGGTTGATAATGCTGATTACCGTGTATATTCCATTCTAGGTGATGGTGAGCTTGAAGAAGGACAAGTGTGGGAAGCAGCAATGTTTGCAGGACATTACAAATTAAATAATTTAACTGCTTTTGTAGATTATAATGGCTTACAAATTGATGGCAATATTGAAAATGTTATGTCTCCATTGCCAATTCCTGATAAATTTAAAGCTTTCAAATGGAATGTTATCGAAGTAAATGGTCACAATATTGATGAATTACATCAAGCTATTGAAGATGCGAAAGCTTTTACTGACGGTCCTACTTGTATCGTTATGCATACAGTAAAAGGTAAAGGTGTAACAGAGATGGAAGGTCAAGCTGGTTGGCATGGCAAAGCACCAAGTGAAGAACAAGGTACGATATTCGTAAATGAAATCATGGGGGTACAATAATGGGTAAAGCAACACGTGAAGCGTATGGTAATGCGCTAGCAAAAATTGGTAAAGAAAATTCTAATATTATTGTTCTTGATGCTGATTTATCAAAATCTACAAAAACGGATACATTTAAAAAAGAGTGTCCAGAACGTTTCTTTAATGTAGGTATTGCTGAACAAAATCTAATCTCTGTAGGTGCGGGCTTAGCTGCAGCAGGTAAGATTCCATTTGTATCTTCCTTTGCTATGTTTGCAACTGGTCGTGCATTTGAACAAATCCGTAATGCTGTATGCTATCCAAAACTTAATGTGAAAGTATGTGCTACACATGCGGGTATTACTGTAGGTGAAGATGGTGCGACACATCAAAGCCTAGAAGATATTGCATGTATGCGTGTTTTACCTAATATGACTGTTATTGTTCCTGCAGATGAAAAAGAAACGGAATCGGTTATTAGATGGGCTGCTGATTATAATGGTCCGGTTTATGTACGTCTTGGACGTGCTAGTGTTGAAGATGTAACTGCAGATGGATATACTTTCACACCTGGTAAATCTAATCAATTAAAAGATGGCTCTGATGTGACCATCATCGCTTGTGGTGCTTTGGTTGGCCCTGCAGTTGAAGCAGCTAAAAAGTTAGAAGCTGATCAAATTTCTGCTCGTGTTATTAATATGGCTTCTATTAAGCCAATTGATACTAAAGCCATTATTAAAGCAGCTGAAGAAACAGGTGCTATTGTAACCGCTGAAGAACATAATATTTTAGGTGGATTAGGATCTGCTGTTTCTGAAGTTGTTGTTGCACATAAACCTGTTCCGATTGAATTCGTTGGTGTTAAAGATACATTTGGGGAAAGTGGTACACCAAAAGAATTAATGGAAAAATACGGTTTAACAGCTGAAGATATTGTAAAAGCTGTTAAAAAAGTGGTGACACGTAAATAAAAGGGGAACCAATGATAGAATTTAAGAATGTTAGTAAAGTATATGACAACGGATCTACCGCACTTGATAATGTGTGTATTACTGTTAATGATGGTGAGTTTGTATTGATTTGTGGTCATAGTGGGGCTGGTAAATCTACGTTGTTTAAATTATTAACTCATGAAGTTACACCAGATACTGGTGCTGTAATAGTTGATGAATTTGATGTTACTAAAATGAAACGTAGTAAGATACCAAAATTGCGTCGTAAATTAGGTGTAGTATTTCAAGATTTCCGATTATTACCTAATAAAAGCGTAGCTGAAAATATTTCTTTTGCATTAGAAGTTATAGAAGAGAAACCTAAGGTAATTAAAGAAAAGGTTGCTCATGTTCTTGAATTAGTTGGATTATCTGATAAGGCGAATGATTTACCAGAAGATTTATCTGGTGGTGAACAACAACGTGTAGCTATTGCTCGGGCTATTGTTAATCGTCCTTCTGTATTAATTGCAGATGAACCAACGGGGAACCTTGATCCTAATACAAGTAAAGGCATTGTGGATTTGTTCAAACATATCAATAATTTTGGCACTACCGTAATTATGGTTACCCATAATATGGATATTGTTACCTATTTAAATAAGCGAGTTATCGAATTAAAAGATGGTCGTGTTCTTAGTGATAATATGAGAGGTGCAGAATTTAATGAAGCCTAGAACAATGAAATATTTCTTTAAGGAAGCCTTAAAGTCTATGAAACGCAATGGTCTTATGACATTAGCGTCTATATCCACGGTAGCATTATCTTTATTTATGCTTGGTGTATTTTTATGTGGTGTTATCAATCTTAATAACATGGCATCTAGTTTAGAAAATCAAGTTCAATTAAGTGTATACTTAAAAGATGGGCTTACGACGGAACAAATTATGGCTGTTGGTAAACAAGTAAAGGCAATTCCTAATCTTAAGCACTTAGAATTTGTTAATAAAGAACAAGCTATGAAAGAATTTAAGGAACGTTTAGGTGATCAGCAACAACTAGTTAATGCCTTAGGTGGTGTAAACCCATTGCCAAACTCTTATGTTCTTACTTTTGAAAATCCTGAAGATGTTAAATCTACAGCTAAATTGGTTACTACATTCCAAGGTGTAGAAAGTACACATTATGGTCAAGATATTATTGAGGAATTGTTCCGAATTACACAAATTATTCGAATTGGTGGTATCGTACTCATCGGTTTCTTGGCAGCAGCTACATTGTTTATTATTTCCAATACGATTCGTTTAACTGTATTTGCTCGTCGCAAAGAGATTGCGATTATGAAATATGTAGGCGCTACAAATAGCTTTATTCGTTGGCCATTTGTTATCGAAGGCATGCTATTGGGCTTTGTAGGCTCCATTATTGCCGTTTTATGTGTGGGTGAGTTCTATCATTTTATTACCATGGAAGTATCTGATTCACTCGCATTCTTCCCATTAGTTCCTATGTTCCCATTCTTCTATCAATTAGTAGCATGCTTAATTGGTGGTGGGATTGTTGTAGGTATTATTGGTAGTACCATTTCATTGAAACAATATATGAAAGTATAGTAGAGGGATTATGAGACAGTATAGATTTAAAACTCGTCTCGTAGCAGCCCTTCTTTCGGGAGTGGTATTATGCGGGACACCAGCCTATATTATGGCTGAAGATGAAGATTTAACAAATCAATTAGATTCGATTCAACAACAGGTTAATCAGCAAAATGCTGCAAAAGCAGATGCGGAAACAGTGATTGGTAGCGTTTCTGAACAGTTGCGTCAAATTGAAGAGCAACTTCGTCAAGCGACTGCTGAGTTAGGTACGATTAAAGAACAGCGCGTATCTGTAGAAAATGATATTACACTTAATGAACGTCAATTGGCGGAAGCTCAAAAACGTTTAGAAGGTCGAGAAACTGTATTTTATAAACGTGTTCGAGATATTTATATTAATGGACGTCTTAGTTATATTGATGTAGTTATTGGTTCTAAGGATTTTAGTGATTTTGCTAATCGATTAGAAGTTTTAAAACGAATTATTGATTCAGATATTACATTAATTAATGAAATAAAGAAAGAGAGAGCTGAAATTGAAGCTCATAAACAAAAATTAGAAACAGATCGAGCAAAACTTGTTGAATTAGAAAAAGCAGCTTTAGCAAAGCAAGCTGAAATTGAACAGAAAAAAGCAGAACGTAATGTAGTTCTTCAAAAGGCTCAAAATGATAGAGCTACTGCAATGCAAGCAATTGAAGAACTTAATGCTTCTTCTGCTCAAGTAAGTGCTATGTTAAAAGAACGACAAGCTGCACGTGCTGCAGCGGCTGCAGCAGCGGCAGCCGCTGCTCAAACCTCTGCTGGACAAGGGCAAGGTGCATCAGATAATTGGGTACAAGGTACAGGACAACTTGGCTGGCCTGTTAGTGGTGAAATTACTTCCCCTTATGGCTATCGGGTTCATCCAATTTGGGGGACTACAATTTATCATTCTGGTATAGATATTGGTGTTGATGAAGGTACACCTGTTCATGCTGCTGATGGTGGTGTCGTAGTCTGGTCTGGATGGATGGGCGGCTACGGTTATGCTGTCGTTATTGATCATGGTAATGGGCTTTCAACACTATATGGTCATAACTCTGAGCTCGCTGTAGATGAAGGTCAATCTGTTGCGAAGGGTCAAGTTATTTCTTATGCTGGTAGTACGGGCAATAGTACAGGACCTCATGTTCACTTTGAAGTTCGTGTAAACGGGGATCCGGTAGATCCTATGGGTTATTTATAGAATGAATAATAATTTTAAAAGAATTAGTTTAGCATTAGTTAAATATATATTTGCGTCCATCATTATGTTGTGGCTCGTATTTTGGTATATTTCTGGATCTGCAATGGGATTACCTCGATTTGTAGTGACTTATTATATTGCAACCCAGAAATTTATGACTCCTATTAGTAAAGCAACATTATTTGATGGAATGTTAAAAGGTTTAGTTACTTCCTTGGGCGAACCTCATAGTGTCTATTTAGATAAGGATGACTTTGAATCTATGAAGGAGCATACTTCTGGCACATATGCAGGTGTCGGTATGGTTCTTGGGCATGGAGCAAAGGGCTTAGAAGCTGTATCTGTTATTGATGATATGCCGGCTTATAAAGCAGGCATTAAAAGTGGTGATCATATTGTATCTATTGATGGTGTAGATACTAATTCTATGTCTATTGAAGATGCAGCATCAAAAATTCGTGGTGAAGCTGGAAGCAATGTAACGATTGTTGTTGAACGAGATAATCAATTATTAACGTTTAACGTTACTAGAGAAGAAATCGTATTACCTACTGTAAAAAGTAAAATGCTATCCGACCACATTGGATATATTCGCATCAGTCAGTTTGCTGAACATACAGCAGGAGATTTTAAAACTCAATATGAACAGCTTCTTTCTCAAGGCATGACTTCGTTAGTTTTAGACTTACGCGATAACCCTGGTGGATTACTTAATAGTGCGCAAGATATTGCTAGTATTATTATGCCAGAAGGGACGTTAGTTTCTTTCACTACACGAGATGGAAATACAAAGAAATATGTATCTGAAGGAAAGAACCCTGCATTACCTATGATAGTACTAATTAATAAAGGTTCTGCTAGTGCATCTGAAATTATTGCAGGTGCTATTCAAGATAGAAAATTAGGTACTATTGTGGGAACTAATAGTTATGGTAAAGGGACTGTTCAAAGCGTATATCCAAATTTAGAGGATGAAGGAATTAAAGTGACTATAGCTAAATACCATACACCTAATGATCGTGTTATAGATGGAACTGGCATTCAACCAGATGTGGTTCTTGATTTACCGAAAGGGATCGCACCATCTAGCGATATTACAGATATTCAAATTCAAAAAGCAATAGAACTATTAAAATAGTTTTGCAGAAAAGGATGTAATTATGTTTATAGATCGCGCTCGTGTTTTTGTAAAAGCGGGTGATGGCGGAGACGGTATGTCTAGTTTTCGTCGAGAGAAATATGTTCCTAATGGCGGACCAAGCGGTGGAGATGGTGGTCAAGGGGCAGATGTTATTCTACAAGCTGATAAAAATATTAATACTCTTGTAGATTTTCGTTATAAACGCCAATTTAAAGCGCCGAAAGGTGGTAATGGTGAAAGTGCTAATAAACATGGTCGTGGTGCAGAAGATTTAATTATTCCTGTTCCATTGGGCACTGTTGTTAAGGACGAAGAATCAGGTAAGGTGTTCTGTGACCTAGTTCACGATGGTGATACTTTTATTATTGCAAAAGGTGGTCGTGGGGGGCGTGGTAATGCACGCTTTCTTTCTAGTTCCAATAGAGCACCAACCTTTGCTGAAAAAGGTGAGCCAGGGGAAGAGCGTTGGTTACAATTAGAACTAAAGGTATTGGCTGATGTTGGATTGCTAGGCTATCCAAGTGTTGGTAAATCCAGTATTTTACGTAAGGTGTCCAAAGCTCAACCAGAAGTAGCAGCTTATCATTTTACCACTTTAACACCTGTTTTAGGGGTTGTCACTATTTCTGGTGATCGTAGTTTTGTCTTAGCTGATATTCCAGGTCTCATTGAAGGGGCCAGTGAAGGTGTAGGACTTGGTCATAATTTCTTGCGCCATGTAGAACGTACGAACATTCTCATTCATGTTTTAGATGTATCTGGAATGGAAGGACGTGACCCTAAAAAAGATTTTGATGCCATTAATGACGAGTTACGTAAGTATTCAGAAAAGTTAGCTAATAAGAAACAAATTGTAGCGCTTAATAAGATTGATCTTGTTTTTGATGATGAAACAATTCCTAATATAAAATCTTATTTTGAAGATAAAGGTTATGAAGTTCTCTTAATTAATGCACTAAGCGGTGAAGGTTTACCTGAATTAATGGAACGAGCTTATTATTATGTAGAAAATTATGAGCCGGAAGTAGAAGCTACTGACGATACAGTTATGTATGAAGCTAAACCAGATACGGAGTTTGTTATTACACGTGGAGATGATGCTGCTTTCTATATTACGGGTAAGCGTATTGAACGTCTTGTGGCAATGACCAATCTTGATGATGATCAATCTTTACGTCGATTCCAACGTATTTGGCGTTTTATGGAATTGGATAATAAATTACGTGAAAAAGGATGTCAAGAAGGCGATGAAGTTGTTATTGGTGAACAACGATTTACGTTCAGAGACTAGGAGTTACAATGACAGGAAAACAAAAACGGTATTTACGTTCATTAGCTGCTACGATGCCAGCTGTTGTGCAAATAGGAAAAAATGGTCTTGAGAATAGCGTGATTGATAGTGCTAGAGCCGCATTAATGGCACGTGAATTAATTAAGGTAAAATTGCTTAATAATAGTCCAGAAGATAAAGCGATTTTTCAAGAATTAGCAGATATGCTTGGTGCTGAGTTAGTACAAGTCATTGGTTTCAATGGTGTTTTATACAAGGCAAAAAAAGAACCTAAAATTATATTACCTAAATAATTGTTATAACCTTTTTCCCTTATAGGAGATGATTGTATGAGAGATGCCATTAAGAATGCTAAACGCATTGTTGTAAAAGTGGGAAGCAGTACATTATGTTACCCAAATGGTCATTTAAATTTAGAACGGATTGAACATTTGGTCCGCCAATTATCAGATCTTGCCAACCAAGGGAAAGAGGTTATTCTTGTTTCCTCAGGGGCTACAGGTGCAGGCCTTGCACCATTGGGATTTAAAGAAAAGCCACGAGATCTTGTATTGCGTCAAGCATCTGCTGCAGTAGGCCAAGGTGTACTTATTCATATGTATGAACGCATGTTTCGGGAGTATGGTAGAACCGTAGCTCAAATATTATTGACGAAGGAAGATAGTACTTCTCGGCATAGTTATTTAAATTTAAGAAATACATTACATGCATTATTACAATTACACGTCATTCCAATTATTAATGAAAATGATGTAGTAGCTATTGAAGAATATAAAATAGGGGATAATGATACATTATCGGCAACTGTAGCAGGTATCGTAGAGGCTGATGTGCTTATTATTTTATCTGATATTGATGGTTTATATACGGCTAATCCAGCTACAGATTCTACGGCTACTTTAATCCATGAAGTGTCTATAATTACAGATGAAACTTATAAAATTGCTGGCGGTGCAGGTTCAAGTATGGGAACTGGAGGAATGTATACTAAAATTAAGGCTGCTCATATGGCCACTAATTCAGGTATACACATGATTATTGCTAGTGGTGAATCGAATAATTCCTTACGGAAAGTTTGTAAGGGGGAGAACATAGGTACATTATTTATTGCAAATAATCAAGGTGTGTCTCAAAAGCATCATTGGGTAGCTTATGGTAAGCGCCTAAGTGGGAGTATCACTATTGATGAAGGATGTACAAAAGCTGTATTACATCATGGGGCTAGTATTTTACCTGCTGGTATTATTGAAGTAGATGGCTCTTTTGAACCAGGTGATACAGTATCAATTATTTCTAAGGGGAAAGAGCTTGCTAGAGGATTAGTAAATTATAGTTCTTCCGATCTACTTAAGATTAAAGGTCATAATACGCAAGATATAGCTCGTATATTGGAAATTGATACGACATATGATGAGGTTATTCACAGAAATAATCTTGTAATTATTCATTGATGAGGTGTAGTATGATTTCATATGAAAGTACATTTAGAGAAATGGGTAAATCTGCACGAGCAGCATCTATTGTTTTACAGCAATTATCAGAGAAACGCATCAATGAAGTATTATGTGCTATGGCTGATGCGTTAGTTCAACATAGTGAACAAATTTTAACAGAAAATCACATGGATATGGATTCTGCTAGAGGCGTGGTACCTGATACTATGTTGGATAGATTACTACTATCTAAAGAACGCATTACGCAAATGGCAGAAGGTGTTCGTCAAGTTAGTCTATTACCATCACCGGTAGGGACCATATTAGAAACTATTAATAGGCCTAATGGACTTCACATTGAAAAGCGAGCGGTACCTTTTGGTGTTATCGGTATCATTTTTGAAGCACGTCCTAATGTAACCGTTGATGCTGGAGCATTATGTTTTAAAACCGCTAATGCTACTATCCTTCGCGGTGGTAAGGAAGCATTCCGAACAAATCGAGTCATCGTATCTATTTTACAAGATGTATTAGAAGCCTATGACTTACCAAGAGCAGCAATTCAGTTAGTAGAAGTATTAAATCGTGAAGCTGTAAGTGTATTGCTGCAACAACGTCGTTATATAGATGTAGTGATTCCACGGGGCGGTGCAGGATTAATACAACGCGTTGTACGTGATAGCATGATACCAGTTATAGAAACAGGATGTGGTATTTGTCATACCTATGTTGATGCTGAAGCTAACATTGATATGGCTGTTGATATAGCCGTGAATGCAAAGGTACAACGGCCTTCTGTATGTAATTCTATGGAGACTCTATTGGTTCATAAATCTATTGCTCATGAGTTTCTGTTGGCATTAGAACATAAATTAGAGTCTCATCATGTAACGATTCATGGTACACCTGAGGTACTACAAATTATAGATGGCATTGCTATTAATGATATATCTTTTGAAACTGAATACAATGATTTTGATTTAAATGTAGCTATTGTATCGTCTGTGGATGAGGCTATTTCACATATTAATCGATTTACAACACATCATTCTGAGGCGATTGTAACAGATAATATGAAAACAGCTCAGCATTTTATGAATCTTATCGATTGTTCTACTGTATATCATAATGCGTCTACACGTTTTACAGATGGTTTTGAATTTGGATTTGGTGCTGAAATTGGCATTAGTACACAGAAACTTCATGCTCGTGGACCAATGGGATTACAAGCATTAACATCCTATAAATATTTTGTATTTGGTACAGGACAAATTCGCTCGTGATGCGTTTATATTATTTGATACGAGCCTATTATCGTTATGTTCAGAGTCCAAAAGGGCGTTATGAGTGGGTATCGTATGTAAAAGCATTAGCATTATTCATTTTGATTTGTATTATAGTCATAAAGGGTGTGACTTATATATGGTAGAGAAACGGCGGATTGGTATTATAGGTGGAACTTTTAATCCCATCCACTTGGGACATCTAATGATTGCAGAGGTGGCAAGAGAAACGTTTCATTTAGAAAAGGTTATATTTGTACCTGCCAGAATTCCCCCTCATAAGCATAATGATGTTATTGATGCTAATCATCGGTATGCCATGACGGCTGCTGCGGTGGCAGATAATCCATATTTTGAAATTTCTGATGTGGAAATGCGTCGTAATGGCCCATCCTATACAATAGATACAATTCACTATTTTAAAAAAATATATGGTGATTCTGTCTCTTTTTACTTTATAGCTGGTACAGATACAATACGAGATTTGCCTAACTGGAAATTTATTAATGAATTATTAGAACATTGTCACTTTATTGGAGCTATGAGACCTGATGGTTCTCAGGTTGTAGATACAACATTGGAATTATTAGGACCTAAAGCTAAAGATAGAATTCACTTAATGAATGTGCCTGAAATGAAGTTATCTGCTACTTACTTACGAGCGCGACTGAGACAGGGGTTGACTGTTAGATATATGTTGCCTAAATGTGTAGTTAATTATATTGAAGAATATGATATTTATCGGAAGGAATAATTAAGGTGGATATACAACAAATTGAAACCGACTTATCTAATAAATTAAGTAAGAAACGATTTATACATACCTTAGGTGTTGTAGAGTCAGCTATTTATTTAGCAAAAAAGTATGGAGCTAATGTAGAAGAAGCCCATATGGCAGCATTATTACATGATTGTGCTAAAGAATTACCTTTATTGGAAATGCAAGATTTAGTGGCTGATTTATCTTGTGATGCTGACATCTTACATAATGGTGCTTTATTACATGGTGTAGCAGGCATGGTATTAGCGAATACTCGCTATGGTATTACTAATCGAGAAGTATTGGAAGCAATTCGTGTTCATACAACTGGAAAAATTGGCATGTCTAAATTAGATAAAATTGTTTTTTTAGCTGATTATATTGAGCCAAATCGTAATTTTCCTGGTGTAAATGATATTCGAGTTGCTGCTGAAAAATCTCTTGATGCCGGTGTATTATGTGGATTTGATATGACGCTTCGTCATTTAATTGATAGTAAAGATACTATTTATCCTCTTACTATTGTTAGCCGCAATGATCTTATACATCATATGAAAAAAGGAGGTGCTTACAATGGACGAACTTGAAAAGGCGCGAGCTCGTCGTCGTAAAAGACGTCGAGAGCGTCAATCAAAGAAAAATCAAACACAATGGGCTCGTTTAATCATTGTATTTGTATTAGCACTTGCCGTTGTTTGTGGTATAGGTTGGGGGATGTATAGTGGAATAAGCTATGTATATCATCGTGTAACTCATACTGATGCTGTAAGTGAAATTGAGGATTCTAGTGAACCAAAACATACTGATACGATTAATGTTGAGCAAAAAGCATTAGATAAGCCTGTATATGTATTGGTTATAGGTCGAGATAACAATAATCCTAGTCAAGCTGATTCACTATTTCTTATGTCTATTAATATGAATACAAGTACAATGGATATAATAGGTATTCCTAGTAATAGTAAAATTGAAAGTAGAGATCAAAAAACTGCATCTATGTTAAATCAAATGTATGCAGAAGGGAATATCGAATTAACCAAAGCAGTAGTAGAAGATATGTTTCATATTAGTATTCCTTATTATGTTGTTGTTGATGAGTCTTCTTTCAAAAAAACAAGTGAGATTTTGGGAAGTCAACAGTTCTATGTAGAAAAAAATATGGAACATGTTGATTCTGAAACTGGTAGTAAAGATATAGATTTACGTAGAGGTTATCAAAACTTAGACAGTGATAATGCATTAGCATATTTACGATATACAGATGAGCATAATGATAATTTTAGTCGCGTTCAACGGCAAGAACGATTTTTAAAATTATGGGTTGATCGAGAACAAGATACGTGGTTTATTACCAAAGCATGGCATATTTGGCGTTTATGGAATCATTATGAAAGTAATATCTCTACTTGGGATGCTATTAAATTAATGCGTTCCATAGGACAAATGGAAAAAGATCATATTCATTTTTATATTTTACCTGGTGAAAAAGAAAAAATTAATGATATTGTGTATTGGCATGTAAATCCAACAGAAGCGCAGCGTTTAGTTGGTATTACGATGGGAACATTGGCTCCAGAGGATTTAAGTCAATTTATTTCAACGCCTGAAACAAAAAAAGCCCCTGTTGCTATCGAATCAGATCAAAGCACACGCGTAAAACCAACAGAACCAGGTTCAGAACCGGAGAAGAAAGAATAATAGGAGCTATAATGAAACAAAAAGAAGAAATTAAACAACATGTTTTAGCGCTTGCACAAGCAGCTTATGATAAGAAAGGTCATGATATTGAAATACTTGATTTAGAAGGTGTTTCTATGTTAGGTGATTATTTTATGATTGTAAGCGCCAATAATATTAAACAATCTCAAAGTATTGCTGATGAAATTGAGGATATAGCAGCAGAACATAGCATGACGGTTCTCCATCGTGAAGGATATCGCGAAGGTGAATGGGTGTTATTGGATTTTGGTGATATTATTTGTCATGTATTTGGTAACGATGAAATTCGTGAATTTTATGGATTAGAATCCTTATGGAATGATGCTGGACGTGTTCCATTTGAGGGAGAATAATATATGGCTAGCGAATTGTTGGAAAATACCATTGCTATTTTGCGTGTTTTACGTACTAGTGATCATGGTGCATTTCTTGATGGTCAAACGGGAAATACAAACGATGATATTTTGCTTCATAAAGATCAACAAACTTCGTCCGTTTCTATAGGTGATGATGTAGAGGTATTTTTATATCGGGATCCTAAGGGGCGTTTGACGGCATCTATGCGACTGCCTGCTATGAAGGTTGGTCAAATTGGTTATGTTGAGGTTATTAATGTAACTAATTTTGGTTGTTTTGTAGAGGTTGGTACAGAACGTGGGATTTTTATGCCTCATGCTGAAATGCGTGGTAGACCACAAGTAGGGGAAAAGGTGTGGGTAAAACTATATACAGATAAATCTGGTCGCATGGCGGTTTCTATGGACGTTGATGATGAAATGAGGCGTGCTTCTAAAGCGGCCACTGATGCTGTTGTTGGACAACAAGTAAGTGGTGCGATTTATAATTTGACTAGTGATGGAGCCTTCTTTATTACTCCTGAGCGATGGATTGCTTTTTTGCATCGTTCAGAAATGACACGAAAGTTAAATGTTGGCGAAATGGTAGAAGCCCGTGTTACTTTCAAACGGGATGATGGTCGTATTAATGTTTCTATGCGTCCTATCAAGGAAAAAGCATTAATATCCGATGGTCAAATTATCATGGAATATCTATTACAAAGGGGCGGTAAAATGCCTTATAGTGATGAGTCATCATCTATGTTGATCAAAGACAAATTTAATATCAGTAAGGCTGCATTTAAGCGTGCTATAGGGCATTTAATGAAAGCCCGACTTGTAGTGCAAGAAGATGGGTGGACTCTATTGACAGAAATAGGCAAACAATGGAAATCTCATCAACAAGAGGACTAAACTATGAAAATTATTGTAGTAGGTGCTGGTAAGGTTGGGTATTCTTTATGTGAAAGATTGGTACAGGATGACCATGATGTTTACCTTATAGATCGTTCTCAGGAGCGCATTCATAATCTTGAAAATATATTGGATGTTAGCCTGGTGTGTGGCAATGGTAGTGATATTCAGCTATTGAATGAAATTGATTTATCAGATGTAGGTATGTTTATAGCTGTTACTGATTCTGATGAAGTAAATATGTTATCTTGTGCGGTAGCTAAAATAGCTGGTGTTCCTTCTACAGTGGCACGAGTAAGAGACACTAATATTATTGATCATATGGATGATAATATGAAGAAACGTTTAGGTGTTGATTTATTTATTAACCCAGAGATGGTAACAGCTCAAGAACTACTTCATATTATTGAAACACCTTCAGCCCTTGATGTAGAAGAATTCGGACAAGGTGCTGTACGTTTAATGGAATTTAAAATTAATAGTACATTTCCTCTCATTAATAAACAATTAAAAGAGCTAAGTTTTCCAGAAGGCGTATTACTAGTTGGTATTTTACGCTTAGGTGAAATGATTATACCTCATGGTGAAAGCATATTATTACCAAATGATAGTGTTTTCTTTTTAGGTTTAAAAGATGGTATTAATGAAGTTGAACAAGAGTGGTTTTCTAATCATGCGACCTTTCACAAACGGGCCGTTATTGTAGGGGCTGGTTTATTAGGTCGAAATCTGGCTATTTTGTTAGAACAAGCTGGATTTACTGTTAAGGTTATTGAAAAAGATATTGAGCGTTGTGAAGCTTTGGCTGCACAAGTGGATAAAGCTATTGTTATCAATGGGGATGGTACGGATTTTGACTTACTAGAAGCTGAAGAAGTTGCTGATAATGATGTTATTATCGTTTTAACTGATGATGATAAATTAAATCTTTTAGTTGCCTTAGTTGGTAAACATATGGGGATACCTAAAACTGTCGTTCGTGTAGGACGCCCTGAATATATTATGCTCATGGAACAAGTCGGTATAGATATTGTATTTTCACCACGATTAATGACGGCAGGTCAAATATTACGATTTGTTCGGAGTGGTGAAGGCGTTGTTTCTATATCTACTTTTGAAGGTGGTAAGGCTGAATCTATAGAAATTATTATTACAGAGCAATCTCCAGTAGCAGGTAAACAACTTAAAGATATTCGACTTCCAGGTAAAGCCTTAGTTGGTGTTATACTTCGCGGTGCCGAAGCTATTGTTCCTCGTGGCAATACAGAACTTTTAGTGGGAGATCATATTGTATTATTCTCATTACCAGAATCAGTTACAAAATTATTAAACTATTTAACATAGGGGTTATATGCGTATACAAATTGTTATGTCTTTAGTAGGCAAATTACTTTATATTTTTGGAGCTTTTCTTATTATTCCATTTATATATAGTATTATATTTGAAACTGCATATTGGTCTTTTGGTTTTACAGCTATATTGTCTGTATTACTTGGCATTTTTCTCGTTATAGGTGGCACTAAAAGTAAGACTTTTAGTTTACGAGATGGGTTTCTTGTTGTGGGTGCAACATGGATACTAACAGTATTATTAGGGGCGATACCTTTCGTTATATCTGGTGTATTAGTTAATCCAATTGATGCGATTTTTGAAGCTATGTCGGGGATTACGGCTACTGGTGCTACGGTTATTTCTGATGTTGACAGTATACCTAAGTCTTTTATTCTTTGGCGCGGATTAATGCATTGGATTGGCGGTATGGGAATCATTGTGTTAATCTTATCGTTTTTACGAAATTTAGGTGCTGATGCTGCTCATTTTTTTAATGCAGAGGCTTCTGTACCCAAACCTGGTGTAGTATTACCACGCATACAATCAATTGCATCAAAATTGTGGACATTATATGTAGTATTTACAATAATATGTTTTATCATGCTTTGCTTGGGTGGTATAGACCCTTTTGATGCTTTAAATTATGCTTTTTCTATTATTGCAACTGGTGGATTGACGCCGACTACAGCTGGTACTTTTTTGTATGGACAAAATACATATATTTGTATTGTGTTTATTCTATTTATGGCTATAGCAGGTGGCAACTTTGCTGTTTATTATAATGTAATTCAAAAAGGATTTTCTGCTTTATTTTCTGATTTTGAAACACGTATGTATTGGCTTGTATTAGCTATTGGTATTTTTATCACTTTTATTTCTCTATATTTTCAATCAAATGCATCGGATATAGGTCAAGCGTTTCAAGATTCTGCTTTCACGTTAGTATCCATTCAAACAGGAAGTGGTTTTGCCGTATCCGATTATGATTTATGGCCTGCTGCAGCTCAAATGATGTTGTTTATATCTAGTTTTTTTGGTGGGTGTAGTGGTTCAACTACAGGCGGGGTTAAGATTATCCGTCTTATCATTCTAATTAAAAGTAGTATTATATATTTAAGAAAAGCCATACATCCAGATATGGTTCAAGTTGTACGTATTAATGGAAAACCATTGCCAGACAAATGGGTACGTATGACTCAACAATTTATATTTTTATACTTAATGATTTACGTTATATCTGTATTTCTTATGTCATGTTTTGGTTTATCTACAGGTGATGCATTACAGATTGTAACTGCATTTCAAAGTAATGTAGGGTTAGCTTTTGGTGGTTATGGTCCAACTGACTCTTTTGCATTATTGCCTTTAGGTGCTAAGGGTGTGGCCATTGTAGATATGTTGTTAGGGCGTCTGGAATTGTTTACGATTTTGGTTATGCTTCATCCACAATTTTGGGAAGGGTACTTTATAAAAAAAGACACTACAAAACGATATAGAATTTTATAGGAGTCTATATGACTTACTGGATTTATTAAGGGGAAAGGGCTGTATAATGGAGATTATAAAACGTCCATTAGGATTATATAAGGCGAATTGTTATATATTAAAAAAAGATAATCAATCCTTAATAATCGATCCAGGGTTTCATAGTCAGCATATAATTGAGATGGTGGGGGATTCTACGCCACTAGCGGTTTTATTAACTCATGGCCATTGTGATCATGTATCAGCTCTTGATGAGATTTGTGAGTATTATAAAATCCCTGCATATCTACATGAAAACGATCATGAATTATTACAATTGATTCGACGTCGACCAAGTGTGTACAAGAAAAAAATGTATACTCAATGTCTTCCTTTAGTAGAAGGAAGACTAGATATTGGACTTTTTCATCTTCAGGTGTATCATACTCCTGGACATAGTGCTGGATCTGTATGCTATGAAACAGAAGGTCATCTATTTACAGGTGATACGATTTTTAAACAAAATGTAGGGAATAGTGATAATTATAATGGTAATGCTGAAGATTTACGTAATAGCTTATATAAAATATTGGCATTAGATGATTCATTATTAGTAGAACCTGGACATAGGGATAGCACTATTTTAAGAGATGAAAAAATCTTCATCATGAATTTTTACATATAGTGTTGACAAAAATCCAGATAACAGATATACTAAGCAAGTACTTTGGATACGGCCCCGTGGTGTAGCGGTTAACATGTCGCCCTGTCACGGCGAAGATCGTCAGTTCAAATCTGATCGGGGTCGCCATTCATGCCTCGGTAGCTCAGTCGGTAGAGCAACGGACTGAAAATCCGTGTGTCGACAGTTCGATTCTGTCCTGAGGCACCATGTACATGCGGGAATAGCTCAGCGGTAGAGCACCGCCTTGCCAAGGCGGGGGTCGCGAGTTCGAATCTCGTTTCCCGCTCCAACTTTATATGGCGGCATAGCCAAGCGGTAAGGCAGAGGTCTGCAAAACCTTTATTCCCCAGTTCGATTCTGGGTGCCGCCTCCATAAAATCGTTACCCATGCCGGGGTGGCGGAACAGGCAGACGCAACGGACTTAAAATCCGTCGGTTAGAAATAACCGTACCGGTTCGATTCCGGTCCTCGGCACCATTAAGACTAACTTCGGTTAGTCTTTTTTTGTATATAAATTCTAACTTTATAATCGAGTAGGTATATATTGCGAACAAACAGAATCTATTAATTAGCGAATGGCTTTGTGGCGTTTGTTGTCGCTATGATGGTACATTTACCAGAACACTTGTAAATGGGGTTGGAGTTACGTCAGAGCTTTTATTGCAACATGATATACAGATTTATACAGAAAAGACTATACAGGAGCTTATAAAGCAAAATAGCGGTGATTGATATATATCAATCACCGCTATTTTGCTTTACGTTATATTATTGCCCTGCATTAACTGGATCATTTGTTAATGGCTGTTCACCTAATAGTGTAGTTAGATTGTGTAAATTAAATCGATAAGCACTATTACTGAAGTCTCGTGTTTTATCATAACGACTGTTTGGAGCATGCATAAGACCAACTAAAGTATCATACAATAAATCATTTGTAAAATATTGATGTTCATGATTATTGAGCGCAGATACAGTTTGTGGATATGCTGCACGATATTGAGGAGATAAGTACATCCAGAATGGAATGTGAGTCATCACAAAATCAAAAGTGTCTGGATTGTGAGATTTATCAACACTTTCACCATGATCAGAGAAGTATACCATGGCTTGAAGATTTAAATTATCTTTACCATAGGTGTAGATTTGCTGTAATAGCCAGTCAGTGTAAAGTTGGCTATTGGCATAGGCTTCAATACCTTCTGGATTAGGGCCTTTTTTCCATTTGCTAAATTCGTGTGGATATCGGTCATTATAATAAATATGACTACCCATAATATGAATTACTATAAAATTATTTTTACTTGAGTCAACTGTTTTTAACAATGGCAATAATGCTTCATCATATAAATCTGAAAAGCCATAAGATTCATGAGCCCATTTTGTTGTATCTGCAGTTTTAGCCATCAAGGAAATAGCTGTATCATATTCGCCAAAAACGCCTTGATTACTAAACCAAGATGTGGTGTAGCCTGCTTTTTTTGCTACATCCAAAATATTAGCAGAATCTAGGAATGGTCGATCATCGTATTGATTGCGCTCTGAAAGGGCACGTTCTAAAGTCGGTACAGTTTGCACGTAGGAAGAGTATGCATGATTAAAGAAGATAAAATCTTTATTGTGATCTCGCATATCCTCTTGCCAAGGTGTGTCATCGTATTGGAATGCTGGATTATAAACCTTCATATAATCACGTGAGCTAGATTCACCAATAACGAGAATGATAGTTCCAGGTGTTTTAGTAGGTGTTGTTTCTTTTGTATCTAAATTAAATGAATCAAATACAAGATGATGATTATCGTTATATTGCTGCATTTCTTTAACATAATTACCGGCAGCTGTCCAGTTAGCTATGATACATGTTTGAGGAAATAAAAAAAATGGTATATAAACAATAAATGCTACCATAGATGCAATAAGTACACCTAATCGTAAAGGTCGTGTTGTATTTAAATCGACGACTCGCTTCATACCTAAATTGCACCAATATAAGAAAAGTGTCCATAAAATAAGGCCTATAACGATGACAATAAGACCAGGAATGCCAGCCGCATTTTTTAAGAAGCCAAAAGCTTCTTCAGGATTTGTCATATATACTGCTAAAAGGCTCGCTGGTGTTAAACAGTGCCAAGTAGTCATATAATATCCAATTTGTAACAAGGGGATAAGACTAAGAAACGATGAAAATAATGCTAATATAGCTGAAGTTATCTTCTGTAGCCGTCCTGTTTGTGTTACTAAGTATTGAATACCTGAAAGTCCCATAAATAGAAGTAAACCAAATAAAAAATCATTGGCAAATTCATAAAAATAAAGAGGTTTTACATAGGACCAGTGAAATAGTAGTGGAAATGTGAGACCCCAAAGTATACCTACAAGACCATATCCTAAAAAAGCACGATGAAATACAGTACAGCTCATAAAGTATTGAAATAAAAACATTCCAACCATTGTTGGCACTGCAAGGATCGTAATATCCTCTACATCAAGTCCTAAGGTAATAGGTTCGTAAATAAAAAATAGTGCAATATAAAGCACTATGCCAATAATTCCGAATCGCAAAATAGGATTTCGGATCAATGATTTCATTGATGCTGACATAATAAATCCTTTCTAAAGGAGCTTACAATAAATATATATTTTTTCTTCACATTATAAGATAGCAGAGAATACTAAAAAATACAATTATATATGCTGTACGTAGAAGAAATCTTTAATTTAGGATATAATTATATGGTTAAAAGTAATATCATTGAGGAATGGGGATTCATGGGGGATTATAATTATAAATTGGATGTATTCGAGGGCCCACTCGACTTACTCTTGCATTTAATTGAAAAACATAAGATTGAAATCACGGATATCCCAATTGTTGAAATTACAAGTCAATATTTAGAATACATTGATAATTGGAATCATTTTGATATTCACTATAGTAGTGAATTCCTTGTGATGGCATCTACATTATTACAGATTAAATCTAGAATGTTATTACCAAAGTCGGAACCAGAACCTGATGAAAGCGAAGATCCACGAGACGAATTAGTAGCTAAGTTAGTTGAGTTTAAAAAGATAAAAGATTTCACTCGTATTTTAATGGAAAAAGCTTCTATTGAATCAAATGTTTTTAGCCGTCCAGAAGAAATGAGTGTGTTAGGGGTAGATAGTTTTTATAATTTAGAATTATCTAAATTATATGATATTTTCTATTCTGTGTTACATAAGCGTAAAGAAACAGAACCAGAAGAGAAGGTTCGTCAAGTAACTGTAGAAAAAGATACATATAGCTTAGAGGATATGATTATCTCCTTGGCCAGTCGTGCTCGTCGTGGAGAGCGGTTAGCCTTTCGTGAATTACTTGTTACTATTGAAACTAGGAGCGGTATGGTAACAATTTTTATGGCCGTACTAGAGTTATTAAAACAACAAGAATTGTCTATGTTTTATGAACATGATGATATAATTTTTATAGCACCTGTTATTGCGTTAGAAGATGATGAAGAAGTAGAGGAGGAATAGCATGGACGTATCAGATTTGGAGGCGGTACTGTTTTCTGCGGTTAAACCTATTTCTATAGATGTTATACAGGATATTTTTGAGCTTTCAAAACAAGAAGCGTTGGAATATGTGGATGCATTATCTTCAGAATTAGAATCTCATAAACGCGGTATACGTGTGCGCATTTCCGCAGCTGGTATTGAGTTGGTGAGTGCGCCGGAGTCGGCCCTTTATATTGGGCATATACGAAGAAAAGAAGATAAATTATCTAATGCAGCTATGGAGACACTAGCGGTTATTGCATACAAACAACCGATTACAAAAGCGGAAATTGAAGAGGTACGCGGTGTTAATAGTGATAAGGTGATTAAACAATTATTGTTTCGTGGTTTGATTGCTGAATTAGGCCATAAGGACACTGTAGGCCGTCCTATTTTGTATGGTACGACTGATGAGTTTTTACGAAGTACCGGGGTCACTTCTATCGATGATTTACATAAAGAGTTGGATACTGTAGAGACTAGTGATGTGATGAGTGTACCAGTAGATCTTGTAGAAAACGAATAAACAATATTGCCTCCTTACAAAATAGGTAAGAGAATATATAGAAAAGGATATATAATGGAACGATTACAAAAATTTATTGCCAGCTGTGGTGTGGCATCTCGTCGTAAGGCGGAAGAATTAATCACGTCAGGTAAGGTACGTGTCAATGGTTGTAAAGTGACAGAATTAGGTATCAAGGTAGATCCTATGAAAGATAAGGTCATGGTAGAAGGTCAATTATTATCTGTTGAGAAACCTGTCTATTATTTAATGAATAAACCGAAAGGTGTCATTACATCTGTTACAGATCCACAAGGGCGGGAAACTGTAATGAATTATATTAAAAATGAAAAACGACGTATTTATCCTATTGGACGACTTGATTTACATACAGAAGGTTTATTACTTTTAACAAATGATGGAGAATTAGCTCAGAATCTTACACATCCATCTAAAGGCGTTGAAAAAACGTATGAAGTCCGTATTAAGGGACGTGTAAATGATGCAGATTTACAGGTTATCGCTAATGGTGTACCTCTTGAAGATGGAGTGACGGCCCCTGCTACACTCGTAGATTTAGGCTTTGATGATCATAATGGAGTTCACGAAGTGGAAATTACTATTCATGAAGGCCGTAATCGACAAGTACGTCGTATGTTTGAACATTTTGGATACCGAATTCATAATTTAAAACGTATTGCGTATGCTGGACTAACCTTAAGTGGTGTTAAGCGCGGTGGTGTTCGTCAATTAACACAGCGAGAAATAAATTCTCTTAAAGGGCTAGGAGCTTCTAAATGAAGCGCGTCGTAGTTATCGGTGGTGGCGCAGCAGGTCTGATGGCAGCTGTCATCGCAGGGAGAGAAGGAGCGAAGGTAACGCTTTTAGAAAAAATGAACTTCGTAGGTAAGAAAATGGGTATTACAGGCAAGGGGCGTTGTAATATTACGAACGCTTCAAATATGTCTGAATTTATAAAAAACACTCCTGGTAATGGTAAGTTTTTATATGGTGCTTATGAGCGCTTTACAAATGAAGATTTGTTACAGTTATTACATGATGCTGGTTTAGAAACGAAAGTAGAGCGAGGCGGTCGTGTATTTCCTGCTTCAGATTCTGCATTAGATGTACGAAATACTTTTATGAAGCTTATGAAACACTACGGTGTAGATGTTCATCTTGAGGAACCAGTTAAGAAAATTTTGGTTGCTGACGGTGTTGTTACTGGTGTTGTGACTGATAAAGAAACCTATCACGCTAATGCCGTGGTCATTGCTACAGGAGGTAAGTCATATCCAGCTACTGGTTCTACTGGTGATGGATATATACTGGCAGCTGAAGTAGGACATAAGATTACTGACATTCGACCTTCTTTGGTACCGATTGTAACAGAAGAATCGTGGGTAAAAGATCTAATGGGGCTTAGCCTACGGAATGTTGAATTATCTGTAGTAGCTAAAAATAAGGTACAAGCAAAAATGTTTGGGGAAATGATGTTTACCCATTTTGGCATTACAGGGCCTATCGTCTTGTCACTTAGTCATACGGTGGGTAAGTTAATGCGGAAGAAAAATATCGGTGTTATAGGTTTAGATATCAATTTAAAACCCGCATTGTCTCCAGAGACATTAGATAAGCGATTACAAAAAGATTTTGACCTTTATTCTAAAAAACAATTACTTAACGGTATGAAAGATTTGTTACCAAGTCGATTGATTCCATTGATTATTGAATTGGCCGGTATTGCCCCTCAAAAACCTATTAATCAGATTTCAAAGGAAGAACGTCAACAACTTGGTTATATGTTGCAACACATGCCTTTAACAGTGAAAGGTTTGCGTCCTGTAGAAGAGGCTATTGTTACAGCTGGTGGCATCTCTCTTAAAGAGTTTAATCCTAAAACAATGGAATCTAAGTTAGTAGAAGGCTTATATGGTGCTGGTGAAGTATTAGATATTGATGCCTTTACAGGTGGGTATAATTTACAAGCTGCTTTTTCCACTGGATATGTAGCGGCTATGCATATCACTCACCCTGAAGCGTTTTAATAAGGTCATGTAACGCTGTATGATTGAATAGTATAATTAAATAAATTTTATGAAAGTGATACAGGGAATTATGAATACACATAAAATTGCCGTCGCTGTAGATGGCCCAGCAGGCGCTGGAAAATCGTCTATTTCTAAAATAGTAGCAAAGAAGCTTGGTTATTTATACATTGATACAGGCGCTATGTACCGTTCTGTTACATGGGCTGTATTGTATAATCATATTGATGTAAATAATCAAAAGGCAGTGGAAGCATTATTACCGGAATTAGACCTGACTATGGAGGCAAGTGATGATTTGTGTAAGGTTTTTATTGCTGGAAGAGATGTAACTGACTTTATCAGAACGCCACAAGTGAACAATGCTGTTTCTATAGTGGCTTCTTATAAAGGGGTACGTCAATATTTAGTTGAACGACAACGGATTATGGCTGAGGCCGGTGGTGTTATACTAGATGGCCGTGATATTGCTTCTGTTGTATTGCCTAATGCAGAGCTCAAAATTTATTTAACAGCTTCTGTTGAAGCTCGTGCTATGCGTCGCTATTTAGAAGTAAAAGGTACATCTAATGAGCAAACGCTAGAAGATATTAAAGATAGCGTTATGCAACGTGATGATATGGATAAGAACCGCAAAGAATCACCATTGATTCAAGTAGAAGATGCTGTATTGGTTGATTCTAGTGATATGACATTTGATGAAACTGTGGAACATATATTACATCTAGTACAGGAGCGAATTTAAAATGAACAAATTTTCTACATGGCTTTGGCGCACAGCCTTTTGGTTGCGCTATAAGGTTGGCTATGGATTAAAGGTATATGGACGCGATAATTTTCCGATGGATGGACCTGTTATCGTAGTACCAAATCATTTAAGTAATAATGATCCTTGTATAGCGGGTTATTCGTTGCCACGGCACGTTCATTTCATGGCAAAACAGGAATTGTTTGTAAATCCAATTTCAAGATTTTTCTGTACGTGGCTTGGTGCATTTCCTTTAAACCGTGGAGCTATAGATAAGATAGCAATTCGTCATGCTTTGGGATTGTTAAAGAATAATAAAGTATTAGGGATTTTTGCAGAAGGTAATCGTCAAAAAAATGGTAAATTAGGACGCTTTCACGATGGGGCTGCATCCATTGCATTGCGTACAGGAATTGGTATTACCCCAGTTGCCATTATCGGCTCTCATAATATGAAGAGAAACCAAGTTGCTTGTATCATTGGTAAACAGGTACCAGTTAGTAAAGCTAAACCGACACCTGAGGCTATTAAAGAGGTTAATGATCGCGTAAAGGGTGAAATTCAACGCATGATTGATTCCTATCATGAAAATCGTATAGAGGAGACGTTATGGAAATAATTTTGGCTGAAAATCATGGTTTTTGCTATGGTGTAAAACGAGCTGTTGAAATGGCCAATGAAGCTGCTGATAGTAATAATAAAAGCTATACACTGGGCCCTATTATTCATAACCCACAAGTAGTTGGTCGTTTAGAAAGTAAGGGGGTCAGCCCGATTCAAGAGGTATCGGATATTGATGAAGGAACTATGATTATTCGATCTCATGGTGTGGGTCCTGCAATTTACGAAGAAGCTGAAGAGAAAGGCTTAAACATCTTGGATGCCACTTGTCCACATGTAAAAAAAGCTCAACAAGATGCGAAATCTGTTATCGAAGATGGTATGACACTAATCATATTAGGCGAAAAGAACCATCCTGAGGTTAAAAGCATCAATTTGTGGGCAAATAACAAAGGAATAATCATAGAAGATGAAGAATCCGCCAGAAATCTACAAGTTGTTGAAAAAATGGGCGTAGTTGTTCAAACGACCTTTTCACAATTTAAATTTAACAGTATAATAGAGATATTAGAGAAAAAATCTAAAAATCTTAAGATTTTCAAAACGATATGCAATGCAACTCAGGAACGTCAAAATTCTGCCGTTGAATTAGCTCGTAACGTAGATCTTATGATTGTGATAGGTGGTAAGAACAGCGGTAATACGAACCGATTGGCAGAGGTTTGTCGAGACGTTGGATGTACAACATATCACATTGAAACTTCTACTGAATTACAACTGGAATGGTTTAACCGAGTACAGACGGTAGGAGTAACAGCAGGAGCATCGACTCCCGACTGGATTATTAAGGAGGTCATTGAGACAATGAAAGATTTTGCAGAATTATTAGCAGCAGAAGGTCAAGAAGAATTTAAGAAAGGAAACGTTGTAGAAGGTCAAGTAGTACAAGTTGAAGATGAACGCGCATGGGTATCTTTTGGCTACAAAACTGAAGCAATTTTGAATAGAACTGAAATTTCTTATCCAGCACCAAACTCTGCCAAAGATGTGTTGAAAAATGGTGATGAAATTAAAGCAGTTATCATGAACCACATCAAAGAAGATAATCCTATTTATCTTTCCATGACTCGTTTGGCTAAAGATGAAGATTGGCAATATGTTATCGAAGCTCAAGAAAAAGACGAACCTATCGTATGTAAAGGTATCGATGCTATCCCAGCTGGCTTGGTGGTAACAGTAAAATCCCTTCGTGGTTTCATTCCATTGTCCCAAGGTGATGTGCATTTCGTAAAATCTTTGGACAACTTGGTTGGTACTGAATTCGAAGCAAAAGTTCTTGAAATCGATGAAAAGAAAAACCGTTTGGTTCTTTCTCGTCGTGCAGTACTTGAAGTGGAACGTCAAGCAAAATTAGCTGAAGCATTGAAAAATATCAACGTTGGTGAAAACTATAAAGGTATCGTTCGTAAAATCATGCCTTATGGTGCATTCGTAGATATCGGTGGTATCGAAGGTTTACTTCATATTTCCGACATTTCTTGGCAAAAAATTAAAAAAGTGGAAGATGTTCTTTCCGTTGGCCAAGAAATCGAAGTTAAATTACAATCCTTCGACCCTGAAAGCAACAAATTATCCTTGTCCTTGAAAGCTTTAACTAAGAGCCCATGGGATGTTGCTGAAGAAACTTTACATGTTGGTGATGTAATCACTGGTAAAGTTGTTCGTTTGGTAGCTTACGGTGCATTTGTAGCTGTTAACGATGATATTCAAGGTTTACTTCACATCTCTCAAATTACAAAACAACGTAATGCGAAAGTTGAAGATTACTTGAACCGTGGTCAAGAAGTTGAAGTTAAAATCATTTCTCTTAACAAAGATGAAAAGAAATTGGGCTTGGCTTTGACTGAGTTGATGGAAGCAAAAGAAACAGAAGAAGACGCTGAATAATTCAGAATCTTTTAGTGAGGCTAATCAAGGTTTTCCTTGATTAGCCTTTTTGCGTACAATCCCTTTAATATGATAAAATGAAGTGATGTATATAAATTATAAAAGAGGTGAAAGTATGGCAAAACCATTAGTGGCCGTAGTAGGTCGTCCAAATGTAGGTAAATCTACATTATTTAATGCCATTGTTAATAAACGAATTTCTATTGTAGAGGATATACCGGGTGTTACACGAGATAGAATTTACTTTGACGCTGAATGGTTAAATCGAGAATTTACAATGATTGATACGGGTGGCATTGAGTTTGTAACTGAGAATAGTCATGTTATTCCTAAAATGATGCGTCTACAAGCGGAACTAGCTATTGAAGAAGCTGATGTAATTTTATTTGTAGTTGATGGTAAGCAAGGTATTGTTCCAGCTGATGAAGAAGTAGCTAATATTTTACGTACTAGTGGTAAACCA
Source organism: uncultured Veillonella sp. (assembly GCF_934230905.1). Taxonomy (GTDB): domain Bacteria; phylum Bacillota; class Negativicutes; order Veillonellales; family Veillonellaceae; genus Veillonella. Next base: position 47,677 of record NZ_CAKQFJ010000002.1, on the reverse strand, counting down.
GTAGTTTTGGTTGTTAATAAAATTGACAGTGTAAATCAAGAACCTAATATTTATGAGTTTTATAATTTAGGCCTTGGTGATCCTATTGGCATCTCTGCAAAGAATTTAATGAACTTAGGTGATTTATTAGATGATACTGTAAAACATTTTCCACCTGTAGGAACCAATATAGATGAAGAAGAAACTATTCATGTGGCTATTATTGGTCGTCCTAATGTAGGTAAATCTTCTTTGACCAATGCTTTGCTAGGGCAAGATCGCGTGATTGTTTCTGATGTAGCTGGTACAACTCGTGATTCTATTGATACACATTGGACACATGGTGATCAAAAATTTGTGCTTATTGATACAGCAGGTATGAGACGTAAATCTAAAATTGACGAAGCTGTTGAACGATATAGTATTGTTCGATCCCTTCGTTCCGTTGATCGATCAGATATTGTAGTTCTTGTTTTAGATGGTGTTGATGGTGTTACTGAACAAGATAAAAAGATTGCCGGATATGCTTATGAAGCCGGAAAAGGTGTTATTATTGTAGTCAATAAATGGGATCTTGTAGAAAAAGATGATAAAACTACATTGAGATATACAGAAGATATTTACGACGAATTGGGATTCTTGCAATTTGCACCAATTTTATTTGCTTCTGCATTGACAAAGCAACGTATTCATCGTTTAGCAGATATGCTTAAGTTTGTATCCGAACAACAATATCGTCGTGTTTCTACTGGTACATTAAATCAGTTATTACAAGATGCTCAAACTGTAAATCCTGTTCCATCTCGTAATGGTAGAATTCCTAAGATTTACTATATGACACAAGCTAGTGTTAAACCGCCAACATTTATTCTCTTTGTAAATGAACCAGAATTAATTCATTTTTCGTATATGCGCTTTTTAGAAAATCGCTTGCGTGAAAGTTTTGGCTTCGAAGGTACTCCAATTCGATTAATTCTTCGCGGTAAAAAACGAGAAGATGAAGAATAATAAGAACAAAGGGGAAGGGTGAAAGTTGTGAATGATTTTATTCCTATTATAGGATATGCGTTATTAGCTTATGTAATTGGTTCTATCCCTAGCGGACTTATTATTGGTAAAATATTTTTTAATACAGATGTACGCCTATATGGATCTAAGAATATAGGTGCCACTAATACGTATCGTGTTATTGGCTTGAAGGCTGCTCTTCCGGTATTTTTTTGTGATGCATTAAAAGGTGCATTAGGGGTACTTTTATTTTTAAATTTAAACCCAATGTATATGATTTTAGGTGGAATTTTAGCCATGATTGGGCATAATTGGTCCCTATTTCTTGGGTTTAAAGGTGGCCGTGGAGTGGCAACTGGTTTAGGAGTACTCATTGCATTATCTCCAATAGTTGCAATTATTTGCTTTGCTATTTGGGGTGTCATTGTATATTTTACTAAATTAGTCTCTTTAGGTTCTATTATAGCTGCTGCTCTTGTTCCTGTATTAATGTATGTAATGGGCGAATCCTGGTGGTTTGTAGGATTTGGTGCGATAGCTGCATTGTTTGTTATTATACGTCATCGAGAAAATATTTCTCGTTTACTAGCGGGCAAAGAATTAAAAGTAGAGCGTGTCAAAAAAGGAGAATAAAATGAAAGTTTGCATCATTGGATCTGGTAGTTGGGGGACCGCTCTTGCTATTAAATCTGTAGTGGCTGGAAATGATACAACCTTATATTGCAGACGTTCAGAATTTAAGGACGAACTTATCAAGTACAGAGAGAATAAGTCATATTTAGCCGGTGTCACATTACCTGAGGAACTAATCATTAGTTCTGATTTAAAATCATCTGTTAAGCAAGCTGATATGATACTTATTGTTACACCATCTATTCATGTCCGTACAGCGCTACAGAATTTAAAAGAATACGCTCATAAAGATCAAATATATGTGTTGTGTTCTAAAGGTGTAGAACGGGAAAGTGGCAAATTATTGACAACAGTTATGAAAGAAGAATTATATTCTATTGGGTGTCATTTAACTGTTTTATCTGGTCCGAATCATGCCGAGGAAATCGGTAGAAATTTACCTGCTGCTGCTGTGGTAGGTACAACTTCTATGGAGATAGGTAAAAAAGTGCAACAAGCATTACATAGTAAGGAATTTCGTATATATACTAGCGATGATTATGTTGGTGTTGAATTAGCTGGGGCTACAAAAAATGTAATTGCTTTAGCAGCCGGTATTGTTGATGGATTATCTCTTGGTGATAATTGTAAGGCCTTGCTATTAACTCGTGGATTACATGAAATGACTAGATTCGGATTAGCTTTAGGTGCAAGAAAAGAGACTTATGCTGGATTAGCAGGTATGGGTGATTTAATTGCTACCTGTATGAGTTTGTATAGTCGCAATCGTGCTGCTGGTCAACAGTTAGCAGCTGGTAAGACCATGGACTATATTATGAATCATACTAATATGGTTGTAGAAGGTTTTTTTGCAACATCGATTATTCGTGATATGGCTATAAAACATCATGTAGAAATGCCTATTACGCAATCACTATATGAAGTTTTATATGAAGAAAAGTCACCTCAATTAGCGTTGCAAGAGTTGATGGGACGAGGTAGTAAAAACGAAGTGTCATAATTGTAAAAGATACTTTTATTTTACGTATTTATATACTATAATTAATGAGTATAATCTAGTGAGGATTGTATGAGAATTATTGGAGGCACTGCAAAAGGACATTCTATCAAGGCTCCGAAAGGAATGGATACTCGTCCTACTTTGGATCGTGTTCGTGAAAGTATTTTTAATGTATTAGCGCATCGTGGTATATATGGTGCTCGTGTATTAGATTTATTTTCTGGTACTGGAGCTGTTGCTATAGAAGCACTCAGTCGTGGAGCGGAGTCAGCAATTGCTGTTGATTTTAAAACTGGTAAGTTAATTAGTGAAAATGCGATACATTGTCGTGTTGACAATCGAATTCAAATTGTACCAAAGAAACTTTCTCAGTTGAAACATTTTATAGAAAATCAGCAGTTTGATTATATTTTTTCTGATCCACCTTATAAAAATGGCTTTATACAAGAGACTATTGATTTTGTTGTGGCATATGACGTATTAGCTGATGATGGTGTTTTAGTATTAGAACATCACAAAGATGAGTTTTTCTCTATGCCACCTGAATGGGAATGTATAAAGGAACAAAAATTTGGTTACACCCTTGTTTCATATTTTGTGAAACATAGTGAAAGGAGTTAGACCTTTGCGGATAGGAGTTTGCCCAGGAAGTTTTGATCCTGTTACAAATGGTCATGTTGACATATTTGAGCGTGGTAGTCGTTTAGTTGACAAGTTAATTATTGCTGTGAGTTCAAATCCTAATAAGAATTCTTTATTTACGATGGAAGAACGCGTTGATATGATACGCAATGCTGTTAAGCATATTCCAAATGTAGAGATTGATTGTACTGGTGGATTACTCAATGAATATGTTAAATCCAAGAATGCTACAATTATCATTCGGGGGCTCAGAGCACTAAGCGATTTTGAATATGAATTTCAACGTGCTTTATTTGCAAAATACTTGGATGATGATATTGAAACAGTGTTTATCATGACTAATAATAAATATTCTTTTGTGAGCTCAACAGGGATTCGTGAGTTAGCTAAATTTGGTGGTAAATTAGATGGACTTGTTCCTGACGATGTAAAGATAAAATTAGAAAAACGTTTTAACATCGATGGTAATAAATAATAGGAGTGAATTGTATGAAAACAGAAAAATTACTTGAAGATTTAGAGGTTCTTATTGAATCTAGCAGCCGTATTCCTATGACTACAAAACGCATGGTTGAAGAAGATGAAATTATGCGTATTATCGATGCAATTCAAGAATCTTTACCACTTGAGCTCGATGAATCTCGTCGTATTGTAGCTGAAAAAGATAAAGTATTAGCTGATGCTCAACGTCAAGCTGAAACATTAATTGATCAAGCTAAAGATTATATTGCTAAATTAACTGCTGAAAGTGAACTAGTAAAACAAGCACAAGAACAAGCTAATCAAATTATCAATGCTGCAAATCAATCTTCTGAAGAGTTAAAATCTAGTTCTATTCAATATGCTGGTGATGTATTGAAATACGTAGAAAACAATTTAGAAAAAACTTTAGAAAGTCTTCGTCAAAATAGAGAAAGCTTGCAACAAAGTGAACAAAAAACTGAAAATTAATAATAGGTAATATATTGCAATCAGATACGATAGTGCTAACTATTGTATAGAAAACCCCCGATAGGTATCTATCGGGGGTTTATTCATTCTTCATACATAGGTGGTTTTTCAGGTTTAACAATCATTGTTTGATGAGTATTAAAAATCACAAATCCTAAAGGTGATTTAGGTGGTTTTTTGATATTTTTAATATATGTATAATCTACAGGAACCTTTGATGAATGACGGGCTTTACTAAAATAAGCAGCATATTTTGCTACTTGTGAAATTAGCATATCATCAGGTTCATTATTCGTACGCAAAATAAGATGTGAGCCTTGAATATCTTGCGTATGAAACCACAAATCATTTGGTTTTGCAAAGCGATGAGTTAAGTATTCATTTTGCTGGTTATTTCGGCCAATATAAATATCGCCTTCAGAAATTTTAAAATGAATATAATTGGATTTTCCTAATTTATAGGAAAGAGGTTTTTTAGATTTTTTTATAATGCCTGCATCCATACATTCATGTCTAATCTCTTCTAAAGACTCTCTAGTTGTTGCAAGAGATAGGCTATATAGGATAGTTCTATAATATTCTAATTTAATAGTACTCTGGTCTAGTTGATATTGACCGCTAATAATACGATTTTTTAGCTTTGTATACATTTTGTAATACCATTGTCCGTTTTCAACAATGGTTAACTCCGGCTTTAATGGAATTGTTACAGTTTCTGCTGATTCTGAAAGTAAATTCTGTACATCAATGGATGATTGGTAGTGTACTTGTAAATGACCATTAATCATCAAAAGATCACCGTATAATTTATAGGTTTCCATCTTTTTAGTATCATCTAGTTCATCTTTGATTTTTTTGTGGCGTAATTCTTCTTTTTTTATGGCATTTGAAATAATACGTTCTAATTCTTTATCAGCTGTATGTATTGAACCCGTGGTAATAATAGAATGTTCTATTGCTCTTGAGATGGTTGGATACGTTTCTATTAATGTATAATTTGTTTCCATAGAAAATGGCACATATATTTTTTTACCATTTTCATTTTTATAGATATATAATTGATGAGCATTTAATAATTTTTCCTTTAAATTTTGTAGAGCTCCTGATAATCTATGAACTATATCATCTGATAAAGTATTAAATTCTTCTGTGCCATCTAAATTAGAGATTGTTAAGACATAGTCTAATAAAGATTTACCAAATCCATTAAAGACAGAACGGATAGTATTGGTGACAGTACCTGACCCAAAGGAAGTGAGCAGACTTATTATTTCTTCTTCATTAAAATCTAGTAAGGATACACGATTAGAATTGGGTGGTAATTCGTATGTCATCTTAGGACCAACAGAGCGTTCTCGGTTCATTAAGGGAGATACATGAATAATAGATTCTAGAATCATGTCATTTTGCACAAAAATACAGTTAGAATATTTTCCCATGAGTTCGATATATATTGATGTAGAAGTGATGGAGCCATCCATTTCAAGCTTATCAATATGGACACAGAGAATTCGATCTCCGTTAATTTGTTCTACTGAGGTAATACGACTGCCTTCTATATGTTTACGTAGAAACATACATAATGAGCTAGGCTCTTTGGGTAAATCTTGGATAGGATTGCATATATATATTGCTGGATTAGCACCTACAGTTATCATAAGATTTATATCTTGATTAGCGTTACGTACTTTAAAAAGTAGGGAGTGTTTATCAACTTGATATAGTTTTTGTATTTGTCCATTCTGTAGGCTCTCGTTTAACTCTCTTGCCAATACAGACATGGTTAGTCCGTCTAAATTCATGATGATCCTTTCATCTGGTAATTCACAATGTATAGTTAGTATATCATAGATAATTAATAGATATCTTTAAAATTCGTGATACAATATAAAAAAAGGAGGTTCTTCTATGAATAGTATGACCGGATTTGGACGATCAACACTCATAGCTGATGGCTTACAGTGTACAATTGAGATAAAGTCTGTTAATTCTAGATTTTTAGACCTTAATATACGCAGTCCCAAACAAGTAAACTCTGTAGAATACAGTATTCGAAAATGTATTCAAAAGTCTTTACATCGTGGCAAGGTGGATGTGTTCGTTACGTTGCAAGATGTAGATGATAGAGAAAAACAATTTCTAATTAATAGTTCTTTAAAGAATCAAATACAAAACGTATTGGTTGCAGAAGGGTTTTATGAGTCTGTTCAAGAGGTACCTTTAGCCGCAGTAATGTCTATATCAAATGATTGGATTCAAATCAAAGATGATGAAATACATGAAGAATCTCTTGATTCTTTAATTACAGAAACTACTATGGACGCCCTTGGTGCATTGATATATATGCGAAAATCTGAAGGCGTACAGATTCAGAAAGATTTACTAGAGCGGCTTTTACAAATGGCGGCCATTATTGATGATATATATAATCATAAAGACGATGCTGTTTTAGCTTATAAAGAAAATTTGCGAAATAAAATGCTTGATTATGTAGGAAATTTAGATATTACTATTAGTGAAGATCGTTTACTACAAGAAATAGCGATTATGGCTGATAAAACCGATATTACTGAAGAGATTGTCCGATTTAGGTCACATGTGGTACAATTAACAAATACACTAAAGAAGGATGAACCTATTGGTCGTAAGTTAGATTTTATTATTCAAGAGATGAATCGAGAAGTTAATACGATTGGCTCAAAAGCTTTAGATATAAGCTTAACGGACCATGTGGTACAATTGAAATGTGAATTAGAAAAAGTTAGAGAACAAGTACAGAATATTGAGTAAGGAGGTCTGTTTATGAGTATCCAATTACTGAATATTGGTTTTGGTAATATGGTTTCTGCTAATCGAGTTATCGCTATTATTAGCCCTGAGTCAGCACCTATTAAACGGATGGTTCAAGATGCAAGAGATAAGAGTCTTCTCATAGATGCAACTTATGGACGAAAAACTCGTGCTGTACTCGTTATGGACAGTGGTCAAATAGTATTGTCAGCTATTCAACCTGAAACAGTAGCACATCGTATTGTGCAACATGAAGTAGATGAGGATACTGTAGAAGATTAGGAGTTATTATGGCAGATCGAGGTTTATTAATCGTCATTTCAGGCCCATCTGGTGCAGGTAAAGGAACTATTTGTTCCAATATACGTGGTGAAATGCCTAATCTTGTATATTCTGTATCTATGACTACACGAGAACCACGGGTCGGTGAAAAAGAAGGAATTAATTATTTCTTTCGTACAAAAGAAGAATTTGAATCATTATTGTCAGAAGATGCTTTTTTAGAGTATGCTAAAGTGTATGATAATTATTATGGTACACCAAAACAGCATGTGATGAATTTATTGGATGAAGGTAAAAGTGTGCTTCTTGAAATTGATATTCAAGGGGCTATGCAAGTTAAAGAGCGATTTAGTGATGCTGTATTTATATATATTGTACCGCCATCTTTAACTGAATTATCTGAACGTCTTCATAATCGAGGCACTGATGCAAAAGAAGTTATTGATAAACGGTTATCATTGGCTTGTTCTGAATTAGCATTAGCTCATCGCTATGATTATATTGTTGTCAATGATGATTTAGAGGATGCGTCTTTAAAGGTTGCGTCTATTTTGCGTGCTGAAGCTTGTAAAATTAGCCGCAATAAGGAGCAAATTCAATATATTTATAAGCAATATCAAGAGTCTAAGGAGAAGTGATAATATGATGGTAAAACCTCCATTGAAAACATTGGAAAAACGTGTGGATAGCAAATATACATTGGTGACATTAGCAGCTAAGCGTGCTCGCGAATTGACTGATGGTGAAGAATGTCTTGCTACGGATATTCATAATACGGATAAACCTGTATCTTTGGCATTTTATGAAATTGCTGAAGGCGAAGTAACCTATAAACGCACTAAAGAAGGTATTAAATAATTTTACTCAGAATTCCTTGTACTGCTGTACAAGGAATTTTTAAAAGGAGAATTATGAAAGGCAAACATATTATCGTAGGTGTATCGGCAGGTATTGCTGCATATAAAGCTATTGAAGTGGTGAGTCGTTTACGAAAGGCTGGCGCAGAAGTTAAAGTTGTGATGACTAAGAATGCCACCCATATTGCGACACCTATGACATTTGGTGAAATTAGTGGGTATCCTGTAGCTGTTGATATGTGGGAGGAAATTCACGATTGGAATGTAGAACATATTGCTCTCGCGACTTGGGCAGATGCTTATATTGTGGTACCAGCTACAGCTAATATAATTGGTAAAATTCGTGCAGGCATTGCCGATGACATGCTTACAACTACAGTTATGGCAACGCCAGCACCTAAATTTTTATGCCCTGCCATGAATACAGAGATGTTTAATAATCCTATTGTACAGAAAAATTTAAAGGATTTATCATCATTGGGGTATCATATTATGCAACCCGATGCTGGTTGGCTAGCTTGTGGTGTAACAGGTGTGGGTAGACTGCCATCACCAGAAGACATTGTTAATTGGTTGACAGAAGAATTACATTCTCTCGATGGCACTGGTAAATTAGTTGGTAAGACTGTTCTTGTTACCGCTGGTGGAACACAAGAAAATATCGACCCTGTTAGATATATAGGTAATCGATCTAGTGGAAAGATGGGATATGCTATTGCTGCAGCAGCAGTTAGGGAAAAGGCTCGCGTGATTCTAGTGAGTGCCCCTACATCCCTAGAGATTCCTAAAGGTGTTGAATATGTATCTGTAGATTCTGCAAAATCTATGCAGGAAGCTGTTAATTCCTTTTTTGAATCAACCGATGTGGTGATTATGGCTGCTGCTGTTTCAGATTTTAGGGTGGCTAATAAAGCTCTACAAAAAATCAAAAAAATGGAATCTATGACTTTAGAGCTAGTAAAGAATCCAGATATACTTAAAGGGCTAGGAGAGCATAAAACCCATCAATTACTAATTGGTTTTGCGGCAGAAACAGAACATGTTGTCGATTACGGTATGGATAAAGTACGTCGCAAAAACCTTGATATGTTAGTAGCCAATGATGTAAGTAAATCAAATGCTGGGTTTAATGTAGACACGAATGAAGGTTATTTTTTATTTCCTAATAAAGAGCCCAAGATAATGCCAAATATGCAAAAATCAGAGTTGGCTAAATTTATTATTGAAGAGGTGATTGATTTATTACCATCGATATAATTATTGAGATAGTACAATGTTTTTTGAAAATTATATAGCTTGATTTTTATTTTAAAATGGTTTACAATTAAAACGTAAATTAACTCATCAAGAGTAGTGGAGGGAAAGGCCCGTTGAAGCTACAGCAACCCTTTTTAAAAGAAGGTGCTAATTCCAACAGTCTAAGACTGATAGATGGGTCTCCCTCATGAGAGACCATGAGGGATTTTTTTATTATAGGAGGCAAAAATGGCTGAAAAACATATGTTTTTTACTTCTGAATCCGTTACGGAAGGCCATCCAGATAAAATAGCTGATCAAATTTCTGATGCTGTTTTGGATGCGATTATTGAAAAAGATCCAAATGCTCGTGTAGCTTGTGAAACACTTGTGACTACAGGTTTAGTCCATGTAGTAGGGGAAATCTCTACTAATACATATGTTGATATTCCACGGGTAGTACGTGATACAATTCGTGAAATTGGTTATACTCGTGCAAAGTATGGTTTTGATTGTGATACTTGTGGCGTTTTAGTATCTATTGATGAACAATCTGCTGATATCGCTATGGGTGTAGATGAAGCATTAGAATCTAAAGATGGCAATAGCGAAATCAATGATAAAATTGGTGCTGGCGACCAAGGCATGATGTTTGGTTATGCAACTAATGAAACGCCTGAATATATGCCTATGCCAATTTCTTTAGCTCATCGTTTATCTCGTCGTTTGGCAGAAGTTCGTAAAAATGGTACATTAGCATATCTTCGTCCTGATGGTAAAACACAAGTTACTGTAGAATATGTTGATAGTCAACCTAAACGTATTGATACAATCGTTATTTCTACACAACATAGCCCAGAAGTTACACAAGAACAAATTAAGAATGATTTGAAGCGCTATGTTATTGATGCAGCACTTCCTGCAGATTTTATTGATGAAAAGACAAAAATCTTTATCAATCCAACAGGTCGCTTTGTTATCGGCGGTCCTCATGGTGATGCAGGCTTAACAGGACGTAAAATTATTGTTGATACATATGGTGGTATGGCACGTCATGGTGGCGGTGCTTTCTCCGGTAAAGATCCTTCTAAAGTAGACCGTTCCGCAGCATATGCAGCGCGTTATGTAGCTAAAAATGTTGTTGCTGCAGGCCTTGCTGATAAATGTGAAGTTCAAGTAGCTTATGCGATTGGTGTTGCAAAACCTGTATCTATTTTAGTTGATACATTTGGTACTGCTAAGATTGCAGAAGAAAAAATACAAGAATTAGTAAGTAAACATTTCGACTTGCGTCCAGCAGGTATCATTGAAATGCTTGATTTGTTAAAACCTCATTATCGTAAGACGGCTGCGTATGGTCACTTTGGTAGAACTGATGTTGATCTTCCATGGGAACGTACTGATAAAGCTGATGTTTTACGTCACGAAGCTGGCTTATAATAGTAAAGACTTAGTAGACTTGTCTACTAAGTCTTTTTTTATCTCCTTTAGTATATGATATAATAATTAGATTAAAGGAGGTGAACTAATGCGCGTAGCAAGTATTATTATTAATAGACCTGCTAAACAATTATATAAACCATTAAGCTATTTGTTACCAGAGAAATTTGGTGAGGTAAAAGCAGGAACTCGTGTATTAGTTCCTTTAGGCGGTAGTCGTGAAGAGGGCATCCTTATTGGCTATGAAGATCTATTAGAAAAACCTGGATTTACCTTGCGTTCTATTATAGATATTCTTGATAGTGATCCTTGGTTTACTCAGGAAATGATGAATACGGCACAGAAAATTAGTCGTTATTTTTTGTGTTCTTTTGGAGATGCATTACGTTTGTTTACTGTCCATAAAACATTAAAATCATATGATGCACCAAAAGAAGAATGGCTTGTTGTAACTTCTGAGTTTACTATTGATCAATTGAGTCCTAAAAAACGAAAACAACGTGAGTTGGCTAATTATCTCATTGAGGTAGGCGGGGCTCCTAAATCATTATTAAGAGCTAAAGGCTATTCTTATATGGTCATTAAACAGATCAGTGAAGAAGATGGCATACATATTGAAGAACGATTTAAGGATACAAAAACTTCTTTTACCGAATTATTGAGCGGAGAAGAAACGATTCCGTTGACTGAGGCACAACATACTGTATATGCACCGATTAAACAAACGATAGATTTAGAAACATATGAAACATTCCTTTTACATGGTGTAACTGGTAGTGGTAAAACGCAAATTTATCTAAAAGCAGCTGCCCGTTGTATAGGAAAAGGTAAAACTGCCATTATTCTTGTCCCCGAAATTATATTAACAGATCAGATTGTTCGTCGTTTTGTGTCTACATTTGGTGATGAAGTTGTTGTATTCCATAGTAAATTAACTATTAGTGAACGAAACAATAATTGGGAACGGATACGAAGAAAAGATAGTCATATCATTATTGGTGCTCGTTCTGCTGTTTTTGCACCTGCTGAAGATATTGGACTTATTGTCTTAGATGAAGAACATGATACTTCTTATAAACAGGAAGATATGATTCGATATAATGCTAAAAATGTAGCGTTGTGGCGTGGAATAGCTCATGATTGTCCTGTTATTTTAGGATCTGCTACACCTTCTATAACGTCGTATTACAAGGCTTTACAAGGTCAATATAAGTTATTAGAGTTGCCAATCCGTATTTTTGATCAACCTATGCCACATGTGCAAATTGTAGATATGAAAGAAGAAATGATTCGTGGTAACTATTCGGTGTTCTCTGATGCTATGACACATCTTATTGAGCGTACATTAGCAGATGGCAATCAAATGATTATTCTGTTAAATCGTCGTGGCTACAGCACTTTTGTCATGTGTCGTGATTGTGGTGAAACGATTATGTGTCCTCATTGTGAGGTTGCCATGGTGTACCATCAAGCTGGTGAAGAGTTGCGGTGTCATTATTGTGAGCATCACGAACCCATTCCTTCTGTATGCCCAAAGTGTCATAGTAAAAAAATTAAATTCTTTGGCTCTGGCACACAAAAAGTTGAAGAGGAATTGCGCCGACATTTTAAAGGCGCTCGTATTGCGCGTTTAGATCAAGATGTAACTAAGCATAAAGATATGGGCGAAGAAATTCTTCAGGATTTTGGTCAGCATAAATATGATATTTTATTGGGAACTCAAATGGTTTCAAAAGGACATGATTTTAAGGATGTAACAGCTGTAGGTATATTGACGGCTGATTCTGTCTTAAATATACCTGTTTATTCAGCATCTGAGCGAGCATTTGACCTATTAACGCAAACATCAGGCCGAGCGGGTCGTGGTGATAAAGTTGGCAGTGTTGTTATACAAACATATAATCCTTTAAATTATGCTATAATAAAGAGTAAGGCTCATGATTATTTTGGCTTTTACAATGAAGAAATAGAAAATCGTAAGGACTTAGGTTATCCACCATTTCGTGAAATGATTTATATGGTTATAAGACATGCGAAGGAAGAGACGGCTGAATCGATAGCTCAAAAAATTGTGGATGACTTGGAAACAAATTTTAAATCACAATCGATTGATATTAATGGTCCTTATGAAGCAGGCATAAAAAAGATTCGCGATATGTATCGTTTATCGATTATGATTCGTGGAAAAAATTTAGAGGCTGTAAAAGATTATATATATAATTCTTGGATTTTTACACAAGAAGGGCTACTCATCGATGTAGACCCTATTTAATAAGAGGAGTATATGGCAGTACTTGAAGTAGTAAAAGCTGGTCATCCAGTATTAAAAGAAGTTGCAGAACCCGTAGAACATGTAAATAAAAAAATGCGTGCGTTTATAGACGATATGGCCGATACGATGTATAAAACGGAAGGCGTTGGATTGGCAGCACCGCAGGTTAATGTTTCAAAACGTATCATAGTAGTAGATGATCATGCTGGTAGCGGCTTAATAGCTCTTATCAATCCAGAAATCATTCATGGTGAAGGATCCCAAATAGGTCTAGAAGGATGTTTAAGTGTTCCAGGTTATTTTGGGGATGTAGAACGATTTGAAAAGGTTACTGTAAAAGGTATTGACCCTCATAATAAAAAAGTTATGATTAAAGCTGAAGGTTTTTTGGCAAGAATTTTTCAACATGAAATTGATCATTTAGAAGGTCATTTATTTATTGAAAAAGCTTCAAATTTACGCCGTATTTCAGATCATCCGGAGGAAAAGGAAATTGTCTAACAATAATCCATTACGTATTGTCTTTATGGGCACACCAGATTTTTCTGTTCCTACATTACGCGCATTAGTTGAGGCGGGTCATTCTATAGTTGGTGTATATTGTCAACCTGATAAACAAAAAGGGCGTGGTAAGCAGATTCAAATGCCGCCTGTTAAAAAGGCCGCATTAGCTTTGGATTTGCCAGTATACCAACCCGTAACATTGCGTGATGATACAGTTCAAGAGGAACTAACTAATCTTGCACCAGATGTTATTGTCGTAATTGCATATGGTAAAATTTTACCACCATGGCTTATTCGGTTGCCTAAATATGGGTGTATTAACATTCATGCATCTATATTGCCAAAATATAGAGGAGCAGCACCTATCCATTATGCTATTTTAAATGGTGATACTAAAACAGGTGTTACTATTATGCATATGGATGATGGTCTAGATACAGGAGATATTATCGATATTGCAGAAATTGATATACTTCCACATGAAACGACAGGTACGTTATTTGAACGTATTGCTGAATTAGGGGCACGCACTATTTCTCCAGTATTAGATAAATGGGTGAAAGGTGACATTAAGGCAATACCTCAAGATGATAATTTAGCAAGCCAAACTTCTAAAATTACAAAAGAAATGGGACTCATTGATTGGCATCAACCGGCATATAAAATTGTCAATTTAATTCGTGGTCTAAATCCAGCACCTGGTTGTTATTCCTTTTTACAGGGAAAACGGTTAAAGATTTGGTCTGCTCAAATGATTGACATTAAATCTGTAAACAATAAGATAGTTACAGTTGTAATAAATAATCATGAGGTTACTGTAGAACTTGCACCGGCTGGAACTATTGTACACACAGCAAAAGGACTTGTAGTATCTACTGGTGAACAAGGTTTTATTCTTCTTACAGAGGTTCAACCAGAAAATAAAAAACGCATTAGTGCCCAAGATTTTATTAATGGTCACCAAATCAAAGGTGGTATTGCATTTGACGAAGTGTAATGTATCTTACAAAACATATCCTTTATATTTAAAATTATCTGCCTTATCCTGTTTAGTCCTTTCAATAATCATTGGCTTTTCAATGTATATAGTATGGCCGGGATTAGAACGAATATCATATAGTTTAGCGCTTGTTAGTGAAAGTATAGGTGGAGTCTTAATCCTGGGTATTTGGTTACTTTGGATTGTTCTAGCTATTGCCTCTTTAGGTGTTAGATATATACATCCTATAGTTTTACGAATTGCTAATCGATTTATTTATTTACTGTTCCCTTTATCATTAGGAATAGGGAAGACTTTCATAAGAATACAAAAAGATGAATTACGTCAGTCTATGATTGATTTAATTAATCATTTAGTGGTTATGAATTTATACAAGGTGCCTCCAGAACGAATTCTATTGTTAACACCTCATTGTTTACAGGAAAATACCTGTATTCATAAGGTGACACATGATGTATACAACTGCAAGCAATGTGGTCTTTGTCAGGTAGGAGGATTATTGAAAATTGCAAAGGAATATGGTTGCCAATTTATTGTTGTCACTGGTGGTACATTAGCGCGTATGAAGGTTAAGGAGGCAAAACCTAAAGCTATTATTGCTATAGCTTGTGAACGTGATCTTGCTAGTGGTATGGCTGATGTATTTCCTATTCCTGTTATTGGCGTATTAAATGAACGTCCTAATGGACCTTGTTGTAATACAACTGTTAATATTAACAAGGTGCGAGATGCTGTAGAGTTACTGATTGATAAGGATAGCTATGAACGAAATTGCTAAAAATGGACAAAAACAAAATATACGATTATTGGCAGTAAAGGCATTATCTGATGTTAATCGTAAAGGTGCTTATGCTAATATAACTTTGCAGGAGTATATTTCGAAACATAATCTTTCTGATTTAGATCGACGTTTTTTTACCGAGCTTGTATATGGTGTGGTACGTAGACGTAATTATTTAGATGCAATAATTGTACACTTTGCAAAACGCCCTATTAAGAAACTGTCCTCTATGGTCGTAGAGATTTTACGTCTAGGTATTTATCAGATTGTATATATGGATAAGGTACCGGAAAGTGCAGCAGTTAATGAATCAGTTAAATTAGCGAAGAAATTAACACGAGGTTTATCTGGTTTCGTAAATGCTATATTAAGATCTGTTATACGAGAACAAGATAATATTGGTATTGAAGATTTAGCAGATAATGATATAGAGGCCATTTCTTTTATTTACAATATTCCTCTTTGGCTTATTAATTTATGGATAAGTGAGTTTGGTCGTGATAAAACAGAAGATTTATGTGCATGGTTTAATGAACAGCCTAAATTGACAGCGCGTATAAACACGATTCTTATTGATATTCCACAGTGCTTAACTTTATTAAGTAAACAAGGATGGGATGTCACACAGGACAGTAATTATGAGGATATTATTTATATTAATAGCCATCGTGGTAGTCTAGAAAAATCAGAGGCCGTTATGAATGGTTATATTACATTCATGGATAAGGCATCTATGTTGGTAGCACGTCTCGTAAATCCTCAACCTGGTGAATGTATATTAGATTGCTGTGCTGCACCAGGTGGTAAATCCATGTACATGGCTGCATTAATGAATAATGTAGGTTCATTAATGAGTTGTGATATACATGAACATAAGATTGAACTTATGAATTCAAATGCTGAACGATTAGGTGTTTCTATTATGCATACAAAAGTGCAGGATGCCACAAAATTACCAGATTCATGGAATTCGTATTTTGATCGAGTGCTCGTAGATGCACCTTGCTCTGGGTTAGGAATACTTCAAAAAAAACTGGATATGCGTTGGCGCAAACAGGAATCAATACTTTTAGAATTACCATCGTTACAGTTATCAATTTTAGAACGTGCTGCTATGACTGTTAAGGAAAAAGGCTATTTAATATATTCTACATGTACGTTAAATTATAAAGAAAACGAAGAGGTAGTAGAGTTATTTTTGCAGAAACATAAAGAGTTTTCTATTATTCCTGTGGAGAAAGATTTCCCACTTAAGTCAAATAGTGGTATGATTACAACATATCCACCAACAGATGATATGGATGGGTTCTTTATGGTTAAAATGCAACGTATTTCTTAACTAAGTTATTAGCTTTGAATGGGAGAACTCATGATTGAATTGTTGGGTAAATCGTTAGTTGAATTACAAGCGTTATTTGAGGAATATAAAATTCAAAAATTTCGTGCAAAACAATTAATTGATTACATATATCATCGTCATATTTTTGTTTTTCAGGATATGACACAATTCCCTAAGACCTTAAGAGATTGGTTGGATACTAATTGCATAATATCGATTCCTAAAGTGGTAACTCAATCTGTATCACCAGATGGAAAAACACGAAAATTATTATTAGAACTTGCGGATCATAGTAGGATTGAAGCCGTTTTAATGGAACAACATTATGGTAATTCTGTATGTGTTTCTTCTCAAGTTGGATGTGCTATGGGCTGTGTTTTTTGTGCATCTACACAGGGCGGATTATTCAGAGATTTATCAGTTTCTGAAATTGTGGGGCAAGTTGTTCTCTTTAGTGCTTTAAAACAGGAAGATATTCATTCTTTAGTAGTGATGGGTGCTGGTGAACCATTACAAAACTTTGATAATGTATTACAAGCGTTAAAATGTATTCACGACCCTTTGATATTCGATATTAGTTATAGAAAAATGACTATTTCTACTTGTGGTTGGGTTCCTAATATTTATAAATTGGCAGATGAAGACCTTCCGATTACATTAGCGTTATCTTTACATGCCACGACAGATGAAACACGTCGTAAGATTATGCCTGTTGGATCTCATTATAAATTAGACGAGGTTTTAGATGCTGTAAAATATTATTATGAGAAAACACAGAGACGTATAACGTTTGAATATATTTTAATAGATTCAATTAATGTATCATTAGAGGAAGCTCATGAGTTAGGAAAAATAGGTAAGGTATTTCCTAATTGTCATGTCAATCTGATTCCTGTAAATGGTAATGAACATATTAATTTGTATAAACCTTCTAGTAAACATATGAACATATTTAAGGATATTGTCGCTTCTTATGGTGTTTCTGTTACAATTCGTAAAGAAATGGGCGATGCTATCCAAGCCGCATGTGGACAATTAAAAGTTGCCCACGGTCGGAAAGAGGAGATTCATGAATAATATCGTAGGTTTAAGTAAAATTGGATTAGTCAGAAAGCAGAACGAAGATCGCTTTTTTATTAGTGATAATATTTGTGCTGTTACGGATGGCATGGGTGGTTATAGAGGCGGAGAAATCGCTAGTACCTATGCTGTTGATGAAATAAAAGAATATCTACAATCTACTTCTACCATTAATGAAACGTCTTTAGTCGATGCTATATTACATGCGAATACACGTATAGTTAATCGTGTAGCTCGAGAGGAACGTCTTAGTGGAATGGGAACTACTGCTGTTGTAGTCGCTAAGGTAGACGATAATCTACTTTGGGCTAGTGTCGGTGATAGTAGACTCTATATTTATAGAAATGATAAATTGACTCAGATCACCACGGATCACTCTATGGTTCAACAGTTATTAGATGCTGGTGAAATTACAAAAGAAGAGATGATTGTACATCCTCAACGTAATTTATTAACTAGAGCTGTCGGTGTTGAAGAAGATTTACATGTCGATAGTGGTACAGTACCAGTAAAATCCGGAGATAGAATTCTATTATGCACAGATGGATTATCTGGGTATATCAGTGATGAAAGAATACAACAAGTATTACATGATACTAATGATAATACAGAGGTATTAAATACATTGATTACTGATGTATATGATGCTGGTGCCGGTGATAATGTTACCATTATAGTAGGAACTATCTAATCTAGATATGGAGAGTTATAAATATTATGAAGATTAAAGATACATTATTGGATAATCGCTATCGTATCCTGACCAAGATTGGTGTTGGTGGAATGGCCGATGTCTATAAAGGTGAAGATACTTTATTAGGGCGTCCAGTAGCTATAAAAATTTTACATTCAAATTTTGCTAGTGACGATGAATTTGTAAGTCGCTTTAAACGAGAAGCTCAAGCTGCAGGTAAGTTGAATCATCCTAATATTGTTAATATGTATGATGTAGGTTATGATCAAGGTATGCATTACATCATCATGGAGTATGTAGACGGAGAAACACTTAAAGAATATATTACTCGTCACAATCGATTATCTATAGACGAAGCTGTTAAGATTACTATTGCTATTGGTGAAGGTTTAGAGCATGCCCATGCAATGGGAATTGTTCATTGTGATATTAAACCTCATAATGTAATTATTACCAATACAGGTCGTGTGAAGGTTACTGATTTTGGTATTGCTCGTGCTATGAATACTACTAATACCGTAATGTACACTAACTCTATAATGGGGTCTGCTCATTATCTTTCACCAGAACAAGCTAGTGGAAAACCAGTAGATGGAAATACAGATATTTATTCACTAGGTGTCGTTTTATATGAAATGTTAACTGGAAAGGTTCCTTTCGAAGGGGAAACACCAATTGCAGTAGCATTAAAGCATGTACGAGAAAAAGTAATTCCACCTACAAGATATAATCCTTCTATTCCACCATTGTTAGAAGCTGTTGTAATGAAAGCTTTAGCTAAAAATCCTGCTGATCGATTTGATTCGATATCTGAAATGATGGGAGATTTACGCTTATCTCAAGGCTTTACAATGGGAAAAACACAACGACATGAACCATATGATTTTGCAACACAAATGATTCCGGCAGTAGATCCAGATACATTAGATGATTTCAGTGATATTGATGATTCTATGCCTAATGAGGGAAAAAAGAAATCTATGCTTAGTAAGATTGCATCTATACCACAAAAATATATAGTTCTTGGTGCTGCCATTATTTTCTTGATTGCATTTTTAGGTGCATTTTTGAGTTATGGTAATTTTTGGAGCAATACAACTGTTGATGTACCAAATGTCGTAGGTAAACAAGTTTCTGTGGCAAAAAATATTTTGGAAGATAAACATTTACGTGTTTCTACTAGTGAGGTAACTAATACTGATGTTCCAGCAGGACAAGTAATTTCTCAAAGTCCAGGAGCAGGGGAAAAAGTTAAGGAACAGCGTACTATACATTTAGTCGTATCTAAAGGTGTTGGTGATATTACAGTTCCTGATCTTTCTGGTTTGACTGTAGAACAAGCACGTCAACGGTTAAAAGATTTAGGCTTAGTTGTAGGTAAAATTACACAAGGGTCTGTTGAAGGTAAGCCTGATAATGTTATTGTTGCACAAAGCCCTTCTGGTGATTCTAAGGTATCTAAAGGTACTACGGTTGATTTAGTTGTTAATAAAGCGCAAGCTAAAAAAGTTAAAATGCCGAATCTCGTTGGTATGTCCTTAAAAGATGCTCGTCAAGTTTTGAGTTCTAATAATATTGGAGTTAATCAGATAGCAGGTTCAGTAGATGATAAATCAATCGTTACAGAACAAAGCATAAAAGCTGGTGAAGAGGTTTCTGAAGGTAGTAGCCTTGATTTATCCACTGAATTAAAGGGTGAGTCTTCTCAAAAAGATGATTCTAAGCAAAGCTCATCAAATCGAACTAAAGGTACTGTAGATATAACAGTACCATCGGGTTCTAAAAATCAAGAAGTAAAAATTGTAGTAAAAGATGATGAGGGTTCTTCTGTTATTTATGATAATACCAATAAACCAGGAGATCGTATCGTAAAAAATGTATCCGGTGTTGGCAATGTTAGAATACAGGTATATTTAAATGGTGCTTTAGTTCAAGATACGGCGTTGTAGAGGACGTATGAGTACAGGTATTGTAATTAAAAATATGAATGGTTACTTTTACATTCAAGATGAATTAGGAACTATTCATGAATGTAAGGTGCGCGGACGTATAAAAAAATCAAAATATAGTTTACTTGTTGGTGACCGAGTTGAATTTTCAGAAGATGGCTTTGTTGAAGTTATCTTACCTCGTTACAACTCAATGGTGCGTCCAGCTGTCGCTAACATTGATCAAGTTATCCTTGTAGTTGCTGCTCATAATCCAGATATTAATGAATTATTACTTGATAAGATGTTAGTAATGATTGAACATGCTGATATTCCGGTGATTTTATGTATAAATAAATATGATGTTAGTGACGTATCTACAGATGCGTTAATCGATAAATATAAAGCGATTGGGTATCATGTTATTACTACATCTGCTACAAATCATATTGGTATTGATAATTTACGTAATCTATTGCTACATAAGGTAACTGCTTTTGCAGGTCCTTCTGGTGTTGGTAAAAGTAGCCTCTTAAATGCAGTGGATAAAAAATTTGCATTTCAAACTGGTGAAATTAGCGATAAGATTAAACGGGGGAAGCATACAACACGTCATGCGTCATTGTTTAGCTTAAATACTGATTCATTTATTATGGATACACCGGGATTTAGTTCTATTGAATTCACTGATATTACATTAGAACGATTACCTACACTATTTCCTGAATTTTCTGATTATTTAGTGGATTGTAAATTTAATCCTTGTTATCACGAGCATGAACCAATTTGTGGAATTAAGAATGCTTTATTAAATCATAAAATTTATGAAAGTCGATATGATGCGTATACCATCATTCGTAAAGATATACAGAACCAAAGAAAGAGGTTTTAAAAATGATTAAAATAGCTCCATCTATGTTATCCGCAGATTTTTCAATATTGCGTGATGAAATAAAAAGTGTTGAACTTGCAGGTGCTGATTATCTTCATATTGATGTTATGGATGGACATTTTGTTCCGAATCTTACATTTGGTGCACCTATTGTAAAAGCTATTCGACCATATACAATATTGCCATTTGATGTACACTTAATGGTTACTAATCCTGCTGATTATGTTGATGAGTATGCAAAAATTGGTGTAGAGTATTTTACATTTCATCAAGAAGCTGTACCTCATATGCATCGATTAATACAACAGATTAAATCAGCGGGGATGAAGGCAGGGGTAGCGCTTAACCCAGGAACACCTGTTTCGATGTTAGAAGATGTAGCTGGAGATTTAGATATAATTTTAATTATGTCTGTTAATCCCGGCTTTGGTGGACAATCTTTTATTCCGCGGTCTGTAGAAAAAGTAAAACAAGCGAAATGTTTATTAAATTCTGTTGGTAATACTAATGCTTTAATAGAAGTTGATGGTGGTATTAACGATATTACATGTATTCCAATTAAAGAAGCAGGTGCAACTATTTTAGTTGCTGGTTCAGCAGTGTTTGGTGCTTCTGATAGAGCGAAGATGATTGAGTCAATACGTAATAACTAATATATAATAAGAAATATATCCATATAAGGTTATAGAATCATAAATTTTTTATTCAAATATATGTTAGGATACAAAGAGTCAGTATTTCTTTTAGAATTACTGACTCTTTACTTGCTTTTAAAATATTTTTTTGTTAAAATTATCAAGTATGAAAAATATGCACGTCGGTGGACTTCGGTACTGTGCCTAATTTTGGGTGACCCGAGGGATGAAGCGGCGGAGGTTAACTAACAGGAGGTGCCACTATGGCAGTAGTATCAATGAAACAATTATTAGAGGCTGGTGTACACTTTGGTCATCAGACTAGAAGATGGAACCCTAAAATGGCGAAATTCATCTTCACTGAACGCAATGGTATTTATATCATTGACTTGTCTAAAACAGTTAAAAAAGTAGAAGAAGCTTATAATTTCTTACGTGAAGTTGCTTCCCAAGGCGAAGTAATCTTGTTTGTAGGTACTAAAAAACAAGCTCAAGAAGCTATTAAAGAAGAAGCTATCCGTGCTAACATGTTCTTTGTTAACGAACGTTGGTTGGGTGGTATGTTGACTAACTTCAAAACAATTGAAACTCGTATTAAACGTTTAAAACAATTGGAAGCTATGGCTGAAGATGGTACTTTCGAAGTATTGCCTAAAAAAGAAGTTATTGGTCTTCGTCATGAAATGGAAAAATTGGAAAAATACCTTGGCGGTATCAAAGATATGCCTAAAATGCCAGGCGCTCTTTTCGTAGTTGATCCTAAAAAAGAAAAAATCGCTATTGCAGAAGCTAAAAAATTGGGTATTCCAGTTGTTGCAACAGTTGACACTAACTGTGACCCAGATGAAGTTGAATTCCCAATTCCAGCAAATGATGACGCTATCCGCGCTGTAAAATTGTTAGCAGGTAAAATGGCTGATGCTGTTCTTGAAGGTCGTCAAGGCGAATCTTTAGAAGACGGTGCTGAAGCTGCAGAATAATTCTGTTAGACTGTTTAATCATTTTTGATTAGCATTTGAAAGATAAATCTATAACATATATAATTAGGGTAAGGACTATATCCTTACCTTAATTAGTACTAGGAGGAACAAATAATGGCAATTACTGCTGCTATGGTAAAAGAATTGCGCGACATGACTGGCGCAGGTATGATGGATGCAAAAAAAGCATTGGTTGAAACTGACGGTAATATCGATAAAGCGGTTGACCTTCTTCGTGAAAAAGGTTTGGCTGCTGCAGCTAAAAAAGCTGGTCGTATTGCAGCTGAAGGCGTAGTACAATCTTACATTCATGCTGGTGGTCGTATCGGTGTTTTAGTTGAAGTTAACTGCGAAACTGACTTCGTTGCTAAAACTGATGATTTCCAAAACTTGGCACGCGATATTGCAATGCAAATCGCAGCTGTTAATCCTACATACTTAAATCGTGAAGAGGTTCCTGCTGAAGTAATCGAACATGAAAAACAAGTATTGTTGGAACAAGCTAAAGCAGAAGCTGAAGAAGACGTTAAAGCAGGTCGTAAACCAAAACCTGAAGCTGTTTTGGAAAAAATGGTTAATGGCCGTATTGAAAAATTCTATAAAGAAAATTGCCTATTAGAACAAGCGTTCATTAAAGATGGTGACAAAACAGTTACTGATATCATTAATGAAAATATTGCAAAAATCGGTGAAAACATCAACGTACGTCGTTTTGTTCGCTACGGTTTAGGCGAAGGCATTGAAAAACGCCAAGATGACTTCGTAGCAGAAGTAATGGCATCTGTTGGTAAATAATTAATACATAATAAGAGAACACCGTAACGTGTTCTCTTATTTTGCAATAGAGGAGTATACAAATGGCAAAAAGACACTTTAAACGTATTGTTTTGAAGTTGAGTGGTGAAGCGTTGGCAGGAGATCAAGGTTTTGGTATTAATCCTGATGTAGTAGAAAAGTTTGCACAAGAAATTGCGGCTTTGGCAAAAACCACTGATTTAGAAATCGCTATTGTTGTTGGTGGCGGTAACCTATGGAGAGGGTTGGCTGGTAGTAATCAAGGTATGGATCGTGCTACAGCTGATTATATGGGCATGTTGGCAACAGTAATGAACTCCTTAGCATTGCAAGATGCATTAGAACAAGCTGGTGTTGATACTCGTGTTCAAACCGCTATTGAAATGCAAGAAATTGCAGAGCCTTATATTCGTCGTCGTGCGATTCGTCATTTAGAAAAGAAACGCATTGTTATCTTTGGTGCTGGTCTTGGTAAACCTTATTTTTCCACTGATACAACAGCTGCATTGCGCGCTGCAGAGATAGAAGCTGATGCAATTTTAATGGCTAAAAAGTTTGCTGATGGTGTATATGATTCTGATCCGAAAACAAATCCTAATGCCGTTAAATTTGATGAATTAACATATAATGACATAATTACAAAAGAATTGAAAGTAATGGATTCTACATCCACTACGTTATGTAAAGATAATAATATCCCTATTATTGTATTCAGCATGGATATTCCTGGTAATATCACAAAAGCTGCAAAAGGTGAAGAAGTAGGGACTATAGTTCGTGGAGAATAATTACTATGGAATTAAAAGAATTAATGCAACAACAAGAAGACCGTATGAATAAGTCAATTGAGTCTTTGAAACATGAATTTGCTTCTATTCGTACTGGTCGTGCAAGTACTGCATTACTTGATAAGGTGATGGTTGACTATTATGGATCTCCAACTCCTATTAATCAAGTTGCTAATATTTCAGTTCCAGAACCTAGAATGATTTTAATTGCGCCATGGGATAAATCTATGATTGGTGCTATTGAAAAAGCTATTTTACAATCTGACTTAGGCTTAAATCCAGGTAATGATGGTACGGCTATTCGTTTGACAATTCCTCAATTAACGGAAGAACGTCGTAAAGAAATTGTTAAAGTGGTTCATAAAAAAGCTGAAGATGCAAAAGTAGCAGTTCGCAATATTCGTCGTGATGCTAATGATGCATTGAAGAAAGAAGAAAAAGCTAAAACTATAACTGAAGATGATGCTAAAGAGGGTTTAGATCAAATTCAAAAATTAACGGATAAAAAGATTAAACAAATAGATGAATTAAAAGCCGTTAAAGAAAAGGACGTATTAGAAGTATAATGACTCGTTCTAGCAGTCTTATAGGAATGCCTTGGCAGCTTGCAAAGTTTCAATTGCAGGCTGCCCATATTCCTTTTAAGGTAATAATTGGCGATAATTACAATCGCTTTTTTGATGTAGCCTCTGAAGGCTATTATGTCGCAAGAATCACTGAATCTGATAATATGCTTCATATTATTCTGTATAGACCAATGGTGGCTAGTGATTTTGGACATACTCTGGGGGTAATGTATGCTGAGGAAACTATTTAAACGACATACCTCATCTACTGTTAATATAGATGAACACAATGTACCTCGTCATGTGGCTATTATCATGGATGGCAATGGACGTTGGGCTAAGCGTCGTGGCATGCCTCGGTCAATGGGACATCGAGCAGGTGCTGATGTATTAAAAGAAATTGTTATTGCTGCTGATGAAATTGGTGTTAAAGCTTTAACAGTATATGGATTTTCAACGGAAAATTGGAAAAGGCCTGAGCAAGAGGTTTCTCTTTTAATGGCATTGATTAAAGAATACTTACAAAAAAACGTTCAGTTTATGCACGAACATAATGTTCGCATACGTTTTATTGGATATATTCAAGGACTTTCAGAAGAATTACAAACGATTATTTCTGATTCTGAAGCATTAACTAAGAATAATACAGGCCTAACCTTACAATTAGCTATTAATTATGGTGGGCGTGATGAGATAGTACGGACTGTACAAAATCTAGCACAATCTGTGTTAGATGGCAAACTTACGGTTCAAGATATCACTGAACAATATGTTAGCAATCATTTGTATACGCAAGAGTTTAGTGATGTAGATTTATTAATACGTCCTAGTAAAGATTACCGTATTAGTAACTTTCTTTTATGGCAATTAGCGTATGCTGAATTTTGGTTTACAGATTTACATTGGCCAGATTTTACAAAAGAAACATTATTAGAAGCTATAGCAGCCTATCAAAAACGAGAACGTCGTTTTGGTGGCTTGCAAGAGGAATAATCGATGCTTAAAACACGTGTTATCACTGCAGTTATTGGGTTTATCATTGCACTAGGTGCTATTACACTAGGTGGTTTAACATATGATATACTCATTACATTATTAGCACTTATTGGATGGCGAGAATTTATATTACTAAGTAAGGCTAAACATGTTCGTGTACCCGTATTATGGGGATACCTTTCAATTATCACTATCATGATTTCTTTGTGGTTTGGCAGTTATACAGTAAGTATGGCTTGCTTTGTATTTGCCATTATTTTTAACTATCTAATGTGTACATTTGGTGAACATACATATTCTATGAGTAGCGTTTCCTATAGCTTGTTTGGCCTGCTATATATAGTAATGGGACTAGGATCATTATTATTGATACGTCATGACTGGCTATATAGTTCATTAACGATGCCTGTTGTTGGTGAAAGTTGGGGCGTAGTTATGCTATGGCTATTATTGTTTTCAACATGGGCAAGTGATACCTTTGCGTACTTTGCAGGCCGTGCCTTTGGTAAACGTAAAATTGTACCATCTATTAGTCCTAATAAAACGTTAGAAGGCTTTATTGGTGGTTTTATTGGCTGTGTTGTAACTGGTATTGTTTATGCAATAATTAGCAATATACCAATCTATTTAGGTGCTTATGTCGGTATCATTTGTGGTGTATTAGCACCTTTAGGTGATTTATTTGAATCAAAATTAAAACGATTGTGTAATGTTAAAGATTCAGGTACTTTATTACCAGGGCATGGTGGAGTATTAGATCGTTTTGATAGTTTGCTGTTTACGGCACCAGTTACTTTATTATTAATTTTGTGTTTTGCATAATTAACATAAGCAGAAAAGAAGGCTTTTATGAAGTATGTAAGTATATTAGGAAGCACTGGCTCTATTGGTACCCAAACATTAGATGTTATAAGGCAACATCCCAATCAATTTAAGGCAGTTGCCTTAGTAGCGAATAAAAATATTGATTTATTAGAAAGTCAAATTAATGAATTTCGACCTCTTATTGCTGGCGTTGTAGATGAGAAAGCTTATACTATTCTTAAAGAGCGTTACAAAGGTCCAACTAAACTCATTGGTAGTAAAGAGGCTCTGATAGCTGCATCTACCATTCAAGAAGCTACAATGGTCATTACAGCTATAGTTGGTGCTGTTGGGATTGAGCCAACTGTAAAAGCGATTAAGGCTCAAAAAACTATTGGTCTTGCCAATAAGGAAACATTAGTAGCCGGTGGTCCTTTAATTACTTCTCTTGCCAAGGCATATAATGTTCCTATTTTACCTATAGATAGTGAACATAGTGCTATTTTTCAATGCTTAGAAGGACAAAATAAATCGAATGTAGATTCATTAATTCTAACTGCTTCTGGTGGACCTCTTCGTACTTGGTCTAGTGAACGTATTGCTTCTGCAACAGCAGAGGATTGTTTAAAGCATCCAACTTGGAACATGGGAAGCAAAATCACGATTGATTCTGCTTCTTTATTCAATAAAGGGTTAGAAGTCATTGAAGCACATTGGTTATTTGATTTTGATTTTGATCATATTGATGTTGTGGTTCACCCTCAAAGTATTATCCACTCTATGATTCGATTGAATGATGGTGCTATTCTTGCCCAAATGGGGAATCCTGATATGAGAGAACCTATTCAATATGCTTTAACATATCCTAAACGTATGTCTCTTAATATGAAACATTTAGATTTTAAAGAATTACTTACTCTTGAGTTTATGCCTCCTAGAGTTGATGATTTTCCTGCATTAAATTTAGCTTATAAAGTTGGTAAAATTGGTGGTTTTAAACCAGCAGTATTTAATGCTGCTAATGAGACTGCTGTATATGCATTTTTAGATGGAAAAATTGTATTTAGTGATATCTATAAAATCGTTACTGCTGTTTTGGCATCTATGGAAACAGATGATGAATTTACTCTTGATAATTTATTAGCTATCGATCAATGGGCTCGAATAAAAGCTTTAGAATTTATAAATAGGAGATAGTATGATTACGGCTTTAGCCACAATATTTGTATTTGGTCTAATTGTGTTTATTCATGAATTAGGTCATTTTATAACAGCAAAATTATCGGGCATGCGTGTCGATGAATTTGCTATTGGATTTGGTCCCATTTTGCTAAAAAAACAATATGGAGAAACCTTATATTCTGTTCGTTGTATTCCTTTAGGTGGTTTTAATCGCATTGCAGGTATGACACCTGATGAGCCTTTAGATGATGGTTCATTCTATACAAAACCAGCCTATAAAAAACTAATTGTTATCTCTGCTGGTGCTCTTTTTAATTTTTTGTTAGCTATAGTGATTTATTTTGGTCTAAATGCTACGGTCGGTACAATGGTTTCCACTGATAAACCTATAATTGGCAGTGTTATTACAGGTGGTGCTGCCGACTTAGGCAAATTGCAAGGCGGAGATATTATACTTTCTATTGATAATCAGCCTATCTCTAAGTGGTCAGAGATTTCTGAACGGTTGAAAGGTACGGCTAATCATGGTGTTACTGTTGTAGTAAATCGCGATGGTGAAACAGTTGAAACAACAGTAATTCCAAAGATGGAAAAGGATACACCAAAGTTAGGTATCTATCAATCTTATGAAACAGTACCTCATAGTATTGGGGATTCTTTTATACTAGCTATTCAAAAAACAGGATATATTATTGTAGCTATGGTAGATGGACTTCGTGAGATGGTTGTAGGTACTGAACAAGCTGAAGTATCTGGTCCAGTTGGTATTTCACATATGGCAGGTTCCATAGCGCAACAAGGCTTTGCTCCTTTATTAAGTTTTGCTGCATTGCTTAGTATTAACTTGGGTGTCATTAATCTGTTACCATTACCTGTTTTAGATGGTGGACATCTTATTATTATATTGATAGAGGCAATTACAAGACGTAAATTACCTCCTAAAGCTTTAATGTATATTCAAATAATTGGTATAGCTTTATTAGTAACAATATTTGTGTATGCCACTGCTAAAGATATATTACAATTACTATAAGTTAGTCATAGTAAGGAGTTATATATGATTACTAGAAAACCAACCAATGGTATCTATGTAGGCAATGTAAAAATTGGCGACTATGCACCTGTTAGTATTCAATCTATGATTACTACTGATCCTGTACATACGGAAAAGGCGATAACTGAAATCAATCGATTAGCTGATGCTGGTTGTGAATTAGTTCGTGTTGCAGTTCCTACAATGGAATCTGCAAAAGCATTAAAAGCGGTACGTGCAGGGATTACCATTCCTCTTATAGCAGATATTCACTTTGATTATAAATTAGCCTTAGAAGCCATTGATAATAATGTAGATGGTCTTAGAATTAATCCAGGCAATATCGGTGGAGAGGAAAAGGTTTTGGCCGTTATTGAAAAGGCTAAACCTAAGCAAATTCCAATTCGTATTGGTGTCAATGCTGGTTCCCTACCACAATATATATTAGACGCTTATGGAGGTCATCCAACAGCTGATGGAATGGTTGAAACCGCATTGGAACACGTGCGTATTTTAGAGAAATTGGACTATAAACAGATGAAGATTTCTATTAAAGCTACCGAAGTTCCACTTATGGTAGAGGCTTATAGAAAACTTTCAGATAAAATACCTTATCCATTACATTTAGGTGTAACTGAGGCAGGTACCATTAAACAAGGTACAATTAAATCGGCTATGGGGATTGGTGCATTACTATTAGATGGTATTGGTGATACATTGCGCGTATCCTTAACAGGTGATCCTATTCATGAAATTGAGGTGGGTAAAAGTATACTAAGCAATTTAGGTCTTAGAAACTTTGGAGCTACCATGATTTCATGTCCTACATGCGGTCGTTGCCAGGTTAATTTATTTGAAATGGCAAGCATTGTAGAAGAACGTTTATCATCCATTTCCGCACCTATTAAAGTTGCCGTAATGGGATGTGTCGTTAATGGACCTGGTGAAGCCAGGGAGGCTGATTTTGGTATTGCCGGTGGTAAAGGTCAAGGTATCGTATTCAGAAAAGGGGAAGTTTTAAAAACTGTACCTGAATCTGAACTAGTAGACACATTATTTAAAGAAATAGATCAATATTTAGAAACAATTGATAAGGAGTAATTGTATGTTAGCCAGTAAATTATATGCCCCAACATTGCGGGAAGTTCCATCTGATGCAGATGTGGTAAGTCAACAGCTTATGTTGCGCGCAGGTTTTATGCGTAAGGTTGCTAATGGTTTATATAGTTTTTTACCTTTGGGCTGGCGAAGCATCAAAAAAATTGAAGCTATTATTCGCGAAGAAATGGACCGTTCTAGTGCACAAGAGATTATGATGCCTATTTTGCAACCAGCAGAGATTTGGAAAGAATCTGGTCGTTGGAATGCGTATGGTGCCGAAATGATGCGTATTAATGACCGCCATGATGTAGAGTACTGCTTAGGACCAACTCATGAAGAAATGATTACAACATTGGTAAAAAATGAAATTAATTCATATCGTCAATTACCAGTTAATCTGTATCAAATTCAAAGTAAATTCCGTGATGAACGTCGCCCACGATATGGTTTAATGCGTAGCCGCGAATTTATCATGAAGGATGGTTACTCCTTTGATATTGATGATACAGCGGCAGATGTATCTTACAAAAATATGTATGATGCATATAGTCGTATTTTTACTCGTTGCGGTCTTACTTTTAGACCTGTAGAAGCAGATAGCGGTGCTATTGGTGGTAGCAATACTCATGAATTTATGGCTATTGCTGAAGCCGGTGAAGCCGATATCATTCATTGTTCCGCTTGTGACTATGCAGCGAATATTGAAATCGGTAAACCTGGCATTATGAAGCAAGCAGAAGAAGCTTTAAAAGAATTAGAAGTAGTAGATACACCTCATGCATCTACTATTGAAGCTGTTGCAGAAATGCTCAATTTACCTTTGGAAAAAACTATTAAAGCAGTAGTATATGCTATTGAAGATAAAGTAATTCTAGCTATGGTTCGTGGTGATCATGATGTGAATGAAGTGGCTGTTCAACATGCTGTTAATGGTTCTGTAGAGCCTGAAATGGCAACACCTGAACAATTGGAAAAGGTTGGATTGACAGCTGGCTTTATTAGTCCTGTAGGTCTTAAACAAACGGACGATTTTATTATTGTTGTAGATGAATCCGTTATGGAAACCTATAATGTTTGTGGTGGTGCTAATAAAGAAGATGCTCATTACATTAATATCAATCCTAAACGTGATTTTAATACAGATGATATCATCGTAGCTCCTATTCGTTTGATTACTAAAGATGATGTGTGTCCTGAATGCCATAGTCCTTTAGAATACAGTAAAGGTATCGAAGTAGGCCAAGTATTTAAGTTAGGCACTAAATATTCTGAAAGTTTACAAGCTACATACCTTGATCAAAATGGTCGTCCTAATGCAATGGTTATGGGCTGTTATGGTATCGGCGTTAGTCGTACATTAGCTGCAGCTATTGAGCAATATCATGATGATAATGGTATTATTTGGCCTCGTGCTATAGCCCCATTCGAAGTAGTTATTGTTCCTATCAACGCAAAAGATGAAGCTCTAATGTCAACAAGCAAATCTATTTACGATATATTGTTAAACAATAAAGTAGATGTATTATTAGATGATCGTAAAGATCGGGCTGGTGTTAAGTTTAAAGATGCTGATCTTATTGGCTATCCATTACGTATTACAGTAAGTAAAAATACGTTGGAGAGCAATGAGGTTGAAATCCGCATTCGTAAAACAGGTGAGGCTATTAATTGTCCAATCGATGAAGTATCTAATAAGGTACAAGAATTATTGAGTCAATTATAATTAAATTGCGATTCTAGTGAAAGTTCATTGGAATCGCAATTTTTATATGTATACGTATGTAAATATATTAAATTTTTAAAATGAAAAGTTATAGTTAATACCTTATAAAACCTTGAATAAACAAGCGGAATAAGTCATAATAAAATGATAGAGTAATGTAATAATTGGGAGGTAATTATGCGTGTAGATTTTCATATGCATTCTACATTTTCTGACGGTGTAGAAACACCAGAACAGCTATTACGACACGCTAGTGAAGCTGATTTGAAGATGATTGCATTAACTGATCACGATGAAATTGCTGGTATAGATACAATGTTACAAAATAATAGTTCTATTCAAATTATTACAGGTTGTGAGTTCAGTGGTCACTATAAGGGCAAAGATATTCATATCTTAGGGTATGGATTTAATCATCATGATAAAGACTTGAAAAAATTTATTGAATTTTTCAAAGAAAAACGTGAATCAAGAATAAAAGAAATTATTAGTCGATGTATTGCTTATGGCTATGATATTTCTTTTTCTGAATTACAAAATTTATATCCAAATACTAAGTCCTATGGCAGACCACATGTTGCTAGATTATTAATAGACCATGGCTATGCCAAAGATGTACAAGATGTATTTGATGGTATATTAAATTCAAAAAGCCCTTGTTATATACCTAAAGTAAAATTAGAAGTACCAGAAATATTAGATATTATTCATAATGCAAATGGACTAGCTGTATTAGCACATCCCAAATTAGTCCGTAATGATGAGTATGTTGCGGAACTATTAAACTATAGTTTTGATGGTGTAGAAGTATATCATTCTAAACATGATTATGATGATGAAATAAAATATTTAACCATGGCAAAAGAACGAAATTTATTTGTTACAGGTGGATCTGATTATCATGGAATACCTAATCGATACCCTTATCATTTAGGTGAATATGTTGTAGATAGTAATCTAATAAATCAATTTATTGAACGCATACGTTGTATATCAGCGTAATTATAGATGTGAGGTGTACTATGGAAGTTATTGCTTTTGTAGGTAGTAGTGGGACCGGTAAAAGCCATCGGGCTCTCGTACTAGCTCATGAAAATAGTGTGGAATGCATTATTGATGATGGTATCTTAATTCATGATAATAAAATTGTAGCCGGCTTTTCTGCCAAAAAAGAATCTAGCCGATTAAAAGCTGTTCGACGTGCTATATTTCAAGACCCTGTTCAGGTTAAAGAGGTTCGTAGTCAATTAGATGCGATTAATCCTAATCGATTGATGATTATCGGTACATCCGATAATATGGTTAAAAAAATTACAAAGGCATTGGGGATTCAAGAACCAGATCGATATATTCGCATTGAAGATGTGGCAACGCCTAAAGAAATTGAAAAAGCACAGTATGCTCGTTTAAAGGAAGGTAAGCATATCATTCCTGTTCCCACCATGGAATTAAAACCTCACTTTAAAGGATATCTTATCGATCCAATTAAGACGATTTGGCGTCGCCGTACATTGCGTAAACAAGACCCCGATAAGATTGGTCAAATCGGTTCGGAAGGTTTTGAACGTTCTGTAGTGAGACCATCATTCAGTTATTATGGACGTTTGACCTTTGATGATGAGGTAATTATTAAATTAATAAGAAATGGTTTGAAAAAAGTAGCTGGCGTTGATGCATCATCAGATATAGCTTTTAAAAAGAGTTCAAAAGGGCAAAATGGTTTAATGTTAGATATGTCCGTTGTAATCGAACATGGATATCCTGTTAAACCACTTATGCAACAAGTACAAAAATCTGTACGTAATGAATTAGAATATATTACTGGGATGTCTGTAGAACGAATGTCCATTAAAGTCAAAAATATTATAGAAACAAAACGGAAGATTATAAAACATATTTAGGAGATAGAATGAAGTCATATTATATATATACCTATGGTTGTCAAATGAATACTGCTGATTCTGAGCGTCTTTCACATCAACTTGAAACAGTAGGTTATATACCCACCGATGATGTAGAGTCAGCGGATTTAATCTTGTTAAATACTTGTGCAGTGCGTGAAACTGCAGAAACTAAAGTATTTGGTCGTATCGGTGAATTAAAACATTTAAAGAAAAAAAATAAAAATTTGATTATCGCTATTACAGGTTGTATGGCACAAAAAAATCAAGCTGAAATGTTTAAACGAGCACCTCATATTGATATTGTGCTAGGGACTCATAATATTCAACATATTAATGAAATGATTGCTGAGGTTCAACGTACTCATAAACATCAAATCAATGTTGATATGGATAATACAGTACTTCCAGAGTTACAGGCAAAACCTAATGGTACTTTCTTTGCCTGGGTTCCTATTATGAATGGTTGTAATAAATTTTGTACGTATTGTATCGTCCCTCATGTACGAGGTCGTGAAATTAGTCGCCCCGTAGAAGCAATCGTGAAAGAAGTAACAGAACTTGGTGCAAAAGGGTTTAAGGAAATTACTTTATTAGGTCAAAATGTAAATTCCTATGGCTTAGATTTTAAAGATGGTACTGATTTTGGAACATTAGTAGATGCACTTGATCATATTCCTGGCATTGAACGTATTCGTTACATGACTAGTCATCCTCAAGATATGACGAAATCAATGATTGATGCTTTGGGGCGCTCTAGTAATATCGTTACTCATTTACATTTACCAATTCAATCTGGTTCTGACAGAATTTTAAAGAAGATGAATCGTCACTATACGGTGGAACATTATAAAGAGTTACTATCGTACTGTAGAGAGAAAATAAAAAATGTAGTTGTCACAACTGATATTATCGTAGGATTTCCTGGGGAGACTGAGGAAGATTTTGAACAAACACTTCAATTATTAAAAGATGTTCGCTATGATATGGCCTATACTTTTATTTACTCTAAACGTTCTGGCACACCTGCTGCTACTATGGAAGAGCAAGTTCCAGATGAAGTAAAACGTGTTCGTCTACAACAATTGATGGATATACAAAATGAAATTTCTTTAGAGTTAAATAAAACTATGGAAGGCCACGTATTTGATATTATTGTAGAAGGTCCAAGTGCTAAAGATAAAACCATGTGGTTTGGTCGTACGTCAGGGAATAAAATGGTACTATTCCCAAAAGATGAATCGTTAACTATCGGTGATACTGTACCAGCCTATATTGATAAAGCACAAACATGGGTTTGCTACGGTACCATTCAAAAGGGGTAAGAATGGCAAAAAAAGTAACACCAATGATGGAACAATATTTAGATATTAAATCGCGACATAGTGATGAGCTTTTATTTTTCCGACTTGGTGATTTTTATGAATTATTTAATGAAGATGCACTAATTGCATCTCGAGAATTGAATATTACCTTAACAGGTAGACCAACAGGCAACGAGGAACGAACACCTATGTGTGGCGTTCCTTTTCATGCTGCTGAAAGTTACATAGAGACTTTGGTTAAAAAGGGATATAAGGTCGCTATTTGTGAACAATTAGAGGATCCTAAAGCGGTAAAAGGTATCGTTAAAAGGGATGTTATCCAAGTCATCACACCGGGAACGGTAATGACAGAAAATGGTAATGATGCACGGAGTAATAACTTTTTAGCTTTGTTCTATTTAGTTAAAGAGGACTGGATTCTTGTATTTTCAGATGTATCTACAGGAGAGGTTATTTGGGATCGTGTACCACAAGATAATATTAGTCAAATATATGATTCTCTTAGCATGTATAGACCTGCAGAAATCATTGTACCTGAAGGCACTATTTTGCCACAATCGATAGTAGACTTTATACATAATCAATTTAATAATGTAGTATTGTCTCCTTTTGATTCCTTTAAAGATAAAGATTGTGCATGTAAATTAGCAAATAATCACTTTCAAGATATGGGACTTATGGAAGAAGATGTATTAGCTGCATTAGGATTTATGCTCTTATATTTACAAGATGTTATTAAGACTGAAATTTCTCATATTAATTACGTTCATCAGATGGATGTAGGTAATCGTTTGATTTTAGATACATCTTCGTTGCGTCACCTTGAGATTACTCATAATTTACGAGATGGTGGTGTAAAGGGAACTTTACTTGATATATTAGATCGTACATTGACACCCATGGGCGCACGTTTATTAAAACAATGGTTAGAATGCCCTCTTACAGATATACCAACTATTCAACGTCGTCAAGCTGCTGTTGCTGAGCTTATTTCTCGCAATGCTGAACGCTGCGAAATACAAAATTATTTAGATTGTATTTATGATTTTGAACGTATCGTAGGTCGTATTGAAACTGGATCCGTATCACCTCGAGACTTTACATCACTTCGAGAATCCTTGCAAGTATTACCTAATATTAAGAAGCTTCTTAAAGAGTTTTCTGGATTATCATTAACGTCTATTAATGGCCGTATTGATAATCACGCGGATATATATGATCTATTGAATCGAGCTATTGCAGAGCAACCAGCATTAACATTAAAAGATGGGCGTGTCATTCGAGATGGTTATAACGAAGAATTAGACGAACTTCGTTCATTAGCTACTAATAGTGAAGTTTGGCTTCAAAAATTAGAGGATAAAGCTAGAGAAGAAACTGGGCTTAAACTAAAAACGAAATATAATAAGGTTTTTGGATATTTCTTTGAAGTAAGTAAAGCTCAAATTGATAAGGTACCGGCCTATTTTATTCGGAAACAAACCACGGTCAATGCAGAGCGTTATATTACACCTGATTTAAAAGAGTTTGAAATTAAAATTCTTAGTGCAAAGGAAAAAATTATTTCATTAGAGCAACAACTTTATCAAGATTTACGTAATCAAATTAAAGGGGTTATTAAAAAGGTTCAAGAGACAGCAAGATCTTTAGCAGAACTTGATGTACTTGCATCGTTAGCGACCGTTGCATATGAGTCTAATTACATTTGCCCTAATATTGTGATGAATGGGCAAATTAATATTCGCGATGGACGTCATCCGGTGATAGAAAAATTCTTAAAAAGAGAGGTTTTTGTCCCTAATGATGTAGTACTCAATCATGATGATGAAGAATTTATGCTTATAACTGGACCTAATATGGCTGGTAAATCCACATATATGAGACAGGTAGCAATTCTTATGATTATGGCTCAAATAGGCTCCTTTATTCCTGCGAGGGAGGCCACTATTTCTCCTGTAGATCGCGTATTTACACGTGTAGGTGCGAGCGATGATATTTCTACAGGTCAAAGTACATTTATGGTAGAGATGAAAGAGGTTGCGTATATTCTTGAAAATGCTACCTCTAAGAGTTTGATTATCCTTGATGAAATAGGACGTGGTACAAGTACCTTTGATGGTTTAAGTATTGCACAAGCAGTGGTAGAACATATTTGTAAATATATCCATGCAAAAACATTGTTTGCTACACATTACCATGAATTGATTCCTTTAGAAGAGGTATATCCAAGATTAAAAAATTATACGGTAGCTGTTAAGGAAAAAGGGAAAGATATTGCCTTTTTGCGTCGCATCATTAGAGGTGGTGCCGATAGGAGCTATGGTATTCACGTAGCAAAATTAGCAGGTTTACCGGCTCAAGTATTGAAACGAGCGGAAGTGATTCTTGAATCCTTAGAGGAACAAAATACTGACACTGATGATTTAAATAATCGCGTTATAACATCAGATTCTGTTGTTAAGTATACAAAACCATCTATCGAACAAGATGATTTTAGCAATTTATTCACCCATTCTGTTGTGGATTCCTTGTTAGCTATAGATGTGAATACGATGACACCTATAGAGGCGCTAAATGCAATTCATCAGTTACAAGCAGAGGCGCGTAATGGAGGCGGTAAATAATGGCAACCATACATGTTTTGGATGAAACCACAATCAATAAAATAGCGGCTGGTGAGGTTGTAGAACGCCCCGCATCAGTTGTAAAAGAACTGATTGAAAACTCTATTGATGCTGGTGCTACATCGATTGAAGTGGAAATTGGTGAAGGTGGTAGTGCATATATGCGCATTACTGATAATGGCAAGGGGATGACAGAAGAAGATGCCCGCCTTGCAGTTTTGCGCCATGCTACCTCTAAGATTCAAAATGTAGAGGATTTATTCGATATTGCATCTTTAGGGTTTAGGGGAGAGGCCTTGGCGAGTATCGCCTCTGTTTCTCATTTTGTTTTGACTACTAGAACTGTAGACCAAGAACTTGGTACACGTATCCTCATCGATGGAGGAACCTTTACTGATTGTATTCCTTATGGTGCAGCACCTGGTACGACAATTGAAGTGAAGGAATTATTTTTTAATACACCAGCTCGTCGTAAATTTCTTAAAACTGAACGAACTGAATCATCTAAAATTCAAGACATTGTTGGTAAATTGGCATTAAGTAATCCGCATATTGCTTTTAAATTAACTATTGATGATCGTGTAGCCATTATTACACCAGGATCTGGCTCAATACAAGATACAGTGGCTGCATTATACGGTTATAAGACCAAGAATGATATATTTTCTATCGCTTATGAAAGTGAACATATCTATATCGAAGGTGTTGTATCAAAACCAACATTGTTAAAAAGCACGCGTATTTGGCAGACGATTATTGTCAATAATCGAGTTATATCAGATAAAACAATTTTGAAAGCCATCGATAATGCGTACCATGCATTATTACCAAAATCTGGATATCCATTGGTTTTACTACATATAACTGTACCGGCTAGTATGGTGGATATCAATGTACATCCTCGGAAGAGTGAAGTTAAATTCGAAGATGATAAAATCATATTTAAAGCCGTTTATCATGCAATTCTAAATGCCTTAAATAACCCTCTTCATGAACGGTATGAACGTGAATCATCATCGTTTACTCAACCTTTAGAAACTGAATCACAAGGTAGTGGCTATAACTCGTACCAAGCTCCACAAGTTTTGAGTGATCATAATGATACGGCTGAACATATTGCTACAGCTATTGACTATGATAAGGTTTTTGGCGGACGGCGCACTAAGGGATATGAGATATTACGTCAGGATACACGCGATTTTGTAGATGCCTTAAAAGAAAAAGGGTTTATACCACCAGCTCCAAAAGCGACGTATGAACAGGAAACATTTGAGGAATCCTCATTTACATCAGTTCCTACAGCTTATACTAGCTATACGACGGAAGACAAAGAGAAATTCCATCAAATACAAGAACAGCATATAGAAGATGAGTCTAGAGATATACAAAAATCAGGCTTTTTACCAATGGGCCAGGTTGCATCCTGTTATATATTAGCCAAAAAAGGTGATGATTTATATATTATAGATCAGCATGCAGCACACGAACGTGTCCGTTATGATCGTTTGTGTAAATCTTCGGAAGCTATACCAATGCAAAGCCTGCTTGTACCGACTTATAGCAATGCCACAGAGGATGAAATGAATCTTGTTGAGAATGAACAGGACGCTTTGTTGGATTTAGGCTTTGAAGTAGAGCTGGGCGGTCCTAATCAAATCAAATTAGTTGGTGCACCTGTAGATCTAGTAGAAAGTAAAGCTCAGGAAATTTTATCTTATGTATTTACTTTTTTGCATGACCATGAACAGCCCACCAAAGCCCAATTGCGTCATGAAATGCTAGCTTATGCATCGTGTAGGGGAGCCATTAAATCTGGACACAATCTTAATATGTACCAAATGACAACACTTATTGAAGATTTATTCCATACAGATAAACCTTATGTGTGCCCTCATGGACGTCCAACAATTATTAAATTTACACCTGATGAATTGGGTAAGTTATTCTTAAGGTCTTAATATGATTATTACTACTTCACAAAAAGCATCCTTATCGGTGAAAGAAGAAACAAAAGAACTAGCTGATTCATTAAATCTTGCATATAGAGAGCGTCATAAGAAGCCTATTTCTGAGTTATTGCTATCGGATATGCCTGTTGCTGTTATCTCTAAGAATCAATTGACAATTTATTTTAACGAGAACCAGGAACATAGGTTTCATTTATCTATGGCCCAATTGCGTATTTTACGTTTACAAAGGGGCGAAGATGACCACCTCGTAAAAGCTGTAGGTTCGCTTATAGATGAATCATCTGATGCATTTTCTATAATCGACTGTACCCTAGGTCTAGGCAGTGATAGTATCATCATGTCCTATGCATTTCCTAATGCTCATATAATAGGGGTAGAAGCATCATTTCCTATATGGTTATCTACATGGTTTGGGTTGAAGTCCTTTACACATGAAGATATTTCTGTAACTAATGCATTACGGCGTATTGATGCTCGTTATGATAATTTTGAAAGCTATTTACAGGCGTTGCCTAATCATAGTGTAGATATACTATATTTTGACCCTATGTTTGAAGTACCTATTGAGGAAAGCCCACAATTTAAACCATTACGTGGACATACTTCGGAAGGTAAAATTACAAAATCTATAATAAAAGAGGCTAAGCGTGTTAGCCGATTAGGATTTATTATTAAAGAACGTCCTTTTAGCTCTATATTTCAGGATTTTTCACCATCTAAATGGGTGGGGGGAAAATATAGTCGAATTGGTTATGGTGTATACAGTAACAAGGAGTTACAATGAAAAAATTAGTAACAATTGTAGGTCCTACTGCTGTAGGAAAGACTGATCTAACATTAGCATTAGCAAAACGGTATAACGGTGAAGTAATTTCTGGAGATGCGTATCAGGTATATAAACATTTAGATATTGGTACTGCTAAGCCTACCTTTGATGAATTGGACACTATTCCACATCATCTTATAAATATTTTAGAACCGAACGATGATTACAGTGTTTCTATTTTTCAACAACAAGCTCAATCATTAATAGATCAATTAAATGATAACCATGTTTTGCCAATCTTATCTGGTGGGACTGGTTTATATGTTCAATCTTTATTAGAGAACTATAATTTTAATGATATAAAACCTAATACAGCGCTAAGAAACGAATTAGATGAATTATATGCTAAATATGGCTTAGATGGTTTACGTCAATATGCTCAGAATTTAGCTGAAAAAGGTGGAGTAGAAATTAGATATACCGATAAACATCGTTTGTACCGCGCTATTGAGTTAATGACTGCTGGTGATTATGAGTCATTAACTAGACAAACTAAAGAGGGATTATCATATAGAGGCCCAGTTATTGGATTACAGCGAGAGCGAAGTGATTTATATAATCGAATCAATCGTCGCGTAGAAATTATGTTTGAAAAAGGTCTAGTGGATGAAGTTAAACAATTACTAAAAAATGGAGTAAATTCAAATTGTCAGGCTTTTAAAGGTATTGGCTATAAAGAGGTTGTTCAGTATTTAGAAGGATTAATCAGTTATGACGCATGTGTAGATTTAATTCAGAAAAATACGCGTCACTTTGCAAAACGGCAGATTACCTGGTATAAACGTATGCCGTACATAGAATGGATTACCATAGATTCACACACAACAGAAGCCGAAATTTATGGTATGGCTTGTAATATAATTGACTCAAGTTTTTAATAGATAAAGGATAGAGAATGACATTAGAAGAAATACGTAGTAAAGCCCTTGAAATGGCGGAACCACAATTCAAAAAATTTGAACCTATTGCATTAGCAAATACGAAAAAGGTATTAGAAGCATTTAAAGAGTGTCAAGTATCTGATTATCATTTTACAGGCACAACTGGTTATGGTTATAACGATGTAGGCCGTGAAAAATTAGATGAAGTATTTGCCTATGTATTCAAAGGCGAAAAGGCTCTCGTACGCCCACATTTTGTATCGGGTACTCACGCATTAGCCACTACACTGATGGCTATTATGGGAAATGGCTCTAAAGGAACTGAATTTATTTATGCCGTTGGAGCTCCTTATGATACAATGCAGTCCGTGATTGGTAGTACTCGTCCAGTAAGAGGGTCTTTGGTAGAAAAAGGATTTACCTATACAGAAGTACCGCTTAACAATAATACCTATGATTTGGACGCTATAGGACAGGCTGTAAATTCCAATACACGTGCTGTGGTTATCCAACGTTCTCGTGGGTATAGTACGCGTGAGCCATTGTCGATTGTGGATATTAAAGCGATCGTTGATGTTGTGAAAGCTAAGAATTCGGAAACCATTTGCTTTGTAGATAATTGCTACGGTGAATTTACAGAGCTTCAAGAGCCATTAGAGGTCGGTGCTGATATCATGGCAGGTTCTCTCATCAAAAATGCTGGCGGTGGTTTAGCACCAACCGGTGGCTATATCGTGGGCCGTGAGGATTTAGTTGAAGATGCATCATATCAATTGACGGCTCCAGGGCTTGGTGA
The DNA here is from genome assembly GCF_934230905.1 of uncultured Veillonella sp. Taxonomy (GTDB): domain Bacteria; phylum Bacillota; class Negativicutes; order Veillonellales; family Veillonellaceae; genus Veillonella. Next base: position 5,443 of record NZ_CAKQFJ010000002.1, on the reverse strand, counting down.
TCATATGGGTTCCTATGCTCCTGGCTATCGTCTATTCTTCCAAGGCTTATTTATGGCTCCTCATGTAGTACTACAAGCGTTAAAAGGGGCTGTATATACGGCTGCAGTTGGTGAAATATTGGGTTACGATGTATTTCCTAAGGTAGATGCGAATCGGTATGATTTAATTCAAGCCATTAATCTTAAAAACGGCGAAGAAATGGAACACTTCTGTGTGGGGATGCAAGCATATTCTCCTGTTGATGCTCATGTACATCCTATTCCTGGTGATATGCCTGGGTACGAAGATAAAATCATCATGGCAGGTGGTACTTTTGTGCAAGGCTCATCCATTGAATTAAGTGCTGATGGTCCTGTTCGCCTTCCGTATACAATTTTTATGCAAGGAGGCCTCGTATTCGAACATTCTATGCTCGGTATTTTAGGTGCTGCAGAGGAATTATTAAAACATAAATAAAATTTAGAATCTCTTTCTTTAATAGAAAGAGGTTCTTTCGTTTCAAATCTTTTCAATATACCTAATTCTAGGCTATAATATAAATTGCTATAATTTCATAGCAATACTACTCGGACTTTTACACCGAATTAGTGTTTTACACGTCAGGCTTTCACCCTGATTAGTTTTATGATCAAGCGATCATTAAAAGGAGAAAGTATGGAAAAAGTTATCGCTGTAGCTATGAGTGGTGGTGTGGACAGTTCTTTGACTGCTGCAATGCTACAAAAACAAGGCTATAAAGTATTTGGTATTACCCTATGGCTGTGGGTGAGTGGCACGCCTTATGATGAGGTTCCTCTTGCTGTAACAGATGCTAAGAAGATGTGTGATTTTCTTGGTATTGAGCATCATGTTATCGATGCGCGCGATGTGTTCTACGAGAATGTAGTAGATTACTTCGTAAAAGAATATGCCTATGGTCGTACACCAAATCCTTGTGTATTTTGTAACAAGAACATCAAATTTGATTTGATGCTCAATCGTGCTCTTGAACTTGGGGCCACACATATGGTAACAGGTCATTATGCACAAGTTAATTTTAATGAAGAAACAGGTTTATATGAATTGCATAAAGGTGTTGACCCTACAAAGGATCAAAGTTATGTTATGTACAATATGAACCAACGTATTTTGAGTCACCTAATGTTCCCATTGGGTGGGCAATGTAAGACTGAAACACGTAAATTAGCTGCTGAATATAATTTGCCAGTAGCGAAAAAACCGGATAGTGTAGATATTTGTTTTTTGCCGCATGGTAACTACCAAAAACTCGTGGTAGAAGAAATGAAGGCTACCCCAAAATCTGGCAATATTGTTACAGAGGCTGGTGAAGTATTAGGAAAACATAACGGTTTATTTAATTACACCATCGGTCAACGCAAAGGTCTAGGCATTGCCTATAAACACCCTTTATATGTTATTGGCTTTAATGGTGAACGCAATGAAGTTATTGTAGGGCCTAATGAACGACTTTTTACAAATCGTATGATTTGTAAGTTTTATAATTTTCTAGATGGTACAATTCATAAAGAATTGAAGGCGGAAGGTAAAATTCGATACGCAGCCAATCCTTCACCTTGTACAGCACGTATTTTAGACGATGATACGATGGAGGTTATTTTTGATGAACCACAACGGGCTATTACACCAGGTCAGTCCGTAGCCTTTTATAATGGCACTCAATTATTAGGAGGTGCTGTTATCGATCGCGTATGTTAGAAAGGAGAATACAAGTTCCTTGAACTTGTTCACATAGTATGTCAACGAAAAAGATTAGAAACTTCTGTATTATAGCTCATATCGACCATGGTAAATCTACCATCGCTGATAGATTAATTGAATATACTGGTACTCTACAAAAACGAGAAATGGAAGCTCAAGTATTGGATTCCATGGATCTTGAACGGGAACGTGGTATTACTATTAAAGCGCAATCTGTTCGTATCTTATATAAAGCTCAAGATGGTGAAGAATATATCTTGAACCTTATTGATACACCAGGCCATGTGGATTTCAGCTATGAAGTATCTCGTTCTCTTGCAGCTTGTGAAGGGGCATTGCTTGTGGTAGATGCGGCACAAGGTGTAGAAGCTCAAACGTTGGCGAATGTGTATCTCGCTTTAGAACATGATCTTGAAATCATTCCTGTTATTAACAAAATTGATTTGCCTTCCGCAGATCCTGATCGAGTTAAACAAGAAATTGAGGATATCATTGGTTTAGATGCATCAGAAGCAGTTTTATGTTCTGCTAAATCTGGTATTGGTATCCCAGATATTTTGGAAGCCATTGTAAATAAGGTACCTGCACCACCAGATAAATCTGATGAACCAACACGGGCATTGATTTTTGATAGCCGCTTTGATGCTTATAAAGGTGCTATTGCCTATGTACGCGTAAAAGAAGGTACTATTAAAGCGAAAGATACTATTCGCATGATGCATGATAAAAAAGATTTTGATGTAACAGAACTTGGTATCTTTACTCCCAATCTTGTACCTGTTCAGGAATTACCATGTGGCTCTGTTGGCTGTATTGCTGCTAGCATTAAGAATGTAGCTGACTGTCACGTAGGTGATACGGTAACATTAGCTGATAATCCTGCACCTGAACCATTACCAGGTTACCGTAAGGCTGTATCTATGGTATATTGTGGTCTCTACCCTACCGAGTCTAAAGACTACGAAAATCTTCGTGATGCATTAGAAAAATTACAGCTTAATGATGCTGCCTTAGAATATGAAGCAGAAACATCCTTGGCTCTCGGCTTTGGTTTCCGTTGTGGTTTCTTAGGCTTACTACATATGGATGTTATTCAAGAGCGCTTAGAGCGTGAATATAATCTAACACTTATCACTACGGCTCCATCTGTTAACTACAAGGTATATAAAACAAATGGGGAAATGCTAGAAGTGGATAATCCTGCTAAGTTACCACCTCCAACGGAAATCGATTATATTGAAGAACCATATGTTAAGGCTACAACCATTGTACCTAAGGATTTTGTTGGTACTATTATGGAATTATCGCAAGATAAACGTGGCGAATATCAATCCATGGAATACTTGGATGAGTCGCGTGTATCCGTTGTATATCACTTACCATTGAGCGAAATCATTTATGATTACTTTGATAAATTAAAATCTGCTACAAAGGGGTATGCATCTCTTGATTATGAATTGATTGGTTATAAACAATCTCCAATGGTTAAGATGGATATCTTGTTAAATGGAGAACCTGTAGATGCATTATCTATCATCGTTCATAAGGATCGCGCTGCTACACGTGGCCGTGCATTAGCTGAGAAATTAAAAGAATTAATTCCTCGTCAAATGTTTGAAATTCCTATTCAAGCAGCTGTTGGAACCAAAATTGTAGCTCGGGAAACTGTAAAAGCTTGGCGTAAGGATGTATTAGCAAAATGTTACGGCGGTGATATTTCTCGTAAACGTAAATTGCTAGAAAAACAAAAAGCTGGTAAGAAACGTATGAAAGCAGTTGGTTCTGTAGAAATTCCACAAGAAGCATTTATGGCAATTTTAAAGGTAGAAGATTAATATGGAAACAAATTGTAATGATTTGTTTGTACAGCGGGATATGGGGATTTACATCCATATCCCGTTTTGCAAACAAAAATGTATATATTGTGACTTTCCTGCATATCAAAATTTAGAGGAATACTACGATACTTATTTATATGCTTTAGTTCAAGAAATGATTATGTTTGGTGATACATATTCTAATTCTCGTACTAAACTTGTAGATACTGTATATTTAGGTGGTGGTACACCTACAGAATTGTCCTTATTACAATTGGAACAAATTTTGAATACAGTTAAAAATACCTATAATATATCTCCTGATTGTCAATTTACTATCGAATCAAATCCTGGAGAAGTAGATAAATCTTATTTAAAGGAGTTGTATAAATTAGGATTTTCTCGTATCAGTTTTGGTGTTCAAACATTTGATGACACTTCTCTATTACGTTTACATCGAAGTCATAATTCTAAAGCGGCTATTGATGTTGTTCAATGGGCATTTGATGTAGGATTTCAAGATATTAATATTGATTTAATATATGGATTACCGAATCAAACATTTGATGAAATTAATAAAAATTTAGATATTGTTAGTACATTACCTATTAATCATATTTCTACCTATAGTTTACAAGTAGAACGGGGAACACGATTATATCATTTAGTTAATAAAGGACTCATTTCTTTACCTGATGAATCAACAGAGGATACGATGTATGAAATGATGATACAAGGGGTTCAAGATTTAGGATTTGAACGTTATGAAATATCAAATTTTGCAAAAGATAAGTCCTATAGTAAACATAATCTAAAATATTGGCAATATTGTGATTATTTAGGTTTTGGTGTTGGTGCTCATTCATTTTTTGATGGAGTAAGAAGAGCTAATAATCGCAATGTCATGCCTTATGCTAGAAAAATAGACTGCTTTGAATTTCCCGTTATTGAAGAGGAAATTATAGACTCCAAGAGATCTAGAGAAGATTATTGTTTTTTAAACTTACGAACCAAGTGGGGAATCAATACAGTCGATTTTGTTAACAGATTTAATGTACGATTAGAATATATTTATGGCTCTATTTTAGATGATCTAATTGAAAAGAATTTAATTATAAAAGATGGCAACTTATATTATCTTACGCCAGAAGGTGCTAAACACGGCAATTATGTGTTCAGTCAATTTATAAATGAGTAAGATTTTTCACAGTTTCTCAATAACTAACATGTTAGGATAAATAGGATGATGATGAATAAGCATGCTTATTGAGGAGGAAAGATGAAGACATCTGTAATATTACATGGTTTGCATAATCAATTTTCATTAGAGCAAATGAAAGCATGCATCGGTCTAGCTGAAAAATATGGTGGTTCTTTTAGACATGTAGTGACGGGGATACAAATTACTGGCATTGAAAAGGATGATAAGGAAGCACTTATATCAGAATTACCTGATGGTGTAACAACTGTTATTCATAGAGGTGTCAATTCATTGATTGCTTGTGTGGGCAAAGGTAAATGTAAAAATGGTCAAATGGAAACCGATGAATTAGCAGACTATATAGAACGTAAACATTACGGTCGTAAAACAAGTCACAAATGTAAAATAGGTATTAGTGGTTGTGGTCGTAACTGTCCTGATGCTATGGTCAAAGATATCGCTTTTATCGGTACATCTCAAGGCTTTATGCTCGCCGTAGGTGGTAATACCGGTATGCGCCCTGAAGCAGGGAAAATTTTAATGCGTAAATTATCGGTTGAACAAGCAAAGAAGGCTGCCGATATATTAATCGATTGGTATGCAGAACATGGAAAACCAAAAGAACGAATGGGACAATTATTAGATCGTCTTGGAAATCCGCTAGAAAATATAAATTTATGATAAAAATAGCTCTTAGTAAAAAGT
>NZ_CAKQFJ010000001.1 GCF_934230905.1 uncultured Veillonella sp. | reverse complement strand
TGTACCATGAGGATCATCCTTTCTATAAACTATGCTCATATTACTATTTAAAATATATAGATTCTTTTAGATTTTATCGCTTTATCACGCTAAAGTATGAAATTATAATAATACTTATGAAAAAAAAAGTCAATAAAATATTCAAATTTCACTACTTATACTGAAGTATAAATTACTAAAAATATGATACACTAAACTTAAGAGCTAATTAACGTGTGTTAGTACATCTCTTTCGCTAGCGAAAGGAGATGGTGATATGACTACTTTTGAAGCCTTATCATTAATGATTGCCTTCGCAACATTGGTCGTTCTTATTCTAAAGTAAGAATGACCTAACACCCCGTAAGGGACATTAGGCCATTTCTCATTTTTCTATTTTTTTGAAGATGAGCCTAACGCATTCCACAACGTTAATTGGCTCTTCTTGTCTTTATTATATCATAATCACATAATATATCTAGTCCATCACATAATATATCTAGTCCCAAACCTTTGCTACATCAGCTACGCTATGCGCATCGGATCCTAGCACAAAGGGCACTCCAATAATAGCAGCTATCCCCTGAATAAAGCGGCTTGGATACATTTCACCGCAATCAGGTTTAAAGAACCCGCTCATATTATAATCTAGTTCTCTACCTTGAACGCGCATAATATGTAATATATCGCTTACCAATTGAGCATTCCGTTTATCTAAATGGTGTTCAAATCCAAAATGATGTTGGTATTTCTTGATTAAATCAAAGTGACCAATTCGCTTTGGCGTATACGCACCTAAATCAGCGCGCACCGCTTGGCGAATAATACTAAAGTATTTATAATACAATTCACTTTGATTAGAAATCCAAGGTCCAAAGCCCTTTTCAAATTCCTCTGTATTATAGTCAACACAGTAGTATTTTCCCCCTACACCATCCATAAAGTGAACAGATAATATATTATCGTCCGTCAATGGGCCATAGCGATCAAGGAAGTCTTGTATATCACTTTCAAAACCTGGGATATAATCCACCTCAAAGCCAAGGGAAATATCGATATGTGTACCATAGGCTCGTTGTAATTCACGTCCCAATTCAAGATAAGAATCCACTTGATTAAGTTTAAGAGATGCCGTATCATAGGCAACCTTATCACCGCCATATTCAGCCTCAAAGGCCTTTGGTAACGGAGCATGCTCTGTTAAACATACCTTTTCGATGCGTAGTTCAATGGCCTTTTCAATCATCAATGCCGTTCTATCACCGCTACCATGTGGACATAATTCAGTATGAAAATGACCATCCACCAATCGGCTACGATACGTACTATTGCCTATGAACTGCCGTTCTGCTTTCATATTTATCATAACTTACTGTACCCCTATCTATGTATAACATATAATCCGCAACCCCACGGACATATGAATGATTTAATATCTATTATTATACCAATAATGCGTAAGTTTCGGTATCCTGATATTTTCCATGTTTAAAACCGACTTCAGGGGTAAGTCCACAATAGGTAAAGTTAAAACGCGTATGCAAAGCAGTACTTGCCTCATTGCCTGCAGTAATAACAGACACCACCGTATGCAATGTATCATTTTCTTTGGCATGTTCTAAAATATGGGCCATCAATTTAGATGCTACACCTTTACCACGATAGTCTTGATGAATATATATAGATAATTCTACAGTACTTTTGAAAGCATCCTTTAATCGATACGGTGAAAGCGATGCATAACCCACCACTACACCATCAATAGTACCGACAAAAATACAATGCTCTACAGTCTGATGAGCAGAATACCATTCATGCCACTCTTCTAATGTACGTGGCTCAAGATCTAATGTGGCTACACCATGTATAACCTCGTAGTTGTATATGGCTAAACAAGCAGATACATCATTTTTTGTGATTGATCGAATGACTAATTCACTCATACATATTCCTCTAAAACAGTTTATGAAAGCAACCTTAGCTGTAACTACATACAACTATTGGTTACAAAATAAGACAAAAAAATAAGCAAGAAAAAGGACGAGCGGCAACTCGTCCTTTTTTGTTATATTGTAGGTAATTTCGTACGCTTTACTACCTATCTGTAGCATATCATAAATATATAACACTGACTAGCAATAAAATGTAGGCAATTATCTCTCTATAATACGCCAAACAAAATAAGCGTAACTACAACTAACGCAACAATAACTATATAGTCTAATAGTTTAAGACCTACTGATGCGGCAAAACTATGTGTCTTGCCACCAAATCCTCTAAGTTCCAAGGATAATGCCATTGTTTCAGAGCGGCCCAAAGATTTTAAAAGTAATGGCTGAATGACAGAGGCATAGGATTTCATGCGTTTAAAAATATTACCTTCTAAGGACAGTCCTCGACAAGATTGCGCCTCTTGTACAGCCTTACTTTCACCAAGAAAATCTGGTACAAATCGAAGGGCTGCGGTGAACATAAATGCATATGCGTAAGGAATTTTGCATTGTGTTACAAGGGCCGCTGTTAAGTCTTGTAATTTAGTCGTTGCCAAAAGTGCAATAAATACGAGTGTCATGGCAAGCATGCGAAGACCGGATACAACAGCGGATACAACGTCTCCACTGCCTAAATATTGAACAAGGCCTAAAAATACAGCAAATACGATTAAGGCTAATACAGCCTTATGTTGTTTCCATAATAAGCCAGTCAACAATAATGCTACTAATTCTACGACAACTAATGCCATTAATGACATCCAATCCCGCAAGAAGATGGCCCATACAGATACAGCAAGGGTCATCAAAATTTTTGTTAATGGTACTAATCGTTCCATGGCCCCTCCTATTCTGCCAATTGCGCAATAAGGCGCATCCGCAATTCATCCATCGATTTACAATAACCTAGTCCCGGCACGGCTTGTGAAAGCTCTACACTTGGCGGCTTTGTTAAGCCTAAATCGTGTAATTCATCAGTAGATTTTGAAAATAACGCTTCTGGTGTGCCATCAAAGGACACAGTGCGATGGCCCATGATGATAGCACGGGAACATTCAGCAGCCATAATTTCCATATCATGAGTAATCAATAAGATTGTAATGCCTTCTTGGTTCAACTGACGAAGCAAGGCCAATAACTCTTTTGTTTCCTTACCATCTTGACCACTTGTGGGCTCATCGAGGATAAGAATGTTAGATTGCATCGCCAATGCAGATGCAATGGCAACACGTTGTTTTTCGCCACGGCGCAATGTAGGTGGATACTCATTGCGTAAATGGCTAATACCACAACGTTCTAATACTTCGTCTACAATACGTGTAACTTCTTCTTTAGATCGACCCAAAGATTCAGGGCCAAAAGCTATCTCAGTAGCTACGGTAGGTCTAAACATTTGACGATCTGGTTGTTGAAATACGTAGCCAATGAATTGACCCCGTTTAAAGGCTGGCATGGAGGTAATATCCTTACCATTGTAACGAATATGACCTTCGCTAGCCTTTTCAAGTCCTACTAAAAGGCGTGTAATAGTAGTTTTACCACAACCATTCTTACCACCAATAGCGATAAATTCGCCTTCATGAATAGTAAAGTTTACATTTCTAAAAATATCTACGGTAGGCACATAGCCAAATCGTAAGTTTTCTACCTTAAGCATGTGCACCACCTCCTGTACTTTCACCTATCGTATTACTATGTTGAGTTTGGCTTTCACCAGCATCAATTACATCACTGGAATTTTCATAACGAGACCTGTCAATCGCCTTAGCCATCTCTATATGATGAAGGCCCTTGATAGCCGATTCAATGCTAAGCCAAGGTTCATCACTATGATAACCAGCTTTTTCAAGTTCCATATAGGTTGTAAATACAGATGGCAATGCTTCCACATAAATATCATGATTGTACATGTATTCCAATGTTGTAGCCACATCGCTATCGCATACGATTTCACCGTCCACCATAAGTGCCATGCGGTTAGCATATGGCAATACAGCATGTAAATCATGGTCGATAACTACAACGGTAATACCATGATTGCGATTTAAATCACCAACGAGACGATATAGTTCAGCCGTCCCATCTGGATCAAGAGAACTAGTCGGTTCATCAAGAACTAGAACAGATGGATTTGTTGCCAACACGGAAGCAATTGCTAACCGCTGACGTTGACCGCCGGACAAGCTCGTAATTTTACGATCCTCAAGACCTTCAATACCAACTTGTTTAAATACCTCTGCACAACGAGTATCGATAGTAGCTCGATCGTAACCACGATTTTCCATGGCAAAGGCCACTTCTTCGCGAACGGTCATCGTTACAAGTTGCGTATCATAATCGGCAAGAACAACGCCAACATGATTTGCTAATTCAGGAATCGACAATTGTGTTGTAGCCTTACCATCTACAAAAACCATGCCTTCAAGGCGACCGCCATAAAATTTAGGCACAGCCCCAACCATAGCCATACAAAGGGTACTTTTACCACAGCCAGCAGGGCCTGTTACAACAAGGAAATCACCTTCGTGAACATCGAGATTGATGTTCTTTAACGTAGGTACCGTGGCCTTAGGATGGAAATAATTCATATGCTCAATAGAAATCTTTGCATCCCGTTCTGGCGTAATAACAAGTCCACTATGATCACTAGAAACCTCACCACCACTTGGCAACATGCCACGTTTTACAAACATCTTTTGAGCCGGAATATACAACACAGGTGTAATTGCTGCATTTACAGCTGCCACCACTAATACGAGAGGCCACATAGCATACAAATACACATTATTAGGTAATCCTGCAATTTGCCATAACAACGTAACGAAAATACCACCAGATACAACAGTTGTAAAGAATGCACCTACTATCGGTGTAATCTCAAAGGAGCCAATTTTACCGATTTTCATAGATGTCATGGTACGCGAAATGAATGTTATCACCAATGCACCAGCTGGCTCAGACAACAAGTTACCATAAGGGAAGCCAGATTTTGAGGTTAAAACTTCAATCAAAGCAGCTACTAAGCCAATCCCTAATGCTTGGGAGACGCTAGGTTTTGTCAATAAAATCGCCACACAATACGCCGCAATCATCCAGTTTGGTGTAACACCTGCAAAACTAGGACTTACTAAATGCAAAATCGTGCCTAATGCGAGCATCAAGGTACTCACTGTTACCCATCTAAACTGTCCACCCTGGTCATGAGTGTACACGAGATCCTTTATTCGTTCCATAATACCCTCTTTTCTTCAATAGAATATATACTGTTTATTTTAACATTTATATGGGTATTGTGAAAGTTTATAATCTTTTTCTATACAAAGCTTTCTCACTTCCTCGTCACATAGTTATGATATAATGCATATATTAATTACGCCCACACAGGAGGTCCACATGTACAAATATATTACAATCTTAGGCGCTGCAGGCCAAATCGCACAACGATTGACAGCAACACTGTTAACATATACAGATATGCACATCACATTATATGGACGTCAATTGAGCACACGCATTCATCCGGAAATTTTAGAACACGAACGGATAACCGTTATCGAAGGATCGTTCCAAAACCCTAAAAAATTAGAGGAAGCCGTTAAGAATACAGAAGTCGTATTCCTTAGTGCTATGGAAACTGGCAGTGATATGGCAGCTATTGTGAAAGCACTTGCTCACCAAAACATTCGCCGCATCATCGGTTTATCCATGGCCGGTCTATCTGGTGAATTTCCAAAAGAACTAGAAAAATGGACTTTTGATAATCTACCAATTAGCTATGTACAAGGCGAACGTCAAGCGCGCAACGTATTACGCGAATCCAACTTAAACTACACGATTTTACGTCTCCCTTGGCTTTATAATGACATGGAAAATACGAATTATGAATTAATCCCTGAAGGGGCTCCATTCAACGACGCACAAGTTACACGGGAAGCTGTGGTAAAAGCTATTTATGATATCCTACACGTTGAAGACGAAACACCATTCAGTCGTGCCAGCATTGGTGTAGGTGAACCAGGTACACACTACGATAAACCATCGTTTTTATAATCACCATATATTAGGAGACCTCTATGGAACTTTCAAATGATACATCAATTGGACTAATCTGATATTAATATCCTTAACGGTTTATAAAACTACCCAACATCTTCGGTATACATTTTCATGTTTAGAAAATGTATACCGATTTTTTATGCCCATAATTTATGGTTATTTATATAGATAAACAACGTTATTTACGCTATACTAATAACAGAATTAAGATACACTAATAAATAGGTAAGGAGATATCATGAATCGCATTGTTGTTATAGGTAGTTGTAACATGGATATTGTAGTCCTCGCTGATAAGCGTCCGGCTGCTGGCGAAACAATTATGGGCAACGAATTGCATATCGCTCACGGCGGAAAAGGTGCTAATCAAGCGGTAGCAGCGGCCCGTTTAGGTGCAGAGGTAACTATGGTAGGTTGTATCGGTCAAGATGCATATGGTCAAATGATTTTAGATAATCTCAAAGAAAATCATATCAATGCTGACTATATCGTCACTGTACCAGATACAACAACAGGTACTGCTCATATCACGTTAGCTGAAGGCGACAACAGCATCATCGTCATCGCTGGTGCTAATGCCAAAGTGGACAAATCTATAGTTGATAATGCTTGGTCCACTATCGAACAATCGGATCTCGTAATGGTTCAAAATGAGATTCCTATTCCAACTATTGAATATATTATTCGTCGGTGTCACGAAGCCAATGTGAAAGTCCTCTTAAACCCGGCTCCAGCAGCTAACCTCAATCCTGAATGGTTAAAATTAGCAACCTATATCACACCAAATGAACACGAATTATCGGCCCTCTACCCTAATCAATCTACCGAAGAAACATTATTAGCTAACGAAAACAAGATTATTGTTACCCTAGGCAGTAAGGGCGTAGGCTATGCTGATAACGGAAAAATCCACACCGTATCTGGCTTCAAGGTTGAGCCAGTAGATACCACAGGTGCAGGTGATACATTTAATGGTGCCTTTGCAACGGCTATTGTTAATGGTAAAAGCCTCGCCGCTGCCCTACACTACGGCAATGCAGCAGCTGCCCTCTCCATCCAAAAACTAGGTGCACAATCAGGGATGCCTACCAAGGATGAGGTCGATTTCTTTTTAAAACAATAAAGTTATTTAGAAACGAATATACATTTCTAAACGACTTTGGCCCTGCGAAGGCCTTTGGCCGGAGTCAGACCCGGCCGGTGGAGGCTTAGAAATGTATATTCGTTGATTAAAGGAGTTTATTATGCAACGACATGGTATTTTAAATAGCCATATTGCTAAGGTTCTTGCGGATCTTGGCCATACAGATACGATTTGTATTTCTGACTGTGGTCTACCCGTACCTGAAGGAGTTCAAAAAATTGACCTCGCTTTGGAATTTGGTGTACCAAGTTTTGAGCAAGTTGTATCTCTTATCACACAACATATGAAGATTGAAGCAATTCATATTGCTAAGGAAATGAAAGATTTTAATCCAAATAATCATGATTTCTTAGAGTCAACATTCCCTTGCGATGAATTCGAATGGATTACAACTAGTCACGAGGCTTTCAAAGAAGCAACTAAACGGTGCAAATGTATTATTAGAACTGGTGAAGTATCTCCATATGCCAATATTATCTTGCGCGCCGATTGTATCTTTAGTGATCGTCCGTAAAATATAGCAATTTATTACATGCAACAATCGATACTTTCACCAATTATATAGGAGTAATTATGGAAATTGTTATGTCAGGCATTGCAAAGGCATTTGGTACGAACCAAGTACTACGAGATGTCAGTATTACCCTCAAGGAGGGTGAGGTTCACGCCTTGATGGGCGAAAATGGTGCTGGCAAGTCTACCCTCATGAATATCCTTACCGGTATTCACAAGGCAGATGCTGGTACAATCACCATCGACGGCGTAGAACGCACCTTTCCTAACCCAAGAGAGGCCGAGCTAAACGGTGTAGCCTTTATCCACCAAGAGCTCAACATTTGGCCAAATCTTACATTATTAAAAAATTTATATTTAATGAGACCAAAGCGCAATAAATTTGGTATGCTCGATAAAAAGGCGATGCTCGCTGAAGCAGAAAATACATGTCGCGAACTAGGCATCGAATTACCGCTCACAACTGAGGCAGGTCTTTGCTCTGTTGGTCACCAACAAATGACGGAAATCCTTCGCATCTTGATGTTAGATGCAAAGGTTGTCATCATGGACGAACCGACTGCAGCCCTCACAGAGCGAGAAACAGCTACATTATTTAACATGATGCGCAAAATGAAAGCACGCGGCGTTGCAATCGTGTACATCTCGCACCGTATGGAAGAGGTATTTAGCGAATGCGATACTATAACGGTTATGCGTGACGGTCATACGATTATCACAAAACCAACGGCAGAAATTTCTGTAGATGAAGTGGTACGCCACATGGTGGGCCGTTCTATCGACGAATTTTATCCCGCTCGTACTACAGTACCAGGTAATGTAGTCATGAATGTCGATAAGCTAAAACCAGAAGGCTTTAACCATGAGATTTCTTTTTCCTTGCGCAAAGGGGAAATTCTAGGAGTAGCAGGCCTTATGGGTGCCGGCCGTACAGAAATTATGCGTGCTATCTTTGGTGTAGATAAACACAATGGCGGTACCGTAACAGTTAACGGCTCCGTTCTGAACTGTAAAAAACCAGAAGATGCCATCAAAGCTGGCATTGCTTTCATCACAGAAAATAGAAAGAGCGAAGGTTTAATTCTCGATTTCTCCATCGGTTCCAATATTACATTGCCAAACCTCAATGATATTTGCCCATCCCATGTATTGGATAACGGCAAGCTTAATTCCTTTGCTGACGAATTGTCTAAAAAGTTAGGCGTTAAAACACAATCAATCCACGAACCAGCATCATCCCTATCCGGTGGTAACCAACAAAAAGTAGTTATTGCCAAATGGGTTGGCAAAAAACCATCCATTATCATTATGGATGAGCCTACGCGCGGTATCGATATTGGTGCTAAACGTGACATTTATGATTTAATGAATGAATTAACAAACAATGGTGTATCCATTATTATGGTATCCTCTGAATTACCAGAAGTACTTGGCATGAGTGACCGCATTATGGTTATCCATGAAGGATGCGTAGCTGGTGTATTAGACCGCAGCGAAGCAACACCAGAATCAATTATGACATTAGCCACAGGAGGACAATAATGGACAGCAAAGCTTTACAATATGTAAAAAAATTAGGCCCCCTCATCGGCCTCATCCTATTATTTATTATTATTTCTGTCATGAACGACAGTTTCCTTGAATTTTCTAACTTGCGTAACTTATTGCGCCAAGTATCCATCAATGCAATCATCGCTTTTGGTATGACATTTGTCATCTTAACAGGCGGTATCGACTTATCCGTTGGTTCCATCCTCGCCCTTTCTAGCGCCGTGATGGCAAACCTCATTGTAACTGGTACAGACCCTGTGTTAGCTATTTTCTTAGCTGCTGGTGTCGGTCTCGTATTAGGTGGTATTAACGGCCTTGTTATTACCTATGGCCGCGTAGCTCCATTTATCGCAACCTTAGCAACCATGACAATCTACCGTGGTGCTACCTTGGTATTTACCGATGGTAATCCAATTTCCGGCCTTACGCAAAATCCTCTATTCCACGGTTTTGGCCAAGGGGACATTGCAGGCCTTCCAGTTCCAGCTATCACCATGTTCTTAGCTTTTATCATTCTCTGGTTCGTATTGAGCCGCACATCCTTAGGACGTAAAACATATGCCGTAGGTGGTAGTGAAAAGGTTAGTTACATTGCTGGTATCAAGATTGACCGCGTTAAAATCTTCGTGTATGCCTTGACTGGTATGCTCTGTGGTATCGCTGGTGCAATCATTACATCTCGTCTTAACTCTGCACAACCTACAGCAGGTGCAGGCTACGAACTTGACGCTATCGCAGCGGTAGTTCTCGGCGGTACAAGCCTTGCTGGTGGTCGCGGTCATATCGTTGGCACCCTCATTGGTGCCCTAATTATCGGTACCCTCAACAACGGGTTAAATATTCTCGACGTTTCCAGTTTCTATCAACAAGTCGTAAAAGGTATTGTCATTTTATTAGCTGTTCTTGCAGATCGCAAGAAAGCTTAGGAGGTTTCTATGAAAAAACTATTGTTACTGTTGGCGATGGCCGTTATGGTTATCGGTCTTGTAGCAGGCTGTGGTAAAAGTTCTGATAACGGCGGCGACAAAAAATCCGGCACTATCGGCTTCTCTGTTTCCACATTGAACAACCCATTCTTCGTATCTATGAAAGAAGGCGTTGAAGCTCAAGCTAAAGCGCTTGGTCTTAAAGTTAAAATCGTTGATGCTCAAAACGACCCTGCAAAACAAGCAAATGATATTTCCGACTTAATTGAAAGCGGTGTGTCCGTATTGATCATCAACCCTGTAGACTCTGCAGCTATCTCTACTTCCGTAGAAGCAGCAAACGCTAAAAACATCCCTGTAATCACTGTTGACCGCTCTGCTGATAAAGGCAAAGTCGTTGCTCACATTGCTTCCGATAACGTAAAAGGCGGCGAAATGGCAGCTCAACTTATCGCTGATAAAGTAGGCAAAGCTGCAAAAGTAGCTGAAATCGAAGGTATCCCTGGTGCTTCCGCAACTCGTGAACGTGGCCAAGGTTTCCACAATATCGCTGATAAAAACTTAACAGTAGTGGCAAAACAAAGTGCTGAATTCGACCGTACAAAAGGTTTGAACGTAGCAACTAATATCTTACAAGCTAACCCTGATGTACAAGCTATCTTCGCTCATAATGACGAAATGGCATTGGGTGCTATCCAAGCAGCTAAATCCGCAGGCAAAACAATCTTTATCGTAGGCTTCGACGGTACTGCTGACGCAGACAAAGCTGTTCAAGATGGCACATTGGCTGCAACAATTGCTCAACAACCAGACCAAATGGGTAAAATCGCTATCGATACAGCTCAAAAGATTATCAAAGGCGAAGCTGTAGAAGCTAAAATCCCTGTAGATCTTAAAGTTGTTACAAAATAATTGTATATAGAAACTGGGTACAAAAAAGAGTCGCATCCTTTGATGCGACTCTTTTTATTTTTGCACTTGTTCCAAGAATCTTTGAAAACGCAATAATCCTGGTAACTACAGTATTTTTTGAAAAATATGGTGATATGTACCTTACCAGGCAGTTGTTTCCGCTTATATTCTTTAAAGGCAAAGCCTTCATACATTTTGGCAAGCCACAGATGTTCTGCAGCGGTACCAAGGGTTACGGCTGGTGTTTTATATACATTACGCAATAAATCTTCTGCTTTGGCTAACACTTCTCGATCGTAGCCTTTTCCCTTATGTTCAGGGGCTGTTACAAAGTGCGCAATGTGCGGATATACATCCGGTGTAGCCTTTGGTATCCAAGGCATGCGGAATGAAATAGAGCATACCAAAGAGCCATCTACATACAGACCAAATACAGGATATTTCAAGATCCATGCGCGAGACTCTTCTTGACTAAAGTTGATAGCATCAAAGGATATAGGGTAGTTCTTATTCTCTGCATACCCTGCAATCAATACCTTATGGTACTCAGCCGCATCATCTACAGTTAATTGTCTAATTCCTTTCATTATGTACCTCGTTTAAATACTTTATTTAAAGTGACCTAACGCATCAAGTATTAGGCCGCTATTTTTTATCATTCTAGTATCATCTATACATTACAGTGCTACGCTATCAAGAGGCAAGTCGCTGTCGAGTGTAAGGTAACTACTCAAGAATTTACGAGTACGCTCCTCTTTTGGATGTTCTAGGACCACTTTAGGATCACCTTGTTCTACGATGACGCTGCCTTACATGAATACTACTTAGTCTGCTACTTCTTTCGCAAAGCCAATTTCATGCGTTACGATAATCATGGTTACTTCTAACTCTTTAGCGATTTTGCGGATAACGGCCAATACTTCACCTACCAACTCTGGATTGAAGACTGATGTAGGTTCGTCAGAGAGGATAACCTCTGGGTCCATCGCAAGGGCACGAGCGATGCCGATACGTTGTTGTTGACCACCGGAAGGTTGTACAGGATAGTAATCATCATAGCCTTCCATGCCTACTTCCTTGAGAAAACGTTGGGCATTCTGACGAGCTTCAGATTTTTTCATCTTCTTAACTGTTACAAGGCCTTCCATGATATTTACAATAACATTCTTGTTAGAGAATAAATAATAAAACTGGAACACCATGGATGTATTGCGGCGTACATTTAAGATTCCCTTATTAGACGCTTTATGTAGGTCTACAGAAATATCATTTAATTGTATCGTCCCTGCATCAGCCTTTTCAAGGAAATTCAATGTTCAAAGGAACGTCGTCTTACCACTGCCGAATGGACCAAGGATAACCATTACAGAACCCATTGGTACATGTAGGTCGATCCCCTTTAAAATTTCACGGTTCCCAAAGGATTTGTGAACTTGTTTAATATCTATCATAATACATTACCTCGTTTATACTTGCTTGCATAGACTTCTAAACGATGGAAGATAAATTCAAAGACAATCCCCATCACCCAAAATAGACCGGCCACCACACCGTAGGCCTCAAAATACTATGAATTTTCCTCTATATATAACTTTGCAGCACCGAACAATTCAATTACCGTAATGACGAATACAATACTTGTACTCTTCATAGTGTCAAAGAATTGATTAGTAAATAGTGGCAACGCAAAGACTTTCACTTGTAGCAATACGATACAACGAAACGCTTGGAAACTCCCCTTATAGTTTCTAGTGAATTTTTGTTTTTCACTGTCTACTATATGGGGAGTATACCAGGTTTTCTTATGCTTTTAATTTGATGTGGATCTGTTTCATCTGCTAAGGCTATAAATAAAATTAAGAAAACTAATGTTATTACTATTAAGAAAAGAAATGCAGCTGCTACTGAATGAAAAAATTGGGCAATAGCTGGTAAGAAGACAGCTCCTATGGCATTTTCAACATTACCAAACCCAACAATTCCTAAAATTATCCATTGTTCTTTCTCAGAAAAATAGCTACTCACGTATGAGGTGGAGACTGAGAAGGAGGCTCCAGATATACCGATAAACGTTGATAAAATTAATAGTATTGAGTAGGTGGGATGAAAATACAGAAAGACAAAAAATAAAGTGAATAGAGGAAGTAAAGTTAATAGAAATAGGATGATATAAATTCTTTTACCTCCATACCTATCACTTAGGTACCCAATTGGTATCCGGAACAATGATCCTAGTAAAACTGGAAAGGCAACTAAAACTTTTGTTGCCTTTGACTCATGCTGACAACCAAATTAATATTATTAATTAGTACACCAAACTTGACCAACTCATAAAAGTCATTATCATAGCTAAAGTTCCTAAGATGAGAACACGATTTTGTCTATTTGCGTTACACATTATTTTTTATCCATTCTCTTAGTTCATCTAAATTATAATTTGAACTTACTTGATTGAAAACCTGAGCTAAGGAAATTGAAGAGAGTGTTGTGACTAAGGTATTTTCGATAATATCAAGTGAATCAGTAATTGCACATTTTTGTGCTTTTTTCCCTTCGTTTTCACCTAAAAATTTTTTTAATAGCTGTTGATTAGCAAAGATTTTTCCTCGTCCTTCAATAGCAATAAAAACATCATAAAAACTTATCTCCTCCAGAGACTTTGCTAATGAAAAACCACCATATTTTCCAGGAATAGAAGTGATTAACCCCTCATTTACTAGAAGTTTTATTATTTTTTTTAAATATGAATGTGAGGTTCCTAATCGCAAGCTTAATGCTTGAGAGTTTATTGTTTTGTTATCTGGTAACTGAGATAATATTAAAAGAACATATACTGATTGTTCCCAACCAGATGATAGTTTCATGTTGACATCCTCCTACAAAAAGTTATATAGTCTCTAATAGAGATATTTAATATCTCTATTAGAGACTATATTTTTTTCATATTATAACTCTTTATAAATACCTTGTAAAGAAAGGAAGGATGATAAAATTGAATTTTAAAAAGTCCTCAAGAGCTTCGTTTTTGCTTAGTATTACTCTAACAACTATTTTTATGGGGTCATCATTTCCAACGGGCAAGTATTTAATTTCACTAAACCATGCCCCTCCTTTTCTGATTGGAAGTTGGAGATTTATTAGCGCGGGTATTTTAATGTTATTACTTACTCTTTTTACTGAAGGAGTATCTAAAGTTATACCTAAAAGTAATGGCAAAGTAACCAGCGGTTTTCTTCTAGTAACCGTTATAGGAATTTTACAGACAATTGGTACTATGGGGTTTTTAAATCTTGCAATGTCTAAGGGTTTATCTTCCTCAATGTCCTCAATTATTTTATTTACTAATCCTCTATGGTTAGCAATTTTGGCACCTTTTCTTTTAAACGACAAGCTTAATAAATGGAAAATTTTATCATTATTTTTAGGAATTACAGGAGTAATTCTATGTTTAGGGCTAGATAAAACGGCGTTTAGCGTAGGTGCTTTTTTTGCACTTCTTGGTTCATTTTGCTGGTCTATTAATACGGTCATTACTAAGCGAGTTCCTTTTGATCAAGGTTCATGGGTGTTTACAGGATGGCAACTTCTTATAGGTGGTATAGGAATGTTTATAATTTCGACATTTCTACATGAGCATTATAATTTGACACAGATTGATACAACTGGTTGGTTTTGCTTTATTTGGTTAATTTTGCCAGCATCTATCGGCTCCTTTTGGCTGTGGTTTCATAGCCTAAAACAAGGAGGTGCTACTAGTGCAAGTAGTTTTTTATTCTTAGTTCCACTATTCTCTACAATTTTTTCAATGATTGGTCTGCACGATCGTTTTACGCTAGGTTTAGTAATAGGTGGAATATTGATAATATTTTCGTTAATTTTTGTTAATAAAAGTATACCTAATATATGAGGGGATTAAATGGCAAAAGTAGAAAGTTTCAAATTAGATCATACTAAAGTTCGTGCTCCATATGTTCGCAAAATTGATACACAAGTTGGAGAGAAAGGAGATTCTATTAATAATTTTGATGTAAGACTTGTTTAACCTAATCAAAGTGCTATTCCGAGAAGAGGAATTCATACTATTGAACACTTCTTATTAGAGATCGTATCATTGGAGTAATAGATTTTTCTCCATTCGGATATCAAACAGGATTTCATCTTATTATTTTGGGAAATCACACATCATAAGAGATTGCTTTAGTGATAAAAGAATCTCTAAAAGAAATAGTAATTGATGAATTTAGTTGGAAAAATGACCCTGTCATGTCAGAAAGGCAATGTGGTATTTGCATAACCATTTTGTGTACGCAAGGCTCTGTGTCTTTGTTGCCATATAAAATCACCTTTCTTTTGCATATAATGTGGCTTGAACACCTACATTATACTTAAGCAAGGTAATTTTTTTGTATAACTTTCGTTGCCGTCCCCGCATAGCGGGTGGTTTAATGATTCGCGACTACGTCGCGAACCAGTCTAAAGATAATCTAAATAAAGCTTGAGCCACATCTTTTTTAGATATAACTCGAGCTTTATTTAGATTATGTATTATACAAACAACATATATTAGAACATGAAGTTCACGTCTGTACGCCAGTAATCACCTAAGTGGTTACCATCCATATCCTTATTTGCAAATCCATAGTATGCACCAATCGATACATTTTGGAACGGTACGTAGTTTACATTAGCTACGAAACCTTTGAACCCATTACGTACATGAGCTACACCCTTAGTATCTACATAATGTTGATTGTAGAAGCTATATGCAGGAGCAAAGGCACTACTAAAGATTGGAGAGTTCCCTTCTTGATAGTAATATTGACCACGTACGCTATAAGTATGAGCTTTCTTAATGTCATAGTTACCATAGCCAAGGCTAGTCATCCATGCTTGGGAGTTGGATACACCTGGCGCTGTAAGCCATTCGCCAAATACATTCCAACGGTTAAAGTTCATATTCGCGTTAAGGCCCCAGATATTTTTATATGGAGAATCGATAAAGGATTTAACTTGTTTCCCAGTAACCGCATCAATATTTTGACCTTGGTACAATTTACCATTATGGAATCGACCATACATACCGCCAAGAGTTACATGTTTATTAAGTTTGCCCTTCACTTCTAACATAGCAGCAGAGATAGTGTTTTCCTTATTTTGGTACGTACCTGCACCACCCCACCAGTAACCATAACTAGCGGATACATCTAACTTGCCATGTTTGTACATGAGTCGTGCCCCATCGATAAGATCATCATACATAAGGCCTAATGCAGGCGTATATAATTGACGACCTACGCGCAATGTTGTGTCCTTACCAAAATGATGATCTACATAGGCAAGATTTACCTGAGCTATATTAGCGTTGCTATTGCCGAGCTCACCGGAACCTTGTACACGAATAACCGCATCGGTTTTATCATTAACCTTAGCATTAAAGATCACACGCGCCCGATAATCAAAGGAGGAATGCTTTCCATAAGCATATGCATCATTTTTCAATTGACTGCCGCGATAGCGTAAGCGGTAGTTTCCTGTTACCTTCACATTACCCACTTGATTTTCTAATTTTGCTACACGCACGCCCAATGTGTTAAGTTCATTACTAAATTCATCGGCCAAGCGATTAATCATAGCTTGTTGTTCTGCATTAGCACGGTCTTGATTTGCCATGGCTTTTGCTACCATTTGGGCCATTTCGTACCGTGTAATATCATTGTTACCTTTGAAAGTTCCATCTGGGTAGCCATTAATAATACCAGCAGAAGCCAATTGTTCTACCGATTGATAGGCCCAACTAGAAGGATCTACATCGCTAAATGGATTTGCTGCATAAGCACTAATAGAACCTAATACAAAACAAGACACTAAGCTTGCTACTAATTTTTTATTCATAGAGATAACCCACTCTCATCTATACAAAAACTCAATATAAATATACGAGTCTATATGCGCCACACATTACTATAATATATAAAACACTACAAATATAGTTATCAATCATATAATCTGTTATATGCACTGATTATTCATGTGGTGTTGTATATGTAATATCCTGTGCGGCGTAGCTTTCACCATGAGCGAATATATGAACGATTGTTTCCAATGTAGCACGCACAGTTTCAATAGCCATGCTAGGTTGATTAGGTTTATCCACCACTTGAGATGGCAAGTATGGAATATGCATAAAACCAGCCTTGATATTACCTTTTTGAGCAGCATAATGGCACACGCCATACATCAAGTGATTGCATACAAAGGTACCTGCCGTATTAGAAACTTTCGCCGGAATACTAGCTTGGTGCAATGCATTAACAATATTTTTAATAGGCAATGTAGCGAAGTACGCACTAGGACCATCAACTACAATCGGTTCATCCTCAGGTTGGTTGCCTGCATTGTCTGGAATACGGAAATCATCACAGTTAATAGCAACACGTTCTACTGTAATATCAGGACGGCCACCGGCTTGCCCCACACAGAGAATAAAGTCTGGTTGGCACTTTTCAGCAGCTGCTTTCACCGTATCAACAGAAGTATAACGTACTGTTGGTACCATTTGTGTAACGACCTTGTAATCACCATCTGTATAACCATCCATAGTTTTAACTGCTTCCCATGCAGGATTAATAGGTTCGCCACCAAAAGGATCAAAACCAGTAATTAAAATTGTTTTCATCATAACACCTCTACGTAATTTCTAAAGAAAATAATACATTAGCAAAATATTCAATGTTAACATAACTAAAGCAATTGGAATTTGTGCTTTAATAACACCATATTGATCACGCATTTCAAGAAGTGCCACTGGCACAATATTAAAATTAGCAGCCATCGGCGTCATCAACGTACCACAATAACCTGCCAACATGGCAATGGCTCCAATAGCCGCAGGATTAGCACCATGAGCTACGACAAGCATCGGCACCCCAATAGCACTTGTAATCATAGCAAAGGCCGCAAAAGCGTTCCCCATAATCATAGTGAAGATAACCATACCAATACAATACGCTATAACGATAAGGAATACATTATCTGCTGGTACGACACTAGCAACAGCACCAGAAATAATTTTACCTACACCAGCCATATTGAACAAATAGCCAAGAGCAGCTAACAATTGAGATAAAATAGCAGTCCAACTAATAGCATCAATGAGTCGGCGTCCTTCGTGAAAGCCTTGTTTTACATTGGCTTTTGTAATGTAAAGCGCCACAAACATCGCAATAATAGCTGCAATAGCCAAACCTACAAGAGCCCCTAACTTGGTAAAGAATCCTATAATAAATGTAATAATACCAACGAGCAACGCTGGGATAAAAATAACATTACCAATACGAATGGCTTCTAACTTCTTAAAATCGATGGGAGATTCAAAATACCCCCCTTTGCCAAGTTGTTTTACTAGTACAATAACAGCCATAGCAATAACGAGCCACCCATTGATTTCTTTAGATAAGTAAGAACCAAAAATAAAAGATACACTGTACAATAACCAAAATAGTCCTGTTCCAATGCGGTGTTTATGCTCTTTATCCAAAAAGGATTGAATAGCAAATACAAATAAGATAATCCCTACGAGGAGGTATACATAATCTAAAGGTTGCATTTTATACAATAATTCCATCATATTATTCACCCTCCTTTTTTAATTCTTCTGGTGTGACAAGGATATTAAGCTCATTAGGAACCAGTTTACCAGCTTTCATATCTGCTTCGTCTTGCGCTACATAAGATTGAATTGTTTTATCAAAAATAAAGAATCGAATCACGCTGACTACGTAAGCACAAATTGCTGTTGGCAATCCATACAGTACCATATCAGTCAATTCCACGGTGTACCCTAATTGTTCCATAACACCTTTAATAAGCAACAATCCACCTGCTGCGAGGAACAAGTTTTGACCAAAGAAACTGCCTGTATTATCTGATGATGCAGCGACACCGCGAATTTTATCGAGTGTACGATGAGAAATAGGTCTACCTTGAGATACTGCGGCTTCACTCATAGGTGCAATAAGGGGGCGGACCATGGCTACTAGACCTGACATACCAATCCCCAATGCTACTGTTACTTGACGAACCAATAAATAGATCATAAAGATACGTCCCGCAGTAGCAGCATGAATTTTACTAATTAAAATTTCAGCACGTTCACGCAAACCATGGCGTTCCATGACACCTATAACAGGTAGAATTAAAATAAATAATGACATATAACGGTTTTTAACAAAGGCTTCTCCAATAGCGCCCACAATATCGGTAACACTAAGACCTGCAGCAAGGCCCGTTACAAAACCTGCTACGATGACAACTAACAAGGCATTAAAGCGCAGCATCAAACCGATGACCATCACTAAAATACCAGATAAGACTAACATATAGTCACATCCTTTCTTTAAACTACTAAAACTATATATTACACATATAGTGTATAGTAAACCCTTACCATCACACAATACGAACCATAAAAAACCTTGCAATGTATTGTACATAAACATCAACATATCGAATGCTCATCCTTATACAATACATTGCAAGGCTGATCTTGCGAACTAAATCAAATCTTTTTTAAATAATATAGTAGTATGTTGTTTTCCTCTAAAATGAACTTTATCATAAGCTTTAAAACCAAAGGATTCATACATTTTTGGCAACCATGGATGTTCTTTTGCTGTCCCAAGTGTTACCGCCGGTGTTTTAAATTGTTCCTTCAATAGTTTTTCTGCATATCCCAATGTTTCCCGTGCATAACCTTTACCTTTAAAAGCAGGCGCTGTAACAAAATGTGCAATGTGTGGGAACTTATCCGGTGTAGAATATTTCACCCATGGCATACAAAACGTAATAGAACTAACAAGTTGTCCATCAATATATAAACCGTATACAGGATAATTTTCTATCCATTCTTTTGACTCTTCTTCTGTAAAATCTATGGCGTCAAACGTAATAGGATAATCTTTAATAGCCGCATATCCATCAATTAATACCTTATGATATTCTGCAGTATCTTCTACAGTTAATTGTCTAAATTCTTTCATTATTTTTCCCTCATATTTATATTTTTATCAAACTACTACATTTATATTTTATACATATATTTGCATATTTATTTATCATAAATGTAATTATACTCCTATATGTATCTAAATGCAATAATTTTACATAAATATTTGATGAAATTTCAGAATCTTAATATTAACAAATAAAAACAGGATGTATCACGTGGATACATCCTATTTTGGAGCTTTCACAAGCTCGAGTGGAAGTTATAGTTAATGTATTATTGGCTAATACGGGAACCATATACGTCGCGTTGAGTTTTAGGTTCGTTGTTAACGCGAACACGTTCTGTTTTATGACGATCATTGTCAGCACCAGAAATACGATCAACACGATAATGGTTAAGACGAATATTTTGTAATTCAGGTTGGAATTCATTCATTGCACGACGCATGTTATCATCGATAGGTGCACCATTTTGAAGAGCACGGTACAACATAGTTGCAAATTCATAACGAGTCATTGTTGCATCGCCTTTGAATGTACCATCAGGGTAACCAACAAGAATACCATTACCAGCCAATTGGCTAATGTATTGGTAAGCCCAGTGATTACGAGGAACATCTGGGAATTCAGCAGTTTTGCTAGGATCAATTGCATGTGGATTCAACAATTGTAACAAATTATTATATTTGTTTTCAACATCTTGAAGACGTGCGTTCAATTCAGCAATTTCACGGCCCATAGCTACACGGGAACGAGATTCAGGTGCACGTTTGCCAAGACGAATGGATACACCTGCATTTAATTGAGGATTGCCATTACCTACTGTGCTACCAATGGAGAACATTGTGTCTTCATTAGGGCGATAGAAAGCACCCAATGCAGCAGAGTTAGCATTATGGTAGTGACCATAACCAGCGGCTACTGTCCATTTGTCATCTGGGTTGAAGTCTAATGGATGTAACGCAGCCAATGCAGCAGAACCTGCACCTACTTTATTAACACGTTGTTCTACTTCACCTACACGATTATTCAAGTTAGTAATATTATTATTGATTTGACCTGGTACTGTATTATCGATTTGGTTTTGTAAATCACGAGCTACAGAGAATAATTGGCTACCATTTACAGCATCTGTAGATGTAGCAGAGATTTCGCCTGCAGCTACATTCTTAATTTGACGTTCTTGACCAACTTGACCTACAGATACAGATCCATTGGTAGCGGAGCCTACACCAGCAAAGCCACCGTATGTATGAGTTTTAATTGGAGCACCACTTGTAAGACTAGTAGTAGTAATAGAAGCATCTCTTACAGCTCTTGCTGGAGCAGATTGAGATTGGTAACCAATAGCAACTGAATTTGCATCAGACGCAATAGAGTGGTCACCAATTGCCATAGCATGGTCAGCTGTAGCATGTGCATCAGAACCGAATGCATTAGAACGAATACCAATAGCATTTGCACCAGCACCATAAGCCTGTGCATGATCACCAGAAGCAATAGCAGAAGAACCGATTGCATTAGTATGTGCACCAGTAGCTTGAGCGCCAGAACCAATAGCATTAGCTTTATAGCCAGCAGCTTGCGCTTCATAACCTATAGCTTGAGAACGAACTTCGGATGCATTAGCACGCGTACCAATAGCCGTAGACCATGTACGTGCTGCATTAGCGCTATGGCCAACAGCAATAGATTCATTCATTAAAGCATTCGCCTTATGACCTACTGCCAATGCAGAACTACCGGCTGCTGTATTTTCAGAACCGATAGCAACGGAGTTACTTCTCCAGTCACCAAGTTTTTTAGTTCTGTCATCGCTTTCATTATCATAGTCACGATCACGGAAGTTTGCATCAGATTCTGTTACAGTGTTTTTGTAACCGTAACCAATAGCATGTGTACCATTAATAACGTTGCTATCACCAAATGCTTGTGCATAAGAACCTGTTACAGTATTACCGTCACCAAATGCATTAGCTTGGTCTCCATTTACTGTATTTTGGTTACCATATGCACTGCTAGAACCCGTAGGACTTGTAATATTATTACCTTGGCCAACTGCAATACTAGTAGCTGTACCATTTGCAACAGTACCATAAGAAACACTATTATGTGTAGTATCTGGAGATGCTGTTGCATTACCTGCTGCAAAAATAAAACCTTGTGCAGTTTGAATTTCAGCCGCACTTACAGGTGCAACTGCAGATACGCCTACAGCAGCTGTAGCCGCTAATACTGCAAATGCTAATTTTTTAGAATGCTTGTTTTCTCTCATCTTACACCCTCACTTAATTAAAAGTTTTAAATAAATACAATACAATTTTTCAGTCTCTCTATTCGCCTCTCTCTTCAGCCTAATCTTAAACAGTTTCTTCGTTGATACAAAAAGATATGTTTAAGTTAGTTTAAGAAAAATTTATATTGTTAATTACTT
Organism: uncultured Veillonella sp.; assembly: GCF_934230905.1. Classification (GTDB taxonomy): domain Bacteria; phylum Bacillota; class Negativicutes; order Veillonellales; family Veillonellaceae; genus Veillonella. Next base: position 81,400 of record NZ_CAKQFJ010000001.1, on the reverse strand, counting down.
GCATAGCATATCAAAATATTACGATATATACAAGTCTTTTTCCATATAAAGTTCATTAATAAGTCTTCATATATCTTGAAAATAGCTTGATAGCTATTATTCTCATGTATATTAATATACTTATCAAATTTTATTATAACCATAAAAATTAGAATATTTTGTATATGGTTAACATAATACGATGTTCTTCTTATAAATAGTAAAGACGTTAATAAGCAATATAAATTTAACAAAATCTATTCTCATGCTAATCTCATGAAACAACAATGAATTACTGATGAGTGTTACTAATGTTCATCTCAGCCTCAGTAAACTCTATAGCTTTTTATAGAAGACTACGCCTAAAACTATTAATTTACATTTTTACGCACATAATATATAATTAAATCGAATGATTAATATCTTATTTTGTAATACAAAAAGGAGAGGGTATTATGGAAAAGTTAAATCAAAGAGGAACGTATTTATTGATTGCTGGCATTATTAGTCTAATCATTGCAATCATCATTTTACTCGTTATTCCAGATCCATCTGCTAACAATGTAGAGATAGCTAAAAAAGCTACTAATACAATGCAAGCAGCTCAAGAAATCTCTAAAAATAATCAAACGAGTATCTTAATACATACTCTTGGCATGGGACTTTTAGGCTTCGGTATTACAGGTACTGTGGGTGGTTTTATTCTTAAAATGCTAAAGAAAAAATAATTAAAGAAATCGATTATATATAAAAAAGGTGTTACTACATCCTCAATTGAAACAGTTCTGACTGTTAACAATAGGCTGATATAGTAACACCTTTTATTATTTAATTTACTAGAAACAAAGTTAAGGAATTTACTTAACCCGTTTCATAATGAGTAACGCCAATATAATGCCCAATGTAGATGTAACAAGTTGTGGCCAACTAGAGACAAATAACATTGTATTTACAATCTTTGGCGGAAGTTGAAATAAAGAAAAGAACAATGAATATCCACCAAACAATACGCCAGCTTTCACCAATGCAGCCACAATGATAAGCAAAATTTTCGACTTATGTTCTAACCAATACGCTACGAATACATAGGCGGTCGTCCCCAACCCAGTTATCAATATAAATGGCGGCAACGGCAACATGCCTTGTAAATGTGCTACCACTGGAGCCACCCAAGCAATAACAAGACCATTTTTCCAACCATAACGCCACGTAGCGAGCACAAACGTAGCCGACGTAATAGAACCGATTAAAAACATACTAATTTGATTCGGAATAAAGGGAAACATAAGGCGCAAACTTTGTGCCAACAAAGCAACGGCCAACAAAAGACCTGTCCCTGTAATAGACTTGGTAGACATAAGAACCTCCTACTATACGATATAGACTTTACAAGAGGTACCTACCTCAAATACAAATTTAATAAATAAACACCTATATGCGCTATTATAACACAATCTAGAGTTTCATTTTAGAGTATAAAAAGACCCACGAAGCGTTGCGTTCTGTCTGCGCGACTTTACTACACATGTAATGCCAATTTTAGATAAAAAAAGCCCTAATATATCTATCGAGCGACTTGCGAAGAACTGGAGCGCAGAGAGATATATTAGGGTTTTAAAACTATCCTAAAAGTGGCATTACGAACTGAATCCAAGGAATCCCTACCACGATAAAGATGGCAAGGTAGATAATACCAAAGATAGCACCGAGTTTCCAGAATTCAGGACCTTTGTTATAGCCACTAGCAAACCAGATTGGGCTATGACCTGTACCATACGGAGTAAGGATTCCCATAATCCCCATTGGTACTAAAAGAATTAACATAACTTGAGCTGGATCAACGCCAGGAATTTGAAGAATTAAAGTAGCAAATAAGCCTACCATAGCCGTTACATAAGCAGTACCAGATGCAAAGAAGTAACGAAGTAAACAGAATGCAAGCAATAAACCAAGAACTGCCATTGTAGGATCTAGAGACACTAAAGAGCCACCAGCAGATTTAGCAAGCCATTCCAAAAATCCTACATTTTTAAGGCCAGAAGCCATAGGCACAAGTGTAGCAAACCAAGTCAAAACATTCCATGCAGGTTTATTAGCAAGGAAATCTTGCCATGTCATGATTTTAGTAAAGACCATCAATATAATTACAATTAACGCTGTTGTTGTAGGATTAATATGGAACGTAGAAGCGCCAATCCACAATACAAGAGCCAATACAGAAATCAAGGCCATGAAGACTTCACTACGTGTCATAGCACCTAATTTGTTATACTCATCTTTTGCCCATGCTGCGATTTCAGGGGAACCTTTTACCTCTGGTTTGCAGAACACATAGGTCAACAACGGAGTGATGATGAATAAAATAAGGCCTACTGGCAAGAATGCTAGGAACCATGTACCCCAGTTTGCCGCTACGATACCAGATTTAGCAGATAATTCAAGAGCTAATGGGTTTGGTGCAGCACCAGTCAAGAAGATGGAACTAGATACACAAGTAGTTGCCAACGCTACCCAGTTCAAATAGGAACCAATTTTACGAGGGTTCTTGTCAGGATAGGAGTCAAACATTGGACAAATACTAGATACGATTGGATAAATCGTCCCACCAGAACGAGCCGCATTACTTGGAATGAATGGTGCCAACACAAGATCAGTGATAGCAATGGCATAACCAAGGCCTAAAGAGGACTTACCAAGCTTTGCTACGAGGAACAACGCAATACGACGACCAAGGCCAGAATTTTCATAACCAATACCAATCATGAAAGCTGCAAAAATCAACCATACAATGGCATTAGAGAAACCACTGAGGCCCCAACTGATAGCTTGTGCATCAGTGATTGCCTTTGCTACACCAGTTGCTTTATCTACAACAGGAGCAGGACCAACTTTGAATAACATAGACACGGTAACAGCAATAATACCGATGAAAGCTGGTGGGATTGGTTCTAAAATCAATCCTACCACGAGGCCAGCGAAAATACTTACGTAAATCCAAGAATCTGCGCCAAGGCCTTGAGGCGCACCAATAAGCCATACAAGAATAGCTACTACAAGTGGTGCGAATAATTTCCAATTCAATTTCATTAGAAACTCTCCTTACACATGAAAACAAAATAAAATACAAAAAGGCTTATTTAGTATATCAAAAATTTTAATAAGATGATATAAACTCACCCATAACACTTATTAATAGTTAATAAACTGTTAGTAATAGCTTTTATAACAACAAAAAGCGATACACCTTAGAATTAAAGAATTTAATCTAATTGGTATCGCTATCTATTTTATAAATATATTTTAATTGTAATTAGCTTACTAAATTATATTATTCACCTTTTGGAACAAACCATAAGCCATTATTATTTTTTTCCATGTAATCTTTGAATTCTTGAGAATGGTATGCGGCTACGAGGTCTTTTGCCCATTGAGCATCTTTATTTTTCTCATTAACTACGAGTTGTAATAACCATTGTGGTAATACGTCTTCATTAGCCAATGCTGATTTAGGATCGATTTTTGCATTGTAGATGATGGCACCTGTAATAACGATATAATCAAAATCAGTACGTACAGAAGGAATTGTAAGAGACTTCATTTCTGTAAATTTAAGATGTTTAGGGTTTTCAATAATATCTGCTTGTGTTACTGTGGCTAAATCTTTATTTGGATCAAGTTTAATCCAACCGATTTTTTGTAACAATGCATACGCACGAGCCATGTTGGATGCGTCATTTGGTACAGCAATTGTATCGCCATCAGCCACTTGATTTAAGGATGTTTTAGAACCGCTAAAAATACCTGCTGGTACAGTTGGAATTGGTGTTAATGCCACTAGATGACCATTTTGTTTTTCGTTGAAGTTTTTCATATATGCTGTATGTTGTTCAACGTTGAAATCTACTTCGCCATCGCTCAACACTTGGTCTGCTTGTACCAAGTCGGACATATCTACACCTTTAAAGGTATAGCCTTGTTTTTCTAAAATTGGTTTAACGCCCTTTTCAAAGAGTTCAGAATAAGGACCTTGAGACTTACTATAGGTTAATTCTTTCTTTGCTCCATTATCGCTATTATTAGAACCGCAGCCTGCGATGAAAGCTACGCTGAATACGAGTGCTGCACCAAGTGCTAGAATTTTCTTAAATTTCATAATATACGCTCCTATACTTTCACAATCAATATAACAAAAATCTATTTTATTAAATCAGGAACGACGAGCTCGACGTGCAAAATAGTTCCCTATCGTTTGAATAATTTGTACAAAAATAACAAGAATAATAACTGTAAACAACATCAATGGGAAGTTTAATCGTTCATAACCATAAGTAAGCGCTAAATCACCTACACCGCCAGCACCAATAGCACCAGCCATAGCAGTAGCACCGATAAGACCGATGGTTCCAGTCGTGATTGATAAGATAAGGGACCCTTTTGCCTCAGGCAATAAGAAATGCCAAATCACTTCGAAATGAGAAGCTCCCATCGATTGAGCCGCTTCGATAATACCCTTATTTACCTCTAGAATCGAGTTTTCAAACAAGCGAGCTAAATACGGTGCAATAAATATTACAAGCGGAACAATAGCCGCCGTTGTTCCTACGCGCGTACCTACAATCATCTTTGTAAGCGGTAGTATAAATACCATTAGGATGATGAATGGCACAGAACGCACAATATTAACGATTGTATTCGTAATGGTGTAGACAATACTATTTTTTACGATACCATTGGGATTTGTTACCACTAAGGTAACCGCAATGATTAACCCTAGTATAGTGCCAATAAACAAGGATAAAAACACCATATATAAGGTTTGCTCTGCTGCTAATAATAGTTGCGACCCTGGAACACCCAGCTCTTGCATAAAGAAATCCATTATAGTGTCACCTCCTGCCATTCAACACCTTGTCCAATAAGATATTCTTTCACCTTACCAACCTCGATATCATCACCAATAAACTGAACGATAAAGATGCCAAGCACCGTATGTTCTAATTCAGTCACCGTCGCAAATAACACACTTGTCTCTAATTCGTAGGTTTTATTAATATGATATAGAACATTATCAGTCGTATTATTACCTAAGAAGTGCATTTTTAAAATCGTATATGGTCGCTTATCACAAGACAATGTATGTTTTACAGTTGGTGGAATTTCGTCAGGAATAACGGTTCGAACAAATCGCTTTGTAGTATCATGTTTAGGTTTACTAAATACATCTAGTACAGAACCACTTTCAATAAGTTTCCCATGTTCCATAACTACAACGTGATTACAGATTTTTTGAATTACATCAATCTCATGGGTTACAATAACCACAGTAACACCTAACTCGCGATTCACTCGTTCCAACAGTTGAAGTATAGACTCAGTCGTATCTGGATCAAGTGCGCTCGTCGCTTCATCACAAAGTAAAATAGACGGATCTGTGGCTAATGCACGAGCAATACCAACGCGTTGCTTCTGGCCACCAGATAATTCGCCAGGATATGCACCCGCTTTATCGCCTAAATCAACAAAGTCTAACAAGGTTTTAACCTTTTTATCAATTTCTGATTTAGGAACCTTATTTAGAATCAATGGAATCGCCACATTATCATACACAGATTTAGCATTCAATAAATTGAACTGTTGAAATACCATGCCTATGCGTTTACGCACCTTTCTAAGCTCATTAAAACTTAAGTCATTGATATTCACACCATCTATTTCAACATGACCAGAGGTAGGTACCTCTAAAGCATTAATCATCCGCAACAGCGTAGATTTACCTGCTCCACTAAAGCCAATAATGCCAAATATATCGCCTTTTTCTATGGTGAAGTTTACATCAGATAATGCAGTAACCTTTTGCTTATTAACGTCAAATTCTTTGGTTACGTTTCGTATAGCAATCACTGTACCACCTCTTTCCTTGTAACTTACTAGTAATTAATCTTCTTTTAAAACATATCTAAAAGGTATGTTTTAATTATATACCTAGATTACTACAATTTATAAGGACTGTCAAACAAAAAAAGAACCTCACCAATTAAAAGGTTGAGGTTCTTTATATATAGTTTCTATATTATAAGGATTTACATTCCTACACATCTAATTTTATCGCTTTTACATCAAATCTACATCAAATCGAAACGATTCAGCCACTAAGAAAACCAACTTATCTATATCGATTAAATAGATATAAGGATCCTAAAATAACAGGCGCGCCAATATAGAGGCCCATATTAGGATATTCCTCCAATAAAAAGGCCGCCACTATGGCTGCAACAACCGGAGATAGATACATAAAGTTTGTCACATCGGATACGCATTCTGCATGTTCCAATGCATAACTCCAAAATACAAAACCTAGTGCACTAGAAAAACAAGCTAAGTACATAATAGCCAACCAAGTACTTACAGGGGCAACAACAATATTGGCAACCGATTGAGAAACAAAAGGTAACGCCATAATCGCGCCAGTAAACATAGACCAGGTAGCAACGGTTATCGGATCATGCCCTTTTAAACTTAACCCACGATTAATGATATTATATATGGCAAAAAGTATCATACCAAATAAGGTCCAAAAAGCCCCCATTGGAACATTAATAGGCCCATTCCAAAGAATAATGACGGCTACACCTGCAAAAGCGGTGATTGTGAACAACCATCCAATAGGCTTCATATAATCTTTGTACACAACCAATGCCATAAGGGCCGTTGTCATAGGCGTTAGTGCCATAATGATACTCGATGTGGCTGCAGGAATAGTAAGGAGACCTTGATTAAATACAACCTGATATACGAAATTACCGGTCATACCAAGTACAGTATATAATCCCCACTCACGCCAGCTCGTAGGAATTTGTAATCCTTTCACCACACCAATGATAAGCATTAACATAGCCCCCCCTACAACACGAGCCACTGAAAGCGTTAAAGAGTCTACATGTTGTAACGCAATTTTACTAAATGGGAATGCCGTCGCCCAAACGGCTATAGTGGCCAACGCACCTATGATAGCCTTCACTCGATTTGACATACTATTCTACCCCTTCCTTACTATGTAATCATATTAATTATATACTTAATCAAATATTATTCTCCACAACTGACGCTATCCACCATATACGGTATCTGTCCATTTAATGAGATATAATTTCATTATCTATAAATAATATAAAATATATATCATTTTAATCCAATTTATAAAACTAACCATAAACACATATATTAACAGTATTTATGGTGAGTTATAATTGTATCTATTGATATAATTACAATCTATCTTACTAAATTCGCATACTATGTATTGAAAATTTATATCATTTACATATTGTGAGATTTAAATAATCATTGTAAACTAGAATCATAAAAATCTATAGTTATATCCTTTTATGGAGGTGCAAAATGCAACATACTGCATGGAAAGATTTTAACACAGGTGTGTGGGATAAAGCGATCGATGTACGCGACTTTATCCAAAGAAACTATGTTCCCTATGAAGGGGACGACTCCTTCCTAGTTGGTCCTACAGAACGCACTACTAAATTGTGGGACAAGGTAATGAAACTATACGAAGAAGAACGCGAAAAAGGTGGCATGCTTGATGCCGATACTTCCGTGGCTACACACATCACTGCGCATGCGCCAGGATATATCGACAAAGACCTTGAAACAATTGTAGGCTTACAAACTGATAAACCGTTAAAACGCGCTATGTTCCCTTATGGCGGTCTCCGTACAGCAAAATCCGCTATCGAAGAATACGGTTTCAAAATGGACCCTCAAACAGAGGATTTCTTCAAAAAGCATCGTAAAACTCACAATGATGGTGTATTCGATGTATACACTCCAGAAATGCGTGCCGCTCGTACAGCACACATCGTAACAGGGTTACCAGATGCGTATAGCCGTGGCCGTATTATCGGTGACTATCGTCGTATTGCATTATATGGTATCGATTACCTAATCGAAGAGAAAAACCAAGAATTCAACATCACTATGGGTGATATGCTCGAAGACGTAATCCGGGACCGCGAAGAAATTAAAGACCAAATCCGATCCTTGAAAGAATTAAAAGAAATGGCTGCGTCCTATGGCTACGATATCTCCGAGCCAGCAAAAGACGTTCGCGAAGCTATGCAATGGATTTACTTTGGCTACCTTGGCGCCATCAAAGAACAAAACGGTGCGGCTATGTCCATTGGTCGTAACTCGACATTCCTCGATATCTACGCTGAACGCGACCTTCGCAACGGCACATATACAGAAGAACAAATTCAAGAGTTCGTAGATCATTTCATCATGAAATTACGTATGGTTCGCTTTGCACGTATCCACGAATACAACAACTTGTTCACAGGCGACCCTGTATGGACCACTGAATCTATCGGTGGTATGGGCACTGACGGCCGTACATTGGTTTCTAAAATGTCCTTCCGTTACTTACATACATTGACTAACCTTGGTTCTGCTCCAGAACCAAACCTCACTGTATTATGGTCACCTCGCATGCCAATCGGCTTCCGCCGTTTCTGTGCGAAATTATCTATCGAAACATCTTCTATCCAATACGAAAATGATGAATTGATGCGTCCTAACTCTGGTGATGACTACGCCATCGCATGTTGCGTATCCCCAATGCGTATTGGTAAAGAAATGCAATTCTTCGGCGCTCGTTCTAACCTAGCAAAATGCTTACTTTATGCAATCAACGGCGGCGTTGACGAAAAACTTAAGAGACAAATCGGTCCTAAATACCGCCCTATTACATCCGAATACTTAGACTTTGACGAAGTCTGGGAAAAATTCGATGACATGATGGAATGGTTGGCAGGCGTATATGTAAACGCATTGAACATCATTCACTACATGCATGATAAATATGCTTATGAAAAACTAGAAATGGCATTGCATGACCGCAAGGTAACTCGTTGGTTCGCAACTGGTATTGCTGGTTTATCCGTAGTAGCTGACTCCTTGTCCGCTATTAAATACGCTAAGGTAAAACCAATTCGTGACGAAAACGGCATTGCTGTTGATTTCGAAATCGAAGGGGAATTCCCTAAATATGGTAACGATGACGATCGTGTAGATAGCTTAGCTTCCATGGTTGTATCCACATTCATGAACAAGGTGCGTAAACATCCTACATACCGTCAATCGGTTCCTACTATGAGTTTGTTAACAATTACTTCTAACGTAGTATATGGTACTGCAACAGGTTCCACACCAGACGGCCGTAAAGCTGGTCAAGCATTCGCGCCTGGTGCCAACCCTATGCATGGTCGTGACTCTCACGGTGCTGTAGCTTCGTTATCTTCCGTTGCAAAAATGCCATGGCGCGATTGTTCCGACGGTATTTCCAATACCTTCTCCATCGTTCCAGATGCATTAGGTAAATCTGGTGAAACATTTGTATCCGTAGGCGATTTTGATATTGAGTTAGACCCTTCTCAATTGCCTAACAGCAATACAAACTTCGCTTGCAGCGAACCAAATGTTACTATAAAGGAAGACAAATAATCTTCCGCCGTATTGTATGCTTTCACCGGCATCAATACTTGTATTTTGGTTGAAAGGAGGAATACCCATGAGCAACCAACAACAAGTGGATAACTTGGTAGAATTATTGGACGGCTATTCTCAAAAAGGCGGTCACCATTTGAACGTTAACGTGTTCACTCGCGAAACATTGTTAGACGCTCAAAAACATCCTGAGTTGTATCCTCAATTGACTGTTCGTGTATCTGGTTATGCAGTACACTTCAACAAATTGACAAAACAACAACAGGATGAAGTTATTTCCCGTACATTCCATCAACAAATCTAATCGAGGTTTTCTATGACAGGACGTATTCATTCACTAGAAACGATGGGTACGGTTGATGGTCCAGGCATGCGTATGGTGGTATTCCTACAAGGATGCCCCATGCGTTGTGCCTATTGCCATAATCCCGACACATGGAGTGAGGATAGCCACGAAACTAAGCTCATGACCGTCGAAGAAATTTGGCAACAATACGAACGTAACCGTCAATTCTATACAAACGGTGGCATTACCGTCACAGGTGGGGAAGCATTGATGCAAATTGATTTTGTCATCGAGCTTTTCACATATTTCCGTGAAAGAAACGTCCATACCTGCTTAGATACAAGTGGAATTTGTTTTGATCCCCACCAAGAGGTGGCCTACCGTAAGTTACTAAGCGTAACCAGTCTCGTCATTTTGGATATTAAGGACATCGATCCTACAGTCCATAAATGGCTAACCTCTCAGCCTTTAGAACCAATCCTTCAATTCACCAAACTGACAGCTGATATAAATGTGCCGCTCTGGGTACGTCATGTTGTGGTACCGACCATCACAGATAATGCCGACCGACACTACAGGCTAGGTTTCTTTTTAGGCTCCTTACGCAACTTACAAGCCGTCGACTGTTTACCCTATCATGTGATGGGTGTTGCTAAATACAAGGAGTTAGGTATCACCTATCGCCTTGATGGCATCCCGCCTGCTACAAAGGATTTAGCTGCGAAAGCGAGCAAAATCGTTGTAGAAGGTATTAAAGCATATCGTAGACATTGGTGGAGTCCCATCAAAACACAAATGAATCATAATCAAGTTTGAGGATAACTACCTCCCTTGATATATATACACATATATACCAAAACTTGATCTATGATAGCCCTAATTAAAAATCCCCCCTGACCACACAACCGGTCGGAGGGGATTTTGTCTATTTAAACAATATGTCTATCATATAAACGGGCTGCAATTAAAACGACTAGAAAAGACCCTACATTGTGCACCAATGCACCTGTTGTAGGCGTTAGCACCTCTAATAAGGAAAGCAATATTGCCACACCATTAATAACCATGGATAAAGTAATACTAAGTTTAATGGTAGAAATAGTCGCATCAGAGAGTCGTTTAATATAAGAAATTTTTGCTAGATCTTCGTTCATCAAGGCTATATCTGCCGTTTCTATAGCAATATCGCTACCAATACTACCCATAGCTATGCTTACATCTGCCGTTTTCATAGCTGGCGCATCATTGACACCATCACCAATCATACAAACTGTATGATGCTCCGATTGCAATTTTTCAATCATACGCACCTTGTCTTCAGGCAGTAATTCTGCATATACATCAGTAATACCGACTTTACGGCCAATGCATGCACCTGCGGCCTTACTATCACCAGTAAGCAGCGTTGTTTTCATATTTAAATTACGGAGATTCGCTATCATTCGGTCCGCATCAGGTCGTATAGTATCAGACAGTGTAATAATACCTATAATATGTGTCATATCTGATACAATAATAGATACTTGCCCTTCTAATCTGCATTCATGTAGAATACGCTGAATTCCTGTTTCTATCTCTATGCCATGCTCAAGGAGATGCCGTTCATTACCGCAAAGCACATCACAACCATTTACTGTTGCCATAACACCTTTTCCAACAGCCATAGTAAAAGTTGTAGGTTCCATAATATTAGCAGATTTCTTTTTTGCATACTCCACTATAGCCTTTCCTAAAGGGTGTTCACTTTTAGACTCTGCTGATGCGGCTAACTTAAGAATATCGGACTCGGTATACATAGAATCAACTACAACAATAGATTGCACTGCTAAGCGTCCACTTGTCAGCGTTCCCGTCTTATCAAAAGCAAGTGTATCAACCTTACCCATTTTTTCTAAGATTTCTCCTGACTTAATGATGACCCCATGCTTTGTCGCCTGTCCGATAGCAGCCATAACTGCTGTTGGCGTAGCCAATACTAATGCACACGGGCAAAATACAACTAGCACCGTAACCCCAACAATTATATTGCCCGTTACAATATATCCAATACAAGCAATTAATAATGCTATAGGAACTAAACGACTAGCAACGGTATCCGCTATACGCTGTATAGAGGCTTGTTTATTCTCCGCATTTTTAATGAGTTGAATCATTTTTTGAATAGAACTATCTTTACCAATCTTAGTAGCAATAATATCAATGGCTCCATAACAGTTGATAGTACCACCAAATACTTCATCCCCAACGATCTTATCAACAGGTACCGACTCGCCGGTCATAATGGCTTGATCGACGGTCGTCTCACCACTGACGATTTTGCCGTCTACTGGAATTGTTTCTCCAGGCAATACTCGTAGCAAATCACCACGTTGAATGGATGCAACAGGAACCATTGTATTCGTCCCATCTTCGATTTTCCGGCCCTTAACAGGTGCTAAACTAATCAGCTTACGCAATCCCTTTTTTGCACGTTCTGTCGTTGCCTCTTCAAGAAGAGCACCAAGAGACATAATGAAAGCAACTTCACCAGCAGCAAATATATCACCAATAGCAATGGCTGCAATCATCGCCATCGTAATTAAAAGTGCAGATGAAATCTTACTGATGCCCACATTAACAATGATGCGACGTATCGACAAATATACTAAAGGAATACCACACACTATAACCGCAACCCAGGAAGGTGCAAAAGGAAATATATTAGGCAATCCCATATGACCACCGAAGGATTCTACAATATGAGGAATTCCATCAAATAATAAAAAGAGGCCCGCCAACAAAGTCATATACAGTCCGGATAATATATCAATTACTTTTTGTAACATATCATAACCCCACCACTATACGTTTCCGATTCTAACAATTGAAATATGACTATACTTACATTACAATAACTACAATAACGAACAGTTTGTTCTTTTTTATTGTATCAATCTAATATTTTATTACAATATATAAAAGAGCCCATCTGTTCATTACAGAACAAATGGGCTATTTTGTACTAAATTAGGAGTAACCATGGATCGTAGACAGCAAAAAACACGAAAAGCCATATTCTTAGCATTTAACACATTATTATCTACAAAAGCATACGATAAAATAACCGTTCAAGAAATAATTGACGCGGCAGATATAGGCAGAACCACATTTTATGCCCACTTCGATACAAAGGAAGACTTATTAAAAGCTCTTTCACAAGATTTATTCAAGCATATCAAAGATAGCATTAATCACGTTCCTCATGCACACGGCTTATATCCTCAAAGTGTACATCCCCTCTCTATGTTTGGCCATTTATTACAACATTTACAAGAGAAAGAAAATAATATTCTTGAACTATTAGCCAGTCAAAATAATGAAATCTTCTTGCATTATTTTCGAGATAATCTTAACGAACTAGTGCAAGCTTATTTTATTAATCAAAATCGTAAGATAAATATCGATTTACCCGATGACTTTATCATCAATCATATTTCGGGTAGCTTTGTAGAAATGGTGCTATGGTGGGTAAAAAAAGGCATGAAAGAATCACCCACCGAACTGGATAATTACTTTCATGCCGTTATAGAACCGATTCTATAATGATTTAACAATATTATGATACAACATTGATAGGTTCACCTTTCAAAAAGGCTTGTACATTATCTCGAATAATACCTACCAATCGTTGACGTGTTTCTAAGCCTTTCCATCCCATATGAGGTGTAATAATAACATTATCAAGTGTATATAAAGGGCTATCCTCAACTGGAGGTTCTACCTCTTGTACATCGAGACCTGCACCACCAATACGTTTAGCCGCTAAAGCTTCACATAAATCAGCTTCATTAATAAGTGCACCACGACCCGTATTAATGATAACTGCCGATGATTTCATCTTAGCGATTGTATCCTTATTAATCATATGTTTAGTTTGCTCATTCAATGGGCAATGTAAGGTAATATAATCACTATTGGTTAGTAATTCATCAAGACTTACATAGCGAATACCGTCACCATCAGACTTTGGTGTACGCGTATGAATTAGAATATTCATACCTAATGCTTTCGCTACTTTAATAACTTCCATGCCGATATGACCAGCACCGACCACACCTAGTGTTTTACCATTCACTTCTGTATGGCTCACTTGTAAATATTTTGTAAAGTTGCTGCGATCACCTTTAGCAAGCATACCGATTTGTTGCTGCATAGTAGATGCAAAGTTAAGAAGCATCATAATTACTGTATGTGCTACGCGTTCTGTGCTATATGCAGGGATATTGCACACCGTAATTCCTTTTGCACGCGCCTCATCAAGGTCGATATTATTATATCCAGTACCCGCTTCTACGATGAGTTTCACTGAGTCAGGGAATTGTGAAAGTAACTCCGCCCCTACTGGCAATTCTTTGGTCACCACCACGCCAGCTCCTTGAATACGTTCAATAACTTCTTCATTAGTGCTATCGTCATACACCTGTACATCGTTTGATAAAACAGAAAAATCAAGTAAATGATCATAATTCATCTTGCTAGCATTAACTACTACAACTCGTTCGTTCATCATATCCTCCTAACAATTTATATTATAGGTGAAAGTATTTTATGCACTCATTATACTACAAAATCCTATATATTATATGTTATATTCATCATAGTCTATGCAGGTTAGGACTAATCTCCAATAGAACAGGAAAGTGAATAAAAATTTAGCATAAACTTTCACAAAAACTATTGTTTAATTCCCTAAAAGTTATACAATAAAAGTAATGTATTTTAGGAGTGAAATGATCATGAGACCAACATATTTAACGATTGATACAAGTTTGGTTCGCGAGAACCTACGTAAAATAAAAGACAGCCTCCCTGAATGGAGCACATCTACAGCCGTTATTAAGGCCAATGGATATGGTCATGGTAGTGTAATGATGGGCCGTATCGCTGTTGAAGAAGGCTATGAATCTTTAGCCGTCGCTATTCCAGAAGAATCTGTACCACTTCGCAATGCTGGCATTATGGTACCTATTTATTTATTAGGTCTAACACGACCTCAATCCTTTGAACTCGTAGCGGATACGAATTCTATTCCTGCTGTTTGTGAATCAACGGATTTAGAGACCCTCAATAAAGTAGCGGATAACCACGACATGATTATCCGCGTAGCCGTAGCAGTTGATACGGGCATGCATCGTATCGGCATTAAGCCAGAAAATGCCATCGATTTTATCAAACGCATTGAGTCCTATCCAAATCTTGCAGTAGATGGGTTCTTTTCACATATGAGTAATGCTGATGCCGCCGATCAAAGTCATGCACATGGGCAAGCACAAAAATTCCATACCATGGTGGATGAAATTCGTGCATTCCGACCAAACGAAGACTATCGTTTTTCCCTCGCTAATAGTGCGGGGCTATTATCTGTAAAAGACAGCCTATTTACAGATGCACGACCAGGCATCATTCAATACGGGATTATGCCCTCTTTAGACGTGCCAAATCGCTTAGGCCTCAAACCAGTTCTCTCCTTCCATAGCGAAGTTGTACACGTACAACATCTTGAAGCAGGCGAAGGTATAGGTTACGGTTCAACGTACATCACACCAGAGCCAATGACAATTGCTACCATCCCTGTTGGCTATGCCGATGGTTATCCACGTAGCTTGTCCAATCGAGGCACAGTCCTCATTCAAGGTACACGTTGCCCTGTAGTAGGGCGCATCTGTATGGACCAGTTTATGGTATCCATACCTGATACCATTACAGTTAAACCAGGTGATAAGGTTGTTCTATTAGGTGCACAAGGACACGAAAGCATCTCCGCGCTTGAGATTGCGGCCCTTGCATCTACTATCCCTTACGAAATTTTCTGTGGCTTTTCTGATCGAGTACCAAGACAATATATTTAACATAAAAAGAATACCCCCGTGTATTCCATATATCTGTTTCAAAAGCAAAAGCACCACCAAAATTTGGTGGTGCTTTTATTCTCCTATACCATACACATATGTATAGTGTGTAATGTGTGTTGTGTGTATTATGTGTTGTGAGAGAGATATATTATATACATAATGTATATACTTATGAATTGGGAGGGAACCATTCATAAGAGAGGCCCTAAGGTGACAGACGGCATAGGAGAGAGTCAATGTGTGTCTGATCCACCAAAGAGCCCAACCAAGTGCATATAAAAGGTTATGTGCACTCAAACATACCGATGGGATAGTACGTTTATGTGTATGGATATAGTGGATTATTAATTAGCTTTTACCGTTTTATCTGCTTTTTGAGTTTTTACAGATTGAGTTGGTTGTACTTTTTTATTAGACTTTACAACTTTAGTTGTTTTATGGTCTTTTGCTTCGGTCTTTACAACCTTAGTTGTTTTCGCATCCTTTTTATCATCTTTTGCAACTACTGGAGTTATATCAGCATCCATAGATGCGGCTGCAGGATTCGCTACAGCAGGAACTACAACAGGCTTAGTATTTTCTGTTGCTGCAGGTTTAGCAGTTTCGTTCGCTCCATTCTTAATAGCTGCAGATACATCGATTTTTGGTGCGTCTACTTTATTGGAAGATACAGTTGTATCCACATTAACTACAGGTGTTGTTGCTTCTTGTTTAACTGCTAGTGCAGATTGTACTGTTTCTTGTTTAACTACCGGCACAGGTTGTATTTGTGGCGCTTCAGCTGCATATGCAACTACGCTAGTACCTAATACACCGGCTATGGCCAATGCAAGGCTTGTTCTTACTATAGATTTCTTCATCATTTCCTCCTAAGTTTCAAATATTTAATTGTATATCGTCTACCTAACATAAACATATTTACAACTAAAATTGTTTACTACCTAGGCCTATGGCGGCTAACTGAGACCATCTTATCCATCACAAATGAGATGTAAATTAAGCATGCCAAATACACTAATTTATTGCATGAAATATATATGAATTTTCTGGTGATTTTCTATAGAATTTTAACAATAGTAATTCATGAATCATCAATTCATATTATTAATCATATTTTCTATAAAAGCCCATATATTGTAATATTCTCTATGCTATTAAATATTAATTTTTTCAATATAAGACAATGCTAGATGATTCATGAGCAAATTTTTAGAAAAAAATACTATAGTTACCCGTCTAGGGAAATAAGACTCATAGTATAGCACAAAAAAAAAGCCCTCTAGGCGATAACCTAAAGAGCTTTTTAGAGATGATTATATGATTTTGAAAATATTATATTTACTATTTACTACCTTCCCCTCTATTCTACCACATAAATTTTAGGGGCAAAAAGGGGGGCAAATTATACTTAACTTATAGACTAATCATGAACATCTAAGAGTATCAATAAAGCAGGTATTATCTATATTTATTTAATCTATCCTATTCATTGATACTCAAAGAAATTCATAAAATTAGATGGAGCTGATAATAGGATTCGAACCTACGACCTACTCATTACGAATGAGCCGCTCTACCAACTGAGCTATACCAGCATGTGTATATTAACATCCTACTCCTATCACAGTAAGATGTCAAATACACTTATTTTACGCCTTTTACAGATAAAAGTTCACCAGTAAATGCATCCATAAGTACTTCGATTTCATGACGATTAGCAGTACCAAATTTTACTTCGTATACAAAACGACCTTTTTCATTCTTTACAGACCAAGCATTAAGACTTGTTGCTTGCCCTTTAGCTTGTGCAAATGCAAAATTTACAACTGTTTGAGGCGCCAAAATACGAGTAGGATTAAACGCTTTATTATCTAAAGAAGGTTTATATGCGCCTTCTTTAGTATCACCAATTTGATTGGTATTATAATTATACTTTAATGCATATTTGCCTGTTGCGTCAAAGCCTTCAACTTCATATTTAATTTGACTATCTTCACCATCAAATGCAATTTCAGTAATAGCCGCCTTTGGATGTTGCTGAATAAATGCATTCAACAATGTATTAGCACCTACAATACCTGGATGGTTAGCATTAACGACCTCAACTGTTGGTTGTACAGGTACAATACTAGCCGCATCTACAACTTGTGCATTTACCCCAAATGCCACTGCTAATGCCAATGCAATACCACCTTTTACGAACATAGATTT
Source organism: uncultured Veillonella sp. (assembly GCF_934230905.1). Taxonomy (GTDB): domain Bacteria; phylum Bacillota; class Negativicutes; order Veillonellales; family Veillonellaceae; genus Veillonella. The sequence continues at coordinate 63,514 of NZ_CAKQFJ010000001.1, read as the reverse complement.
CATAAGATTCTCCTCCATAATTAGTGTAAGTAAATATTCCATATATAACTATTATACACAATAATAAGGACTTTCACGAATATAAAAATATTGTAAAATATTACGCCATGAATATATAGTATATGTTACAATTTAATTATTCATATAATAGTAAATAATGAATTAGTAGTAAATAATGATTATATACAAGTGAGTACTATGATTTCTTTATATCCAACTTTTTATCATACCTTTCAATGCAAAGCCAATCAGTGCCATCATACGTGTTGTCAAAAATGGACTATCGATGTTGATGAAGAAACAGCAAAATTATATCAAACATTACCTACACCCTTAGGTGAGGATCTTCGAAAATTTATGACTGTCGACGACGAAGGCTATTATTTTATGTTTAGTGATGCACATCCCACCTGCCCTCTTTTACGTAAAGACGGTTTATGCCGTGTAGTCCTAGAACTTGGAGAAGATAGCCTATGCGATACTTGTCATATGCACCCCCGCTTCTATAAATACATAGAAGACCTCGAGCTTTGTGGCGTGGGATTATCTTGTGAAGAATCAGTAGAAAAGTTACTGGCTACCGAAGGTGATCAATTACAATTCACCATTGAAGATGATGAAGGTGAATTTAATGCTACTGATCGTCCTGCATTACAAAATATTTTTGAACTATTAGCCTTGGAAATCAATCCAACTATTTGCCAATTTACGCCCAAACAGTCTATCCGCTACTGCAAAGAGTTAATTACTTTATACAAAAAGACGGAACCAATCGATGAAGAGTGGACAGAACAACTAACCGATTTACAAACTATGGTATCCTCATCAACAGTATCAACTACGATAGACTTACTCAACCTTGATGACAAAGTTCTATGCACGCTTAATAAGGTATATCAGTATATACTATATCGCCAAATCGACATGCTCGCAGAATATTCCTTAGATACACTTATACGATATGCATTTGATGCTACATTATTCATTGCATTACTTACACATCAGTTTGGTGATTTACCTGAACAAATTAGACGTTGGTCTGAACAAATTGAGTACGACGAAGATAATGTAGCCTTCTTATTCCAAAAATATGAAAATAGCAACTACCATAAATAATGCGTAGTTGCTATTTTTATATTTAAACAAAAAACACATTCCATCTACACGGAATGTGTTTTTTTAAAATAATAATATGCCTAAAAATTTCATTCCCACCCAAATGACATAGACACCAGAAATGACAAGAAGCCCTTCAAATGCACTTCCCGAAACGGTGGCTCCTACAATACGACCTACCACAGTAATTAACGACATGGTAAGAAGGAAGCAAATAATCGTAAGGAATACACCTAACAGCAATACAAGAATGACTGGTGCCTTAGCAAAACTTAAAAGTACACCTAAGCTTAGCATATAGATACCTATCACCAATTGTGCATACGCAATACAATGAAATACACCTGTTAAAATAGTCACCGTATAACAATGACGAGACCGCCATAAGGCATATCCACTAATGAGTATCGACATAACTAATGCTTTCACAATCATCAACAGCCAACTACTTACATCCCAAAGTGGTGTCGTCGTATTCAACTTTTGTAAAAGAGCATTGATTTCTATAACATTCATCATTGGAAGCTGGTCCAGTTTTACAAATGTTGTGGGATTCATAATGAAGTTTTTCATGGCATCCGCATAGACCGAATCACCGATAACAGTGAATTGATAACATATAACGGATAGTATAATCATCACAACTAGCTGGGTCATATCCGTGCGCTGACGATATATGCGTGCACCATCTGCATCTATAGGCCCTACTAATCGATCAAAAAATTCAATCATATGTCCCCTTGATACTTATTAATACAACAATACTAAAACATGTTTCAATACAAGCAATGCAATCCTTCATGAATTGCTCATTTATTATAACACAAAAGCAAGGCATACTCTACACCTTGCTTTTAATGTTATTATATATTTATGTTATAAATAGTTTAATTTTACTCATAATAAGTTATTGCAAACTTGCTAAGATTTTAGTCAAATTATCATCCATTCTTTGAAGATATGTTTTATCATCCTCTTTGCTTTCAATAGTATAAATCGTTTCTACTTTGGCGCCTACTTCTTGAGCTAATGTTTTGGATACTTCAGGGCTAGCCATTTCTTCTGCAAAAATAGTTGTAATCTTGTTTTCCTTACAGTATTCGATGAGTTTAGCCAATTGTGCTGCGTTCGGTTCTCCTTCAGCAAATATATCTTCTACACTATTTTGTTCTAATCCAAAATCACGACAAAGATATGCAAAGGCTGCATGACCTGTTACAAAATTCTTGTGTGCTGCTTTTGCGAATTGACCTTCATACTTTTGAATCATCGCATCTAATTTTGCTACATAATCATTATAATTCTTTTCATAATAAGCCTTATTGTCAGGATCGACTTTCACCAATGCATCTTTAATATTTTTAACTTCTACCTTAGCATTTTTCAAAGACAACCATGAATGAGGATCTTCAGCACCATGTTCTTTAATTTCGTCAGGATCTGTATTTTTTATAGCCTCTACACCATCAGATGCTTTAACTGATACAAGCTTATCATTTTTAGCCGCATCAATTGCTTGTTGTGCCCATGGTTCCATGCCTAAACCATTATAAACAAAGACTTGCGCTGATGCCAACTGCTTCATATCCTCAGGCTTTAATTCAAAATCATGTGGTTCTGTACCATCTGGAATAATCGTAGATACCTCTACCTTATCGCCACCAATGGCCTTTACAAATTCAGACATAGCATTAAAACTTGTTACCACTTGGATTTTTTTACTTGCTTGCTCCTTTGGTGCATCGTTACCACAGCCTGCAAATAGAGCTGCCATCAATACGCCAACAACTAACAAAACCAGTTTTTTGACCATAATAGGCCTCCTTTTTCTGAAATCCTGAGTGCTCATGCTATTATAGTATATATAATATTCTTTACTTGCAGTTGCGACTCAGTTGCATTTGTAATATAGTTATAGTATAAACGTAGTAATAATTTTGTCAATCAGAAAAGTGGTTTTTTTATGTTATCTATTCAACATCTATATTTTTCATATCAAGGTCAACCACCCTATGTGCTACATGATTTAAATTTAGAAGTACATAGTAGCGATTATATTTCCATCGTAGGTGACAATGGTTCTGGTAAAAGTACTCTTTTACGCCTCATTCTAGGGTTTCTCACACCAGTAAAAGGTTCCATCACACGTGGCACCAAAAACATTCGGTATGTATCACAAAAAAATGATTTTTCCCATGCTGGATTTCCTATTACAGTACACGAAATTTTAGATTCCTATCGTAAACTTTTAAAAATCAAAGATAAAAAAGAAGTAGATCGTGTCCTTAGACTCACTCATATGACAGAGTTTAAAGATCGCCTTATTAGCAAACTATCAGGTGGCCAAGCGCAGCGCGTTTCTATCGCACGGGCCCTTATCGGCAACCCTGACCTCATCATTCTTGATGAACCATCAACGGGCATTGACCGCAAGAGCCAAGAAGGTATTTACGCCCTGTTGCGCTCATTAAATCAAGAGCATCATATTACGATTATCTCTGTAGAACATAATTTAGAGATGGCCCTTGCAAACTCAACCAATATCTATCATATTGCCAACGGACAAGGCCATCTATGTTCACCAGAACAGTATGCTCTAGAAATCATGCATAACACAGGACGCAATCCTGTGGACCATGAAAACTGCTCGTGTTTTACAGATGTAACAGAGCAAGCTCAGGCTGATGACACAATAAAAACGGAGGTGCACCATGTTTAATTATGACTTTATGCAAAATGCGTTCTTCGTAGCAATATGTATTTCACTATTATGTCCATGTATTGGTATATTTATGGTACTTCGTCGATCTAGTATGATTGGCGATACCATGAGTCATGCTTCTCTTGCAGGGATTACCCTTGGTTTATTAACCAATACCAATCCTATTTTAGGAGCTTTCATATTTACCGCTATCTGTGGTGCGCTTATTGAATTCTTGCGGAAATATTTTTCTCACCATCTCGATTTAATTCTCACCATTATCTTATCCCTTAGCATAGGTACAGCCATTACCCTTATTAGCTCGGGAAAACTGAAAGCTAACGCTAATGTATTTTTTTTCGGTAGTATTCTAACGGTTAACACCACTGATATGATTAGCATTGCAGTACTTACCATATTATCAGTGTTAACATTATATTTTCTCTATAACTCACTTCTCTACATTGCCTATGACGAAGAGGCTGCACGCGTAGCTGGTGTGAAAGTAGATTTAATAAACTATGTATTTGCCATTCTAATGGCAGCTGCCGTATCCATTTCTATTAAAATCGTAGGGGTCCTCGTATTAAGTGCCATGATCGCTTTACCGGTAGCCTCAGCATTACAATTAGAAAAAGGCTTTAAAACAACGCTACTCTGCTCTATTGGATTTAGTTTGCTTGCCATGATCATCGGCCTATTTGGTTCGTACTATCTTAACGTCGCACCAGGTGGATTTGTATCACTCACTTCGGTATTTATTCTATTAGTGGTACTCATCATCAAGAATATAAAATCCATTATACGAAGAATACAATTTAGTAAATAAATATCATGTGTACAAGAGTACCTACAATTAATCATTAACTAATCATCGAAGGTATTAATATGAATACAACACATTGGCCAGACGGCATAAAAAAGACCAAACAGCGTGAAGCTATTTGGTCTGTATTAACGGATACGGATAAACCGATTACAGCCATCGAAATTGCTGAGCGAATCGGGGATGGCACCACCTGGATGTCTACCATCTATCGAACCCTTGAACTATTAGAAACAAAAGGTATCATTACCCGTACCACTATTATGGGTAGCGACATGGCTTACTATGAAATTACACCACATACACATCGCCACTATGCAGTATGTACCAAGTGTGGTGCCATGATACCACTCCATACATGTCCCGTTGTAGAGATGCCACAAGAACTAATAGCAGCGGATTTTACAATTACAGAACATCACCTTGAAATTGCAGGAATTTGTAAAAAATGTAACTCTCATAAATAAAACCTATAAAAAGGACGCTTATGGCGTCCTTTTTATAGGTTTCAGCTATAGTATATAACTATCACTCTATATAGTTTTTAATGGCTTCATTGAACAAGGATACCTTATATTCGCGAATATCATAGGTTGCCAATTGTTCTGCATGATATGCGTCGAATTGCACAGCCTCTTCTAATTCCTCTTTTGTTCCTTGAGCAATAATAAGACTTTCACTAGCATCATCTGTTCGTGTACCAAACATCAAAAATTTTCCAGCATCAAAATAAGTTTTATACCAGATATAATGCTTCTCTCTCAATGCATCGAATGCATCCTTAGGGATGCGATCTATATCTAGCTTGATAGAAATCGTATACATAATAGGCTCCTATATAATCTTTCTCTACCACACTATATGTATCCCTCTCTTATACATATTATACCATTTTTCTCACCATGTATCTATTGCATAAAATTAAACAGGGCATAGTTTCAAATGAACTATGCCCTGTTTATAAATACATTATAGAGTTTTATAAGCTTTCACCAATTACAACATGAATGGTGCCACAATAAAACCAAGTGCTACGGAAATCGCAATAGCCAGTACGCCAGGAATGAAGAATGGATGGTTAAATACGAGATTACCAATTCGAGTCGATCCAGTATCATCCATTTGCACAGCCCCCAACAATGTTGGATACGTTGGCAATACGAAAAGTGCAGATACTGCCGCAAAAGACGCGATGATGATATATACAGATCCTGTATTTTCTGGTGTAATACCTAATGCTAAAATTACAGCTGGCACTAAAGCTTGTGTAGTTGCCGCTTGACTATACAAAAGTGTACTAGCAAAAAAGAATGCTACAGCTAACAAAAATGGATAAGCTATTACCATACTTGATGCAAGTGCTTTGATTTCAGGAATATGACCTTTTACAAAAGTATCCCCTAACCAGGCTACACCAAGTACACATACACAAGCAGATAAACCAGATTTAAATGTACTTGTATTCACAAGTTGTGCTGTATCTAATTTACAGAAGAAGGTAATAGCAGCTGCAATAATCATCATGAAACCGATAATCGCATCATTTCGGCCAAATATAACTGGTGAGATAATACCAATATTTTTAGAAATAGCAGTTGCATAGAATACGATACAAATAATACCAATTAAGAAAATCAAGACAGATTTTTTAGCGCCTGGTTTCAAATGAAAATCAACGCTTTTTTCTCGAGGTGGAGCCACATGTCCTGCTGCCAAACGTTCTTGGTAAACAGGGTCAGAAGACAAATCATTATTTGCGAAGGTAGACATGATAAATGCTGTAATCATAACCGCAACAAAGGTTGTCGAAATGCAAATCGCAAGCAGTGTTGGATAGTTTACACCAAATGGTTCGAGAAACCCACTCATAGCTACAACAGCAGCAGATACAGGACTAGCTGTAATACCGATTTGGCTAGCTACCACAGCAATAGATAATGGTACAGAAGGCTTAATATTCTCACTTTTTGCAACCTCTACAATAACTGGAATCATAGAGAAAGCTGTATGGCCTGTACCAGCTAAAATTGTTAAGAAATACGTAACCGTTGGTGCTAAATAATTGATGTGTTTAGGATTCTTACGTAGAATATTTTCCGCAATGCGCACCAAATAATCTAACCCGCCCGCCAATTGCAACGCACAAATTGCTGCGATAGCAGACATGATAATAAGAATAACGTCCCAAGGGATTTGTCCAGGGAACATGCCCATGCCCAAACTCAACAATACAACACCAAGTCCTCCAGCATAACCGATGCCCATTCCGCCCAGTCGTACACCTAAGAAGATGGCACCGAACAAAATAATGACTTGCATAACTACATAAATGTCCATACGATGACCTCCTTTGAATTTATATGCTTATATATATAGTATCATAGACAGGCAATACAATCATCGTATTTTGAGAATATATAGAAAATAGTTTACAGTCATCAAGAAAACCCAACCATTATAAGATAATTGGTTTTAAATCTTCTAATACACCTTCTTCTTCTGTGGCTTTTTTAATGCTTTCACCTACAATACGAACCATATCTTCAAGTTGTTCTACAGTAGAAGCCAATGGTGGCATAAGAATAACAACATCACCAATAGGTCGACAAATAAGACCTTGTTCACGAGCAAGAACAGCTACTTTCGCACCTACCGCATCATTGGGACGATAGGCTTCATGAGTAGCGACATCCTTTTCAAGTTCAATGCCTACAATAAGACCTCGTTGACGTACTTCTTTTACATGTTGTAACTGTTCGATTGGTTTAAGAGCCTTTGTAAAAGCTTCAATTTTCTTAGGCAATCCTTCAATCACTTTTTCATCACGGAACACCTTTAACGAAGCCAACGCCACAGCGCAAGCTAACGCATTACCGGTGTAAGAATGACCATGATAGAACGTTTTCTTTTCTTCAAAACTGCCAAGGAATGCATCAAATACGCGTTTGGTAGTCAAAGTGGCCGCCAATGGTAAATACCCACCTGTAATACCTTTAGACAAGGTCATAAAATCTGGAGATACACCTTCATGTTCACAAGCAAAGAATGTACCGGTACGACCAAAACCGGTGGCTACTTCATCAACTATGAGGAATACATCATGTTTAGCCGTTAATTCTCGTACACGTTTCAAATAACCATGAGGCATAACAAGCATACCCGCAGCAGCTTGTACTAATGGTTCCATAACAAGAGCGGTAATTTCATCTCCTTCTTCGTTAAGGATGCGTTCAAGTTCAGCTAACGATTCCTCAAACGCTTTATCGCGATCTGCTACATCACGGTATACACCAGGGCTTGGCAAAGTCAAAGGTTTAAACAATAAATTATGGAATACTTGGTGGAATAATTGAATGCCACCTACTGATACTGTACCTAATGTATCCCCATGATAACCTGCATTAAGAGCAATAAATTTAGTTTTCTTGGTTTGCCCTACTTGTTGACGATATTGATATGCCATTTTGATAGCAACTTCTATTGCTGTACTACCATCATCAGATAAGAATACCTTCTCTAACCCTTCTGGTGCGAGCTCTACCAACTCTTTACATAGTTGAGCTGACGGAGGGCTCACCAAACCAAGTAATGTACTATGAGCAATCTTATCCACTTGATCTTTCAACGCTTGATTAAGAACTGGATGATTATGACCATGAATATTAACCCACAAAGAGGAAACACCGTCATAATATTTCTTGCCCTTATCATCAATTAAATAAACGCCTTCACCACGTTCAATAACTACAGGTTCTTGCTCTAACCAATCTTGCATTTGTGTAAATGGATGCCACACGAATTCATGGTCCCATTGTGCGATTTGTGAAAGTTGTTTCTCTGCCATCATAACACCTCATACGTAAACTCTATACATTTATACATATATTTATAGTTTTCTAAATGCCCCATAGAGCATGCCAAATCTTAGCCGAATCTATAAAAAAACGTCCCCATCCAAGTTTGATACGATCTTGATTAGGACCTTGATATGGAGGAACTACACCTAACACAGGAATCCCAGTATAGCGTGTCATATCTTCAATATTAGTCTTTAATAAAAATGGATCTACTACAGTCGTATCATTAACAATAATACCTTTGACTTCAATATGATGCTGCTTAGCATACTCATAAGTAAGAACAACACGATTAATAGAACCCAAGCGGCCATCAGCTACAAGTATAGCTGGATAGGCAATATCTTTCATAAGATTGGTAAATGTAATATCTTTTGTAAGAGGCGTTGTAATGCCACCAGCACCCTCTACAAATGTAATGTCATGCTGTGCCACAACCGTTTTTACATGGTCTACAACCTCTGAGTAATCAATGTCCACACCCGCCAATTCTGCCGCTAAACGTGGGGAATAGTCACCAGCTAATGCAATAGGATTTACCTCATGACGACGAGATTCAGGAATACCTACAGACTGCATCAAATAGGTAGCATCCTTACTTTCAAGGCCCACACACATTTCATCTTCATCCATCGTTACACATTGAGAAAATGGCACAGCACTAGACGATACAGGTTTAACCATACCCACATCAAAGCCATCATCCACGGCCAATGCACCAAGTAAACCTGTGATAAACGTTTTACCTACATCTGTATCCGTACCAATAATGGATACACCTAACTGTTTCATACAAGCACCTCTTTACCATATCGAATCAGTATTAACAACTTTCCATATATAGTCAGTTGACAATTCAATTACAGTATAAATCCTACAACCACAACAGTCAACTATACAAAACCCTTTAAAGTTAACAATCCAACTGTAATACATACAAAGGAATCCCGCTACATTGAGGTGCTAAGATTACTCCGATGAGACTAGTTTACATGCAAAACACATAGAAATAGAGGGTCCCTTTCCACAGGGACTTTGGCCTTCCTTTGGATGTATATGTAACTCGATGGGACCTAATTTATATCTACAGTTATAGCAAGAGCCGCTCATACCCTCGCAGCGACTTTGGCCCTGTTCCATAGGAACAGACCCGGCCGGTGGAGCGAGAGAGTATGAGCGGCTCTTGATAACCTAAATGTAAAATTGTAATAGGGACACATCGAGTAAATAATTAAACCTCAATATAACGGAATTCCCCTGTATCAGGATCCATCATCCCCCCATAGAATCCCATGCCTCTTGGGAATAGTGGATGATGACGCAAGAATTTTACAGTATATCGTACATTTTCTTCAGAAATATGGAAACGATCCATCCAATCGATTAGACCTGGTTCAATCATACGAATAGCATCTTCATTAATACCTTTAGCTTTCATAGCTTCCATAAATTGTTCTGCAGAAAAATCAATCATACCACAGTTTTCATGGCCAATAACAAGTACATCTTCAATACCCATACCATACGTAGACACAAGTAAGCTTTGAACGATATTATCAATCGGTTGTGTAACGCTATTACCAGCTGTCTTAATTGTAATGATTTCACCTCGTTCAAAGCCCAAAGATTCTTCAAGCATGCCCACTAAACGTGTATCCATACACGTTACGATGGCTAACTTTTTCGTAGGATGACTCGTCAATCCCTTTTGAGCAAGTTCTGGATGTTTTGCTACATATTCCTTATTTTTTTCAACAATACCATTAATATCAATCATAATGCACCTCGCATATTCTATGAGACATTTTGCTGTTCTCTACTTATATGAATAGGAATCATACTTCATTAAGCATAATTATCCTATATTTGATTATATAAAGTTTCTCCGTAAGATACAATACCCTCGATTAATTCCCTTACTTATGGTACTATTAAATTGTAGTTTATTTATACATCCTGCGCGATACCACAGGATACATGTACCATAAGTAAGTACTATGAGGAGGTTTTATGATGGGTATCAATGCAAAAACACTACCAGGCATTTTGCTCTGTGCAATCCTGGCTATTCCATGTTGGCTATTAGGACAATATTTCCATTTTATCGGCAGTCCAATTTTTGCAATTATTCTCGGTATTATTATTGGTTCTTTATTCACATCTTGGAAACGAGAAAAAACAGGTGCCGGTATCGGATTCACTTCCAAAAAAATTCTACAATGGGCTGTTATCCTTCTCGGCTTCGGGCTTAATATCACACAAGTATTACATGTAGGTTGGGTTTCTTTGCCAGTTATCATCTCCACCATTGCTACATCGCTTATTGTATCTTTCATTATATTTAAGGCTACACATATTGATTCTAATACAGCCGTATTAATCGGCGTTGGTTCGTCGATTTGTGGTGGCAGTGCCATTGCTGCCGCAGCGCCTGTTGTGAAAGCTAGCGATCAAGATATTGCCCAAGCGATTTCTGTTGTCTTCTTCTTCAACGTAGTTGCAGCCTTTGTATTCCCACCTCTTGGCGATGCTATTGGATTGTCTAATATGGGCTTTGGCCTATTTGCAGGTACTGCTGTTAACGACACATCCTCTGTAACAGCAACAGCTGCTGTATGGGATAGTATGAAAGGCACTGGTACACAGGTTCTTGAATATGCTACCATCGTTAAGTTAACACGTACATTAGCGATTATCCCTATTTGTTTAGGACTTGCTAGCTATCAAGTATACAAAACAAAACAGGCTGCTAAAGCCAGTGAAAACGCAGAATCCGTTAACATCACAGCTATCTTCCCTAAATTCGTACTCTACTTTGTAATTTGCTCTCTTATTACAACAATATTATCCTACGCTAACGTAGATATTCATTTCTTAGATATATTCAAAACCGTATCTAAATACTTCATTACCATGGCCATGGTTGCTATTGGGCTTAACACCAATCTTATTAAGCTCATCAAATCTGGTGGCAGTGCACTTGCATTAGGCGCTGCTTGTTGGATTTGTATCGCTCTAGTCAGCCTAGGGATGCAACATGTCATCGGTTTATGGTAGAATAAACTAAAGATAGATTTAAGACAGAATAGATTTCTATATAGTGTGTATAACACACTGTATGGGGATCTATTCTTTTATTAATCATATAAATTTACATTATATACATCAATAAAAAGGGGATTGTATGTACTTTTTACAAGGTTTATTAGTAGGTCTCGCCTCGTTTGCACCGATTGGAATGCAAAATCTATATATCATCAACACGGCCCTCGTCCAACCATTGCCACGTATTCTGTTGACCATCACCATCATTGGTCTATTCGATATGACCTTGAGTACAGCGGCCTTTTATGGTATAGGAGCTTTGCTCGAAACATGGCCATTCTTTAAGCTGATTATTCTGATTGCAGGCGGCATACTCGTAGCCTACATGGGATATAAAACATTTAAGGCTACACCTTCTCTCAAAAAGGTTGATACGAATATCCCCATCAAAAACATTCTGTTAATGGCTCTCCTCGTTACATGGGGCAATCCAAAGGCCGTCATCGATGCCTCCATGATGCTCGGCGCCTTTCGCGCTAATATTCCTGCTGAAAGCATCTATCACTTCTTCTTTGGATTCCTCGCGATGACACCCATCTGGTTTGGCTTTTTAGCGGGAGTCATATACCTTCTTGCAAAGAAAATCAAAATATCTCATTTAGTATGGATTAATCGCGCTTGTGGGTCCATATTAATCATATACGGCGTAAAGCTTATCTATGATGGAATCATAATGATGATATCGTAATGATATCATCCACATAAACACAAAACAGGTATTTCTTAAAACTACTACTGCTTATTACTGCATTTTATAGTAGTCTAGTTTCAAGAAATGCCTGTTTTTATTTTTATATAGAATTGTAATTAAAATTCATCTAATACTTGTAAAAAGATATCTTTAAATGCTTCTGCATACGTATTAAGATTCTGTGCATTGACATAAAAATAGTAATCTCTTTCTATGGGCTTACCATAACTTAATATACATTTACGTTCGATTCCAGGAATAGAATCTACTAAATATTTAAATCGATCTACTAACAATATACCTTGACCAGCAGCAACGAGAAAACGTGCTTCCTCTAGATTTTTAACATGTATAAAAGATCCAGCAAACCCAAGAGATTTACGATAATTATTTTCTTCATCCAGACGTTGATCTTCATCACAAACCAGAATCAGTGGTAAATCCAGAAGCTCTTTAAGCTCCACCGCGCCTTCTGTTGTATAGCCTTTCGGCACCTCTGCTATAACGGTAGCTGTACTAATGGCATAACTATTAAAATCGTAGTCATTTGTCATTTGCCAATAATCATTAAAAATAATATCTACTAAATTATCATCGAGCATCTGGTATAACTCAGAATGACTACCACTATACATACGCACATCGAGATCACGATACCGCTTTGTCGTGCGCATTAAAGCTTGTTGTAATGCTATACCACTATAGCGATTTAAGTAGCCAATACGCAAATATTTCCGCTCATTCTTACCAATACGTGCCGTCTCCTCCTGCAAATTTTTAATTCGTAGCATCATATGTTTACCATTACGATATAAGTACTCTCCTGCAGGAGTTAAATGAAAGCTCCGTTTTTCACGCACCATTAATGGCACACCTAAACTGGCCTCTAATGATTTAATTTGTTGTGAAATAGCCGATTGCGACACATAATTTTCATAAGCAGCCTGTGTAAAACTATTATGCTCTACAACAGAAACAAAATACTCCAATTGTTTTAATAACATGATAAACTCTCTCTATACACATAATTTCAAACAATAAACCTATTACTATCTAGAACCCTAGATACTCTCCCGTAATAGGCACCGCCACACAAACACAGCAGCTAAAAAAAAGATTCCCGCAGTACTCCAAAAGACGAGACCATAACCAAACCAATTGGCAATCATTCCACTAATAATAGGTCCCAATACATTCCCCATCATAGCTACACTAGATACAGCGCCAAATACAATACTTCGACGTTCTTTAGGTACCGCCTTCGAAATCAAAGTATTGGCTATAGGAGTGATAAATCCCATAAAGAACCCTGCAATAGTCCGAAATATACCTAAGCTCCACACATTAGGCATAAGGTATTGAAGGATAAAAAATCCACCTACACCACAGGTTGCTGTTAATAATATGTGAGGCATAGACATCCATTTAGTTAAGCGACCAATTGAAATAGAGGCCAAAGCACTGAACAAACCAGCCCCAAAAATAATAATACCTACAATAGTAGCTACAAACTCATCATTGACCTGCATATAATGTTTAATATACAGCGGCAATATAGGGCCTATACCAGTAATACCAAAATTACATAAAAATTGCATGATTACAAGCAAACGAACGCGAGGTATGGACAAAAACGATTGTATTAATGACCATTGTGACTCCTTCGAGTCCACCTTATGTGTATGCTGTAAATTAGGCATTAATAGATAAATACCTAATAAACACAAACCAGATAATATGGAAAACATAAAAAATGGAGCCCGATAGCCCAGTAAGTCAGCCGCTAATCCTCCCATGAGAGGACCAAAGACTAAGCCCATCACCATGGAAGCTTGATATAGCCCCATTGCCCATGGAACATGTTCCTCTGGTGTTATTAATACAATAATACCAAGTCCAATGGGTACAAAACCACCCACCAAGCCTTGTAATGTACGCAATACTAACAATTGGCTTGGTGTTTGTGCAAAACCACAAGCACCAACAGCTAGCATCAGAGTAGCAAGTATAAACATCATAACACGCCGTGGTCCAAGTTCGTTCGCTTTTCGCGACCAAAAAGGAGCACTTAATGCAACCATACAAGGGGTTACACCAGATACAAGTCCAGCCCACATAGCCGCCTCACCTTGATTGGTCAGCCCTAAGTCCACCAAATATAAAGGTATAAATGACAACACGCCAATAATGGTAATGCCTGCACCAATTTGTATAGCACAAATCAAATAGATAATGCGCTTCCATGAAATATCCATATAACCTTCAAGCTATTAATTATAATACATTATTTAAATATACTTACGTTCCTATTGTATCGTAAACAGACCAAAAAGACCATCTCTTCCAATCTGGTAAAAAACTAGGGGTACAAAAAAACTCTCATCTCTAAGCAAAACAATAGAGACGAGAGTTTTTATAGCAAGAATACATATACGAAATTCTTATTATTATTTTTGTTTGATCATCCAATAAATATAGTAAAGAACAACAGCATATGTAAATACATCGAGCGCTGGCATAAATGGCACCATCTTAGAAATGCGGCCAAATCCATGCACATGAAGGTTAGCTGCTACAATAGCAACCAAATTCAATCGATGAATCCATATAGCTTTTTTTCGAGACATGGATTTGGCCTTATTGCCAATCCAAGTAGTTAAATAGATAACACCGAATATCAATGCAATGAGCATAGCGGCAGTTGATATATAGCCGGCCCAAAATGCTAATGGATTATCTAACGCTTTAAGGAAGTATATATACCAATGGATACATACCATCACAACGCCTACAATCCCTACAATGCGATGAACTTGATACATTTCAGTAGGATTATATCGTGTAATAAACCATTTTGGTCGTGTTGCTATATATGTTAGTACAAGCCAGGAAATATAAGGTACTAAACCAAGATGAAGCTTCCAAAACCAGTGACCTTTACCAGTACCTAAATAACCATATTCAAGCATTCCCATAAAAGCTAATGATAATACTGCAATCCAAATCAAAATATGATATTTACTTTTATACTGTTTTTTTGCTACCTCTGCCATTACCGAGACTCCTCACATTTAATCCTCTATCATTTCACAGAACGTCATATAAATAATATCAATTTTCATTATCATAGTAAAGTGAAAATGTATTCCAATCTCACATAGAAATATGAAAGTTACTCATATGTAATAGTATAGAAACAATCATAACAGCTAAATGGATTATAATCAGCATAATAAACAGCAAAACCCTCGCAACTATGAAAGTAATAACTTTCACAATTACGAGGGTAATAAGAATGGTAGTATATCACAAGATATGATATAGACTATCAATTATTAAATTATTTGTGATCTCGTTTACGATATACAATAAACGGACGTGTCAAATAATTGAGTGGAACACTTAAGCAGTGTACTAAACGGCTAAATGGGAAGATAATAGCCACGACCATCCAAGCCAACATGTGGAATTTAAACATGAATGGGACACCTTCCATCAAGGATGGATCCGGCATAAAGGATACTAAGCTACGGAACCAAGGGCCGATAGATACGCGGTAATCAAAGAAACCAGATGCATTAAGCAACGTACCAGCCATACCGCTGAAAATAGCTAATGTTAAGAACAAATATAACCATTTATCAAGGCCAGATGTGTTAACTTTCATAGCAGGCACAGTAAAACGGCGTTTCATCAAAAGCAAGAAACCTACAATGAAAATAATACCAGCAACAGCACCCATATATAACGCACCTTCATGGTACATATGGTCATTAATACCAATAGCAGCCGTCCAAGTTTTAGGAATTAATACACCTACAACGTGACCACCGATAACGCATAGCAAACCAAAATGGAACAATGGGTTAGCAATACGCAATTGTTTTTTCTCTAAAAATTCACTCGATTTTGTAGTCCAGTTTCTTTCAAAATAGAAGAAACGAACCAAGGTACCTACGATTAAGAAGGTGAATGCGATGTAAGGCAATGCGCCCCAAAGAAATAGATTCATCGTGCACCGTCCTCCAATCCATTTGCAACAGACAAGATAATATCAAACAAGAATGCATAAGGCAGTTTAGCCTCAATGAAGCGTTCTCTAATGTATTCCAATTTTGGCTTACAATAGTCGTAAATTTCTTTTGCTTTATCTTCATCGATAACAGCACATAATTCAAGAAGTGCAGGAATATAATCCGGCATTTCTTTTGGCAAATCATAGCCATTTTCAAGGAAGAAAGCTTTGAATTTAACGAGTTCTTCTGCTTGTTCCCCTGTACCTTGTAATTCATAAGTCGATAAGTACATCGTTGTATTTTGACTGAAATCAAAGGTACGAACATATTGGTCTTCGAATTCTCTTTTATCAGATTCTTCTACATAGTCGAAGAATTCTAACAAACCTTGACGAAGTTGAGGATGCGCAACGGATTGCGCGTCCTCTCTCCACTCAGGTAATTCGTTATACCATTGTTCATCAGGATAGCGTAGAAGAAATGACGCAATAAGAGCGATTTTCTGAGCATCCTTCATTATTGACATCCCCCTGTAGGGCAAGCAAAACCACGATTGTGTTGCATTTCAAGGCGACCTTCGCGAGATACTTTTACATCAGAAGGAATAACAAAGCGATCATTATATTTAGACAATGCTAACAATTTGTACATACCGTACATTTGCTCATCTGTTAAATCAACTTTGTGTTCAATAGGACCGTCACCTGTTTCACGACGACGCATATATTCACGCATGTCGAGAACACGTTGCAATGTACGAGCTAAGATATCAGTATTACCTGCTGTAAACAGATTAGCTAAATATTGTACAGGCACACGCATTTCATGTGCATCTGGCAAGTATACATCAGATGTTACACGTTGCAAGATTGGGCTGAGTGGTGGCACATACCAAACCATTGGCAATGTACGGTACTCAGGATGCAATGGCAATGCCACGCCCCATTCTTTAACAAGTTTGTATACAGGAGATTTTTGAGCTGCTTTAATCCATGCTTCGGAAATACCTTCCTCGCGAGCTGCTTTAATAACTTCTGGATCATGAGGATCCAAAATCAAATCTAATGTATTTTCATAAATATCTTGTTCATTTTTTGTAGCCGCCATAGCTTCTACTTTGTCCATGTCGTAGAATACAACACCAACATAGCGCATACGACCTACACAAGTTTCAGCACAGATTTGAGGCAAGCCATTTTCTAAACGTGGGTAACAGAATACGCATTTTTCAGCTTTATTAGTTTCCCAGTTATAGAAGATTTTTTTGTATGGGCAAGAAGGAACACAATGTCTCCAACCACGACATACATCTTGAGATACAAGAACCACACCATCTTCATCGCGTTTGTAGATTGCACCAGATGGACACGCAGCCACACATGCAGGGTTCAAGCAGTGATTACAAAGACGTGGCAAGTAACGCATAAATACTTCTTCGTAATCAAATACGATATCTTGGCCCATCTTAGCTAAGTTCACATCGGAACGAGCATGTTGACCACCTGCTAAATCGTCATCCCAGTTAGGGCCCCAAGTCACTTCCATTTTTTGTTTAGTCACAAGGGAACGAGGACGTGCAACTGGTTGGTTGTTTTTACGACCACCATGAATCAATGTTTCATAGTCATATGTCCAAGGTTCGAAATAATCTTTCAATTCTGGTTGTTCAGGATGGAAGAATAATTTCATCAAACGATTTGTTTTAGAACCTGTAGAAAGAGCTAATTTACCGGAATTATCTAAAGTCCAGCCGCCCTTCCATTTTTCTTGGTCTTCCCAATTGCGTGGATACCCTACGCCTGGGCGAGTTTCCACGTTATTAAAGTACATATATTCCGCGCCTTCGCGGTTCGTCCATGTATTTTTACAAGTGATAGAGCATGTATGACAGCCTAAGCACTTATCCAAATTTAGGACCATGGATACTTGAGCTTTAATCTTCAAGCCAATCCACCTCCTTCAATTTACGAGCCACAATTGTCATATCACGTTGGTTACCAGTTGGGCCATAGTAGTTAAAGCCATAGCTCAATTGACCATAACCGCCAATCATATGTGTCGGTTTCATGTGAATATGAGTTGGTGCATTGTGTGTACCACCGCGACGATCTTTCTTAACTTGCGTACCAGGAACGTTAATATGACGATCTTGGGAGTGATGCATATAGGAAATACCGCGAGGAATACGTGGGGATACAACTGCACGAGCTGCCACTACACCATTTTTATTGAAAGCTTCTACCCAGTCATTATCTTTAACGCCAATTTCTGCGGCATCGTCTTCGTTAAGCCAAATGGTTTGACCACCACGGAATAATGTCAACATTTGTTGGCTATCGAAATACATACTATGTGTAGACCACTTATTATGTGGTGTTAAGTATTTCAATGTGATTTCTGGAATACCTTCTTGTTTGTAGTCACCTTGTACTGGTTTATAGCTCAATACAGGTTTATACAATGCCATAGCTTCACCATAATCACGCATCATTTCATGATCACAATAGAAGGATTGACGACCTGTTACGGTACGGAATGGTACCTTATCTTCTGTAGATGTTGTAAATGGTGAGTAGCGACGGTTTTTATCGTTCTTACCAGTACTTGTTACAGAGCTAATGATAAAACGTGGTTGACGAACCATGTCATCAAAAGTAATTTTTTCTTGTTCGCGACCTTTTGCGTTCTTTTCAAGACCAGAAAGACCAGTTTTTTCTTCCATCGCTTTCCAAGAGCGAACAGCCAATTTACCATTTGTACAAGAAGATAATGTCAATACAGCATTACAAGCTTCTTTACATTCGTAAATGCTTGGACGGCCATGTGAAATGAATTCTGGATTATCGATTGTACCATTTTGTGCATACAATGTTTGATATTCATCAGATACATCCCAAGCCATGCCATGAGCCCCCATTTTGTTTTCGATGTTAGGTCCCAAAGCAATGAATTTTTCGAAGATTCGGCTATAGTCGCGTTTTACATGAACGAGGTTAGGCATTGTTTTACCAGGAATTGGTTCACATTCACCTTTGCTCCAGTCGAGAACCTTACCTTCTGGTTGAGCCACTTCACCTGGGCTGTCATGACCAAGAGGCAATGCTACGATATCTTCGTATTCTGTGAAGCCAGACTCTTTTGCTACGCGAGATACTGTTTCTGCAAGGGTACGGAATGTATCCCAGTCAGATTTAGTTTCCCATGCGCAATCAACAGCCGCTTGGAATACGTGTACATATGGATGCATATCTGTAGAAGACAAGTCTTCTTTTTCATACCATGTAGCTGCAGGGAATACGATATCAGAGTATAGGCCAGTAGAAGCCATACGGAAGTCGATATCGATTAAGAGGTCAAGTTTACCTGCCCCATCAGCTTCACGCCATTTGATTTCTTCTGGACGTGTAGGTGCATCGTCATCTTCTAATACCGCATTTTTAGTACCTAATAAATGCTTCAAGAAGTATTCATGGCCTTTAGAAGAGGAACCGATAAGGTTCGCACGCCATACAAACAAGTTGCGTGGGTGGTTTTCTTTAGCCGCAGGATCTTCTACGCAGAATTGTAATTCTTTGTTTTTCAACGCTTGCGCCACATATTGGTTAATTTCTGCTTCTGTACCAGCACCAGCTGCACGAGCATCATTAATCAAGTCTTGGCTACCTTTATTGAAAGTAGGATACGATGGCAACCAACCTAAACGAGCCGCTAATACGTTATAATCGCCAGGGTGACGATAACGAGGCTTAGCTAATTTAGATACGCGGTCTGCCAAGTCGATGCAATCAGAACGGTATTGTTCTGTAGCAAAGTAGAACCAAGATGTACCATTTTGCAAACGAGGAGCTTTACTCCAGTCGTTAGCTGTCATGATACCGCCCCAACCTTCAACTGGACGAAGTTTTTCTTGACCTACGTAGTGAGCCCAACCACCACCGTTAACACCTTCAGTACCGCAGAACATGATAAGGTTCAAGATTGTACGGTAAATCACATCTGCATGGTACCAGTGGTTGATACCACCACCCATGATAATCATGGACCGACCTTTAGTTTTTTCTGCATTGTCTGCAAATTCACGAGCTGTAGCAATCGCAATATCTGCTTTTACGCCAGTAATTTTTTCTTGCCATGTAGGTGTGTATGGAGTGTCATCAGTATAGCTTGTAGCCACTTCACCACCGATACCACGATCGATACCATAGTTAGCAAGAATGAGGTCGTATACAGTAGTCACTTTCACAGGACCATCTACAGTTTGTACTGTAATAGTTGGAATAGCACGTTCAATAACACCTTCATGCTCTTCATCACCAAAGTACGGTAATTTAACAACAGTCACATCTTGGCGTTGGTCAAATACGGATAATTGAGGGTCAATTTTAGCCCCTGTATCGCGGTTTTCAAGGCGCAAGTTCCATTTTTCAGGATGTGTATGACGATCGCCCATTGTACCGTTTGGAACAACGATTTCGTTTGTTGTTTCATCAATCAATACAGTTTGGAAATCGGCGCCTTCTTCTTTACTACCCAAATCCTTAGCATTTAAGAAACGACCAGGTTGTACGGCACCGTTGATGTCTTCAACGCGTACAAGGAATGGCATATCGGTAAACTCTTTAGCATACTCTTTGAAGTATGGAGTTTCCTTGTCGATGTAGTATTCTTTTAAGATTACGTGGCCCATTGCCATAGCAAGAGCCGCATCAGTACCGGCTTTCACATTAAGCCAAGCATCGGAAGAAGTTGTGGATTCCGCATAGTCAGGAGATACGGACACAACCTTAGTACCTTTGTAACGAACCTCTGTCAAGAAGTGAGCATCAGGTGTACGCGTCAATGGTACGTTGGAACCCCAAGTCATGATGTAGCCAGCATTGTACCAGTCACCAGATTCAGGAGTATCTGTTTGTTCACCCCAAACTTGAGGGCTGGATGGTGGCAAATCGGCATACCAGTCGTAGAAGGACAATGGTGTACCGCCCATGAGGTTAAGGAAACGAGCACCTGCTGCATAGGACAACATGGACATCGCTGGAATTACAGAGAAGCCTGCGTTGCGGTCAGGGCCATATGTTTTTGCTGTATATAGTAAAGATGCTGCAGTGATTTCTGTCGCTTCGTCCCAAGTAGAGCGCACAAAGCCGCCCATACCACGGGCAGATTTATATTTTTTCGCCTTTTCAGGGTCTTCTACGATAGATTTCCATGCTTCGATAGGATTTTTAGCTGTTTTCTTTGCTTCTCTCCAAAGCTCAGCCAATTCGCCGCGTACATATGGATATTTTACGCGCAATGGGCTGTATAAATACCAAGAGAAGGTCGCGCCACGAGGGCATCCACGTGGTTCGTAATCCGGCATATCATCCGGTGTTTCCGGATAATCTGTAGCTTGGTTTTCCCAGGCTACGACGCCATTTTTAACGTAAATGTTCCAGCTACAAGAACCAGTACAGTTTACACCATGTGTTGTGCGGACTACTTTATCGTAGGACCAACGGTCACGATAAAAATTTTCCCACTCACGACCGCCATCTTCTGTTATTTGATGGCCGCTTGGAGATACGTCCTTCTTGCGAAGAAACTTGAATTTCTGAGACAATAAACTCATCTCGTGTCCTCCTTAAAACTACAAAAAAGCCCTTGCGTTAGCAATGCCAACAACAAGGGCGAATATCCACAATTATTCGATATTACTGATATTAGGGTCGATCGTGTCGCTATCTAAATCAAGTAATCCGATTAATGCATCTAAGTCACAGATTACCAGATGGTGTTTATCATAGGCTACATAGCCTAATTTTCGTAACTCACTGAGCATGCGGTTTAAACTTTCCCGAGATGTGGCAGCAAATTCAGCTAATTCTTGATTTGTTAAGGCGATGTCGATGTAAATACCGTCATCTCGCTTAATCCCATAGCTATTAGCTAAACGCAATAGTGTTGAATAGAATGCACCTTTTTTGCCATACAACAACAAATCTCTGTATTTTGCTTGTTGTCGCCGCATATGAAGTGTATAGATTTTCATCATCGCAATGGCCAACGAATGGTCCTTTGCAATGGCTGGTTCCAACACATCATAACGGATGGAATAGACCGAGCATTTTTCACGTGCAATCGCATTGAACACGTAAGTCCGGGTATTCGTCTCGTACAAAGGAATTTCGCCAAGTACATTATTTGGCCCCACCAAACGATGAGCAAAAATATGACCACTTGCCTCAAATTTCTTAATACTAAGTCGACCTTGACGAACAATAAAAAAATGATCTGCTATATCACCTTCGTGAAACAAAAACTCTCCTTTTTCAAGGTGAATTGTTTCCCCTGGTAAAGCAAGTAACTGGTTAATTAACTCCTGTTCCATACTATCACCGTGCATCTTTCAGTGTCATTTGTGCATACTGCTTGTGAAAGTCACCGTCACAAAAGATTATGCACAAAAGGCACATTTACTATATACTTTACGTATATTACTCCTATTATAACCGATTAATTCTCAGATAAGTGTGTTTTTCGTCACATTCACATTATATTCTGTCTTATATAATAATGGTGTGATTTTAGGCACACTCTTTATTATTATAGTACCATATTTTATAAGGTTTTTTAACGAGATGTGTCATATATTCGTGTGAAAAGATCTACCCTTTATCACATGTGTTTTAGTTAAAGGAGAGCTCTCATGTCAGAACTGAAAATGCCTCAAGTAGGCGCGAGTCGCAAAGAGATTGTTGCGAACTGGCAACCAGAAAACCCGGAATTTTGGGAAAAGTTTGGTAAAAAAATCGCCAAACAAAATCTTACTATTTCAACCATCGCATTAACGATTGCGTTCTGCATATGGTACCTATGGGCAACCATCGCTGCGCAACTTAATAATGCAGGATTTCATTTCACCACAGAACAGTTGTTTACACTAGCTGCCTTCCCAGGTCTCGTGGGTGCAACATTACGCTTTGTATACACCTATATGCCAGCCCTTGTAGGCGGTAAAAACTGGACATTCTTTTCCACACTTATTCTACTAGTACCTGTTGTATGGCTCGGCTTTGCGGTACAAGATCCAACGACATCATATTCCACATTTATGATCTTAACAGCACTTATCGGTTTAGCTGGTTCCAACTTCTCGTCCTCCATGGCCTACATCGGCAACTTCTTCCCTAAATCTGAAAAAGGTACCGCTCTTGGTATCAATGGAGGGATTGGTAACCTCGGTGTTTCTGTAATCTATTTCCTAGCTCCATTTGCTATGGGTTCTGCTGCACTCGGTAATGTATTCGGTGTAACGCCTGCTATCATCAAAGGCAACCCTGTATACCTAGCCAATGCCGCACTTATGTGGATTATTCCAATCATTATTACCTTATTATTAATTCTAAAATATATGGTAAACTTACCATTGCCAAAGCCAAATCCTAAAAGCTTGGTTCAAATGTTTAGCAATAAACATACTTGGGCTATGACACTGCTCTATACATGTGCCTTCGGTGCATTTGCAGGATACTCCGCTGCACTTAGCCTTTTAGTTGGCAAAGAGTTCCCCGAAATTCCATTCGCTTACATCGCATTCGTTGGCCCACTTGTAGGTGCTGGTCTTCGTCCTGTAGGCGGTTGGTTATCCGATAAAATTAACAGCGGCACAAAAATTACATTTATTGGCCTCATTGGTTTATGTATAACAACTATACTCATTGCAGTAGGCGTTGACATTCATAACTTCCCATTCTTCTTTGCCATGTCTGTTTTAACATTCGTATGCTGTGGTTTTGTTACAGGCTCTACATTCCGTATGATTCCACACATCTTCCACGATGGTCTACAAGCCTCTCTAATCACTGGCTTCGTAGCTGCAGTAGCAGCTTATGGTGCATTCGTTACACCTAAAATCTTCGGTTTCGTATACTCTACATTTGGTAATATCCACCCTGCATTTGCAGTACTACTTGCATTCAATATCGTAACCGTGGCTGTATGCTTCTGGTTCTATGTACGAAAAGGGGCAAACATGAACGTATAAATTCATGTTCTACCTTATAGCTGTATAGAAAATATAATTTACATCATTAAAGAAAATATAATTCACCCTTAATTTGGGTAATGAAATACCCCCTCAGTCGTCCTCCACCGCCTTAACGGCCTGCGGCTAGGCCTTGGCCTAGCAAAGTCGGACTCTCTGAGGGGGTTATTTCATTAGAAATTAGATGTGAATTAGATTATCTACATGGTGAATTATATTTTCTATTACAGCAATTACGGTTATCCATGAATTTATGCGTTCGAAACAGATACAACGGTATACGGCCAAGGGCCTCGACCTCGGCCGTATACCTCTTCTAAAAATTAGTAAAGGCCTGTACTAATTTCAAAAGGTACACATATATGAGAGCTTGTATAACACTATATTGCTATACTTCTTATGTTGTTTTTATGTTGTTATTGATGTATACTATAAACATAAAGAGCGCCATTGACGTGTGTGAGCGTTAGGCTCATCTAAAAATTTGGGAAATAAGATGCGCCTAACGTGTAAGTATTGGTAGTACTTATTACGTTAGGCGTTATCTTAAGTTTATTTGAATAAACTTAAGATGGAAATTACTATTGAAATTACAAAAAGAATTATATAAATCTTCTCGAATTTACTCATAGCATCACCACCTTTCGGTGATGAACCTAACTCACGTCAATGACTCCTGTTATTAGTATAGCAGAGTTATAAATGATGTAATAGATTAAGTTAATAAGCTTTTGATTAAAAAATGAAGCGTCAGGCCTACCTGACGCTTTTATTCTTTCATAAATAATTATTAGTTAATTAGTCTAAAACGTAGAAAATAAAACTCATCATTTAGATTTACTAATTTAAAGTTTACCTCTAATGAAATAACCCTCTCAGTACGTCCGACTTTGCTCTGTCTTTTACGCCTACATATAAAAAAGACCCTCTTCAGAATCCGACTTTGCCCCTGTTCCGAAGGAACAGACCTGGGCGGTGGAGGATTATGGAGAGGGTCTTTTGTTTATTTTATATTATATTATTTTACTTCTGCCCAACCTAAAGCAGCACGTTTAGCATCAATATCTGCTAAGATTTTTTCAGCTACTTTAGCAGGATCTGTATTAACATACATAACAGAACCTAAGATGTCTTTAGTGTCTTCTTTCAACCATTTTGTTACAGCATCAGAGCCTTGTGTAGGTGGTTCAACACAGTGGTAAGAGTTAATCCCCATCAAGCGGAAGCCGAGAGATGCATCGATACCTTTTTCGTTAGACCATTCAGGACTAGACATAGCAAATGGTAATTGAGGCAAGTTAAGACCTAATTCTGCTGCGATACCACCGAAGATACCGGAGGAACGTGCATTATCTACACATTCGCCAACATGCCATACTGGTGGTTGATCATCACCCAAGAACTCTTGCAATGCAGGACTACATTTTTTAATAGCATCTGTATTACAGTAACCAAGTTTCATTAATGGGAAGGATGCACAACCATTTGTTAAGATGATACAACCGTTTTTAATAAGTGTATCAACGATATCTACAGTAGCTTTTTCGTAGATAACGCGTGGGTTGGAACAACCTACTACGTTAACGATACCACGAACTTTACCAGATTTTAAAGCCTCTGCCAATGGTTTGAAGGAACCATAATGTTTAACAGTGGATTCTGGAGAGAAGCCAACTTCTGCAGTGATTTCGTATGGAGGAATAAATACAGGCATACCTTTACGCAATTCATGCGCTTCAAGAGCACGATCCAAAATTTTACGAGCCAATTCTTTTGTTTCAGCTAAGTTAGTGTGGTGATGATCGTAACCGATATGCTCAGCACCTGGCAAACGAGCTGCATCAGATGTAGTAATAACTTTTGTGTTAAAGCAACGTGCTACGTCCATGATAGCAGGATATACGTCTTGAACGTCAGCTACCCAGCAATCAAGAGCGCCTGTACCAAGTACAAGTTCAGCACCGATAGCATTACACAATGGAATTACATTTTCATAACGGTACATGCTGGATAAGCCAGAGCAGCAAATACCATAGAATTGAATACCTTTAGCGCCGATAGCTTTTGCTTTTTCTAAATACTCTTCGGACGCACCGATTTTACAAATTTGAGAAACCAATGTTGGTAAGTGACCATGAACAGCGATATTTACATAACCTTTTTTCAAGGCACCGATGTTAACTTTAGATGTACGGCGGCCGCCTTGTCCGAACAATGCATCTGTTGCGATATCAGCAGCTACTACGCCTGTAAATGTGAAAGCAAGACCACAACGCAAGAATTGTTTCATGTTGCTTTCCCAATCGCCATCTGTACCTACGCATGTACGATGGTATGCATCGAATGCTTCATTGTACGCGGAAACAGGCAAGATATCCAAGTTTTTCCAAACTTCGCGACGTTCAGCAGGAGCTAATGCGGTAATTGTTTTATATTCACCTGGCAATGCACGGCTCAAATCTTCGAGCAATACATCTGCTAAATCATTAGCCACTTCTTTCAAGGAACGACCTTCTTCAGGGATGTTGAAAGCCTTACATACAGTACGGATTTTTTCTTCCCCTAAAATTGGAATATCCAATTGGTCATTAGCAGCCGCTTTCAAAGAAATCAAAATTTCACGAGCATGCGCACCATGTTGAGTTAAGCCGCCTGCAGCAGCACGTGTCATATTACGAGCTACAATAAGGTCAGCATCGGCACCGCAGACACCACGAGGGCTCTTAGGTGTAATTTTACAAGGGCCCATGAAACAGATACGACAACATACACCAGCAATACCAAATGTACATTGTGGTTGTTGTTTAT
This sequence comes from uncultured Veillonella sp., assembly GCF_934230905.1. Lineage (GTDB taxonomy): Bacteria > Bacillota > Negativicutes > Veillonellales > Veillonellaceae > Veillonella. Next base: position 36,368 of record NZ_CAKQFJ010000001.1, on the reverse strand, counting down.
CAAAACGATCAAATACAGTATCACAACCGATTTGCTCCATACGAAGAATCATTTCACGCACAGCAGGATCTGGTGTTTGTTCAATTACATCTTGTTTTGTAGGCCATGTTTTGCGATACTCAGCAACAGCTTTCATATAGTCATTTACACCATGCTCATGAGGCACGCCTGGTTCATGAGTGTGTGGCACCCATTTATCTGTAGGCAGCGCCTTTTCATGGCTATGATCGTGACCGTGATCATGGTCATGATCGTGATGATGATGACCACCACAATGGTGATGATGTTCACCATGACTGTGATTATGGTCATGGGTATTTTTATTTTCCACGTCTTTACTCATTTTGAACCTCCTAGTGGCCTACATAGGCCTACTGACGACAATAAGGATACATATTCCAAATCATAACGTAAGGTAAATTCCACCTAAGTTATGGGCTTTAAATCCTATCTAACAAATATGTTTTAATGTACTATAAGTATATTTTGTGAACGGACAATTGTCAATTGAATTTTGCACATATTTCAAAAAAATATTACTATATCCCCCATTATAACAATGTTTTTCAATCATATCGCTCATAAACTCTTCATAAAACAATATTCCGCCTAATTCCCCAGTTTTTTAGGATTTAAGACAGTAATGAGAAATAATCATCCCATTATACTATCCCCCCTACACCGATGCACTAAAAACTTTAATGTATAAGCTTAAAGATAAGGAAAAACAACCCCTCACAAATAACTTCGAGCTCCGCGTAGCGCAGTAGCGTGTCTGTATTAACGTTAGTCTACTAAAAACTTTAATGTATAAACTAAAGGATAAGGAAAAACAACCCCTCACAAACGACTTCGGGCTCCGCTTTAGCGCAGTAGCGTGTCTCCATTAACGCAGATGTGATAAAAACTTTAATGTACTTACTGAATAAGTAAGGATGAAAAAATCCTCCTCAAACGACTTCGGGCTCCGCGTAGCGCAGTAGCGTGTCGGCTTGAGGAGGATTTTTTTATCCGCCACCGTATTTAGGTATTACATTAAAGTTTTTAGTACATCAAGTACTTCTTGTGGCAATTCATTTTTACCGCCTTTGAGTTTTTCCACGTATTCAGAGCGGAACTCAAATGCTTTGTGTAATTGGTGATGGTATTCACGCACTTGGAATGGTGGTTCGAAACCTGGAACCTCTACATAGGAAAGGTTTTCATATTTATAGAATGGTTTGAAGTCCAATGTGCCTTCTACCAAACGTTCTAATAAATCAAGAGTCACTTCTTTAGGGATTTTCTTTTCTAAGAAGAAGCCTGTATTCATGATGTAGCAATCTACACCACAGTCTTTAAATAGTTTTTTATAGCTTTCATAATCACGTACTAAAGGATATGTACGGAATGGATTAGCATATGGTTCAATAACGAGTGCATTTGGGTCCACGTTTGCATCGAGTTTTTCAGCAGTGGAGCGACGTGTAGCAAGTGTAGCGCCCATAGTAGAAGCCAATATTGGATCATCAATTTTAAGGATTGGTGGCAATGTTTTATCTTTCATCAACCACACAATAGCATTCACTGGTTCATCAACTTGATTTACACGATTATCTGTCCAGAAGTGAGATTTAATCGCACGACCGTTATTATTGCGCACATCCTCAGCCAACACAACCTTGTTGCCATTTTCATCTAGGGTTACACCTACATTTTGCAATGTTAGCAAATATTTATTGGCAGGATGTTCCACAGGATAATCTTGCATTTTATCAAAATAAGTCGGTTCCATAGCTACAGAGGATAAATCATTTGTATTGATGATATACGCATCATCATGCAAGATGGAAATATCATAACGACCATCGTGTTTTTCATGTGTTAATGTAGATTTACCAGAACCAGATAAGCCAAATACACCAATTGTGAAAGCTTTACCATTGTTAAGATTATACCGTTTCATACCGCCATGGCAAGCCACATAACCATAACGGTTTGCCAACGACCACACCAGTGTTAATGTGCCTTTTTTATGTTCCCCGAAATAACGCATTCCAAGAATCATCGCACAGTTATGTGCTGGATCAAAAATAGCTAAACCACCTGGATGACCTGGCACAACATAATCAGGATCAGAATAGATATAAATATCCCCTTCTGGAATATCTTTACTATTGTTATAAAATTCTTTCACCGCAGCGTCAAAGAATTTAAAGTTCATAACCCAAGAATACATGATAGATGCATGATCCTTTGGAATCATAAGATGAGCACGAGCAGTAAATTTTTCATCAAGACCAACTACTACCTGTGTAGAAATCCATTCTTTGTTACGGCTGTCATATACAGCATCACGAGCAATGCCGGCCAATTCAACTTCATCAATGCCTTCATCACCAATAATACGGCGAGCCTTTGCATAACGACCGGTAGTTTTCCCATCATTCGTTACAAGAATCTTTGCATCAGCTGGCAAGCCTTGTTCTTCAGGTTTGAATACAGGCATATCAAGAACAATAACACCAGGTTCTTCAGTGGCAAACTGATATGCTTGTGCCACAGATGTTATTGGTGTTACATTGTTTCCATAAAATGCAGTTTCAATAGTACTGCGCATCTTAGAAAATAATGGGTTTGTTTTAATTTCACTTTGCTTCCAAACGCGTCTTGTCGACATAGTATCCAGATCCTCACCTTTAATATGTACATAATTTCTCTTGTAAAAATAGTTTAAGATAAGAAAATACCGCCTCGGCAAATACTTTCATTATTTTCTATTTTACCTTTTTCAAACAAATTTGTATACATAAAATAGACGAATTATAAGAAATTAATGCATGCTTATCTGGAATTAGTGCAACATATTTATTTTCTAGCTTTATTAATGAAGGCATCGATTTTGCCGACTAGCTCATCTACATTAAAATCACCACGCTCTGCGATCATCTTTATAGTAGCCACCTTAGCCATAACCTTTACCATCGGAGTTTTCAATTTCTCAAACTTAGGGTTCAAAGAAATTAAATAATCTACCACTTCAGGACTTTGTTTGATTAAGTTAGATAGCGTAGTCTTCGCATCGATATGGAATCTCCCATCTGCATCGATAGTAAGTGGTTCTTCATCGACCTCTTCTGCAGCCTCTTGAGCTAGAGATTTATCATTACCATTATTATCTGTATTTCCTACAAAATTAGTCTTATCCCAAGTCAACAAGGTACGAGAACCTTCAAGTTCACGAATATGAGTACAATCTTGCATCATTTCCAATACGCCTCGGAATTTACCATTTTCATCGCGCACGGCCGTATAAATAACATAGATGAATAAACCTGGTTTGTTAATCCAAAATTCCGCTTGGCTTTGTTCACCAGAACGGAATTTCTCTACGATTTCTTCTACCACATGAACAGACTTCGCAGGATGACAATTTTTCACCTCACGCCCAATAACGTTGGCGCTACGTGGGAAAATACGATGTGGTGTATCACTGTAGAACTTAATGAGTTCATTTTCATCCACATAGGACAAATCTACTGGAAGGTGACGGAATAACAAATTGATTTGCTCCAATGTCAATTTGCCAGTGGCTACATCTAGAACAGCATCCTTACCAACGGCAGCACCGCCTACAGGACCAACATATTTGGATAATAGTCCTGCCAAATCATTTAGGAACTCATTAGATACAGCACCGTTTTGACCGGAGTTATTTGCATTTAGTTGCGCCGCAGAATCATTGATACCAGGCACTACATAAAGGCCAGGATTATCAATGATAGCATAGCCAATTTCGTGGTCATTTTTGCTCATACGCACAAATTCTTCATCACTTAATAATTTAAAGGATGTTGGCAACAATACCTCTATCTCTTTAGCATTCAAATCAAGCAGTTTTTCTAAAGTTTCTGGCACGGATGCTAAGAATTTATCGTATTTATCTTCACGAAGCAGTGCATAAGACGCAGAGATAGAGTCACGCACAGCATCATCAAAGGTCCACATAATACGCGTTGGACGATCAAAACCATGCTCCTCAAGCATTGGATATAATTGATTTTGCTTACGAGACAAATGAGTACGCCACTGTGCTAAAGAGTCAAAAATTCCAAGCCACGGATTTTTAATAAAGTTCTCTTGTTTTAACAATTCTTTTGCTTCAAGAACTACTTTTTCTACAGCATTGATTTCTTCTAAGTACACCCACAACGGATGATTTTCAGGATATTCATTTTCAGCTTGCACTAATACACCGTCAAATAAATTTAACAAATCATCCATCTTTTCGAGGATTTCATCGTCTTGATACACACCTTTCAAGCTTTGCTCCGCGTAAGCAAACTCATCAGGTGTACAAGTGCCTAATTTTTCTTTCAAAATGCGGTTGCCCTCTTCTAAGGACAATTTGCCATCTAAATAATCTTCTTTAACGGATACAATAATTCTATAACGTTCATTGTTAATATCTAATTTCTGTTTTAATGGATTCATATGTGTATACCTCCAAAGGTTGATTAATGATTCTGATTTCATTATATCATTTTGATAGTAATTTTCAGTTGCTACAGATACATATTTAGATACATTCGAAAAATTTTAAATTCATAACCACAAAAACAACCCATAGAATATACTATATCTCTATTTATTCCAACATAATTAAGCCAAAAATACTTTCACCAGAACATAAAAAAGCGCCCATACTAAGTATGAGCGTCTTTCATTAGTTTTCAAAATTAATATATTCAGTTTTAGAAGATGCAACAGGATTACCATTAGAATCTGTAGCAGGATTAAATCGCCATGTAGAGATTTTTTCTACAAGTGCTTCGTCAAGAGCACTAACACCACTAGACTTTACAACCTCTATGTCTCCTACAGAGCCATCTTCATTAATGGTGAAACGCACATCAGCACTATGAGCTGCACCACCATAACTAGCGATATTAATTTGATCTAAGGACGGTGTAGATATCGCTACAGGAAGTTGAAATGGAGCCGCCAACACAGAAGCTACCATACTAATTACAAACAACGCACTCAACAAAGTACAACGCAACACTTTATTCATCATATTCTCCTTATTTAGCTGTTACAGCATGTTTAGGTAGAGTAATCGTCATGCCAATAATAGAAGGATGTGCTTTTTTATCTGTACCAATAGCTGGTGTAAATTGCCATTGTTTAATGGCCGCTTTTATCGCTTCATCCACAGGACCATACCCAGAAGATTGTTCTACAAAGACATTTTCAACTTTACCTTGCTTATTAATTAAGAAACGCACTCGCATATGATCTGCTACAGCAATGCCACTTGGAATAGTCGGCATAGTTGGTTTTACAATATTTACTTCACGAGGTGCTTCGATAAATCTGCCAGCAGCCGCATCAGCATGCGTTGGCATCATAGCACCTACCGCAAATGTAAGAACAGCAGCACAAGCAAATCGAGTTACTATATTCATGGTTTATTCCCCCTCTAGATTAATAATCATTGATATATACATATAATACTCGATTTAAATGAAGAAAAGAATACCTAACCACAAAATATACTCGATTAATTTTAATACTCTGTCTATCATTATTCTTATTGATAATTTTTATCATTTATGTTATATTTATATTGAACAAAGTAATCGGATTATACATCAAGTTGATGCAACAAATTAACAAAAGGAGGTTCATCATGAAACGCAGAAAACGTATCCAAATAAAGATCATGATGGTACTTGGTATAGTAGCCCTCCTAGGGCCAAACCATATACAAGCCCTTTTCCACTGACAACGTATCGTAAAAGGAGCTGACATCTAATTAGATGTCAGCTCCTTTTATATTGGCTATTCTATAAACTAAATAGTCATCGTTAGTGATTCCAGATTACAGAATCGATTGAAAGCTTTACTAAATTATAGCTTCTAATGGAATAACATGAGGCATACCTTTATCATCCATATAAATTTTTGTCTTAATACGATATACGTCTTCCATCATAGATTCTGTAAAGATATCTTGTGGTATCCCTTGAGCATATACTCTACCCTCTTTTAGGACAATAATTTCATCAGCAAACATAGCCGCCAAATCTAGATGATGCAATGTAACAAGTGTTGTAAAACCATGTTCTTGCGTTAAATGCTTCAATAATGTTAATAAATCAAATTGCTTATGCAAATCTAGTGCGCTAGTAGGTTCATCAAGAATTAAGATCTGAGGTTCTTTCACAAGGGCCTGTGCCATGAATACAAGTTGTCGTTGACCACCACTAAGCTCCATAATGCTACGGGAAGCAAACTGTTGTAAATTTAACCGTTCTAACGCCTTTTGTGTTGCTTGAATATCTTCCTCTCTTACACGGAAAGACATAGAACCCATACGTCCTAACATAACGACTTCAAAAACAGTTAGATTCACTTTACAATCATTATCTTGAGACAAATAACTAACGGTACGGCTGAAATCCTTATTAGAATATTCAGTTACAGATTTGCCATTAATGGCAACGTCACCTTTACCTTTCAAGATTCCCATAATGGTTTTTAGAAGAGTCGATTTACCAGCACCGTTGGTACCAATAAGAGCGGTTAATTTACTAGTTTTAGCGGTAAAATCAACGCCCTTTAATATCTGTTCCTCTTCTTGAGTAGAATACCCAAATGTTAGATTATGAACTTCAATCATTTGAAATAGCTCCTTTTCCTAGTTAACACCAACGAGAAGAAGAATGGTACCCCGATGATTGCGGTCACAATACCAATTGGGAACATCGCCCCAGGAATTAGCATTTTACTAGCAATAGAAGCAATCGATAAAATGGCCATACCACATATGGCAGATAGAGGCAAGAAATAACGCTGATCTTCCCCAACGAGCATACGTGCAATATGCGGTCCTACGATACCAATGAAACCAATGGTTCCAACGAAGGAAACAGCAACTGCAGTAATGATAGAAATAAAAATGAATACTTTTACACGCAAACTTTCAACATTAACACCAAGGCCGGATGCCTTTTCATCACCTAATTTTAATGCCGTTAATCGCCAGGATTCACGCATCATTAACGGAAGCATGATAACAAGAACAATAAACACAATAAAAATGTTAATCCAGTTTGCTTTTGCCAAACTACCCATAGTCCAGAACACGATGTTTTGAAGTGCTTCAGGAGAGGCCATATATTGCATCAAAGATTGAAGCGCTTGAAATAAAAACATCATGCCGATACCGGCAAGAATCATTGTTTCAGAAGAGAAATTCTTAATCTTATTAATAGAATAGATAAAGAAACTCGTCAAACTAGCAAAGACGAAAGCACCGAATGGCACCATAAAGACACCCAAAAATTCTAATGCACTAGCCCCTACTACGACCATCAAAGAGGCCCCAAAACCAGCCCCAGCCGATATACCAAGCGTATACGGACTAGATAATGGGTTGTCTAATATGGTCTGCATGCCGGCACCTGCAATACCGAGTGAGGCGCCTACCATTAACGCCATAATAGCTGTTGGCAACCGAATTGACCAAATAATAACATATGCATTTCTAGAAACCTCTGATGGATCCACTAATGCTAACCATACATCACTCAAGGTCAAAGATGCTGGACCTACAATGATATCAACAATAAAACTAACGGCACAGATTAACAGCCCAATCAAGATAAATATAAGCTTTCGATAACTGTGCTTTTTATAGTCGTACTGAGGTTTTACCTCTTCCACTATACCAAAACCTTTCTTAGTTCAAATGCATAAACCAAATACCACCATATGAGAATGGTAGGAATTTGTCATAAAACTCCTTAAGTGTGCCCTCTGGATTCACATCAGCAAATTCTTCAGGATAGAATGTTTTAGCTAAATATTCCAATACTGCCACATCATATACTTCACGAGGTAATCCATGGTGCGCAGAGTAAACATGTTTAGATTGCACCGCTTTCAATTCAGGCCAACCTTGACGTTCCGTTGTAAATGCTTTCAATAATGATTGGGACTGTTCTTCATTAGCATCAAAGCCAAGACGCATCGATGTAGGTTTTTTAGGCCAATAGGATCCCATAATCATAATGATATCTGGATTTCTTTCTAAAATAAACTCTGGGTTAACAGGGCCTGCTGATTTAACAACATCTTTTGTAATCAAATCGCCACGAACCTTTGTCGCTAAAGCACCCCAAGCCACTTTATCACTATAGGCATAACCTAAACCTTCTGGACCTTCATTACCCGTTTCAATATATACCGTAGGTTTTGGTTTCGTAATTTTACTTAATCGATCCATAACATTATTGTAGTGATCAGTATAGAATTGTTTAATTTCTTCAGCACGGTCCTCTTTACCTAACGCTTTACCGATAACTTCAATAGATTTTTGATGATTTTCAAGCTTTTCTGCATGATAATCAATATAAATAGTAGTAATACCAGCAGCATCCATTTTTGGCTTATAATCAGCTTCATATTGCTCTTTAAGATACAATGGCATAAAGATAACATCTGGATTCAATGCAATCACTTGTTCAACATCAAATGTTTTGTCATTTACATTACCAATGATAGGTATCTTTTCTAATTCTGGTACGTCTGCCTTGTAGTGATTCCACATATCGGCACGTAATTTACTGATATTAGGATCCATACCAACGATAGTCTTAGCCACATCTTTACCTTCTAATGCAGCCATAGTTAAAAATGCACCGCCAGAACCACTCAATTGAACGACTACACGCTCAGCAGGTTTTTTCAACGTAACCGTTTGACCAGATACATCCGTAATCTCGATAGGTTTACCATTTTGCGCCCCATCTTTTTTCGCACTTCCGGGACCTCCGCAAGCAGTCATCAGCACGCTCATAATCAGTAAAAAAACAGTAGCGATATACGCTATATATTTTTTTCTCTTCATCATATATGTACCTCATTTCATTACTATAAAAGCTATCTAATACAACTCCTAGTACACCCTCTTACACAACCTAACAATATGATAACACATTCCCACCTCTCAAGGATTAAAAATGGTTTCAATTCATATGCATAAACCAAATGCCACCATACGTGAAAGGAAGGAATTTATCATAAAATTCCTTAAGCGTAGCCTCTGGATCTACATCGGTAAATTCTTCAGGATAGAATACTTTTGCTAAATACTCAAATACCGCCACATCAAATACCTCTCGAGGAAGACCATGATTAGCAGAGTATACTCGTTTATTTCCAACAGCTTTTAATTGACTCCAACCTTGACGTTCGGTAGTGAAAGCTTTTAATAGTGCCTGTGACTGTTGTTCATTCGCTTCAAAACCTAACCGCATCGAGGTCGGTTTCTTTGGCCAATAAGACCCCATAATCATAATGACATCTGGATTTTTTTCCAACACAAACTCAGGATTAATAGGAGCAGATTTTTTTATAGCCTCTTTCGTGATAACATCACCACCAGCCATAGTTGCTAGTTTCCCCCAAGAGTAATTAGCACTAAAACTATTACCAAACTCTTGTGGGCCACCCATGCCGACCTCTATATACACAGTTGGTTTCGGTTTATTAATAGTTTTAACCCGATCCAAAACTTTTGTTAAGTGGTCAGTGTAGAATTTTTTAATCTCTTCTGCTCGTTCTTCTTTGCCAAGCGCTTTGCCAATAGCCTCAATCGATTTTTGGTGCTTATCTAACTCCTCTGCATGGTAATCAATGTAAATAGTTTCAACACCTGCTGCATCTAATTTGGGCTTTGCATCGGACTCATACTGTTCTTTCAAATCAACAGGAATAAAAATAACGTCAGGATTGAGGGAAATAACTTGCTCTACATTAAACGTTTTATCACCAACGGTTCCCACTTCTGGTATCTTAGCTAATTCAGGCATCTCTGCAACAAAGTGATTCCACATATCTGCTCTGTATTGCTGTAAAGATGTATCCATTCCAGCAATAACCTTTGGTGTATCTTTTCCCATAAGAGCCGCAATAGTGAAAAATGGACCACCAGCACCACTCCATTGTAAAACTACACGCTCCGCTGGCTTTTTCAATGTTACTGTACGACCTGTAACATCTGTAATTTCAATAGGCTTATTAGTCAGAGATGTATCTTTTTTTACATCATCGCCTACTCCACAAGCGGTAAAAAGTACACTAGCAATTAGGAGTAAAACCGTGGCTAAATAAGCCATAAAGCGCTTTCTCTTAACCATACAAACTACCTCACAACTCACACTAAAACAAACTATTCCTACATATAAAAAGCCCGTTCCTCAAGAAAAGGAAACGGGCTATAATCTCAACTAGACTAAACAGCACGCCTAATAAGCTATTATGCAAAATGAATTTTCACCTATACATTTCATAATGAAATCCACATATACAAATCCCCATCCCCGTCACTCGCAAGTCAATTGGCAATTGTTAATTAGGCAGTTCTCCTGGCTCCAGTTCATCGTTACTTTGCGCCTTCCCAAAAACTTCAGTGACCGAGAACATTTCGTTCTCTATGCAAAATATCTCGCTGTTACAGTGGCGTGACCGCTTTGGCTTATACCAAATTCTCTATTAAGTCAATAGACACCTAACCCAATCATATATAGTTTTTCTCATCGTAGCATGCAGTATCTCCAGTGTCAACAAACGTATAGGGGTATCACTATGGATATATATACCTTCTAAAATACAATACGCATCTGATACCATCTAGCTCCACCATGATTAGATACGGAACCACCTTCATTAACAAACCCAAATTTTGCATAATAATGAATTTTTTCTTCTTTACAGGTTAAAATAACGCCCTTTCGATGTTCCTCTTTTGCCAGCTCTATGAAAGCCTCAATCAACTGACCACCTACTCCTCTATTTCTGTATTCTGGCATGGTATTTAGGCCAAATATCATCTGCCAAGCACCATTTGGGTTATGGAGAGATGCATCAGCAAACATTTCATCCGTTAGAATTTCATCATCTGTGACAAATCCATCAATAAAACCAATTGGAGTGTCGCCGTCAAAAGCAATTAAAAACTGACCAGCATAATGGTCTAATCGCTCCTTAAAAGCCTCACGAGGCGCCGCCTCTGCGGGCGGAAAACAGGTCGCTTCTATATGTGTAACAATGTCTAAATCATCGACTATAGCTTTTCGAATCTTCATATTAATCAACCAACTCCTTCCTCATATAGATAACATCATCCATAGGGTTATGATAATACGCCACCATGCCAAGCACCACATCATTATCATCGATAGCCATCAATAAAGTTTACATACCCTTATTTCCTTAAAGATATCTACTAGTAACAACAAAATAGTAAGAATAAATTAGAGCAACTACTACTTTCGCAAAAGGCCTTTCACCATAACGATGAAAGGCCTTTGTATTTGTTTTCTTTAAATACTATATTTTTCTAATTTTTATTCCCACTCAATTGTAGCAGGTGGTTTAGATGTAATATCGTACACGATACGGTTGATGTGTTGTACTTCGTTTACGATACGACGGGATATTGTGTCCAATACGTCGTAAGGAATGCGTGCCCAGTCAGCAGTCATGAAGTCTGTTGTTGTTACGCCACGCAATGCCAATGTGTAATCATATGTACGGAAGTCACCCATAACGCCTACGGTACGTGTAGATGTTAATACGGCAAAGTATTGGTTGATACTACGATCAAGGCCAGCTTTTGCAATTTCGTCACGGAAGATGTAGTCCGCATCACGCAAGATATCGAGTTTATCTTTTGTAATTTCGCCCATTACGCGAATAGCCAAACCAGGACCTGGGAATGGTTGACGCCATACGAGGTAATCAGCCAAACCAAGTTCGGAACCAAGTTCACGCACTTCATCTTTAAAGAGATTACGCAATGGTTCAATAAGACCTTTGAAGTCTACCACTGCAGGCAAGCCACCTACATTGTGGTGAGATTTGATAACTTCTGCTTCGCCAGTACCGGACTCGATAACGTCAGGGTAGATTGTACCTTGCGCCAAGAAGTCAACAGAGCCGATTTTACGACCTTCATCTTCGAATACGCGGATGAATTCTTCGCCGATAGCCTTACGTTTTGCTTCTGGATCTTCAAGACCAGCCAATTTATCTAAGAAACGTTTTTCAGCATCGACGCGGATGAAATGCATACCGGAATCTTTGAAAGCTGCTTCCACTTCATCACCTTCGTTTTTACGCATTAAACCATGGTCAACGAAGATACAAGTCAATTGGTCGCCAACAGCTTTAGAGATAAGAGCGGCTGCAACGGAGCTGTCTACACCGCCCGACAATGCCAACAATACTTTGCCATCGCCTACTGTGTTGCGAATGTCTTCAATAGCCGTTTTTGCATAGTTTGCCATTGTCCATGTGCCGGTGAAACCACATACTTCGTACAAGAAGTTATGAAGCATTTCTTTACCATGTTCAGTGTGCAACACTTCTGCATGGTATTGCATAGCGTATAATTTGCGTTCTGTATTTTGCATGGATGCAACAGGACAGTCTTTTGTATGTGCAACGATTTCAAAACCTTCTGGTACCTTTGCTACATAGTCAACGTGAGACATCCAAACGACTTGGTTTTCATCCAAGCCTTTGAACAATGGAGATGTGGTATCCACTTTAGTCGGTGTTTTACCAAATTCACGGTTGTCCGCGGATTTTACTTCACCACCCAATGTATGCGCCATAAATTGCATACCATAGCACATGCCAAGAACTGGAATACCAAGTTCAAAGATTTCTTTTTCAATTTTAGGGGAATTTTCTTCGTACACACTGTTAGGGCCACCAGTGAAGATGATACCTTGCGGTTTCAATTCCTTAATTTTTTCCAATGCTTTGTTGTATGGATATACTTCGCAGTATACATGATTTTCACGTACACGGCGTGCAATCAATTGATTATATTGACCGCCGAAATCGACAACAATAACAAATTCCTTGTTTTCCATAGTTCCTCCGTATGCATCTATTTATGAAAGTATATTCACCAATGTATAATGTCCATACATTCCTGTACTGGGGGTGCGCTTACTAAGTAAAACGCTAATTTTTCATTACAGTCTATTATACCATAGGAACCATATGGACTCCATATATTCCGTATGAAACTTATAATTTACTTTTTAACGTTCGGATTTCTTATGCATCTGTACGGCCCCAACAGGACAGATGGAGTAGCAATCACCACAACTGATACAGCCGTTGCCAACAATAAATTTTGTAGCTCCTTCGGTAATGCATTGTACAGGGCAGTCTTCCGCACAAGCCCCGCATTTAACACAGGTATCGTCTATATCAAATTTTATATAACCCATATGACATCACCTCTCTATGGAGCATAAGATATAAGTATTGATTCTATAACGGCATTATGTTTTATGTGATCCGTATTATTTTATGTAATCGGCGTTATCGTTTATTACCTTCCAATTCACGATTATATGCAATAGCCGAATAGAGTGCTTGAGCTACACCACAATGATTGTTATCCATTGTTTCATATCGTGCGGCAGCTTTCACATTATCTCGTGCATTCCCCATAGCTACGCTAGCACCAGCAAAGCGGATCATGGATAGGTCATTTTCACTATCACCAATAGTCATGACTTCATCCGCTGTATATCCCCAATGATTAGCCAATGCCTCCACTGCGGTTCCTTTTGTCGTATGAGGTAACACAAATTCTAAGTTGCCTTCACTCGATTCAAGAACATCGTAAAAGCGTTCGCGACCTTTACCATCCATGGCAGCCCCTTGAAATTCATCTCGTAAATCGGTCAAAATACGTTCAGATAGAGCCTCATCACCATAAAAGATCTGAATTTTTTCAGGTCCTTCTGGTAACGATTCTAAGTGAGCAAGTAAATCCGGTACCATTGTACGCGTTTTCAAGATGAAAGGTCTAATATTCGGTCTAAAAAAGTGTTCTGCTTGGGCAGTTTCATTACCAACGACAGGATATTGTCCGAAAATCTCAGCTTTCACATAGGCCTCTACAAATACGCCATAATTCATCAATTTTCGTACTAACCCTAAGGCACGAGCTTTATCAATAGTAATATGTAACAGTTCTTTTTGCTCTTCTTTATCCATGACGTAGGCACCATTAGTACATATAAAGTACCGAAGGCACGGCATGGCCTCGATAATATCATCCATCTCATGCCAGGCACGCCCCGATGCAATAGCCACGCGAATACCGCTTTCACGAGCAGCACGAACCGCATTGACCACCTCTGGATCTATGGACTTAGCATCATTGACCAAAGTACCATCCACATCAGATGCAATACATCGAATCGGTACATCCCCAGTAAGGCCTATATAATTTTTAATTTCTAAAGTTTCAGTTGCAGACATGAAACCTCCTGTAATACAACATCGATAAATTGATTAAAAAATATGAGTCATCATCGCGAAGAATTTACCGTGCCAAATGACATCACCATAACTAGTTTATTTGAATTTCTTGAGTTTAAATACATGCCTGTCATCGCTGAAAGAGACAATGAATTCTATCTACGATATTACAGCTCCCCCCGATAGATATAGAAAGCACTTTATTTAGTTGCATTAAATTCATCTACAATCTCTTGTAAAATTGCTGGATTTTCAACTAAGTTCAATACTGTACGACTAATAATATTGGCGCCGTCCACAATGGTTTGTTCAATGGTCGGTTCGAGCATGGCATCCGCAAATTCTTTAGCATGGCACACTTTATCTGGGCCGGCCAAGCGCAATTTAGGATGGAACGCTGCACATTGATAACTCACGTTACCAATATCTGAACTACCACTAATATCGGCTGGACCTGGTTTAAAATCGAGGCCCATGTCGGTCATCACTTCTTCGATGAGGTGTGTGCCGCGATGGTTTTGGTTCATATCATCGTAAGGGTTACCGTAAAATTCAACGTCTACAGTTGTACCAGTACAAAGGGCAGCGCCTTCAAAAATCTTTTTGATTTGCTCAGATAATCCGTTCAAATACTCCCTTTCTGTATGTCGCACGGTCACTTCTAGTTCGCCATAAGCAGGAATGACATTGGATGCGGTACCGCCGTTAATGATCCACGTGCCGATGCGAGATTCTGGTCGCACTTGTTGGCGCATCATATCCATGGCGTGAATAGCAAGTTGTACACCGTTTACCGCATTAATGCCGTTCCAAGGCTCACCTGCTGCATGAGCCGATTTACCATGATACTTAGCACGGAAACAATCAAGTGCCAAAAACTGTGAATTGGGGCGTGTTTCTTCGCCGTCGAGATGCACCATAATGGCAAAATCATAGGCCTTAAACACGCCAGCGTTACACATATCCACCTTGCAGCCCATCGCCTCTTCATCTGGCGTGCCAATAATATCGATATCCATGTTAAAAGCAACGCCGTCTTGATGCATCTTATGTAATGCAAGCGCCGCCAATACACTCATAGATCCGCTAGCAGAATGTCCACACGCATGACCCACATCTGGGAGCGCATCGTATTCACACAATATGGCTAAACGGCCTTTGGGATTATCTACTTTCACAGCAGACGCCTTAAAAGCTGTGGGTAAATTACAAAATTCATAAGTTACATCCATACCATGCTTTTCAAGAACAGCACCGATAGTTTTTACAGATTCAAATTCTTGGCTAGAAATCTCTGGATGCTTCGCCAATGTATAGTTAATGGTGAAAGCCTCTTGGGCGAAGCTTTCACAAGCAATTGAAAATTGTTCAGTAAGAGACATATATCCTCCCAAGGATTTATATTTATAACTAAGCTCAACGAATACAAGATACCCATTGACCACATAATTTGTTCACGTATCTTTAATTATACAATGTTATTGCCTATTGGTTCAAAATTCCGTACAATAGAAACAGAATATTATGTTTGTATCGTGTTTGAGGAGGATACTATGTTTAAATTCAAAAAATTGACAGCTATCGCACTCGTAGCCGTTGCTGCTATGGGTTTATTGGCTGGTTGTGGCAGTGAAAAAAGCAAAATGACACACGACGAAGGTGTGCTACGTGTAGGTTCTGAAACTACATTCCCACCATTCGAATTCACTGAAGGCGATAAATACGTTGGTTTTGACGTTGATTTATCCGAAGCCATCGCTAAAAAATTAGGCATGAAAATGGAATTTAAATCCATGGGCTTTGATGCTTTAATTCCAGCAGTTCAATCTGGCGATATTGACATGATTGCAGCAGGCATCAACGCAACACCAGAACGTGAAAAAGCATTGGACTTCTCCGATGTATACTTTGATAAAGGCGGTTTTATCACAGTTGTTCGAAAAGACAACACTACAATCCACAACATGGACGAGTTGGCAGGCAAAACTGTAGGCGTTCAAATCGGCACTGTTCCTGCAGATATGGCAAAAGCCATTCCTAACACAACAGTAAAAGAAATGGACTCCAACTCCAATATCTTTATGGAATTGAAAGCTGGCACAATCGATGGCGCCATCATCGATAATGCAGTAGCTATGTACTACCTCAAACAAGGTGCTGACAAAGACCTTAAACTCGTAGGTGAACCTACTCAATCCCCAGGCACTGTTCTTGGTGTGAAAAAAGGCAACACAGAATTACAACAAGCTATCAACAAAGCACTTAAAGAACTTAAAGAAGACGGCACATACCAAAAAATCTATGATAAATGGTTTGGTGACGCTAACAAAAAATAATTTCTAGTCAGCAGCTAGAACGATAATCAAAAGATACCCCACGAAAAAACTCCACCGGCCGGGTCTGACCCCTTCGGGTCAGGGCCAAAGTCGTTTTTTCATGGGGTATCTTTTTTCATATATATCCTACTTTTGCCTAGAAAATTATTTCTTTGTTATACAAATAAGAGAGTGCTGCGCTACGCGGAGCCCGAAGGGCGTAGTCAGACCCGGCCAGTGAAGGTTCTCAGGACACGCCATCACACTCTCCTGTCAAACGGTTGGGTTGGCAATAACGGATTTTATCAATTTCACTACTATTATATTCCGCGTATCGGCTATGGATTGAGAGATAGAACCGATGGACTCAAAAATCCGACTTTGGCCCTGTGAGCCCGAAGAGCGTAGTCAGACCTGGCCGGTGAAGGTTCTCAGGACACGCCATCACACTCTCCTGTCAAACGGTCGGGTAGGCGATAACGGATTTTATCAATTTCACTACTATTATATTTCGAATTAACACTAGAACAAGATAGTTGAAGGTGATGGTGCCTCTGAAAACGACTTCGGGCTCCGCACGGACCGTAGGCCCTCCTTTCTATCGGTCGGGTTGGCGATAACGTTTTTTTCAATTTCACATTATTATATACCGAATGTACACCAAGTGTAATGCGCAGGGCGACGAAGTGTCCTGAAACCGACTTTGGCCCTGCGGAGCCCAAAGGGCGTAGTCAGACCCGGCCGGTGAAGGTTCTCAGGACACGCCATCACACTCTCCTGTCAAACGGTCGGGTAGGCGATAACGGATTTTATCAATTTCACTACTATTATATTCCGCGTGTCGGCTATGGATTGAGAGATAGAACCGATGGACTCAAAAATCCGACTTTGGCCCTGCGGAGCCCGAAGGGCGTAGTCAGACCCGGCCGGTGAAGGATTTTTAAGTCCGTCGGTTCTTTTCCTCTTCTACCATTTCCTACCGCGGTATATAATAGTAATGTATTGTATAAAAACGAAAGGAGGGCCTATGGCTCAATACTTCACAGACCGCCTACAACGGGTCTTCCACTTAATTTTTATGTCCTATAATAAACAATCCGCTCAAGATGGGCTCCGTATATTAGAGTCGATTGTAAATAATCAATCAAATGATACTAAACCGGCTCAGCATGAACTGCGCTCAACGAACGCAACACCAGAGAGCGCTTGTGCTATCGATGCAAAGGAACTATACCAAAAAGCATTATCAGCTGAGGAACGTGAATTAGGAGATGCTTATGCCCTATTGGCACGCGTATACGCAGGCCCCCGTTTTACCTGGGCTGAGTCCGGTTTTCCAGAAGATAATATGCGCACCTACCAATGTTTGCATGATAGTATCCGTCGTCACAGCCCGATTGGTACATTACAAGCATTACGCATAGCTGGATCAATTACACCTACGGTAAGACGAGATATACAATTGACCTTTGATGATGCATTCCATATTATTTATGATTATGCCAAACAAGATGATGCCTATTGTCAATATATTATAGGTAATGTCTTTTTTTGGGGCGATTATCATATCATCAATCCTGCTAAACAACTATTGCATCCAAAAAAAGCGACATTTGGTCAACGATTACGACATGCTATACGAAACAAAAACTTACGTAAAAGCCTATCAACCTTGCGTGGCATGATAGACGAAGATGCATTACAAAGAAAATCTCGTGAACAAGCCAAATTCTGGTTTAACAAAGCCTTAGACCATGGCCTTGCTATGTTTCAAGGAAACTTGCGCAATATTTATATTGATGAAGGGGATTACGAAAATGCACGTCGTGTGGCTCATAAAGCAGCCGACCTAGGTAATCCTACCATGATGTTATACACCGGTCTTGACCATCATGAAAAAGGTGAATTTACAGAGGCTTTCACATGGTTTAAAAAGGGGGCCGACCTCGGCCAACCAGAATGTATTTCCGAACTGGCCGATTACTATTACCATTTTTATACGCAACCGACCTTGCGCACTGCTATCCCGTACGATCCTATAAAAGCTACTGAATTATATCAACAAGCAGCGACAAAGGACTTTAATGATGCTGGTTATGCAGCGTTACAAGCTGCATTTAACTATATGTTTCACATTGGCAATCTTCCGCTTGATTGGGGCCTTATTGCCGATTTAACACACATGGCGGCTACTAAGGATCGATTTTTATTCTCCTTACCATATATGAGTTACATGCGCATTCATGGTATTGGGGTGACCCAAAATACCCACTTTGCTGTTCAATCCTTGGCTCGAGTATTACAGGAAGAAAAACGTGCCCTCCAAGAGGAAAACCGCGTTCTTTTTTATGATATTACCCGTGCTTTAACGAGAGTTGCCTTGGGCTATGCCTATGAAAAAGGCTATGTAACAGGATCACCTGACCTTGATAATGCAGTTCATTATTATGAAAGCTCACATCAATACATCCTGTCTCATATTGCCAATTGCGGAGAGGAAATTAAAGATATTCCTGTCGATGATGAAGCAGCTGAACGATTGACGGCTTTTGAAGAAATAGATGGTCATTGGCATTACAAGGAAGGGGTGACCGAATCCTCAACAACTGTTCGCCCTGCCCCAACCACATGGCCACAAAACGCAGCACGATTGTCTGTCAATATGAACGGCTTTCAATGGGACACAACATTATATGATATAAACACCATCGATAAGGCGTTAGCAACACAGGACACGGTAGTACTTAGCTTTTACAATCATTGCCTATCTATTCCAGATATACTACACAACATTTATAAATTAGAAACGAAATCGATGCCTCGTAACATGTATCAAATACGGTTGTATGGTTATGATCCAACCGAGAAACATGAAACTATTTACAAAGCGGTACTTACCGCTGAGGAGACGAATCATCTGTGGCATACACTATATGAAAGTCCCCACATTCCAGAACTTTCAGATGCATGGGCTATTGAAAAAAATGAGGAAAAGGCTAGTTGGCATTATGTACTCGATGTAGATCAAGAGCCATTCTTGTTGGAAGAATATGATGATGCCAACGCTATGATTCAAGCAGCCTTAGACGGTCTAAAAAGCAATCAATACAAACAAATCAATATTCGTACCCACGACTTCATTGGACCATCTTATTTTATCTTTAAAGGTAAGGGATCTACACCATTTAGGGTACAACTGTATTTGAAAGAATCGGTACGGCACATAATTAATAAGCAAGGTAAGCAACAAGATATTCCAGGTAATACATACCTATTCGAACAACACTTTGGCAACGAAGTATCCTTGAACTACTGGATACAACGGACTATTACCACCTTAGACATTCCGGAACTAGATAACTGGAAGCCGCTAAGCGTACCAAAGGATTTGAAATAATAAACAAAATAAAAAGAACGCATACAAGGCCTCAGTATTTAATCTATCGATTGAATACTGGGGCCTCTATGCGTTCTTTTTATTAAATTAAGGCTATGTTATCATACCTTATAAACCAACATCAGTAACACCATGTTCATAGTATTCTCTGGCCATATTACAATTGATTGATAGGTGCTAAATAATCGTATTCAATATCATCAAAGGATTCTACAATCATATCTTGGCGGCGTACCTTATCTAATATTTTAGAACGAGCAGTAGTAATTCTATTATCACTATGTTTACCACCCCAGAAGGCAAATTTAGATGTACCTAATGTATATTTCACAGTACCATACATACCTTTAGACATATTATTAGCATTGTTATACCCAATATCTAAGGATATATGTGGCGTTAACTGTAATTCAGCACCGATTTTAATTCCCTTATAGTGATTTGCATTCCGCACAGAAAACCATGGAACGGACCAATGGCCCGGACGTCCCCAATTATAATTTTGTTCATGGCCAAAACCTTGCCCCTTCCAGCGATATCCATTTACATAGGCACGAGCCCAACGAGCATTCTTAAAGGATCTAGCAAAACCGATTTCATAGCCACCTAGTGCTCTACCGCCTTTATATGTATAATAATTCTCTGATGGAATAACACCGTATGGACTATCAGGTAAACTAAACCCTTCTGGATAACCATTAGGATATAAGCGTTTAGGGTATGGATTACCACCACCACCTTTTACAAGATCCTTATTACCAAGCCCCCTGTACACATTAGCATATACCTCGTTGAGTCCGTTTACATACTCTACGCCGCCGCTAATGCGATTGTAATTGTCTTTAAAAGCTCGATCTACGAATGCATTGACACCTACATAGGCATGTTCATTTCGGCTCAGACGTCTATATCCAATACCAACAGTACCAATAACCCCTAATGTTTCTGATGATTTTTCATCCGTATTTATTTTAGTGTAACTAGATTGCCCATGCCGATTGATTGTTAATTCAGGGAGAAGGTAACCACGCATTTCTTTCGATGCTATTTTCTCACCGCCACGTCCAATGCGCCCCTGTACAAATAGAACACTTTTACTGTTCTCATCATAATGAGAAATAGGGTGCAATGTTTCTATATAGGATTTCGTTAAATTACCATAATCAGACTGCTTATTATAGATTGAATTTTGGTCATCCGTTAAAAAATGTCCATTATCTAATTGGGACTGGCCTCCGGTCTGTATACCTACAGCAATATCCGTACGGTCCATCCAAGTGGAACGAACAGCATCACGTTTAGACTCATCTATTACTATAGCTTGCTGTGTAGATTCTACACCATTGGTATTATGAACATCTGCTGCAATGTCCGTAGCAGATAGGCTCACAGCCATGGCTCCTAAAACCATGGCTTTCAACATTACATTATTTATCATTATAAGCTCTCCCTCTTACATCAATTCTTACCCCAATGTAATCTCTCTAGATTATATTAATATTACAAATGATCACGTGGTACTACTACCCAATACTCATCATAAGACCTACCTATCATCATAGGACTACGATTTACCTTATCTAGCATTCTAGCACGAGCATTCGTAATGATATCCTCACTATGTTTGCCATTATGCCAAGCAAACTTAGATTTACCCAAAGTATACTTAATAAAACCATAAGCACCGCTAGCATATTTACTATCCGATGTATAACCTAAATCTAGTGATATATGCGGTGTCACTTGTAATGTGGTACCAACTTGCCACCCAGAACTATTACCAAAATCAGAAATCTGCGAAGGTCCACCACTATGTGATGAAATACCAAGTCCCTTCCAATGATAAGCTCCTATATGCACACGAGCCCAGAGAGCATTCTTAAATGAACGAGTATAAGTTATATCATAACCAGATAACACCTTTTGAGACTCAGACACATCGCAATAATAAGTCCCACCATTCAAAGGAAATGGGAAAAAAGGCTCAATCACATTCTTATTATATGATTGAGATTTTATATTTCCAAAATCTCTATATACATTAGCACGAACCTCATTAAGACCAGCCACATATTCTAATCCTCCACTAACTCGATTAGCATTCTCAGAGAAAGCACGATCAACAAATGCATTAATGCCTACATAAGCATGTTCATGTTTACTAAGCTGACGATACCCTAAGCCAATATTACCGACAGTACCTAAAGATTTTGTCTCATCATGTCGTTCTGGATTACGCATTATATCCGCAACACCTAAAGCGGGATTAAATTGATACCACGCTCCAGCACCATCAAAGTAACTAGTTTTATGAGATTGCCCTCCTTTACTACCGATACCACCTTGTACAAAAAGTACAGACTTAGAATTCTCATCATAATGTGTGAGCGGTTGTAGTGTCTCGATAGCAAACTCTGTTTTCACTTTAGATTCTGTCCCCACTACGACATCTGTACGATCCATCCAACTCGATTGCACCGCATCATGCTTTGCTGTATCGCTCACTTGTGGCGCAACATTGGCCGCTCCCACTACAGCACTTGTGCTACACACTATGGCCCCCATAACCATAGATGTTAATACTAACTTATATTTCATTACGAAACTCCTTTCCTTTTAGTTTTATAAATTATCATCAATTTTATAAGTGATCATTAGGTCTTACATACCAATCTTCTTCATATGTATGGCCTATTGTTAACGGACTACGCTCTATCTTATCTAACATTCTAGCACGAGCATTTGTAATAGCATCATCACTATGTTTGCCACCATGCCAAGCAAACTTAGATGTCCCCAATGTATACTTAACAAATCCATAGGCACCACTAGCATACTTACTATCCGAAGTATAGCCTACATCTAGCGATACATGTGGTGTTACTTGTAACGTAGCTCCTGCTTTCCATCCATGATTGTGACCAACTTCAAGGGACTTCAATAATGCATCAGTATGGTTAAGAACACTACGACCGTTCCAATGATATGCCCCAACATAAGCACGAGCCCAACGAGCATTTTTAAAGGTATGAGCGTAACTTATATCATACCCAGTCATGGTCTTTTGAGTCTTAAATACCGTATAGTTAGCTGGCGCCCCATTCAAATCAAATGTAAAATAGTCCGGAGATAACCGTACCAAATATGATTCAGGGTTTGCATCCCCTAATCCTCTATACACATTAGCGCGGACTTCGTTAAGACCAGATACATATTCTAATCCCCCACTTACACGATTAGCATTCTCGGAAAAGGCACGATCCACAAAGGCATTAAGACCTACATAAGCATGTTCATTCTTACTAAGATGGCGATACCCTATACCAATATTAGCTACAGCACCTACCGTTTTAGTATTTTCATATTTTTCTGCTATAATCCGTTGATCACCTTTACCAGTAACAGGATTATAAGGATACCAAAAGCCTTCAAAACCATGGAAATAACTAACAGACTGCTCTTGACCACCTCTACCGATACCACCTTGTACAAAGAGTACGAACTTAGAATTCTCATCATAATGAGTTAATGGTTGCAATGTGTCCATAGATACTTGCATACCGGTCTTAGCTTGTGCCCCTACCTTAATGTCGGTACGATCCATCCAGTTAGAATGGAGAGCATCCTGTGTATCTGTTCGTTGTACATTTTGTTGTGTGTTATCTAAAGCTTGTATATGCTGAGCATCTACATCCGCTGCAAAGCCTACAGCACTAATTGAACAAGCTATGGCACCAAGAACCATAGCTTTTACCACTAATATTCTTTTCATTTCTCTCATTCTCTCTTTATTACGTTTTTAGACGACAATTCATCTATAATTCATTTTTATTATATGTATATTTTTAGATATAATCAATAAAAGTACTTATATTTAAACCAATAATAAATATCGTTTAAACATTAAAATTGTATGTTTTTACATGCTAATATACAAAAAATAGACATAAAGAAAAACCCTCAAAGCTAAGTATATATACTTAAACTTTGAGGGTTTATGAGGGTTTTGTAGACTTTATTATTTAAATAAAGGCAATAATGCGTTTACCAAACCAGTAAGAGCAGTCATAACAGCTTTAATGATTGTTACTACCATTGCATATTCCTCCTTCTCATATACTCATTTACTAAACTAACTATAAATATCATAAACAAGTTTGTTAATCTTAACATGAAACGAGTAGATTTTTACACATAAAGGTTTCATGAGGAAAAACAGACGATAACAATTATCATCATATATTCAAGGAAAACGGTAGTATGCAATGAATTCATAAATCTAAAAAAATTCTTAATTTTTTGCTCGTTCTTGTATCAATTGGCCAATCACATGTGCCCGATCCATGCCAAACTCTGGTTCTACTAATTGATTATATCTATGTTCTACAATCTCCATACAACAATTAATAATACCACAGATTGATTGAAATACAGAAAAATGGCCCCTTTAGAAGGCGACTTTTGGCCTTCCCCACGAAAGGTCCTATAATAGAGAACGTAGTTTTGGGACTAATAAAAATATCCCCTTCGAGAAGTGACTTTGGCTAGACCGCTAGGTCGTTAAAGCCGGTGGAGCTTATCGGAGGGGATATTTTTTATATTGTGTTAAAATAAGTCGCTATTATAGAGCTTTCACTGCTTCTGCACAGCAATGGCAAAGTGTAGGGTATTCGCTATCTTGACCTACTGTATCAAGGTGGCACCAGCAGCGTTCACATTTTTTAAATTTAGATGGAGCAACTACTGTAGCTACGCCTGTTTCTTCGTCTTTTACAGCCTCTGCTGGTGCAGTGCCATTAACGATGTGAGCTTCGGATACGATAACAAGTTTAGCTAAGCTTTCTTCACCAAGAGCGTTCAATGCGTCGAATGCAGCGCCTTCAGCATATACTGTAACGGATGCATCCAATGGGTGACCGATTGTTTTGTTTTGACGAGCAAGTTCCAATGCTTTTTGTACGGATGTACGCAAGTCTAACAATTGGTTCCATTTATCAGCCAAAGCTTGGTTGAAGTGTTCAGGATGACCTTGTGGCCAATCTTGAAGCATAACAGATTCAGGCATGCCGTCTTCTTTAGGCATGTATTTCCAAACTTCTTCAGCTGTGAAGGAAAGTACTGGGGATACCATAGCCACTAATGTTTTCAAGATTTCGTACATTGCTGTTTGAGCTGAACGACGAGCTACGCTGTTTTGGGTTTCAGTATACATAGTACCTTTCATTACATCAAGGTAGATGGAGCTCAAGTCTACTGTACAGAAGTTATGAATTGCATGATATAACATGTGGAATTCATAGTTTTCGTATGCATCAGTAACCTTTTGACGTACTTCTTCTAAGCGCAACAAGGCCCATTTATCGAATTCGGACAAATCTGCATACGCCACTTTATCGGTGTTTGGATTGAAGTCATCCAAGTTACCAAGCAAGAAACGGAATGTATTACGGATCTTACGATATACTTCAGATAATTGTTTTATGATGTCTTTGGACAAACGTACGTCTGCTTGATAATCCGCAGAGGATACCCACAAACGCATAACATCAGCACCATATACATCGATGATGTCGCTAGGTGCTACTGTATTACCTACAGATTTAGACATTTTGCGACCTTCGCCGTCCACAACGAAGCCGTGAGTCAATACAGAGTTGTATGGTGCATGACCAGTTGTTGCTACTGCCGTTAACAAGGAAGAG
Organism: uncultured Veillonella sp.; assembly: GCF_934230905.1. GTDB lineage: Bacteria > Bacillota > Negativicutes > Veillonellales > Veillonellaceae > Veillonella. Next base: position 10,611 of record NZ_CAKQFJ010000001.1, on the reverse strand, counting down.
TTGAACCAGCCGCGATGTTGGTCAGAACCTTCAAGGTACATCGCACATGGTACGTCTAAGCCGTTAACTTCAAGTACGCCAGACCAAGAAGAACCAGAGTCAAACCATACGTCCATGATATCTGTTTCTTTTTTGAACTCATCATGACCACAATGAGGACATGTGAAACCTTCTGGCAATAATTCTTTTGCACTATGAGCCCACCAAGCATCGGATCCTTCTACGGCTACTTTTTCTTGCAATGCCTTAATAGTATCATCGTTGATAATATGTTCGCCACAGCTTTCACAATAGTAAATAGGAATTGGCACGCCCCAAATACGTTGACGAGAAATTACCCAGTCACCACGGTCACGAACCATGTTATAAATACGATCATGACCCCATTTAGGAATCCATTGTACTTGATTATCGATAGCATCAAGTGCTTGTTGACGGTACCCATCTACAGAGGAGAACCATTGTTCTGTAGCACGGTAGATGACAGGGTTTTTACAACGCCAGCAGTGAGCGTATTGGTGACGCAAGCTAGATTTATGAAGCAATGCATTATTGTGTGCCAAAATTTTAATAACAGGCACTTCTGCATCATGGATTTCTACGCCAGCCAATGGGAATTCAGTATCGCCATAACGATTGTCGTCGACTTGTTTCGTGTAGTTACCAGTTTCATTAACAAGAGATACGATAGGAAGTTCAGTTTTGCCTTCCTTGTTATAACGCATAACGATGTTAAAGTCGTCTTCACCATGTGCAGGAGCTGTATGTACGCAACCAGTACCAGCTTCAAGTGTTACATGGTCACCACACAATACTGTGGCATTACGTTCAACAAATGGATGTTTGAATTCAGCCAATTCTAAATCTGCACCAGAGAAGCGATTTACGATTTCGTAATCGTCAATACCGATATCTTTCATAGCTGCTTCAACAAGCCCAGTAGCCATCAAGTAATATTCTTCGCCTACTTTTACCCAACCATATTCAAGTTCAGGGTTGACGGAAATTGCTACGTTGGCAGGCATTGTCCAAGGAGTAGTTGTCCAGATAACAGCATATGCTTGTTTTGGATCTACGCCAGCTGGCAATGTCACTTTTTTCTCGGATACGTAAGGGAATTTTACGTAAATGGAGAAGGATTTTTTCTCAGCGTATTCGATTTCTGCTTCTGCCAATGCAGTTTCACAGTGAGTACACCAGTATACAGTTTTAAGACCTTTGTAGATATGTCCGCGTTTTGCCATTTCGCCGAAGATGCCAAGTTGTTTTACTTCGAACTCTGGACGCAATGTCAAATAAGGACGATCCCATTCACCTAATACACCAAAACGAATGAAGTCTTGTTTTTGAGTTTCTACGCATTCTAATGCATATTCCTTACATTTGTTGCGCAAGTCCAATGGTGCCATTTCATGACGGTTAAGGCCAGTGTTTTTAATAACCGCATGTTCAATAGGTAAACCATGTGTATCCCAACCAGGAATATAACGAGTATAGTGACCAGTCATAGTCTTATATTTCATGATGATGTCCTTCAACGTTTTGTTGAGGGCATGACCGATATGCAATTTACCGTTCGCATATGGAGGGCCATCATGCAAAATGAAAGGTTTTGCGTCTTTACGCAATTCCAAACGTTTTTGATAAATTTTGTTGTCTTCCCAGAACTTTAAGATTTCTGGTTCGCGCTTAGGCAAATTGCCGCGCATTGGAAATTCTGTTTCAGGCAAATGTAACGTCTTACCGTAATCCATGATGTGCTCCTTTTACATAAAAAAATCGCCCGCCCCCGAAGGGACGGACGTAATATCCGTGGTACCACCCTACTGACCTTCTGTGAAAGCTAGATGCCATCTCGCGTCTGCGAATGACTATGCTTCATTTTGTGAAAGCCACTTAAACATATAACGGTGTTCACCGGCAGGGTTCCTGCTTGCTCCAAAGTGATCCGCACATCTCTAGATTTCCAAACCTTTCAGCCCATGAGTTTAGTCTCTACTAAATCCGTCTGAGACGTGCCGTCTTTTTCAACGCAATATTCATATAATAGATAATTATAGGGCCCATAAGGGTAGGTTGTCAACTAGGAAACCATACCTCTTATTAGTACATATGCATGCAAAACAATGTAAATAATTCGGAACGGTATAAGAAAACCCCATACAAAGTATGGGGGTCAACTGAGACAACCGAGAGACGAACATTCCGTCCTTTAATGTCTCTAAGACGTTATCTGTAAATAGAGTATATCAATTAAATTTTATTAATGTCAATCAAGTAACGCAAAACAAAATACACTATCTAATTAAATCCTATCAAACCCATCATATGGCAAGTCATATGTCTTATAATCATAGCCGGTAATCCGCCACATCTTATTATCCATTTGAGTCATCTCTATCGGAAATACTTTAGTTTCATTAGTCTTAGTATCCAATGCACGAATTTCTATATTAACAACTCCATTGTTCCTATTTTTCTCTTCTATAGAAATTAATTCATATCGGCCTACCTCTTTTAACGTTTGCAAATTATCTTTAAATGGATCTTTAGGGTCAGGTCTATGTGGTATATGACTTTTTAAATCTTGGTTAAGTAATACCTCTTTTACATCTAAATAATAATTATCAATTGCTGTAAACAGCAACGCTTCTCCAAGGTTCAAAATCTTAGTTTCTCCTTTTGAATTAGTTTGAGATATATTCCGCCCATCAGATTCTTTCAACAGTTTTTCAATATACGGATCAAACACCTTATGTAAAATACCTTCACCATCAACCATCGCAAAAAATGTATCTGTATCACCATCCTGAATCGCTTTATAAATTACTCGAAGAGAATATTCTGGGGACTGCTTATACACAAATTGATAATACAGTCCATATCCAGCACCTACAAGTATACCAATCACTACTACAATACTCAGCACACCCTTAACAATTCCAAACTGTTTAAATTTCATTAACATTTCATCGTTCCTTTCAACTACATATATTGCCTAGGTTTATCTAATTAATGTACAATATAGCATAACTAGCATTTTATAGATAGTTTAAATTTTGTAGTTTGAAAGAGAGGACTATTATGAGACGATTATGCCTTATGATTCTAAGTCTATGTATGTTAGTGTTATCTGGGTGTGCCACAATTAACTCAAATATCACAATTAAAAATGATGGTAGTGGTGTACCTGGGATGCAACCGTAAATTCCCAATCAGGTCCATTAGAAAAGAAAACCATTACCGATGCATTAACCAAAAACAATGTACAAAACTATACATTAAAAGCACCTAATGCAGAAGGAAAAATGCAAACAGTCGAAGAATCAGACACAACATCTCGCCCCGTCTGGAAAGTAGAAGTAAAATTTGCCAATGGCACTGAATTAGAACAAATGCGTAATGCTATTACAAGCCAATTTACAGGAAAATCTAAGGAGCCTGCTTTACAAAAAACGGCTGACGATGCATATATTATAGATTTAGGTACGGCTGCCGGCCAAACTAATATTACTGTAGATGGCGATATTATTAAAGAGAGCGTACAAGATGGTGCCATTAAAGGAAATACAGTAACCTTCCCTGAAAATAGTAAAATCCATTTCACCTTCAAGCCAAGTCATAGTTGGTTGCTCTATGGAGGGATTGCTCTTGTAATCATCATCGTAGGTGGTGCTGGTTATTGGTTCTATTTACGTCGTAAATACTATGGTGACGCTGCCTAAGGAGACTACTATGAAAAGAAACATTTTAATTGGGTTACTACTAGCTTTTATGATGATGCTCATCACAGCATGTGGTAGCACTGGTAATGATGCTAGCAAGTTTGAAGGCACTTGGATTGCTTTTGATAAAAATAAAGGTGTCTCTGAGTTAAAAGTAGAAAGCTTAAATAAACAAGCTATTGTTTCTTTAACCAACTATAACTATAAAGCTTTGATGGATTCCTCCTCAAGCGGAATTTTCGATGCACGAATGCTTCGAAAAACTGGAGAAACAGTACCTGTTCACGCTGACTATCTTTTACAGAGAAAGAATGGAGTTATATACAATGTAGTTGGCAATGTGTCGAATAATCGTATAACGCTAAATAAAGACAACACAAATATGTCTATTTTATACAATGAAAAAGATGATACATTAATTATCGAAGATATTGTATTCCATAAGCAATCTGACGATAATTCGGTAAAAACATATTTACCAAAAATGCAAGATGCTATAAAAAATAGTAACATCGAAAATAACAAAGAATATATGAAAGATTCAATTCAAAAACCAACAATTCAATTTGATTTCTCGTTTGATGATTCTATTTTAGATGGTGCACAATAAGGAGGTTTACGATGAAGAATATATTAAAACTCAGCCTGCTTATAATTGCGCTTATAGCTCTATTAATCACATCTGGTTGTGGTAAAAATACATTTGAAGGTACTTGGGTTGGTTATGACGGAGATAAGACAATGTACAAACTATCCGTTCAAGAAAACGGGGACTCTTATCTCATCACCGAAGATGCTTACACCTATGAACCAGAAAAAGGTTATCCTATGCCAACTAGTTATTTCCTATCCTTTATCCTTAATGAAGCAAAGCCTAAAGATGTTACATTTGATATAAATTTTGTACTTACTAAACAAAAGTCAGACTTATCTAGTGCTACAGCTCAACTCAACAAGGATAAAGATCAATTGATTGTAGGTAAAGGTCTTGGTAACATTTATTTTATTGAAAAAGATAATTCTTTGTTATTCAACGGTATCCGCTTTAAAAAGGAAACGTCTCAAGACGTTACTGATACTATTTTAAAACAACTACAATTCGCCATGAATCAAGAGTTAAAAATAGAATATCACAAATACGGAAAACGTGGTCTCAATAAATCAACAGACCATGTTACATTAGGCAAAATCACTTTTGACGATAGTGCTTTAACAGACAATAAATAATAAAATGTGCCCCCATACATTAATCTGTATGGGGGCACATTTTATTTACAGTGATGCCTCAATTCAGAATCTATTCAATGATAGATTTTGGTATGGCCTTGTAGATATACAAGGAAATATATCCATCAACCATACTATGCACAAAAGCGCCGCCTCCAACGAGGACGAATACAACGTACATCAAATCGATATTCGGTAATGTAGTAGTTGTATAGAATAGTAAGCATGCAACAACTTCACCAATAGCATGAATGATAGCGCACACAAAGTTAAAAGTCAAAAAAGAAAGAGCATTTGATAATACTTCCATGTGATTTTTAAGATACCAAGCGCCGAACAAAGCAAAAAAGATATGTGTTGCTGCACGCATAACAATAATAAGAGGAAATCCTGCTACAAAGAATCCTAACGTGGATCCAATAACTACACAAGCCGCCGATTTACGTGATAAAAACATAGCCAAAAAGATTGGCACATGGCTGGCCACTGTATAAGAAGCCGGTGGTATGACGACTTTCAATGGCATTACGATAGGTATCATAATTGCTAAAGCCATTAATAACGCAGTAATAGTGAGATTTCTGTAAATAGTTGATTTCATGGTAAACACCTCATTCTAAAACTATACTAAATACAAACTAAAAAATACCTCACCAAATGCGATGCAATGTCGTAAGCGTTCTTTTACCGCACATGATATAGGATCATGCATCTGACTATATGACAGAAATCAGAGAACTAGTCAAGATGCACGGCCTTACATGACTACAAACGTTCAATAACAGCTTGTGCCATTTCTGTCGTACCCACACGTTTTAAACCGTCGCGATAGATATCGCCTGTGCGATAACCATCAACGAGAACTTGTTCAACAGCCTTTTCAATAGCGTCAGCCACTTGAGGTAAATCAAGGGAGTGACGGCACATCATAGCAGCGGACAAGATTGTACCCAATGGATTTGCCAAATTTTGGCCCATAATATCTGGTGCAGAACCGTGGATTGGTTCATATAATGCTGTACCAGTCCCCATAGATGCGGATGGTAAAAGCCCAATAGAGCCAGAGATAACAGCACCTTCATCGGACAAGATATCGCCAAATAAGTTAGTTGTAACGATTACATCAAACTGTGCAGGATTAACAACGAGTTGCATCGCTGTATTATCTACATAGAAGTAATCAGTCGCAATATCTGGGTTAGCCGTTGCTTTCTCTTGAGCAATTTTACGCCATAAACGAGAAGAAGCTAATACATTAGCTTTATCTACAGATACAACCTTTTTATTGCGTTTACGAGCAGTCTCCATAGCAATATCCATGATACGCTCTACTTCGTAACGGCTATATGTTTCTTTATCCCAAGCAAACTCATTAGCACCTTCACCTTGTGCCTCTTCGCGTTCACCAAAATAAATACCACCAGTTAACTCACGAACGATAACAAAATCTACATCTTGTACCAGTTCCTTTTTAAGTGGAGAATATTCTTGCAAGGATGGATAAATTTTAACGGGACGCAAGTTACAGAACAGACCTAACTCCTTTCGAAGGCCAAGAATTGCCTTTTCAGGACGAATAGAAGGATCTACATTATCCCATTTAGGACCACCTACAGCACCAAGCAATACCGCATCAGCCTTTTTACAAGCCTCAATAGTATCCTCAGTCAAAGGCACACCATATGCATCAATAGACGCACCGCCCGCTTTTTTATCAATCCAATTAACCTTTACACCGGCTTTATCAAAAGCCACATCACATACAGCCTTCGCTGCTGCAATAATTTCAGTACCGATACCATCACCAGGAATCAATACGATATTTTTTTCGCTCATTCTTATTTCCTCATATACTACATTCATCCGAGGCAAGGTGAAGTCCTAAAGCTCCAGCTAGCTGGAGCGTCAGAGCATCACCGAGGCTCGGCTACGTGCTTATTTGCGATGTTTCGCAAAGTTTACAAGACCTCCTGCTGCCGCAATATCTTGAATGAATTGTGGCAACTCAGTGCCTTGGTATTGTTCGTTTTTAATCAAGTTGTACACGATGCCTTTGGACAAGTCTACACCAATAGCATCGCCTGCATCGATACGATCTACTTGATCACCAATTTCAATAACTGGTAAGCCAATATTGATAGCATTACGGAAGAAGATACGTGCAAAGGAGTGTGCTACAATAACAGGCACGCCTTTTGCTTTTATAACGCCTGGTGCGTGTTCACGAGAGGAACCGCAACCAAAGTTTTTGCCAGCTACCATGATTTCGCCAGCTTTCACATTAGGAGCGAAGGTTGTATCAATATCTTCCATCGCATGTTCAGCCAATTCGTTCCAATCAGCAATCGCTAAGTAACGAGCTGGAATGATTACGTCTGTATCTACATCGTCGCCATAGCGCCAGATTTTTTTACTTTCAAAATCCATATTAAACCTCCTCAGGGCCTGCAATGCGGCCTAATACAGCACTTGCTGCCGCCACGTAAGGGCTTGCCAAATATACTTCAGAATCAACGTGACCCATACGACCACGGAAGTTACGATTTGTAGTAGAAACAGTTCTTTCACCAGCTGCCATGATACCCATGTAACCACCAAGGCAAGGACCACATGTTGGCGTGGATACAGCACAATCTGCTTGAATGAAGATATCCAACAAACCATCTTTCATCGCTTGGTCGTATACATCTTGAGAACCAGGAATTACAATACAACGAACGAATGGGGCCACCTTACGACCTTTGAAGATTTCCGCAGCTGCCACTAAGTCCTCATAACGTCCATTTGTACAAGAACCGATAATAACTTGATCGATTTTGATATCTTTGTCGATTTCATTGATGTAATGCGTATTGGATGGTAAATGAGGGAATGCCACAACTGGTTGCAATTTAGCCAAGTCAATTGTCACTGTTTGGGCATACACCGCATCAGGGTCAGCATTAATAGGTTCTACAGGACGGTTTACGCGACCTTTGATATAGGCTTCAGTGATTTCATCATAAGGGAACACGCCACATTTACCGCCCGCTTCGATAGCCATGTTACAGATGGTAAAACGGTCAGCCATAGTCATATGTTGTACGCCTTCACCACCGAATTCAAGGGCCATGTAACGAGCGCCGTCTACGCCGATTTTACCGATTAAATCAAGGATTACGTCTTTACCAGTTACCCATTTGTTAGGTTTGCCGATAAGTTCAACCTTAATTGTTTCAGGTACTTTGAACCAAGTTTTACCTTCTGCCATAGCAACGCCCGCATCCGTGGATCCTACGCCTGTGGAGAATGCATTTACCGCACCATATGTACAAGTGTGAGAGTCAGCACCAATCATCATTTCCCCAGGACCGATAAGGCCTTTTTCTGGCAAAATAACGTGCTCAATACCCATTCTACCGACTTCAAAGTAGTTTGTAATGCCATGTTCACGTACAAAATCGCGCATGACTTTCGCTTGTGTAGCAGATTGAATATCTTTATTTGGTGTGAAATGGTCAGGCACCAAGTAGATTTTATGACGGTCAAATACAGGCTTTTCAATCTTTTTAAATTCACGAAGCGCTGGTGGGAATGTGATGTCATTCATCAACACAGCATCCAAGTGACACTCAATGATTTGGCCTGGTTTTACCACATCAAGACCTGCGTGGCGAGCCATGTTCTTTTCAGTAATGGTCATACCCATAATATTATTCTTCCTCCTGTTGTTCTAGCTCCATAGCTAGGAAAATAGAATTAACTGCATTAATATATGCATTTACACTTGATTTAACGATATCGGTGCTGATACCACGACCGTGGTAAATGCGCCCTTTATATTCAACCTTGAGGGTTGCTTCCCCAAGAGCATCCTTGCCGGCTGTGATGGCACGGATTTGATAATCTTTCAAACTAATTGGCAAGCCCACCACACGTTCAACCGCTTTAAGGGAGGCATCTACAGGGCCATCGCCTACCGCAGCATCGGCTCTTTCACCTTCTGGCGTATTGAGGCGAACATCAGCATACGCATAACCTTTTTCACCCAATTTGTAGTATTGAGCAACAAGCTCGTAGGCTTTCTTGTGATCCATGTGTTCCACAACAATAGCGATGATATCATCATCGTATACATGTTTTTTCTTATCTGCCAAATCTTTAAATTTAGCAAACAATTCATTGATTTTTTCTTCTGTGAAAGTTTGATGGAATCCCAAGTTTTTCAAATGGTCTTCGAAGGCATGACGGCCAGAGTGTTTACCAAGGACGATACTTGTCTTTTCAGCACCTACAGATTCAGGCGTCATGATTTCATATGTTTCAGGGTTGCTCATCATACCATGTTGGTGAATACCAGATTCATGAGCAAATGCGTTAGAACCAACAATAGCTTTATTTGGAGGAACTGCCACGCCTGTTAAGCGGCTTACCAATTTAGACAATTTTGTAAATTGTTTTGTATCGATGTTCACTTGTAAGTCGTGGAAATAGTCATGACGTGTTTTAAGAGACATCACAACCTCTTCGATACCCACGTTACCGGCACGTTCACCAAGACCATTAACTGTACATTCTACTTGGCGAGCACCAGCTTCGATAGCAGCCAAGGAGTTAGCATTTGCAAGACCAAGGTCATCATGGCAGTGAACGGAAATGATGGCATTTTCAATACCTGGTGTATGTTCTTTGATGTAACGAATCTTAGATGCGAACTCTTGTGGCATCATGTAACCTACTGTATCTGGTACATTAAGGATAGTAGCACCACCAGCAATAGCTACACCGAACACTTCGCACAAGAAATCCATATCTGTACGAGATGCATCTTCGCCAGAGAACTCGATTTCATCAAACTTGCCTTTAGCAAATTCCAAAATGGATTTTACCTTTTCTAGGACTTGTTCTCGTGTCATTTTCAATTTGTATTTCATGTGAATTTCGGACGTAGCGATGAACACATGCAAACGACTACGTTCAGCATCTTTCAATGCTTCAGCTACCTTTTGCACGTCCTTTTCATTGGCACGAGCCAAACCACAAATCGTAGCACCCTGTACTTCACGAGCAATCGTTTGCACCGCTTCAAAATCCCCAGGAGATGCGGCAGGGAAACCAGCTTCAATAACATCAATACCAAGGCGTACGAGACCTTTCGCAATCTCTACCTTTTCTGGTGTGCGAAGTGCAACGCCCGGTGTTTGTTCCCCATCACGAAGGGTTGTATCAAAGAAATATACGCGATTTTGATCCATAATTTCCACCTTTTTCTTATCATTATTTAACAGTATAAAAAAAGCCCCTCAGAACAACAATCGTTGCTCAAAGGGGCGTTATATTCATAACACGGTACCACCCTAATTGGGACTCGTTTTGGGTATAACGGAACCACCGTCGATGACTACTGCTGTATTCGCCACCAAAGCTCACGGGAGAGTGTCAGCGTACAACCTCTATTGCCTCGCACCAACCGGCAACTCTCTGAAAGCAGGATTTGTAAACCTTTATACCCATTCATAGCTCATATTTAAGATATAAGGATATTGTACTGTATTCTATAGAGTTATGTCAATTAGGATATGATGAAGTTTTACTGAGTCAATATAGTACAACGATAAACGCCTAACGTATAGAGGAGTGCATTCCTCTAACACGTTAGGCGCCATCATAGTTTTATCAA